>NZ_JBIUAP010000013.1:79619-181335 GCF_044547525.1 Promicromonospora sp. NPDC052451
CGCCCCCCCTCTCCCCTCCTGCCGTGGGTCCCCCGGGGGGGGGGCCCCCGGCCCCCCCCCCCCCCCCCCCCCCCCCCCCACAAACCCCCCGACCTCGCAGGAGAGCGCCGACCACGCGTCAGACCGTTTGCAGGATGGTGCAAAAGCCTCCCCGGCTAGCATGCAGACCCCTACAATCCGGACCGGCGGCATGGGTAGTCCTCCCCAGGGAAACTGCGGGACGATTCACCCCCTGCCCCGGTAGGGTGCTTCCGTCGTGCCCGTGTGTCGTCCGGGCGGGAATCTTCGCTGGAGCAATGAATCGAGGAGGGGCGCATGAGCTTTGTCTCGCGCGTGTTGGAGAACCGCCGGTCCGTGGCGTCGATCGGTGCGGTGACCCTCTTCGGTGCGGGGCTGGTCGGGTTCGCGCTCCTCTACGAGGGGGAGGCGACGGCCGACGTCGAGCTCAACGACTCCGGCGTCTGGGTCACGCAGACCGCCTCGGGCAAGCTGGGCCGGTTCAACTACGAGGCCAAGGCGCTGGACGGCTACCTCCAGGCGAGCTCGACGAGCTTCGACGTGGAGCAGGACGCGCAGCGGGTGCTGTTCGACAACGTGGGTGACTCGTCCGCGAGCCCGGTGAACCCTGCCCTGCTCTCGCTGGACGCGACGATGAAGTTCCCTGCCGGGGCGAAGGTGGCCGCGGGCGCCGCGACCACCGCCGTGTACGACCCGGAGTCGGGCAACGCCTGGGTGCTGCCCTTCGACTCGGCGGCGTTCGACGAGAAGAAGATGAAGCCCACCGTCAAGGCGGGTCCCGGCGGCGCGATCACGGTGGGCAAGGACGGCACCGTGTACCTGGCGGTCCCGTCCGACGGCACCCTCTACACGGTCCCCACGAGCACGCAGGGCGTGGCCGGCGACGTCGACGAGTCCGACCTGGACCTGTCCCCGGGCGCCGAGGTGCAGGTCTCCGCGGTGGGCGACCAGCCGGTGGTGCTGGACCAGTCGAGCGCGACGCTCGTGCTGCCCGGCGGGGACACCGTCACGGTGGACGGCGCCCAGGCCATGCTGCAGCAGCCGTCGGGCGAGTCCGACGTGGTCGTGGTGGCGACGTCGTCCGGCCTGGTGTCGCAGCCGCTGGGCGGCGGGGACGCCACGAAGCGCACGGCCTCGGGCAACCCGTCGGCGCCGGTCCAGCTCGGCGAGTGCGTCTACGGCGCCTGGTCGGGCTCGGGCCAGGTGGTGCGGGACTGCCCCGGACCGGACAACGACGTCGACCAGGTGCTGGAGGGCGTGGACGCCGCCGCGACGTTGGTCTACCGCGTGAACCGGAACCTGATCGTCCTGAACGACGTCGCCGACGGCACCCTGTGGATGGCCGCCGACGACTTCCAGAAGGTGGACGACTGGGACCTCAAGATGCCCGAGGACGCCGAGGGCGAGAAGACGGAGTCGGAGGACACGACCCCGGAGCAGGTGGACCAGTTCGTCGCGGACCGCAGCAAGCCCAACCGGGCGCCCAAGCCCAAGGACGACGAGTTCGGGGTACGTCCGGGCCGCACGACGGTGCTGAACGTGCTGGGCAACGACATGGACCCGGACGGCGACGTCATGACGGTCTCGGTCGAGGGCGAGGTCAACGGTGACGCCACCGTCGACCGGGTCCTGGACGGCGCGGCGCTGCAGGCGAACGTGCCCGCCGACGCGACCGGCACCACGTCGTTCGACTACGAGGTCGACGACGGCCGCGAGAACGGCACCGCCACGGCTTCCGTGAAGGTGAACGTGGTGCCGCTGGAGGAGAACAACGCGCCCGTCCAGTCGGGCGAGCCGGTGCTCCGCGTGGGGCAGGGCGGCCTGGGCACCATCAAGGTGCTGCCGTACTTCAAGGACCCGGACGGTGACGACCTGTTCCTGTCCAACGCCTCCACCGCCGACCCGCTGGACGAGGTCCGGTTCCGGCCCGACGGCACCATCGAGTTCCGCGACGGTGGCACGACGGTGGGCCGCAAGGTCGTCGACGTGACCGTGTCCGACTCCTTCAACATGCCCGTGGAGGGCAAGCTCCAGATCGACGTGGTCGCGAGCAACGTGGCGCCGATCGCGGTCCAGGACCACGTGACGGTCCTGGCGGGCGAGCCGGTCACGGTGGAGCCGCTGAAGAACGACTACGACCCCAACGGCGACAAGCTCCGGCTGACGAGCGTCACCGAGCAGCAGAACGCCGAGATCACGACGAACGCCACCGCGGGGACGTTCAAGTTCCTCAGCGACCAGCCCGGCTCGTACGACGTGACCTACCAGATCACCGACGGCCCCAAGCCGGTGACGGGCCTGGTCCGGGTGGACGTCGTGACGCCGCCGGAGCAGGGCGGCGTGCCGGTGGCGGTGTCCGACCAGGTGCTGCTGCCCACCGGTGGCACCGCCCTGGTGGACGTGCTGGCCAACGACACCGACCCCGCCGGCGGCGTGCTCGTGGTGCAGGGCGTCGAGGTGCCGGACAACTCCCCGGTGAAGGTTGCGGTGCTCAACCACCAGGTGCTCAAGGTCTCGGAGGTCAAGCGGCTCGACGGGCCGATGACCATCGACTACACCGTGGGCAACGGCAGCGGCACCGCGACCGGTCAGGTGCGGGTGGTGCCGATCCCGGCGCCGGCGCAGCTGCGCCCGCCGGAGGCCGGCCCGGACACCGCGACCGTGCACACGGGCGACGTGGTGACGATCCCGGTGCTGAAGAACGACACGCACCCCGACGGGCTGGAGCTCACCCTCAACGACGAGCTGCAGGAGGCCCCGCCGGCCAGTGCGGGCGAGGCGTTCGTCTCCGAGGACACCGTGCGCTTCCGCGCGGGCGACGAGGCCGGCACCGTGCACGCCGTGTACGAGGTCGTGGACTCCAACGGCCAGAAGGACTCCGCCCAGGTCACGATCAACATCGTGGACGAGGAGTCCAACACGGCCCCGCAGCTCCCGGACATCGAGGCCCGTGTGCTGGCCGAGGGCGTGGTGCGGATCCCGCTGCCGCTGGACGGTACCGACCCCGACGGCGACTACGTGACCCTGAGCTCCATCTCGGGCGCGCCGAGCAAGGGCACCGCCACCATCGTGGACGGGTTCATCGACTACAAGGCGTCGGACGAGGCGGGCCTGGACACGTTCACCTACCAGGTCACCGACACCCGTGGCGCACCCGCGGAGGGCCTGGTCCGCGTCGGCATCGCACCCAAGCCGGCTACGAACCAGCCGCCGCAGGCCGAGGACGACCAGACGACGGTCCGCCCCGGCCGCACCGTGGCGATCCAGGCGCTGGAGAACGACACGGACCCGGACGGCGACGAGATCGGCCTGTACACCAAGGGCTTCGAGGGCACCGAGGAGATCGGCGTCGACCCGAAGGCGGTCGAGGACGACGTGGTGCTGACCGCGCCGGAGGAGGAGGGGGCCTACTCCTTCTACTACGGCATCCAGGACACCTTCAAGGCCCGCGCGAGCGGGGCCATCACGGTGAACGTGGACCGCAACGCGCCCCTGCTGCGGCCCGTGGCCCAGGACGACGTGGTCACGGCCGACGACGTGCAGGGCTCGTCCAGCGTGACCGTGAACGTGCTGGCGAACGACGTGGACCCGGACGGCGTCGCGGCCGACCTGGAGGTCTCGGTGGACGAGGGCCTGGAGGGCGTGCGCGTCACCGACGAGAAGCAGCTCGAGATCCAGCTCACCGAGAGCGCGCAGGTCATCACGTACACGGTGACGGACATGGACGGGCTGGAGGCCAAGGCGTTCGTGCGGGTGCCGGGCGACCAGTCCCGTCCGCACGTGAAGCCGGGCCTGGAGCCGCTCAAGGCGACCACGGGTGAGCCGCTGACCATCGACCTGGCCGAGTACGTGGTGGTCCGTGAGGACCGGGAGCCGCGCATCACCGAGGAGAAGACGGTCAAGGCCCTGGAGGGCTCCGTCTCCGTCGAGGACTACGACACCGTCGTGTACACGTCCGCCAAGGACTACGCGGGTGCGGCCTCGGTGACGTTCGAGGTGACCGACGGTTCGGGACCGGACGACCCCGACGGCCTGACCGCGGTGCTGAAGCTCCCGATCGACGTGACCCCGGCCAAGAACATGCCGCCGAAGGTGAGCGGCACGCCGGTGCTGGAGGTCGCCGCCGGGGAAGAGGCGACCGTGGACCTGTCCCGGTACGTCAAGGACCCGGACAAGGACGACCTGACGTACGAGATCGCGGGTGTCGAGGGCATCACCGCGACCGTCGCGGGCAGCGCCGTCTCCGCCCAGGTGGAGCCGTCGGTCCCCAAGGGCACCAGCCAGTCCGTGCCCTTCACCGTGGCTGACGGGTGGAACCCGCCCGTCGAGGCCCAGCTCACCGTCCGTGTGGTGGGCTCGACCCGGCCGCTGGTGCAGACCACGCCGGACGAGGTGCCGGACGCGCACCAGGGCGAGCCCACGTCCGTGGACGTGCTCGCCAACGACACCAACCCGTTCCCGGGCGAGCCGCTGACCGTGACCGGCGCGGTGGTCGAGACCGGTGTGGGGGACGTGTCGTTCACCGACTCCGAGGTCGTGGCCACGCCGGACCCCGACTTCCACGGCGTGATGATGGTGCGCTACTCGGTGCAGGACGCGACGAAGGACCCGGACCGCCAGGTCGACGGCACGCTGAAGCTGACCGTGCTCGGCCGGCCCGAGCCCCCGCGCGCCCCCCGGGTCGAGGAGGTGCGCTCGGAGACGGTGGTGCTGAGCTGGGACCAGCCGAACAACAACGGCTCGGACATCACCGGTTACACGCTGCGCACCCAGAACGGGCAGGAGCACGCGTGTGCCACGACCACCTGCACCTTCGACGGCCTGCAGAACAACGTGAAGTACCGGTTCACGGTGGTGGCGACGAACGACGTCGGCGACTCCGAGCCGTCCCCGGCCTCCCGGGAGGCGCGCCCGGACGAGAAGCCGGACAAGCCCGCCCCGCCGAGCCTCGAGTTCGGCAACCAGGAGCTCACCGTGAGCTGGACCAACCGGAGCTACACGGACCGCTCGCCGATCGAGTGCGTCAACCTGGAGATCAGCCCGGCCCCGACGGACGGCGTGACCCAGAAGACGTGCGTCGCGGGCAGCCCGATCACGTGGACGGGTCTGGAGAACGGCACGGCGTACACCGTGTCGGTCCAGGCCAAGAACAAGGCGCCCGACCCCTCGGAGTGGAGCGACCCGTCCGCGCCGGAGACCCCGGCGGCACCCCCGGCGCAGCCCGCGGCCCCGACGGCCACGCGGGTCAACACCGCCGTGGGCGGCCAGATCACGGTCAAGTGGACCGCTCCGGCGAACAACGGTGACGCGGTCAAGCAGTACTACCTCGCGGAGTACAAGGACGGCGCCAAGACCCGCACCCTGACCGTGACGGGTACCGAGAAGGTCATCCAGGACCTGAGCACCGACTCGACCTACACCTACACGGTCCAGGCCGAGAACAAGGCGGGCAAGTCCCCGGTCAGCGCGCAGTCGAACGCGGTGGTGCCCTATGGCACGCCGGACACGCCGGGTACCCCGACGGCACGACAGGACAACAACACCAACGCGAACGCCCTGGTGGACTGGCGAGGTATCGGAGCGTTCCGTGGCACGGGCGGTTACTACCAGGTCCAGGCGAACGGGGCGGGTGCGCAGGACAGCGGGCAGGCCGGGAACTCCAGCTACACCTACCGGTACAGCCCCCTGACCAACGGCACCGCCTACACGTTCCAGGTGCGCGCGTGCAACGCCTACATCTGCTCCGACTGGTCGGCCGCGTCGAACTCGGTGACGCCGTACGGCCCGCCGCCCACGCCGTCGATCAGCGCGAGCGGTGGCGACCAGAAGGTCACGTTCACGTGGGACGCCACGGCCACTAACGGCCGGCCCACGACGGTGGCGGTGACCGGCGCGATCACGAGCACCCAGAAGAGCGGCACGCAGTCGGCGTCGGCGGGCTACAGCCAGACCCGGGAAGCGTGTGTCACGGTGACGGACTCGGAGGGGCAGAAGGCGAGCAAGTGCGCCTCGGCCACGTCGGACGCGAAGCCCAACCCGACCGCCACGGTCACGCACGGCAGCCGCATCGACAACAACCAGTGCTCGCACGCCTCGTGCGCGTACTACCTGGTGAAGGTGACGGACTTCGACGCGGGTAGCCACTCGGTCGCGTGCTGGGCGGAGGACACGCCGGAGATCAAGGGCTGGCACGACATCATCAACCACGCCAGGACCTGGGAGAGCAGCTCCAGGAAGTCCTACA
Source organism: Promicromonospora sp. NPDC052451 (assembly GCF_044547525.1). Lineage (NCBI taxonomy): Bacteria > Bacillati > Actinomycetota > Actinomycetes > Micrococcales > Promicromonosporaceae > Promicromonospora > Promicromonospora sp. NPDC052451. Next base: position 85,882 of record NZ_JBIUAP010000013.1, read on the forward strand.
ACTTCCCGGCCAACGGTTCCGTCCAGCTCGACTGCTTCTTCGGGCACCCCGGTGTACCAGTCCGGGTCCTGATCGACGGCAAGGAGTACGGGGTCACCAACTGGTGGAACGGGTAATATCCGGCGCTGCCGCCGACTTGTGACCGGCCGCCGAGCAGACGGCGGCCGGTCACGCCATGATCGACACGACTTTCACCCGCGAACGAGCAGTAACGAGCAGTAGGGAATGACGAGATGACCACGATGACCCCCGAGCAGGCGGCCTGGTTCGCCCAGACCTTCGACCGCCTCGTCGGCAACGTCGGCCAGGCGGTCCTGGGCAAGGCGCCGGTGGTGCGTCTGGCCCTCACCTGCATGCTCGCCGAGGGCCACCTGCTGCTGGAGGACGCGCCGGGTACCGGCAAGACGATGCTCGCGCGCTCCATCGCGGCCTCGGTCCAGGGTTCGCACAACCGCATCCAGTTCACGCCGGACCTGCTGCCCTCCGACGTCACGGGTGTGACGATCTACGACCAGAACACGGGCAAGTTCGACTTCCACCCGGGTCCGATCTTCGCGTCCATCGTGCTGGCGGACGAGATCAACCGCGCCTCGCCGAAGACCCAGTCCGCGCTGCTCGAGGTCATGGAGGAAGGCCGGGTCACCGTCGACGGCGTCGCGCACGAGACCGGCCGCCCGTTCATGGTGCTCGCGACCCAGAACCCGATCGAGCAGGCGGGTACCTACCGCCTGCCCGAGGCGCAGCTCGACCGGTTCCTCATGAAGACGTCGGTGGGCTACCCGGACCACGCGTCCACCGTCGAGATCCTGTCCGGCGCCGCGGTCAAGGACCGCAGCAAGGTGCTGCAGCCGATCATCACGACGAAGGCCGTGACCGAGATGGCCGACCTGGCCACGACGGTGCACACCGACACGGCGGTGCTGGAGTACGTGAGCCGGCTCGGCGAGGAGACGCGCAACGCCCCCGAGGTGCGGATCGGCGTGTCGGTCCGTGGTGCGCTGGCCCTGGTGCGCTGCGCCAAGGTGTGGGCCGCGGCGCACGGCCGCAACTACGTGCTGCCCGACGACATCAAGGAGCTCGCCCAGCCCGTCTGGGGCCACCGGTTCGTGCTGGACCCCGAGGCCGAGTTCGCGGGCGCCCGCTCCGACGTCATCCTGGCCCGGATCCTGGCCGACGTCGCGGCACCGCAGGAGCGTGCCTCGGCATGACGAGCACGGGTCTCCCGGCCGGAAGCACGAGCGCCGGGTACGGGAAGAGACAGGAGAAGCCGCGCGGCCTCGGCGGAGCCGTGGCCGCCGGCCGCGCGCAGCTCCAGCGCGGCCAGCGCGGCTGGGTGACCCTGACCGCCGCCGCCCGTTCGCGGGCGGCGGCGGTCGGTCGCGTGCTCGACCCCGTGCGCCGCACGTTCAGCACGTTCGGCATCGCGGTCACGATCACGGCCGTGGCCGCGTGGGTGGCAGGTCTGCTGCTCGGCTGGCTGGAGGTCCTGGTCGCCGCGATCGTGCTCACCGTGACGCTCGTGTGCGCCATCGTGTTCGTGCTCGGCCGGTTCAAGTACGACGTCGTGCTCGACCTGGCCCAGGCCCGCGTCACGGTGGGCGACCGCGCCGTCGGACGGCTCGACGTGCGCAACGCGTCGAGCCGCGCGCTGCTCCCCTCGGTGATGGAGCTGCCGGTCGGGAGCGGCACGGCCGCGTTCCCGGTGCCGCGCCTGCCCGGGGGCGGGTCGCACGAGGAGATCTTCACGATCCCGACGCGTCGCCGCAGCGTGATCACGGTGGGCCCCGTGAAGTCCGTGCGGGCCGACCCGCTGGGCCTGCTGCGCCGCGAGATGACGTGGACGAACGAGCAGGAGGTCTTCGTGCACCCGCGCGTCAAGAACCTCACCGGCTCCTCGACAGGCTTCCTCAAGGACCTCGAGGGCCGCGTCACCAACGACATCACCAGCTCGGACGTCAACTTCCACGCCCTGCGCGACTACGTGCCCGGCGACGACCGGCGGCACATCCACTGGAAGACGACGGCCCGCACCGGTCAGCTCATGGTGCGCCAGTTCGAGGAGACCCGGCGCTCGCACCTCGCGGTGCTGCTCTCCACGCGCGCGGAGGACTACGCGAACGGCGACGAGTTCGAGCTCGCCGTGAGCGTCTGCGGCTCCCTCGGCCTGCAGGCTATCAAGGAGGACCGGGGCGTCACCGTGCTGGTCAACGAGGCCACGCTGCGCGGCGACCACCGCACCCGCCTCATGGACGACCTGTCCCGGATCGAGCTCGAGTCCCGCAAGTCCAAGCTGGTGGACCTGGCCCGCTCGGCCGCCATGGCCGCCGCCGACTTCTCGGTGATCGCGTTCGTCATCGGCAGCCGGGTCACGCCCACCGAGCTGCGTTCGGCGTCGGCCCGGGTGCCCGCCGGGGTGCAGGTCATGGCCATCCAGTGCGTGCCGGGCGCGTCCCTCGGCCGGACCGCCATCGCCGAGCTCGGCGTGCTCACCCTGGGCCGCCTGGCCGACCTGCCCCTTGCGCTGAAGAAGATGAGCGACGGATGAGCGACGAGAACACGCGCGGGAACGTCCCGCGGCAGCCTGCCGGTGCGGGCCGGGCGTCGTCCCGCACCCGCGGCACCCGTACCGGGTACGGGACGGGCACGGGCCGCGGCACCACGCGCCGCAAGGAGGCTGAGCAGCCGCGCGCGCTGACCCGGCTGGCCCTGGTCGACGTCGCCGCGCTCGTCGTGATGCTCGGCGCCGTGGCCGTGGGCTTCGGCCCCGTGTGGGGTTCGCTGGGCTACGTGCTCCCCACGGCGGGTGGCGCCGTCGTCGGCCTGCTGGTGGCCTGGGTGGGCGCGTGGCGCAGGTTCCCCGCGGTGACCGTCACGGCCCTGGCCGTGCTCGCCTACCTCCTGCTCGGCGGCGCGCTCGCGCTGCCGCACACGACGATCGCCGGCGTGGTGCCCACCCTGGACACCCTGCGGGAGCTGCTGCTGGGTTCGGTCGAGGGCTGGAAGCAGTTCGTCACCACGGTGCCGCCCATGCGGTCCTTCCCCGACCTCGCCGTGGTGCCGTTCCTGCTCATGCTGCTCGTGGCGCTGATCTCCGGGACCATCTCCTGGCGCGCCAAGCACGCGGTGTGGGCCGTCGTACCGGTGATCGCGGGCCTGGTCGGCGTGATCCTGCTGGGTACTGTCGACCCCGCGCTGCCGGTGGTGCAGGGTCTCGTGATCGCCATCGTGGCCCTCCTGTGGGGCGCGGTGCGGGTCATGGAGGCGCGCGTCGGCACGCACTCGATCAGCACCGAGTCGAGCCGCGAGGCCACGCGCCGCCTGCGCTGGTACCGCGTCCGTACCGGCGCGACCATCCTGACCGTCGCGGCCGTCGCGGCGGGGTTCACTGCACCCGTCCTGATGCCGCACGGGCAGCGCACCGTGCTGCGCGAGACGATCGTGCCGCCGTTCGACATCCACGAGTTCACGAGCCCGCTCGTGGCGTTCCGGCACTACGCCAAGGACCTGCGCGAGGACGAGCTGTTCACGGTCAGCGACCTGCCGGAGAACGGCCGGATCCGGCTCGCGACCCTGGACCAGTACGACGGCGTGGTCTACGACGCGTCGGGCGACGGCGGCGACACCGGCTTCTACACCCGCGTCGGCGAGGAGATCGCCACGCAGGCGGAGGGCACCCCCGCGACGTTCGAGATCACCGTGAGCGGGTACAGCGGGGTGTGGGTCCCGGAGATCGGCAGCCTGACCGGCGTGCGGTGGACAGGGCCGGACGCGACTGCTCAGACGGACGGCTCGTACTACAACTCGACCACGCACACGGCCATCACCACGGCGGGCGTCAAGGCGGGCGACACGTACACCCTGGACACCCTGGTGACCGAGGAGCCGGGTGAGGACGTGCTGAAGAAGGCCACCATCCGCGAGGCCGACCTGCCCGAGACCGAGCCGGGCGCGCTGCCGCCGGGCCTGCCGGCCAAGACCGTGCAGTTCACGGGCGAGGAGACCGACCCGGCGACCAAGCTGTTCCAGATCCGGGACGCCCTGCAGGACTACGGCGTGCTGTCCAGCGGCCTGGACGGCCAGACGCCGTCCCGGCCGGGCCACTCGGCCGAGCGCATCGACACGCTCGTCGAGGAGGAGAAGATGGTGGGCGACGACGAGCAGTTCGCCGTCGCGTTCGCCCTCATGGCCCGCCAGGCGGGCATCCCCGCCCGCGTCGTCATGGGCTTCTACCCCGACGAGAAGAGCGAGTACGAGGAGGGCGAGCCCTGGAAGGTGCTCGGCAGCGACGTGCACGCCTGGGTCGAGGTGCCGTTCAAGGAGTACGGCTGGGTGCCGATCGACGCTGTCCCGGACGAGAAGCCGCAGATCCAGCCCGAGCCGAAGAGCCAGACGGTGCCCAAGCCGCCGGTGCTCCAGGACCCGGAGCCGCCGGAGGAGCCCGACAAGGCCAAGGCCGGCAGCGTCGAGGACGACGACAAGGACGAGGCCGAGAACGACCTGTTCGACTGGGGCCTGCTCGGCATCATCCTGCTGGCGGTGGGCATCCCGCTGCTGCTGATCCTCGGCCCGATCGTGGCGATCCTGGCCTACAAGGCCCGGCGTCGCGCCCGTCGCCGCAGCGCCGAGCAGATGGCCGACCGGATCAGCGGTGGCTGGCACGAGGTGGTCGACGTCGTGACCGACCTGGGGACCACCGTTCCGCGCGGTGCGACGCGCCGCGAGAGCGCGGGCGTGATCGCCGGGGCGCACGAGGTGCCCTCGACGCTCACCCTCGCCCACCGTGCGGACGCGACGGTCTTCGGGCGTGGTGAACCCACCCAGGCCGACGTTGAGGCATTCTGGACAGAGGTGGACGAACTGGTCGGCGGACTACGCTCCACCGTAGGCACACGACGGAGGGTGCGAGCGGCGCTGTCGCTGCGTTCCGTCTGGGCACGGATCGGTGGACGCCGCGGGTTCCTCGCGGCACTCGGGGGACTCGGGTCCCGGCGGACGAAGGAGAGTCGATGACGGACGTGGTCTGCGCTGGATGTGGTTCGACGCAGGACGGGAGCTCGCCGTACTGCGGCGTGTGCGGGCGTCCCTTCCCCCGCCCCCAGACCGGTGACGTGGGCACGACCGTGCCGGAGTCGCTCTCGCACACGCGGGTCGGCATCGGCATGGTCCAGGCGGCGCCGGTCGCCTACGCCGGGACGGGCCGGCGGTTCCTCGCGGCGCTCGTCGACGGCGCGGTGATCTCGGTCGCGGCCTGGATCGTCATGATGATCGGGCTGATCAGCGCCGGTGGTGCCGGCTCGCTGCTCATGTCGCCCGACGCCATCTCGTCGGCGCTCCTGGTGCCCCAGCTCATCAGCGGCGTGCTGCTCCTGGGCTACTGGCTCGGTGTCTCGGCGTGGGAGGGCGCGACGGGCAAGACGATCGGCAACATCGTCTGCAAGATCCGCACGGTCGACGCCGTGGCGCACGACCCGATCGGGTTCGGCCGCGCGTTCCTGCGCTGGCTCATCGTCGGCCTCGGCGCCGTGGTCTGCCTGGTGGGTCAGATCCTGGTGCTCGTCTCCCCGGCGTTCGACGGCGGCGGCAAGCGGCAGGGCTGGCACGACAAGGTCGGCCGCGCCGTCGTGCTCATGGCGTCCGACGTCGCGGCGGCCCCGGCCGCTCCCGCGACCCCCGCGACGAGCTCGTCCACGGGGACGGGGACGGCGAAGGCGGCCGCCGGGACCGCGCAGGTGTGGACGGGCGCCGGCAACGGCGGCCAGGCTCCGGCGCAGCCCGCCCCGGCGCCGCAGCAGCAGGACCCGTGGGCGTTCCCCGACTCCTCGGCGGGTGCGGGCGCCGGCGCGGCCGGCGTGATCACCGGGATCCCCGGTCAGCCGTCCGCCGGTGGTGCCCCGTCGGCCGGGGGCGCGCTGCCCCCGCAGGAGGAGCCGGCCACGATCCGCCGGCCGCACCCCGGTTCGGGCGGTACGCCGCACCCGGGCCAGCCGGCGCAGCCGCCCGTGCAGCAGCCCGTGCGCCCGACGCCGCCGGCCGTGCAGCAGCAGCCGGACCTGACGCAGCGTGCGCCCGTGCCGGCCCGTCCGCAGCAGCCGGTGGCGCCGCAGCCGCCGGTGCAGGCACCGGTGCCGGTGCAGCCGCCGACCCCGGTGCGGCAGCCCGAGCACGAGCAGCGGGACTCGGCGCCCATCGACATGACGCGCACCCACCTGAGCCGCCCGATGACGCCGGCGCAGGTGACCGCCGTCGTGCTGGAGGTCGAGGGCGGCGAGCGCTACGTCGTCGACACGAAGGCGCTGGTGGGCCGCAACCCGCAGGCACCCGACGGCTCGGGCTGGATCCTCATCAAGGTCGAGGACCCGACGCGGTCGGTGTCCAAGACGCACGCCGAGCTCGGCGTCGACACCGCCGGCCTGTGGCTCACGGACCGGGGCTCCACCAACGGCACGGTCGTCTCGGCCCCCGGTCTGCCGCCGCGCGTGGCCGAGCCGGGCGCCCGCGTGCGCGTGCCGGTGGGTTCGACGATCCACGTGGGCGACCGGCGCGTCGTCGTGCACCCGCAGGCGGCGGCATGAGCCACGACGCGCTGACGCTCGCCTGGGGTGCGGCCTCCGACCGGGGGCTGCGCCGCCAGCTCAACGAGGACGGCTACTTCGCGGGCGGCGGAGCGTTCTTCGTCGCCGACGGCATGGGCGGGCACGCAGCGGGGGAGGTGGCCAGCGCGACGGCGCTGGACGCGCTGCGTCCCCTGTCGGACATCGAGCGCGTGGAGCCGCACCACGTGGAGGCGCTGCTGGAGACCGCGCAGGAGCGGGTTCGCGCCATCGAGACGTCGGGCCAGGGCCGGGGCGCGGGCACGACGCTGACCGGCGCCGTGGTCGCCTACCTCGACGACGCGCCCTACTGGCTCTTCGTGAACGTGGGCGACTCCCGCACCTACCTGCTGTCCAGCGGCGTGCTGGACCAGGTGAGCGTGGACCACTCCGAGGTCCAGGAGATGGTCGACGCCGGTACGCTCACCGCCGAGGAGGCGCGGAACCACCCGCGCCGCCACGTGATCACGCGGGCGCTGGGCGGCCGGGACGAGGCACGGGCCGACTTCCGGTACATCCCGATCGGCACGCACGACCGGATCCTGGTCTGCTCCGACGGGCTGACGGGCGAGCTCACCGACGCGCAGATCACCGAGATCATGCTGGGCCACCCCGATCCGCAGGTGGCGGCGGGCCGGCTGGTCGAGGCCGCGATCGCCGCGGGCGGGCGGGACAACATCACGGTGATCGTGGTCGACGCGACGGGCGTGGCGCACGAGACCGCGGGGTCCAGCACCGCACCGCGCGGCGGGTTCGCGGACGAGGACACGATCCCGCGGGACTGACACCGGGCACGATGTCAGGGCCGATGTCGGAGAGGGTCAATAGAGTCTGACCCGGAAGCCTGGCACGGGGGTGTGGCAGGGGCGGGACACACGAGCAAGGAAAGAACAGGGAGGCGACCATGAGCACCTCGGACGCTGGACAGCGCACCGGGATCCGGTACACGACGGGGAAGGCGCGCGTCATCGTGCGCGGCGACGCCGTCGTCGTGCTGCCCGGTGAGGGGGCCGGGGCGGAGGCGCTCGAGCCGGTCCGGCGCCTGTGGGCGGACCTCGCCACGCCCGGTTCCGGTGTCGCGGAGGTGCTGGGTGCCCTGACGACGTCGGCGGTGGGTGGCCTCAAGGGTGTCCCGCCGTTCGCCGTGGTCGTGCTCACGCGCGCGGGGGCGGGCGAGCCGGCGAGCGCGCACGTCGTGGCGCGCGGCGACGGGCTGACCGTGACCATCGAGACGGACGCCGGGTCCCAGACCGTGTCGGGGGCGGGCGTGATCTCCTGGACCGAGCGGGTGGTCGAGGGCGTCACGGCCGTCGAGGTGGCGACGGGCGTCTCGGGCTTCGGCAGCTTCGCGGACGGCCTGCCGGTCGAGTCGGGTGTCGTGCTCGCCGGGGTGGTGCGTCACCAGGTGGTGGAGCCCTCGGCGGTGGACGAGTCGACGTCCCTGGCGGAGTCCCTGTCTGGCTCTCAGGCCGGGTCCGGACCCGTCGTGTCGTCCGGGCCCGTGGTCTCGCCGCCCGAGCCCGCGGTGCCGCCCGCACCCGTGACCTCGGCGCCCGCGCCGGTCGTGGAGCCCGACCCGGTCCCGGCGCCGTCCGCGGACACGTCGGCCCCGCTGGGCACGGTGACGATGGTGCCGGCGTCCGAGGAGACGATCACGCCCGCCGAGGAGAGCGCCGGCGAACCGGCCGCCCCGGAGCCCGAGGCCACCCCCGCCGGGGACGAGGGCCCGGATGATGACGACGACTACCTGCACCTGTGGGGTGCCACGGTGGCGCACGGTGTCGAGGCGGCCGCCGTGCGGCCCGAGAGCTCCGAGGAGCACGAGGAGGAGGCGCCCGCCCCGGCCTCGGGCGCCACGCCCGCGGTCCCGCCGCCCCCGCCTGCCCCGGCGCCCGCGCCCGCGGCGCCCGTCGCGTCCGAGGCGGACGGCATGATCTCCGGCGTCCCGATCGCCGGGGTGCCGGGCTGGTCCGGAGCCACGCCCGCCGCCGCGCACCGTGCGGCCGCCGTCGGCGCGGGGGCCGAGGAGGACGACGACCACGACGGCCACACGGTGATGTCGTCGGCGATCGCCGACCTGAAGGCTGCGGCCTCCTTGCCGTCGGCGCCGAAGTTCTCGGCGCCCGCCAACCCGAACGCCCCCAAGATCCTGGCTGTGACGTGCGAGAACGGCCACGCCAACCCGACCGCCCGCGAGAACTGCCGGGAGTGCGGCAGCCCGCTGTCGGCCGAGGCCGCGCTCGCGCCGCGCCCGTCGCTGGGCCGCATGGTCGTGACGTCCGGTGCGGCGACGGGCGGCGCGTCCGGGATCCGCGGCGGCCAGGTGGTCGAGCTCGACCGCCCGGTGATCGTCGGCCGGCGCCCCCGGACCAACAACACCTCGGCCGACCAGATGCCGCGCCTCGTGACGGTCTCCAGCCCGCAGCAGGACATCTCGCGATCGCACACCGAGGTCTCGCTCGAGGACTGGCACGTGCTGGTGACGGACCTCGCCACCACCAACGGCACCACCCTGCTGCGCCCGGGCCAGCCCCCGCGCCGCCTGCACCCGAACGAGAAGGAGCTCGTGTCCGACGGCGACGTCGTGGACCTGGGCGACGGCGTGACCCTCACGTTCGAGGGCATCTGGTGACGGCCCCGACCAGCCCGACCACCCACGAAGGAGAAGCGTGAGCAGCAAGAGGAAGCCGTCCCCGCCACCGGAGATCGAGGGCTTCGAGTACCGCAAGCTCATCGGCTCGGGTGGTTTCTCGGACGTGTTCCTGTACGAGCAGCAGCGGCCGCGCCGGCAGGTCGCGGTCAAGGTGCTGCTCAAGGAGTGGTCCAGCGCCACGCAGCGGGCGGCGTTCGACGCCGAGGCCGACCTCATGGCGACCCTCGGCAACCACCCCTCCATCGTCACGATGTACGAGGCGGGCGTCGCCAACGACGGCCGCCCGTTCCTGGCCATGGAGTACTGCTCGCGCCCGAACCTCGGCGCGCGCTACCGGTCCGAGCGGTTCTCGGTGGCGGAGGCGCTGCGCATCACCATCCAGATCGCGGGCGCGGTCGAGACCGCCCACCGGCTCGGCATCCTGCACCGCGACCTGAAGCCGTCGAACATCCTGGTCACGCAGTTCGGGCACCCGGCCCTGACGGACTTCGGCATCTCGTCCACGGTGGACGAGGCGTCGGCGGCCGAGGGCATGTCGATCCCGTGGTCGCCGCCCGAGTCGTTCGGCGACCCGCCGATGTCGGGTATCGCGACCGACGTGTGGGCCCTGGCCGCCACCTGCTACACGCTGCTGGCCGGGCGCACACCGTTCGAGACGCCCGGCGGGTCCAACACGTCGGCGGACCTGGTGCGCCGCATCTCGCAGGACGAGCTGCCGCCGGTGAGCCGCAGCGACGTGCCGCCGTCGCTGGAGCGCGTGCTGCGCATTGCGATGTCGAAGCAGATCGCCTCGCGGTACCCGACCGTGCTGGCCTTCGCGCGCGAGCTGCAGAAGGTCCAGGTCGAGCTGTCGCGTGACGTGACCCCCATCGACCTGCTGGACGAGTCCGGCGCGATGCAGGAGGACGAGGCCGAGGCGGACGGCACCCGGCTGCGCCAGGTCGTCACGATCGACCCGGCCGGTGCCGCGGCCCAGGGTCCGAGCGCGTTCGGCCCCGGTGGCGGCTTCGGCCCGGGCGGGGCCGGGGGCGCGCTGAGCGCGGCGGCGGGTACCGCGTACGCGCCGGCTCCCGCACGTCCGGCCCCGGCGCCGGCGCCCAGCGAGTCGGAGGACACCGTCTACCGCGGCGCGGCGGACCCGGCGACGCAGGGTACGCAGGCGATGGCGGGCGCCGTCGGGCAGCAGCCCGTGGAGGCGCCCGCCCAGGCGCCCGAGGAGGAGGGGCCGCGCCGCGGCGTGTGGGCGCTCGTCGCCGGCGTGGTCGTGGTCGCCGTGGTCGGGCTCTCGGCCTGGGCCCTGACCCGGGACACCGGTGAGCCCACCGCCGAGGAGACCGGTACGACCTCGACGTTCGTGCCGCCTGCTCCGGCCGGCGGGTACGTCCCGCCGGTCGCCGAGCTCACGGGCACGGTGCAGGGCAAGCAGGCGGTGTTTTCGTGGACGGCGCCCCGGTCGCTGGAGGAGGGTGACACGTACGCGTACCGCGTGCTGGAGCTGACGGGCGATCCCGTCCCCCAGCCGGTGCCGGGCAACGGCACATCGGTCACGGTGCCGCTCAAGGGCGAGCAGCAGCTGTGCGTCGAGGTCATGGTGGTGCGGTCCAGCAAGGCGTCGAGCGGTCAGGACGCCTGCGTGACGCCGTAGGCGCGCGCACCGGCATTTCAGGCTCCGGGCGGGATCCCGCCCGGAGGAGGACACAGGGAGGTGAGTGGATGAACGGCCTTGCGATCGAGTTCGCCGGCGAGTGGTTTCGACCGTCCGAGGAGGGCGCGCCCTTCGACATCGGGCGCGAGGGTGACCTCGCGATCGACGACAACCCGTACCTGCACCGCCGCTTCCTGCGCATCACGTACGAGGACGGCATCTGGTGGCTGTCCAACGTCGGTTCCCTCATCTCGGCGACCGTGTGCGACGCGGGGGGAGGCGTGCAGTCCTGGCTCCCGCCGGGCAACCGGCTGCCCATGGTCTTCCCGACGACGTCGATCGTGTTCACGGCCGGACCCACGACGTACGAGATCACCGCGCAGCTCGACAACGCGCCGTACCACGAGATCCGCTCGGAGGACGACGACGACTCCGGGGCCACGACGATCGGCGCGATCAGCTTCACGAAGAGCCAGAAGCAGCTCATCGTGTCCCTGGCGGAGCCCATGCTGCGCCGGGAGGGCACGGGGCTGAGCGAGATCCCGTCGTCCGCGTCCGCCGCGCGCCGGCTCGGCTGGGCGAGCACGCGGTTCAACCGCAAGCTCGACAACGTGTGCGAGAAGCTCGACCGGATCGGCGTGAAGGGCCTGCGCGGCGGTCCCGGTGCGCTCGCGACCAACCGCCGTGCACGGCTCGTGGAGTACGCGGTGGCCTCGCGGCTGGTGACGCCGGCCGACCTGCCGCTCCTGGACGAGCCGGACGACGAGAAGGGGGCCACGGCATGACCGCACCCGAACGGACCACCGCTCAGGTCGTGGTGGCCTGGGTCATCGGTGGCGCCGCGATCACGTTCGTCGTCGTGGTCTTCGGCACGGTCCTGCTCACCGGCGCGGGGACCGGCAATTTCTTCGACCCCTACAGGGCGCTGGGTCGCGTCCTGACCACGGGGTCCACATGGCTCGCCACGCTCGGTGGCGGCGTGGTCGGCGGGGTGGTGGCCGCGATCGTGGTCGCCGTCCAGGACAAGCGGAAGTGACGGGGAGGATTCATGCGCGTCAAGGTGACGCTCGTACGTTCGGACGGTAGCCACGACGACGTCGTGGTGACCGCGGACGCCGGTGCTCGGATCGGTGAGATCGCCGACACGATCGCCCGGGTGGACCCGTCGGCGCCCGGCGCCGCGGGCCGGCCCCGCACGCTGGAGGCCCAGCTCCCGGGTCAGGACCGGCCCGTCCGGCTGCCGGCGGACGCCGCGCTCGGTGAGGCGTGGATCGGCTCGGGCGCGTTCGTCGCGTCCGTGGAGCAGGCGATGCCCGGCTTCGACTACCCGGGCTCGGACGCCGTCCGCGCGGCCGTCCGCATCGAGGGCGGCGGCACCGTCGAGCTCACGGAGGGCTCGTGGGTGCTCGGCCGTTCGCAGGAGTGCGACGTCGTCGTCGACGACCCGATGGTGTCGAAGCAGCACCTGCGCCTCGACGTGTCCGACGGCATCGAGGTCGTGGACCTCGGCTCGGCCAACGGCATCCTGGTCGACGGCGTGCACGTGCAGCGCCTGAAGATCGAGGGCTCGCAGCGGGTGGTCCTGGGTGACACGGCGGTGACCATCGAGAGCCGCCGCCCGGCCACGATCACGGGCGTGACGCCCAAGGCCGGACCGGTCTCGTTCACCCGGTCGCCGCGCGTCGAGGCGCGGTACCAGGGCGAGGAGTTCGAGTCGCCGGAGGCGCCCAAGGAGACGGATCCCACCGAGTTCCCGTTCCTCGCGCTGCTCGCACCCGTCCTCATGGGTGGTGCCATGTTCGTCGCCACCCAGCGGCCCATGTCCCTCCTGTTCGTGCTCATGGCGCCGCTGATGATGATCGGCAACCACGTCACGCAGAAGCGGCAGAAGCGCAAGCGCCTGGAGCGCGACGTCGAGCGGTTCGACGAGAAGCTCGACTCGCTGCGCACGGTCCTCAAGGAGGAGAAGGAGACCGAGCGCAGCGTCCGCCTCCGCGAGGCTCCCGCGACGCAGCACGTGTACGTCGAGGCCATGCGGCACGGCCCGCTGCTGTGGACGCGCCGCCCCGAGCACTGGAGCTTCCTCAACGTCCGGTTCGGTCTGGGCACCATGCCGTCGCGCAACACCGTGAAGACGGGCGGCAAGGGCCAGCTCATGAAGGAGTACCAGGAGGTGCTCGACAACCTCGTCGAGCAGTACGAGGACGTCGACGGCGTGCCCGTCGTCGAGAACCTCTACGACGCCGGTGCGCTCGGCTTCGCGGGACCGCCCGCGCGCGTGGTCGGCTCGCTCAACGCCGTGCTGCTGCAGCTCACCGGTCTGCACTCGCCCTCCGAGCTCGTCGTGACCAGCATCGTCAGCCCGGTGTGGACGCAGCACCTGCAGTGGCTCACCTGGATCCCGCACACGTCGTCGGCGCACAGCCCCATCGAGGGCCACCACCTCGCCGACTCCGCCTCCGGTGCACAGCGCCTGCTCGCGCAGCTCGAGGAGCTCATCTCCACCCGGCTGAAGGCGGCGCGCGGCGGCGGCCGCCGCGGTGCCATCGCCGAGGACAACGCGGCGCTCGAGCGCGGCGGCGACGTGGGCAGCAAGAACAAGACCGACACCGGTACGAAGTCCCCGGTCCCCGCGGTGGTCGTGGTCATCTCGGACGACATCGACGTGGACCGCGCCCGGCTCATCCAGCTCGCCGAGATGGGGGCCGACGCCGGCGTCTACCCGCTGTGGATCTCCGCCGAGGCAGCCGCACTGCCCGCGGCCTGCCGCACGTTCGTCGAGGTGACCCAGGAGGGCCCGCGCGTCGGCATGGTGCGGCTGGGCCGGTGGGTCGACGACATCGTGCTGGAGGAGGTGGACGGCAAGACGGCGCTGGAGTACGGCCGCCGCCTGGCCCCGGTGTTCGACGCCGGAGCCATCGTCGAGGACGCCTCCGACCTGCCGCGCTCGATCACGATGCCCGCCCTGCTGGGCCACGACCTGTTCGAGAGCGCCGACGCCGTCATGGAGCGCTGGCGCCAGAACCTGTCCGTCTACGACCGCACCGGGCACGGGGCCAAGCGCAAGCGACCCGGCTCGCTGCGCGCCATCGTCGGGTCGGCCGGTGTGGACGCGCAGCACCTCGACCTGCGTACGCAGGGTCCGCACGCCCTGGTCGGTGGCACCACGGGTGCCGGTAAGTCGGAGTTCCTCCAGGCCTGGGTGCTCGCCATGGCCGCCGAGTACAGCCCGGACCGCGTGACGTTCCTGTTCGTGGACTACAAGGGTGGTTCGGCGTTCGCGGACTGCGTCAACCTGCCGCACTGCGTGGGCCTCGTGACCGACCTGTCGCCGCACCTGGTGCTCCGCGCCATCACGAGCCTCCGGGCCGAGCTGCACTACCGCGAGCACCTGTTCAACCGCAAGAAGGCCAAGGACCTGCTGGAGCTGGAGAAGCGGGGCGACCCGGAGACCCCGCCGGCCCTCGTCATCGTGATCGACGAGTTCGCCGCCCTGGTGGGTGACGTGCCCGAGTTCGTGGACGGCGTGGTCGACGTCGCCCAGCGTGGCCGCTCGCTCGGTATCCACCTGATCATGGCCACGCAGCGCCCGGCAGGTGTCATCAAGGACAACCTGCGTGCCAACACCAACATGCGCGTGGCCCTGCGCATGGCCGACGAGTCGGACTCCTCCGACGTCGTCGACGTGAAGGACGCCGCCTTCGTGGACCCCTCGATCCCCGGCCGTGGTCTCGTCAAGACCGGTCCCGGCCGCGTGCAGGCGTTCCAGTCCGGCTACGCCGGTGCCTGGAGCACCCGCGCCCCCGAGCGCGCCAAGGTGGAGGTCGCGCGCCTGCACTTCGGCCGCGAGGAGAAGTGGGAGGAGCCGGTCGTCGAGTCGGACGGTGCCGTGGAGGAGAAGGACCTCGGCCCCAACGACCAGCAGCGCCTGGTCGCCCGGGTGCAGGAGGCCTTCGAGCGGGGACGCCTGCCGATCCCGCGCCGCCCGTGGCTGGACTCGCTCGCCGACGTCTACGACCTCACGCGGCTCTACCAGCGCACCGACACCGAGCTGCTCATCGGCGTGGCCGACATGCCGGAGCAGCAGGCCCAGGCGCCGATGTACTTCAACCCCGACCAGGACGGCCACCTCGGCGTCTACGGCACCGGTGGTTCCGGCAAGTCGACCACGCTGCGCACGCTCGCCGCGGTCGCGGGCATCACGCCCCGCGGCGGCCCCGTGCACGTCTACGGCCTCGACTTCGCGGCCGGCGCGCTGCGGATGCTGGAGTCGCTGCCGCACGTGGGCACCATCGCGAAGGGCGACGACACCGAGCGCGTGGTCGGCCTGATGCGCATGCTGCGTGACGAGCTGCTGCGCCGTGGCGAGGCGTTCGCGGCGGTGAACGCCGCGAGCGTCACCGAGTACCGGCACGTCACCGGCCGCCAGGACGTGCCGCGCATCCTGCTGCTCGTGGACGGGTTCTCGAACTTCCGCGACGAGTACGAGGTGGGCGCCGGCCGCGCCGAGTGGTTCGAGGCGTTCCGCGACATCCTCAACGACGGCCGCGGTCTGGGCATCCACGTGGTGTTCACCGCGGACCGGTCCGGCGCCGTGCCCACGTACGTGCGGTCGCTGGTGCAGCGCAACATCCTGCTGCGCATGACCGACGACGGGTACCTCGCGTTCAACGCGCCGCGCGACATCGTGACGCCGACGTCGCCGAGCGGCCGCGCCGTCGTCGACTCGCTCGAGGTGCAGGTCGCCGTGGTGGGCGGCACCAAGTCGGTGCAGGAGCAGGCGCTCGCCACCGACCGGCTCGCCGAGTCGATGCGGCGCGCCGGCGTGCGGCCCGCACCCGCGGTCAAGGTGCTCCCCACGGAGTACTCCGCGGCGGTCCTGCCGCCCGCGATCGACGGGCAGCCGGTGCTCGGCCTGGACAACATCGCCCTGGAGCCGCTGGGCTTCGAGCCGACGGGCACCCTCGTCGTGGCCGGCCCTCCGGGGTCGGGGCGCTCGAACGCCCTGGTGCACATCGCGCGGTCGGTCCAGCGGGCCAACCCCGGGGCGCGGCTGTACCTGTTCGCGCAGCAGCGGTCGCCGATCGCGGGCGAGGTCGCCTGGGCCGACGTCGCGATGGGCGTGGACAAGGTGGCCGAGATGGCCAAGGAGCTCCTGGCGGCGGTCCAGGACGAGGACACCACGCCGGGCATCGTCGTCGTCATCGAGGGGCTCAACGACTACCTCCAGACGCCGGCGGACAAGGCGATCCAGGACCTCACCAAGGCCATGAAGAAGTCGGACCACCTGCTCGTGGCCGAGGCCGAGACGGGCTCGTGGGGTGCCACGTGGCCGCTGCTGTCGGAGGTCAAGAGCGGCCGCCGGGGTCTGCTGCTGCAGCCGGAGAACCTGGACGGCGACACGATCCTCAAGACGTCGCTGCCCCGCGCCGCCAAGGGCGAGTTCCCCGTGGGGCGCGGCGCCTGGGTGGCACGGGGCAAGAGCGTGCGCGTGCAGGTGCCGCTGGTGCTCGGGTCGGACGGCTGACCTGCGCTCGCGGGGCGGTCATGGGGAGTGCTCCCCATGGCCGCCCCGCGAGCGTGGCCGATACGGTTCTGCCCAGATACGAGACCCGACCGAGGAAGCAGGGGGTGAACGATGGCTGGCTACGATCTGTCGATCGACATGGAGCAGCTGACGGCGCTCAAGGATGACCTGAAGGCCATCACGAGCGAGCTGGAGAACGCCGACGGCAACGCCCAGGCGGCGGCCGACGCCACCGGCCACGACGAGCTGCGTGACCGTGTGAACGACTTCGCCGACAAGTGGGAGATCAAGCGCGGCGAGATGCTCGAGAACGTCAAGAAGCTGTCCGACATCATCACGCAGATCGTGGACACCTTCAAGGAGATCGACGCCGGGCTCGGCAAGGCGCTCGAAGACGCCGCGTCGAAGAAGTAGGGGGAGCGGCGATGAGCGACAGGCAGTGGGAGGAGCTCGACGGTGAACCCGGCACCGTCGAGGCCAAGGGCCGTAAGTACACGGAGCTGGCGGAGGCGATCGCGCGGTCGGTGACGACCCTGCAGCAGATCGTCGACGACACGAACACGACGGCCAAGTCGATGGACAAGACGCGCAAGCTCGCGGGCGACGTGCGCGAGGACATCGAGAAGGCGCGTCAGCGGTACTCGTACACCGGTGAGGCGCTGAGCGCCTACGGGGCGTCGCTGCGCGCGGCGAAGAACGAGGCCGACCCGGCCGCGGCCCGGCTGCGGACGCTGCGCGCCGACCTCGAGACCGCGCAGGCCACCGCGCGGAACGCCGAGAGCGGCGTGGACGACCTGCCGGACGACGCGAGCGACGCGGACAAGGCCGACGCGCAGCGGGCGCAGACGAACGCGAACACCGCGGTGGCCGACCTGCAGCGCGAGATCACGAACGCCGAGGCCGAGTGGAACAGCGGGCACGGCGACAAGGACACGGCGGCGCGTTCCGCGATCTCGAAGATCGAGGAGGTCGTCAGCGGCGACAAGGTCAACGGGCTCGAGGACAGTCGCTGGGACAAGTTCAAGGACTGGGCCGCGGGTGCGCTCAAGGTCATCAAGATCATCTGCGACGTCGCCGGCATCCTGGCGATCTTCCTGTCCTGGGTGCCGATCCTCGGCCAGGTGCTCCTGGTGCTCGCCGCGATCGGGTCGATCATCGCGATCGTCGAGAACATCGTGAAGATCGCCCGCGAGGGCTTCAGCTGGGGTGCGGTCCTCGGGATCGGCCTGGGCGTGATGGGCCTCTTCGGCGGCAAGGCGATCGGCTCGCTGGCGAAGTACGCGAAGGCGCGCTCGGTGGTCCAGACCGCGGGCCGCATGAGCAACTCCGCCGCCAAGGCGAAGTTCGGCACGGCGCTGCTGAAGTCCTCGCGCAAGACGCTCGCCATGACCAAGGGGCAGCGCGTCGGCGAGGTGCTCAAGTCCCCGTTCGTGCGGTCCGCCGGCGACAAGGCCGTGGCGGGCATGTTCAAGAACGGTCTCTACAAGAACGCCTTCACGTCCTGGCGGGGCTCGCACTTCCCGCTCCCGTTCAAGGACGGCGGCGCGCGGTTCGCGGTCGGCAACGACGACGTCGTGGACATGATGAGCCACTTCGCACAGTCCGGTCTGCGGATCGACAACGTGACGAGCACGGCGCAGTCCATCGCGACCGTCGGCGCGGTCTTCCACCAGACCACCAGCCTGGCGGTCGGGGCCGGCAAGCTCGGCACCGCCATCAGCGGCGGCGACGGGTGGGGCACCTTCGGCGAGGGCAACTCCCTGGCCACCGGCGCGGCCGGCGGCGACTGGGGGAAGATCACGGGCCTGCCGGGTACGGTGGCGGGATGGTGAGCAACCGCATCGCAGGCTTCGAGCTGCGCCTCCCGGAGTCGTGGCACGTCGTCCCGACAGAGATACCGGACCAGATCGAGGACTGGGCACGGTCCACCGCCGCGGCCCTGGTCAGCGGGGCCCCGGTGCCGGAGCGCCCCGACGCGATGGTCGAGGACGTCACGGACATCCTCGCCGAGCAGCTCGCCGACGTGGCGAAGGCCGTCGTGGACACCCGGATCGGCGGCCTGCAGACCGCGGTGCTCGTGCGGCACCCCGAGATCGGTGCCGTCGACGCGATGGTGACCGTGGGGGCCACGGAGGACCTCGCGCTCGACGCCTTCGCCGCGCAGCTCCAGGCCATCGTCGAGAACTCCGAGGAGCACGACTTCGCGTTCGCGGGCCGCATCGACGGCACGTCCGACGCCGGACAGGTCACGGGTCTGCACTCGATGATCAGCCACTTCGGCGACCTCGGGATGGAGGGCACCGCGGTCCTGGAGGAACGCGTGATCCTCGGCGTCTTCCCCGCCGGGTGCGCGGACATGGTCGAGGTGACCGCGATCGCCCGCAGCGTCGGGACGTTCGACGACATGCCGCAGGAGATGATCGACCTGCTCGCGGGACTCGCCGTGGAACTGGAGGCAGCATGACGCAGGACGCGAACCACGACGTGAAGGTCCTCGGCCGCGAGGTCCGGGTCATCGTGCCCGGTACCTGGGTCAACATCCCGCTCGACAGCCCCGAGAAGGCCGGCGCCTTCATCAAGCGCCTGGTCCGTGAGCAGGTCGGGCCGGCCGACCGGCTCGCGCGCATGCGGCGTCAGGCGGTGGAGGAGATGTTCGGCACCGCGCGGGACGCGGCGTCGATCGGCGTGCACACCTACCTGATGTCGCTCGAGCTCGCGCCCGGCGTGCCGTTCCCCGCGGCCCTGCTGATGGCCGACGACGAGTGGCCTCCGGCCACCCGCCAGCTGGTGGCCGACGGCGACTTCGCGGGGGCGCTGAAGCTGGCCTACCCCGAGGGCGAGGTCGCGGTGCAGAGCAACGGCCTGCCGGCCGCTCGTATCTCCGAGATGACGCAGGGCCAGGCCGGCGAGGGGGAGGAGGCGGTGGAGGTGCTCACGATGCGCCTCGAGTACCACATGCCCCACCCGGCCGACTCGTCGAAGATGCTCTTCGTCCGGGTCAACGTTCCCGACATCCCGTCGGCCGAGCCGTTCGCCATGCTCTTCGACGAGATCGTCGACTCGATCATGTTCCTGGACGACCGCGACGCCCCGGCGGACGCGGCAGACGCGGTGGCCCCGGTGGTGACCGCGCCAGCGACGGCCTGACGCCGCCGGCGGGCCGCGCGGGCCTTGTCGGTGGCACCGCCCGGCGGATGGGGAGCGGTACCCATCGACGGGGTGCGGGCGTGGCTCTACCGTCGTGGTGGACGGATCGGCCGTGGACGGTCGTGCACTGAGATCGACATCCGAGCTGGGCAAGGGGCGCCGAGGGCGCGGTAACGATGTAGGAGAGCAGCGATGAGCGACAGGCAGTGGGAGGAGCTCGACGGTGAACCCGGCACCGTCGAGGCGAAGGGCCGCAGGTACACCGAGCTCGCCGAGGCGATCGCGCGGTCGGTGACGACGCTGCAGCAGATCGTGGACGACACGAACACCACGGCGAAGTCGATGGACAAGACGCGTACGCTCGCCGGCCAGGTCCGTGAGGACATCGAGAAGGCGCGTCAGCGCTACTCCCAGACCGGTGAGGCGCTCACCAGCTACGGCGCCTCGCTGCGAGCCGCGAAGAACGAGGCCGACCCGGCCGCCCAGCGGTTGCGGACCCTCCGGGCGGACCTCGAGACCGCCCAGGCCACCGCGCAGAGCGCCGAGAGCGGCGTCGACGACCTGCCCAAGGACGCGAGCGACGCGGACAAGGCCGACGCCCAGCGCGCGCAGACGAACGCGAACAACGCCGTGAGTGATCTCCAGGGGCAGATCACCCAGGCGGAGTCGGAGTGGAACAGCGGGCACGGCGACAAGGACACGGCGGCGCGCACGGCCATCTCGAAGATCGAGGAGGTCGTCAGCGGCGACAAGGTCAACGGGCTCGAGGACAGCGGCTGGGACAAGTTCAAGAACGTCGTCAAGGGCGTCTACAAGGTCTTCAAGATCATCTGCGACATCGCGGGCATCCTGGCGATCTTCCTGTCCTGGGTGCCGATCCTCGGCCAGGTCCTGATGGTGCTCGCGGCGATCGGCTCGATCATCTCCATCATCGAGAACATCGTGAAGTTCGCCCGCGGCGAGATCGGGTTCGGCGCCATGCTGCTCGGCGTCGGCCTGGGCGTGATGGGTCTCTTCGGCGGCAAGGCGATCGGTTCGGTCGCCAAGTACGCGAAGGCGCGCTCGGTGGTCCAGACGGCGGGCCGGATGAGCAACTCGGCCGCCAAGGCGAAGTTCGGTGCCGCGCTGCTGAAGTCGTCGCGCAAGACGTTCGCGATGACGAAGGGTCAGCGCGTCGGCGAGGTGCTCAAGTCCCCGTTCGTGCGGTCGGCCGGTGACAAGGCGGTGGCGGGCATGTTCAAGAACGGCCTGTACAAGAACGCCTTCAAGTCGTGGCAGGGCTCCAAGTTCCCGCTGCCGTACAAGGACGGCGGGGCGCGGTTCGCGCTGGGCAACGACGACGTCGTGGACATGATGAAGCACATGAGCCAGTCCGGGCTGCGGATCGACGGCGTGACCAGCGCCGCCCAGTCCATCGCGTCCGTCGGCGCCGTCTTCAACCAGGCCGCGACCCTCGGCAACAACGCCGCGAAGCTCGGCACGAGCATCGGCGGCGGCGACGGGTGGGGCGGTTTCAGCAGCGGCAACTCGCTGGCGACCAGCGGCGCCGGCGGGTCCTGGGGCAAGATCACCGGGCTGCCCGGCAACATCAACACCGCGGTGACCGGCCTGACCGACACGTTCGGCCACGACGGCTACGTGGCGGGCAAGTGGTGACCCGTCCGGCATGACGGCTACGGACGACGGGGCCGCCCCACCCTCGGTGGTGGGGCGGCCCCGTCGTCCGTCGTCGGCTCAGTCGTCGGAGCTCTGGTCGCCCGTCCGGCCGGCGGCCTTGTTCGTGCGCCGCACCATGGACAGCCCGGCCCAGACGGAGATGACCAGGATCAGCCCGATGACGGTCACCCAGCCGCCGAGCGAGACGAAGAGATCGGTCGCCGCGACGTTCAGGACCACGCCGAGCACGCAGATCACGGCGGCAGCGCCCAACGCGTACATCGACGGCCGCGCGGCCCTGTTCAGCTCGGCGTCCTGCTCGGCCTTCCGCTTGTCACTCATCGCTTGCGCTCCTGTCGGTTGGTGGCGTGCCGTGCGTGTGTCGTGCGTACCTGGTGGACCCTAGTCTGCCGGGCCGAGCGGGTGAACTTCAGAAACGCCGGACCGGTGGTCCGGCACAAGGTCCGGACGCTAGCGTGGGCGGCCGGACGACGCGATCAAGGGGGAGAAGCGATGACGGTGGCCGGAGACCGCACGAGGTCGACGAACGACGGGCGGCGGCCCGGGTCTGCGAGCCTGGCCCTGCGGCCGCTGGGCTACCTGCTGATCGGTCTGGTCTGGTCCGCGATCTGGCTGCTCGCGGTCACGCTCCTGGTGGGTTCGGTCCCGTACCTGGCGTTCGTCGACTCCGACGGTCTGGTCGAGGGCGTGGGGGACAGGCTCTCGAACCCGGTCGAGGCCGTCGTGTTCGTCGGGATCCTGCTGCCGATCCTGGTGGCCGCTGTCGGGGCCGGCGGCTGGTACGTGCTGACCGCCTCCTGGCCGCTGGCCGTGCTCTCGTTCACCTACGTGCTGCGGGCGCTCACCCCGTCCTACGCGGGCGAGAAGCTGTCGTACACCGCCCGGGCGGCGTGGGGCAGCACGATCGGACCGCCCACGGTGAGCGGTGTGGCGCTGTCGCTCCAGCCCGTGCGGCCCACGCCGTTCACGGACCGCGTCATGCGCTTCTACGTCGCGGGATGGAGCCTGAACGGGCGGATGATCCTCGCGATGCTGCCGGCCGGCGCAGCCTGGGTGACCGCCGTCGGTGCGCTCGCCCCGAGCGTTCCCGAGGTGCTGCACGTCGTGTTCGGTGCGCTGACGGTGCTGCTCCTCGGTGCGTCGTGGACCCTGGGCGTCCGCGCGTTCCGCGCGCGCGTGCCCGCGGCCGGTGCCGGTGCCGGCATCTCGGCGATGTCCGCGGGCCGGCGCGCAGAGCGCCTGGAAGAGCTGAAGAAGCAGCGCGAACGCCGGCTCCGCAACGGCTGAACGGCTCTGGCGTGGGCTGATGGGTAGGGGTCCCCATCGACCGGTGTGTGGGGTGCCGTTACTGTCGGGGTAGTCGGATCGGCCGTGGGGGCCGGCCGGGATCTGAAGAAGGGGTAATTTCATGGCGAACATGAACGTGACCTACGAGGAGCTTCGGGGCACCGCTGGTCAGCTGCGTAACGGGCAGACCGCGATCATGGACCAGCTGACGAACCTGTCGTCGCAGGTGAACAACCTGGTGGCCTCTGGTTTCCAGACGGACCAGGCCTCGGGCAAGTTCCAGCAGTCGTACGAGGAGTTCACGACGGGCGCGAAGCAGGCCATCGAGGGTATCGAGGGCATGGCGTCGTTCCTGGAGCAGGCTGCCACGACGCTGCAGGACGCGGACTCGCAGCTGGCCTCGGGCATCTGAGACCCGCGCCGCGCACGGCGCGTGCGGGGGCGGTTCCGGACCAGGTCCGGAACCGCCCCCGCCGCTGTTTCGCCGCCGTGTCCGCAGCAATATTCGTGGCGGTCGTGCCGGGCGTGGGGTAATTTCGCCCGGGGCCGGCGATCCGGCCCGCGGTACGGGCCGGCACGGTGTTCCACCGGCCTCGTCCCCGCTCCGGGCTGATGGGTGCTGATGGGTAGGGGTCCCCATCGACCGGTGTGTGGGGTGCCGTTACTGTCGGGGTAGTCGGATCGGCCGTGGGGGCCGGCCGGGATCTGAAGAAGGGGTAATTTCATGGCGAACATGAACGTGACCTACGAGGAGCTTCGGGGCACCGCTGGTCAGCTGCGTAACGGGCAGACCGCGATCATGGACCAGCTGACGAACCTGTCGTCGCAGGTGAACAACCTGGTGGCCTCTGGTTTCCAGACGGACCAGGCCTCGGGCAAGTTCCAGCAGTCGTACGAGGAGTTCACGACGGGCGCGAAGCAGGCCATCGAGGGTATCGAGGGCATGGCGTCGTTCCTGGAGCAGGCTGCCACGACGCTGCAGGACGCGGACTCGCAGCTGGCCTCGGGCATCTGAGACCCGCGCCGCGCACCGCGGCGTGCGAATGCCCTCTCCCGACGACGGGGGAGGGCATTCCTGCGTCTCCGCCGGTTGTTCTCCACAACCCCCGCACGTCCAGCCCGCGAGAGCCCGTGAGGTGCGCCTAACCCGGTCGGTAGAATCGTGGACGGCCTTCGCTTCCCTCCTGACCTCTCGACCGGAAGGCGCCCCTTCGTGAGCACCACCCGACCCCTGCGCGTCGCCGTCGTCGGCGCCGGCCCTGCCGGCATCTACGCGAGCGACATCCTGTCCAAGACCGACCTCGACGTGAGCATCGACCTGTTCGAGCGGCTCCCCGCGCCGTTCGGTCTGGTGCGGTACGGCGTGGCCCCGGACCACCCGCGCATCAAGCAGATCATCGTCGCGCTCCACAAGGTGCTGAGCCGCGGAGACATCCGCCTGCTGGCCAACGTGGACTACGGCGTGGACGTGAAGCTCGAGGACCTGCGGCAGTTCTACGACGCCGTGATCTTCTCCACCGGTTCCATCAAGGACGCCGAGCTGGACATCCCCGGCATCGACCTCGACGGCTCCTACGGTGCCGCGGACTTCGTGTCCTGGTACGACGGTCACCCCGACGTGCCGCGCACCTGGCCCCTGGAGGCCGAGCAGGTGGCCGTGATCGGCGCCGGCAACGTCGCCCTCGACGTCGCCCGCATCCTCGCCAAGCACGCGGACGACCTGCTGCCCACCGAGATCCCGGCCAACGTGCACGAGATCCTGAAGGCCTCCCCGGTCACGGACGTGCACGTGTTCGCGCGCCGCGGCCCGGCGCAGGTCAAGTTCTCGCCGCTGGAGCTGCGCGAGCTGGGCCACGTGCCGGACGTCGACATCGTCGTGTACCCGGAGGACTTCGACTTCGACGAGGGCTCCGAGGCGGCGATCAACTCGTCCAACCAGACCAAGCAGGTCGTCAAGACCCTGGTGGACTGGACGCTCAAGGACCCGGCGCAGAACACGGCGTCGCGTCGCCTGCACCTGCACTTCCTGCACGCTCCCGCCGAGGTGCTCGGCGAGAACGGCAAGGTGGTCGGGTTCCGCACCGAGCGCACCGCGCTGCAGGGCGACGGCACCGTCAAGGGCACCGGCGAGTTCACCGACTGGCCGGTCCAGGCCGTCTACCGGGCCGTGGGCTACTTCGGCTCGTCCCTGCCGGAGATCCCGTACGACGACGTCAAGGGCGTCATCACCAACCGCGAGGGCCGCGTCGTCGACATCGACGGCAACCAGGTCCCGGGCGTCTACGCGACCGGCTGGATCAAGCGCGGCCCGGTGGGCCTCATCGGCCACACCAAGTCGGACGCGTCGGAGACCATCCGGCACCTCGTCGAGGACGTCACGGGCGTGGCCGACGGCGAGGCGCCCGGCGACCTCGACGGCGGCCGCACCGCGCCGCAGGGCTCGCCGGACGCCGTCACCGAGTTCCTCGCCGCCAAGGGCGTGGAATACATCGAGTGGTCCGGCTGGGAGCTGCTGGACGCGCACGAGCGGGCGCTCGGCGAGGCCGAGGGCCGCGAGCGGATCAAGGTCGTCCCGCGCGACGAGATGGTGACGATCAGCCGCACCCGCTGACGGCTGCCGCCCAGCCATCACCCAGGGAAAGTGCCCGGAGGACCCAGGTCCTCCGGGCACTATCGTCTGTCAGGGGTGGTGCACCCGGCGGGAACCCACCGGGCGGGCCGCGCGTTCTGGGGGTGGAAAGGAGTGCGATGCACAAGCACTACAACGGGCTGAAGACCGCCGCGCTGTTCGGTGGGATGTGGGCCGTGATCCTCGGGCTCTGGGCCCTCTTCGGGCGGACGTCCGGCACCCTGTGGATCTTTGTGCTCGTCGGGCTGGTGACCACCGCCTACGGCTACTGGAACTCCGACAAGCTGGCGATCCGGGCGATGCACGCCTACCCGGTCACCGAGCTGCAGGCTCCGGAGATGCACCGGATCGTGCGCGAGCTGTCGACGGCGGCGCGCCAGCCGATGCCCCGGCTGTACATCTCGCCCACGAAGGCGCCCAACGCGTTCGCCACGGGGCGCAACCCGCAGAACGCCGCCGTCTGCTGCACGGAGGGCATCCTGCAGCTCCTGGACGAGCGGGAGCTGCGTGGCGTGCTGGGCCACGAGCTGATGCACGTCTACAACCGCGACATCCTCACG
Organism: Promicromonospora sp. NPDC052451; assembly: GCF_044547525.1. Taxonomy (NCBI): domain Bacteria; kingdom Bacillati; phylum Actinomycetota; class Actinomycetes; order Micrococcales; family Promicromonosporaceae; genus Promicromonospora; species Promicromonospora sp. NPDC052451. The sequence goes on from NZ_JBIUAP010000013.1 coordinate 111,597, forward strand.
TCGTCGGTCGCCTCCGCGCTGGCCGGCGTGATCACGGCGCTGGCACAGTTCCTGCTGTTCTTCGGCGGCGGCGACCGCCGCGAGGGCGGCAACCCGCTCGCCGCCATCGCGATGGCGGTCCTCGCCCCGATCGCGGCGATGCTCATCCAGATGGCCATCTCCCGGACCCGGGAGTACGACGCCGACGAGGACGGCGCGCGGCTCACCGGCGACCCCCTCGCCCTGGCCTCGGCGCTGCGCAAGCTGGAGTCCGGCACGCAGCGTGCGCCGCTGCCCCAGGACCGCGACCTGACCAACGTGTCGCACCTGATGATCGCCAACCCGTTCCGGGGTGCCGGCATCGGCCGCCTGTTCGCGACCCACCCGCCGATGCCGGACCGCATCCGCCGGCTGGAGGCCATGGCGGGCGGTCCCTCGGGCGGCTACGGCATCGGCGGCCCGACGTCGGGCCCGGACTGGGGTACGCCGCCCGGCATGCTCTGACGCCGCCCCCGCACCGGCCGCCCGGACGCCCCGACGTCACCCGCGCAAAGCGTTCGTCGCGGTCCGTGGGGGCGGCTACGGTGAGCAGATCCCGACCGGACGTGCAGGGGCGTCCGGGTGTCACGCAGAAGGAGCACCACACCATGGCCGACTCGTCGTTCGACATCGTCAGCAAGGTCGACCGCCAGGAGGTCGACAACGCGCTGAACCAGGCGGCGAAGGAGATCTCGCAGCGGTACGACTTCAAGAACGTCGGAGCCTCGATCGCCTGGAGCGGCGAGAGCATCGTGCTCGTCGCCAACTCCTCTGAGCGCGTGCTCGCGGCCCTCGACGTCTTCGAGACCAAGCTGGTCAAGCGTGGCATCTCGCTCAAGGCCCTCGAGGTCGGCGACCGCGAGCCGAAGGCCTCGGGCAAGGAGTACCGCCTCGCGGCGACCCTCAAGGAGGGCCTGGCGGGCGAGTCCGCGAAGAAGGTCACCAAGATCATCCGCGAGGAGGGTCCGAAGGGCGTCAAGACCCAGATCACGGGGGACGAGGTCCGGGTGACCAGCAAGTCGCGCGATCAGCTCCAGGAGGTGCAGGCCCTGCTCAAGGGCTCGGACCTGGACTTCGCGCTCCAGTTCGTCAACTACCGGTAGGACCGCACCAGAGCGCGACCCCGCCTGGTCGGCGTCGACGGCACACGAGGCTCCCGCACGGATCGGACGGATCCGCACGGGAGCCTCGCTCGTCCGGCCAGAGGAGTGCTCCCCGTGCTCTGGGGTCGCCGGGTGCCCCCGCTCCTTGCCGTTCCGGTGTCTACGGCTGTTCAGGCGACGGGGACGGGCTCTGCCGCCCGCTCCGGCTCCACCGGTGCCGCGTGGGCCAGGGAGAGCCCCTCGCCGCGGCGGCGGAACAGCAGCGCCGAGAGCACCGCGCCCAGGGCGAAGAACCCGGCGCCCCACCAGTACGCGGTGGAGTAGCTGGTGATCGCTGCCTGGACGCCGACGGCCTCGGTCACGGGTGCGTGGGCCGCCAGGTAGTCGGCCGCGGCGGTGGCGGCGAGGGTGTTCAGCAGCGCCGTCCCGATCGAGCCGCCGACCTGCTGGCTCGTGTTCACCATGGCCGACGCGACGCCGGCGAACTGCCGGTCCACGCCGAGCGTGGCGGTCTGCATCGAGGCGGGCATGATCGTGCCCATCGCGAAGCCGATGATCATCAGGGCCGGCAGCACGTGCGTGGCGTAGGTGCTCGACGCGTCCAGGAAGGTGAGGTCGACCATCCCGGCCGCACCGAGGGTCATGCCGATCGGCACCAGGAGCTTGGGGCCGAACCGGGGTACGAGCAGGTTGGTGCCGAGCTGCGCCGCGACCACGAGCATCCCGATCATCGGCAGGAAGGCCAGGCCGGTCTGGATGGGTGAGTACCCGAGCGTGAGCTGCAGGTAGTAGGTCACGAAGAGGAAGATGCCGAACATCCCGGCCCCCGCGATGAGCACCGAGAGGTAGGCGGCGCCCCGGTTGCGGTCGAGCACGATCGACAGCGGCAGGAGGGGGTGCGTCGCTCGCGTCTGCCAGGCGACGAACGCGGCCAGGAGCACGGCGGACGCCGCCAGCATGCCCCAGGTCAGGGGTGCGTCCCAGCCGCCGGTCTCGGCGTTGGAGAAGCCGTACACGAGGCCGAAGAGGGCACCGGACACGAGCACGGTGCCGGGCACGTCCAGCTGGGGTCGCGGGCCCGTGCGCTCGATGCGCGGGATGAACGTGAGCGCCCCGAACAGGGCGACCGCCGCGATGGGCACGTTGACGTAGAGGTTCCAGCGCCAGTCGAGCGACTCGGTGAGCACGCCACCGAGGAGCAGGCCGACGGCGCCGCCCGCCCCGGCGATGGCGCCGAACACCCCGAAGGCCCGCGCGCGCTCCCGCGGCACGGTGAACGTGGTGGTCAGGACGGCGAGGGCGGTGGGCGCCAGGAGGGCGCCGAACACGCCCTGGAGCGCGCGGGCGGCGACGAGCAGCTCGAACGAGGCGGCGGCACCGCCCAGGGCGGAGGCACCTGCGAAGCCGACGAGGCCGACGACGAAGGTGCGCTTGCGGCCGATGAGGTCGGAGAGCCGGCCACCCAGCAGCAGGAGGCTCGCGAAGGCGAGCGAGTACGCGGTGATGACCCACTGCCGCTGGCCGTCCGAGAAGTCGAGGTCGGCCTGGGCGGAGGGGAGTGCGATGTTCACGACCGTCGCGTCGAGCACGACCATGAGCTGGGCGAGCCCGACCACGACGAGCGTGATCCAGCGACGGCTGTCCGTCGCGGGTGCTGAAGTCTGGGACATGCGTGACAGCATATACGGAACTGAGGAGTTCCGGATACAGTTGGTTCAGTATTAACCCGCGGGTAAGGTCTGAGGGAGCAGAGAGGAGGACGACGGCGATGACGCATGTCGACGAGGCCGAGGCGAAGCCGCGGCTCGGACGCAAGAGGGACCACACCCGCGATCCCGAGATCCTGGAGGCCGCGCTCGACGTCCTGGCGGAGACGGGCTACGACGGCATGACCATCGACATGGTCGCGACGCGGGCCAAGGCCGGGAAGGCGACCCTCTACCGCCGGTGGTCCTCCAAGTCCGAGCTGGTCCTCGACGCCGTCGCGTGCATGAAGGGCCGCGACCTCGACCACGCGTCGCTGCCGGACACCGGCACGCTGCGCGGGGACCTCGTCGCCATGATCAAGCCGCCGACCATCCGGGACAGCGAGCGCAAGCTCAAGGTGATGGCGGGCATCGCCTCGATGATCGCCCGCAGCCCCGACCTCGCCGACGCCGCGCAGCAGGCACTCGTCGAGCCCCGCGCGTCCATCAACCGGACCTTCTTCCGGCGAGCCATCGACCGCGGCGAGATCCCCGCGGACGCCGACGTCGAGCGGCTCTGCACGATCGGCCCGGCCCTGGTCGCCTACCGCGTGCTCATGCTGGGCAGGCCCGTCGACCGGGAGTTCCTGCTCTGGACCATCGACGGGGTCGTGCTGCCGGCCGCGGGCGCGCGCCCCGCCGCCTGACCCGGCGAACCGGCCGGGTACCCGGCCGGCGAGGACCCGCGCGCCGCGCCGGATAGGGTGTGGTGTGCATCGCCAGGAAGCAGGTCGGGGAGCAGCTCAGGGAGTCAGCATGGACGTCAGCCCGGCCCGGCTGCCCCGGGTGGTCGCCACCGACCTGGACGGCACGCTCCTGCGCAGCGACGGCAAGGTCTCCGACCGTACCCGGCAGGTGCTCGCCGACCTCGACGCGGCCGGCGTCGAGGTCGTCTTCGTGACCGCCCGCCCGCCCCGCTGGCTGAACCACCTCGCCGACGCCGTCGGCGGCCACGGCCGCGTCATCTGCATCGGCGGCGCGTGCGTCCTCGACCTCGCCTCGGGCGAGACCCTCGACACCTGCGGTTTCGACGACGACGCCGTGCGCGCCGTCGTCGGCGGCATCCGGACCGCGCTGCCGCACGCCGCGCTTGCGGTCGAACGCCCCGACGGCGTCGCGTTCGACCCGCACTACCCGAAGCGCGAGCCCGCGCTGGACCCTGAGCTCTGGGCGGTCCCGGTCGAGGAGACGCTCGGGGCGACGGGCGCTCGCGGCCCGGTGGCCAAGATCCTGGCGCTCGACCCCGCCTACGTCCCGCCGCCCGGCGTCTTCGCGGACCCGCCGGAGGAGATCCGCCTGGCGCAGGAGTCGTTCTTCACGGCGGTGCGGGCAGCGGTGGGGGAGTACGCCCACCTGGCGTACTCCGGCGCCGTCGGACTGGCCGAGCTCATGCCGCCCGGCGTCGACAAGGCCGCCGCGCTGGCGCGCTGGTGCGCGCGGCTCGGCGTCGACGCCGCGGACGTGTGGGCCTTCGGCGACATGCCCAACGACCTGCCGATGCTCACCTGGGCGGGCCGTGGCATCGCCGTCGCCAACGCCCACGCGGAGGTGCTCGCGCGCGCGGACGTCGTCGTCGGCCACCACGACGACGACGGCGTGGCCGAGCACCTGGCCGGCCTGCTGCAGGTCTCGCCGGCCCGGCGCGGTCCGGCCCGTGCTGACGTTCGTTCAGCAGGCCCTGCAACGCCGTAACCCAGCGAGTTACGGCCCCACGGCCTGCTGAACGTTACTCAGCCGGTGCCTGGTGTGCGGCGCCGTCCTGCAGGAGCGGGCTCAGGTGGGGGGTGGCCAGGGCGCGGGTCGCCTGGCGGGCACCGGCGCGCAGGCACTCGGCGGTGCCCGCGCCCGTCAGGTGCGCCGCGAAGAACCCGGCGAAGAACGCGTCGCCCGCACCGTTGGTGTCCACCACCTCCGTGGGCTCGGCCGCGCACTCGAACCAGCCCTCGGCGGTCAGCGCCACGGCCCCGCGTGCGCCGAGCGTGCACACCACGGTGCGCGCACCGCGGTCCAGCAGCGACGTCATGAGCGCGCGGTGGTCGTCGGTGCCGTCGTCGTTGAGGAAGATCTGCGCGCAGGCGTCGGCGAACGGGCGGTGGAACGCGGACGTGCCGTCGTAGTCGTGCAGGTCCGTCCAGAGCGTCGCACCGCTCGCGGCCGCGGCGGGCAGCAGGCTCTGCCCCACGGCACTCAGGTCCAGCACCACGTGCTCGGCCCCGGCCACGCGCTCGACGGCCACCGGGTCGGGCGCGGGTGACGCACCCGGCACGGCGAGGTAGATCGACAGGCGCTCACCGGCGTCGGTCATGAGGTTGAGGTGCTGCTCCGACGGTCCGTCGACCCGGCGGGCCAGCACCTCGGCGCCCGGGGCACGCTCCAGCGCCTCCAGGACCAGGTCGGTCTCCGGGTCGGTACCCACGTCGGTCACGAGGCTGACGGGTACCCCCAGGTCGGCGAGGTGCAGGGTCTTGCCGGCACTGGTGCCGCCGAGCGTGCGCACGGACCCGCGGGCGAACACGGTGTGCGGCCGTGGGTCGGGGAGCCGGTCGAGCCGGACCATCGTGTTCCACGTCGCGGGGCCGGCCACCACGGTGCGAGGGCTGTTCATGCGCTCACTCTGCCACCGACCGGGAACCCGCCCGCGACGTTGCCGGGTGTATGCCCGGAGCCCGCGCGGGCCATCGCGCACCACGCGCAGCGCTCGCTCAGGACGGGTCCAGCAGCACCACGCGCATCCCGGCCACGGCGTCCGGCTCCGCCGTGAGGTCGATCGCCGCGACCCGCCCCTCGTGCACGACGACCGTGAACACGAAGCGCGGGATGCCGCCCGGCGCGCCGGCGAACCCGACGGAGCCGTCGATGAGCGCGGGCACCGCGAGCCGGGCCCGGCCCCGGAACGCCTCCGCGACCGCGGCCGCACCGCGGACCTCGCGGGCCAGCAGCGGCGCGCCCCGGTCGGCGGCCGCGGCGGCTGCCTCCACGGCGGCGTGGTCGGCCCGCAGCACCACGTCGGGCGCGAGCACGGCCAGCAGGCCCGAGAGATCGCCCGTGCGCGAGGCCTGCAGGAACGCCTCGACCACCTGCCGGTCGGTGACGGCGGCCCGGCGGCCGGCGTCGGCCCGGGGTGCGGCGCCGGGAGGCGCCGGGACGCCCGTGCTCGACCCGGGTGCGGACCCGGGCGAGGCCGCTCCCACGCCCTCCCGACCCGTGGCACCCGACCGCGCGGCCGCGTCGGACTGCACCCGCCGCCGCCCCCGGCTCGCGAGCTGGCGCGACGCCTCGACCGATCGCCCCAGCACCGGTGCGATCTGCTCGTAGGGCACGGCGAACAGGTCGTGCAGCACGAACGCCAGGCGCTCGGCGGGGTCGAGGCTCTCCAGCACCACCTGCATGGCCACACCGACGATGTCGGCCAGCTCCGCCTCGCGCACCGGGTCCGGGGCGTCGTCGTCGAGGATCTCGGGGGCGGTGTCGTCGGGCCGGCCCGACGGCAGCGGGTCCTCGCGCCGCGTCGAGCGGGACCGGAGCAGGTCCAGGCAGATCCGCCCGGTCACCGTCGTCAGCCAGCCCGCGAGGTTGTCGATGTCGTCGGCGCCCGTGCGGTTCAGGCGCAACCAGGTCTCCTGGAGCGCGTCGTCGGCGTCGTCGGGGTTGCCGAGCATCCGGTAGGCGATCGCGCGCAGGCGCGGCCGGTGCTGCTCGAAGGCGGAGGCGAGCTCGTCGGGGGTCATCTGTCACATCCTGGTTCTCGGGGTCGTCGAAGGGGTGACGGCGCGCAGGGCGCCGGTGTGACAGGCCGGACCTCCGGCCACGACGAGAGGACCGCGATGAGCACCGAGACGACCACGGGCACGACCACCGGCACCATCGACTTCGCCCCCGAGGCGTCCACCACCCCGCACCTGCGGACCGTGACACCCCGCATGACGAACCCGGCCATGATCGTGCCCGGTGCGGTGAAGGCGCTCTACGGCCTGGGCCAGTCGGTCCACGGCCAGGGGGTGCCCGCGAGCACGCTGGAGCTCGTGCACCTGCGGACCAGCCAGATCAACGGCTGCGGCTGGTGCATCGACTACGGCATGCGCGCCGCGCGCAAGGCCGGCGAGTCGGAGGACCGCCTCGCGGCGGTCTCCGCGTGGCGCGAGTCGCCGTTCCTGTCGGACGCCGAGTGCGCGGCGCTCGCTCTCGCGGAGGCCATGACCCGGATCGCCGACAGCTCCGACCCCGTGCCCGACGACGTCTGGGCCGCCGCGGCCGAGCACTATGACGAGCAGGCGCTCGCCGCGCTGGTGATGCACATCGCGGTGACGAACGTGTACAACCGCCTGAACGTGACGGTCCGCCAGGTCCCCGGGACCATGTGATCCGTCCGACGACGGCCCTGGTCGCCGGTGCGGTCGCCGCACCGCGACCAGGGGGTCAGGACAGGCCGGGACGAGGGGCTCGCCGGCTCCGGCGGATCCCGTCGACCGTGAGCAGCACCAGCGCCACCCACACGAGGAAGAACCCGGCCCACCGGGCGGGTGGCATGTGCTCGTGGAACACGAGCACCCCCACCAGGAACTGCAGCACGGGCGCGAGGTACTGGAGCATCCCGACCACGGACAGCGGCAGACGGCGCGCGGCGGCCCCGAACAGGAGCAGCGGCAGAGCGGTCACCACACCCGTGGACACGAGCAGCAGCGAGTGCCCGGCGCCATGCCCCGTGAAGGTGCCGCTGTCGCCCAGCCAGACCAGGTAGGCGAGGGCGAACGGGGTGGCGACCACCGTCTCGACGGCGAGCCCGGGCAGCGCCGCGACGGTGCGGCCCACCCGGTTCTTGACCAGGCCGTACAGGCCGAACGAGAACGCGAGGCACAGCGAGATCCACGGCAGCCCGCCGAGCCCGGTGGACAGCACCACGACCGACGCGACACCGAAGCCGATCGCCAGCCACTGCACGGGCCGCAGCCGCTCGCGCAGCACCAGCACGCCGAGCAGCACGGTCACGATGGGGTTGATGAAGTACCCGAGCGCGGCGTCGAGCACGCGGCCGCTGAGCACGGCGTACACGTACACGCCCCAGTTGACGACGATCAGGGCCGCCGCGACGGTGAACGTGCCCAGGACGCGGGGCGTGCGCAGCGCGGCCCAGAACTCGGCGAGCTGGCGCAGGGCGGTCAGCACGATCAGGCAGAAGAGGAGGCTCCACACGATGCGGTGGGCCACGATCTCGACGGCACCCGCGGGCTCCAGCAGCGGGAAGAAGAGCGGCATCCCGCCCCAGAACAGGTAGGCGCCGATTCCGAGGGGCAGCCCCCAGCGATCCTGGTGTTGTGTCACGCCGTCACCATAGGACTCGGGCGGTCCGGCGAGCCCCGGCCCGGCCTGTGGGGCTCGTCACCAGGCGGGGCGCGATTTCGATTTCTCGCAGACGCGGTCGGGGGGCTATGGTTGGCACCGTTCACGGCTGGTTGCCCGAGCGGCCAAAGGGATCTGACTGTAAATCAGACGGCTCAGCCTTCGGGGGTTCGAATCCCTCACCAGCCACGTGAGTCATGGACGGGAGTCCGGCGTCAGCCGGGCTCCCGTTCGTCGTTCCAGGCGCATCGTCATCGCCGGTGCCGGAGCCGTTCCACGTGCCGCCGCACCAGTCCGGACAGGCCGTCCGGACTGGCCGTGAACCCTTGCCGGGGGCTCGTCCGGGCGGCGCGGCGCACCTCACACCCGATTCGATTTCACGCCAGGCCGGAGGGCATGTAGAGTCTTCCTCGCGCCCCGATAGCTCAGTCGGCAGAGCATCTCCATGGTAAGGAGAAGGTCAAGGGTTCGATTCCCTTTCGGGGCTCTGTGATCGACGCGGGGTCGTCCTCCGGACGGCCTCGCGTTCAGTCACGCGCGGCGGGGTAGCTCAGCTGGTCAGAGCGCACGACTCATAATCGTGAGGTCGCGGGTTCGAGCCCCGCCCTCGCTACCAAGCAAGTACATCCGTCCGGCGTCCCATGCCGGGCGACGAGAAGACACATGGCGCCTCCCTCTCGAGGCGCGGAGGTGAGAGCCATGGCAAGCAAGAGCGCGGACGTCCGCCCGAAGATCACGCTGGCATGCGTGGACTGCAAGGAGCGGAACTACATCACGAAGAAGAACCGCCGCAACGACCCTGACCGCCTGGAGCTGGCGAAGTTCTGCCCGCGCTGCGGCAAGCACACGTCGCACCGCGAGACTCGCTGAGTCTCGTAGGCAGTCGTTCGACCGACGTGGCGAATCCTGACTTCGAGGGCCGGGTCTACCCGGCCGACGCCCCCTACTCCGTAGGCCGCGAGAAGATCCGCGAGTTCGCTGTTGCCGTCGGTGCCACGCACCCCGCGCACCACGACCTCGTGGCGGCGCGGGGTTCTGGCTATCCGGACCTGGTCGCCCCGCCCACGTTCGCGGTCGTGGTGGCGCAGCGTTCCGAGTCGCAGTACATCAGCGACCCGGCCGCCGACATCGACTTCTCGCGCGTGGTCCACGCGGACGAGCGCTTCACGCACCACCGCCCGATCGTCGCCGGCGACGAGCTCACGACGGTGCTGCACGTGGACCGCGTCGTCTCCCGCGGCGCCATCAGCATGGTGACCACGCGCTGCGAGATCTACGCGATGCCGCAGCACGTCGAGGTGCCGTCCCCCGAGGCCGACACCCCCGGCGAGCCCGTCGCCACCGTCGTCTCGACCCTCGCGATCCGGGGAGCGGACGCATGAGCCGCCCCGACCTCGCGACCCTCGCCGTCGGCGACGTGATCGGCACGCGCACGGTCACCTTCGACCGCGCGAACCTCGTCCGCTACGCCGGCGCCAGTGGTGACCTCAACCCGATCCACTGGAACGACTGGTTCGCCCAGGAGGCGGGCCTGCCCGGCGTCATCGCGCACGGCATGCTCACCATGGGCACCGTGGTGGGTTTGGTCGTCGACTGGGCGGGCGACCCGGGCGCCGTCGTCGACTACCAGACGCGCTTCACCAAGCCCGTCGAGGTGCCGAACCCGGGCGTCGCGTCGATCGACGTCACCGGCACGGTCGGTGCGGTCGACGCCGAGGCGGGCACGGTCCGCGTCGACCTCGCCGTCACGGTGGACGGTGCCAAGGTCCTGGGCCGCGCCCAGGCCGTCGTCCGCCTCTGACCCGGGGCGCCCCGGCGCCCGTGTCACGGACTTTTAACCCGCTGCCCCTTCCCGTGCGGGGCCGGATCCGATGTGATTCTCTCGACCGACCTGTCCGACGAGAGGAACCTCGCGTGCCGTCACGACGACGTGTCACAGCCCTGGCCACGCTGGCCGGGGTACTCCTACCGCTCATCCCGCTCTCGGCAGCGGCCGCCCCACCGGGCGGGACGGCGTCGGACGTCGGGACGGTCGCCTGCGCCCCCGTGCTCGCCGCCGGTTCGCTCGACGAGTCGTTCGACGCCGCGGCGTCGGCCACCGGGGTGCCGGCCGACCTGCTCAAGGCCGTCTCCTACCTGGAGTCCCGCTGGGACCAGCACGCCGGCCAGGCGAGCACCGACGGCGGATACGGGGTGTTCAACCTGGCGGGTGACGCCGGCCCGGGCCACGCGCACGGCGACGGCCTGCCCCTGTCGGCCGTCAACGACAAGCCCGGCCCGGCCCGCACGGGCACGTCCGAGCTGGCCCGCGCGGCGGCGCTGACGGGTCTGGACCAGGCCACGCTCCGGTCGGACGCGCAGGCCAACGTGTGCGGTGGTGCGGCGCTGCTCGCCGCCTACCAGGCCCAGGCGGTCCGCGACGGCGCGGCAGAGACGGCCACGAAGACGGCCACGTCGTCCGCAGACCTGGGTGCCTGGGAGGACGCCGTGTCCCGCATGAGCGACGTCGACGGTTTCACGGCGAACGTCTACCGCACGCTGCGCGACGGCGCGGGCACCACGACCCCCGAGGACGGCGCGGTGATCCTCACCGGCAACCCGGACGTCGCCGTCCCGGGAAGCGCCCTGGCGAGCGACCCGCAGGCCGACTGCCCCGCGGACCTCGGGTGCGAGTGGCTCCCGGCGCCGTACGAGAAGGGATCCCCGGACCTGCCGGACGGCACCGGCGACTACGGCAACCACGACCAGGCCGACCGCACCGGGCAGGGTGGCCCGAGCCTCGACTACATCCTGATCCACGACACCGAGACGGCCTATCAGCCCAGCGTGAACCTGGTGCAGGACCCGACCTACCTGGCGTGGAACTACACGCTGCGCTCGTCCGACGGGCACGTGGCCGCACACCTGGACCCGGCCGACGTCGGCTGGCACGCGGGCAACTGGTTCCTCAACATGCACTCGATCGGCCTGGAGCACGAGGGCTGGGCCGGCACGGGCACGTGGTTCACGGAGGCGATGTACCAGTCGTCGGCGGCGCTGGTGCGCCACCTCGCGGCGGAGCACGACATCCCGCTGGACCGGGCGCACGTCATCGGCCACGACCAGGTGCCGGGCATCCTGCCCGGGTACACGAAGAACGTGCACTGGGACCCCGGCCCGTACTGGGACTGGGACCACTACTTCGAGCTGCTGGGCGCGCCGATCGGCGGTGACCTGGAGGCGACCACGGACGTCGAGCCGGGCGACGTCGTCGAGGTGCGCACGGGGTACGCCGACAACGTCAACGTGGTCACGGGCTGCGAGGAGGCGTCGCCGGGGTCCGGCGCCTGCGTCGAGGGTGCGGGCACCAACTTCCGGTACCTGTACCAGGCGCCGTCGGCCGACGCGCCCCTGGCCAAGGACCCGGGCTGGAAGCCGGACGGCGCGAACGGCACCACGTACGCGAGCGACGTGAGCGCGCGCGTGCAGTCCGGGCACAAGCTCGTCGTCGACCGGGTCGAGGGCGAGTGGCTCGGCGTGTGGTGGGCCGGGTCGCTGGCCTGGCTGCACAACCCGGCCGACCGCCCGGTGGTGGTGCCGGCGACGGCGAAGACGGTCACCGTGGCGGGCGACGCGCCGGCGCCGGTCTTCGGCCGGGCCTACCCCGAGGCAGCCGCGTACGAGGCGCACCCGGACGTGCCGGTGCAGCCCGTGACGCCCATCGAGTACACGGTGGGCGTGGGCCAGACCTACGCCGTGGCCGACGACGACGTGCCCTCGGACTACTACCGCGCCACGACGTTCGACGGCTCGGGGCCGGGCGACCGCACGGTGGTCCGGGGGCAGGACGTGTACTACCAGCTCTGGCTCGCGCACCGGCACGTCTTCGTCAAGGCGGCCGACGTCGAGCTCCACGACCCGGTGGTCGCGGACGTGTCGGGACCCTCGATCGAGGGCCGGCCCAGCGTGGGCCGGATCCTGACCGCCGACGCCGGCACCTACCTGCCGCACGACGTCGACGTGGCCTACCGCTGGCTCCGCGACGGTGAGCCGGTGGCCTGGGCGACCGGCAGCCGCTACCTCGTGACCGGCCGGGACCGGGGAGCGGACCTCACGGTCCGCGTCACCGTCTCGGCCCCGGGCCACACCTCGGCGTCCTACACGTCCGACCCGCTCCCGATCCCGCCCCGCTGACCCCTGGCGCCGTTGAGTGCGGGACATTCGCCCTTCCGGCACACGGAAAAGGGCGAACATCCCGCACTCGACGGAGGGCTACCAGTTCGGGGTGAGGCCCGGGACCCTCCGGGGGAGGTCGACGTCCTTCGGGTGGTACACGTAGGTCAGGCCGTCGGTCGAGGTCTGCCAGACGCGCTCGAAGTTCTCCCGCGTGTACACGACCCGCACCGCGTCGTTCGTGGCGCCGTGCGGGTCGTTGAGGATCGGGTCGCCGTCGGCCGTGAACCCGCGCAGCACCACCAGGTGGCCGTCGGTCTCGTACCCGGCCTCCGGCATCTCCTCCGCCGTGAAGTTGATCGAGAGGACCAGCGGGATGCCGGCCGCGACGAACCGCTCGGCCTCGGCGAGGGAGCGCAGCCGGGTCACGAACGACGTCAGCCCGAACCTGTTCGCGTAGGCGGCGTTGAACGGCCAGTTGCCCGCGCCCTCGTAGGCGTAGTCCCAGGTGTTCATCGCGGCGTAGTCGACCTGCGGGTCGCCGTTCGGTGCCTCGATGCCCTCCAGCTCCTCGGGCGGCACCTCGCGCCCGTAGGAGTAGATGACCATCGTGGACGACGTCGGCGAGCACCACACCTGGCCGCCGCCGCCGAACTCGGGGTACTCGCCGCGGTGGATGTTCTGGCTGAACTGCGGCACGTCGAGCACGACCTCGCGGCCCAGCGTGAAGTCGCTGGTGCCGGTGTAGTGCGTGTCGGGCAGGTACTCGTTGGTCATGGTGGTCACGGCGTCCAGCCGCGGGGACACCCGGGCGCCCTCCGGCCGGTACAGGGTGACGCGCGTCTGGAACGCGTGCGGCTCGTGTCCCGACTTCGCGACGTACGTGTCGGTGAACAGGTACGCGTCGTCGTCGGCCTGGCCGTTGACGGAGGTGCGGTGGATGTCGCCCACGCCGCCGTCCGCGGGGGAGAAGTCGTCGCCCGAGGCCCAGCGCCCCATCACGAACCACTTCGTCCACGCCCCGTCGGCCTTGCGCCCGCGGAACTCGATCTCGACCCACGTCCCCGTCGGCGTCCTCGCGTTCCACGAGCTCACCGACTCGTCGACCGGGTACCCGGTCTCGACCACGGGCGACGTCCACCGGCCCGTCTCGTAGCGCACGGCGCCGCCGTCGCCGAACGGGTCGGTGTACTCGACCACCGCACCGCCCCGGCCCAGCACCAGCCCGCCGCGGGCGTCCGCACGCAGGTTGGTGGTCTCACCCGCGCGGAGCTCCCGCACCCCGTCCCACGCGGTGAGCGTGATCCGGTTGTCCGACGCCGCCACGTCCGGTGCCGAGCCCGCGGGCACGGCGCTCGCCGTGATCCCTGCCTGCATCACGAGTGCTCCTGTCGTCGCCAGCGCGAACGCCGTGGTCCGCAACCTTCTCCGTACCGACATGCCTGCCTCCAGGCTTCGGGGCCCACGTCCCGGTGAGCGAGCCGTCGACCTTCTCTATCAGAGCGGACGCGGGCGCAGAAGTGTTTTGGGCACGGCCGAAGAAGACCCGCACGGTGGCACGGTGCTAACGTCGTCCGCGATCCCACGGGTGCCCCGCGCAGGGGCTGAGATCGGGCTGGACGGCCCGGGACCGTTGAACCTGTCCGGTTAACACCGGCGTAGGAAGCAGGAGTCTGATGATGGAGCACACCCCTTCCCGCACGCTCGCGTACGAGCACGGCACCGATCCCGGGCACGACGCCGGCCTGCGGGTGCCGGTCACCGAGATCACGCTGGCGCCGTCCCCCGACGGCAGCCCGAACCCTCCGGTGCGGGTCTACCGCACGCAGGGTCCGGGCTCCGACCCGGTCCGCGGCCTCGGCCCGGCCCGCGAGCCGTGGGTCGTGGCCCGGGGCGACACCGAGGAGTACGACGGCCGCCGCCGGGCCCTGGCTGACGACGGACGCGGCGCGGTGCGTCGCGGCGCCGCGACCCAGGAGTGGCAGGGCGAACGACGTCGCCCGCGCCGGGCGCTGCCCGGCCGGCGGGTGACCCAGATGCACTACGCGCGCCAGGGCGTGGTCACCCCCGAGATGCGGTTCGTCGCCCTGCGCGAGGGCTGCGACGTCGAGCTGGTCCGCAGCGAGGTCGCGGCCGGCCGGGCGATCATCCCGAACAACGTGAACCACCCCGAGTCCGAGCCGATGATCATCGGCAAGGCGTTCCTCGTGAAGGTCAACGCGAACATCGGCAACTCCGCCGTCCACAGCTCGATCGCCCAGGAGGTGGAAAAGCTCGAGTGGGCCACGAAGTGGGGCGCCGACACCGTGATGGACCTGTCCACCGGCGACGACATCCACACGACGCGCGAGTGGCTGCTGCGCAACTCGCCGGTCCCGATCGGCACCGTGCCGATCTACCAGGCGCTGGAGAAGGTGAACGGCGACGCGAGCGCGCTGACCTGGGAGATCTACCGCGACACGGTGATCGAGCAGTGCGAGCAGGGCGTCGACTACATGACGGTGCACGCCGGCGTGCTGCTGCGGTACGTGCCGCTCACGGCGGACCGGGTCACGGGGATCGTGAGCCGCGGCGGCTCGATCATGGCCGGCTGGTGCCTGGCGCACCACCAGGAGAACTTCCTCTACACGCACTTCGACGAGCTGTGCGAGATCTTCGCGGCCTACGACGTGGCGTTCTCCCTCGGTGACGGCCTGCGCCCCGGCTCGCTCGCCGACGCGAACGACGAGGCCCAGTTCGCCGAGCTGGACACGCTCGCCGAGCTCACGAAGCGGGCCTGGACCCACGACGTCCAGGTCATGGTCGAGGGCCCGGGCCACGTCCCGTTCCACCTGGTGCGCGAGAACGTGGAGCGGCAGCAGCAGCTGTGCGACGGCGCCCCGTTCTACACGCTGGGCCCTCTGGTCACCGACGTCGCGCCCGGCTACGACCACATCACGTCCGCCATCGGCGCCACCGAGATCGCCCGGTACGGCACGGCGATGCTCTGCTACGTGACGCCCAAGGAGCACCTCGGCCTGCCGGACCGTGACGACGTGCGCACGGGCGTGGTCACCTACAAGATCGCCGCGCACGCCGCCGACGTCGCCAAGGGACACCCCGGTGCGCGAGACCGGGACGACGCCCTGTCCAAGGCCCGGTTCGAGTTCCGCTGGCGCGACCAGTTCAACCTGTCGCTCGACCCCGAGCTGGCCGAGGCGTACCACGACGAGACGCTGCCGGCCGAGGCGGCGAAGACCGCGCACTTCTGCTCGATGTGCGGACCCAAGTTCTGCTCGATGCGCATCTCGCAGGACATCCGCGACGAGTTCGGCGGGGCGCCCGCCCAGGCCGCGCTCGCGGCCGCGGCGGAGGAGGGCATGGCGGCCAAGTCCGCGCAGTTCCGTGCCGCGGGCGGCGAGGTCTATCTCCCGTCCCCGCAGCTCCGCCCCTGACCCGTCCCCGTTGAGTGCGGGATGTTCGCCCTTTCTCGTGTGCCAGAAGGGCGAACATCCCGCACTCGACGGGGCGTGTTACGGGAGGTCGCTCAGGTCCGGGACCGGGCCCGTCGTGGTGCCCTCCACGAGGGTGACCGGGAGCAGCACCGACTCCGGCTCCTCCCCGGCGAGCAGCGCGACGACGGCCATGCCGAGCGCCCGGCCCTTCTCGACGAGCGGCTGGTGCACGCTGGTGAGCACGTCGGGGGACAGCCACGGCAGGTCGAGCCCGTCGAATCCGGCCACGGACACGTCCTCGGGGACCCGCAGGCCCAGCTCACGCGCCGCGATGACGGCCCCGGCGGCCAGCAGGTCGGAGTGCGCGACGATCGCCGTCGGCCGGTCCCGTGCAGGAGCCCACTCGGACAGGATCTCGGTGGCCGCGTCGCGCCCGTGCTCCACGAGCGACGCCGGCGTCTCCCACGACATGACCGGCTCGATGACGTCGCGCACGCCGGCCAGCCGGTTGCGGGTGGGGGTGCGTTCCGCGGCGGCCAGGCGGTCGGCGTCGACCAGGCCCGACCGCTCGTCCCGCCCGAACGGCAGCGCGATCTCCGCGATCCGCGTGTGCCCCAGCTCGACGAGGTGCCGCACGGCCTCGGCGGCACCGTGCCGGTCGTCGACGCCGACCACGGGCACGCCGGGTACGTCCTGCCCCTCGCCGATCACGACCGGCACGCCTCGGCGCTGCAGCGCCGCGAGGTTCGGGTCGTCCGGCAGCGTCCCCCAGACGAGCACGGCCACGTCCATCGCGGCGGCCTCGACCAGCGGGTCGACGGCGGCGGGCAGCCCCGCCTCGGCGGCGAGCCCCACGGACTGCGCGGTGGCGCCCTGCGGCATGCCGGGGATGAGCAGCACCCCGAGCCCCTGCTCGCCGATGGCCGAGACCAGGCCGTGCAGCACCTGGGTCGAGACCGGGTCACGGAAGGACCGGCCGAGCTGGTCGCCGATCACCACGCCCACGATGCCGGACCGGCCCGACCTGAGCTGCCGCCCGAGGGGGTTGGGTCCGGAGTAGTCGAGCTCGCGCGCCGCGGCCAGCACCTTCTCCCGCGTCTCGGGAGTGATCGGGCCGGCGCCGGAGAAGGCGAGCGAGGCGGTGGAGACGGAGACACCTGCCAGCTCGGCGACCCGGGCGAGGGTCGGTCGTACGGTCTGGCGGCTCATCGCGTGTCCTTCTCTCGCCTCGCGGAATCGGCTGGGCTGATCCCAGGTTGTGGCCTACGGTCGGGAGATTCAATCGCACCGAGGAGTTCCGTGCCTACTGCACACGCCGCCGCCCGCGCGGTCTTCGTGGTCTTCGCCGCCAGCGGGTTCGCGTTCGCGAGCTGGGCGTCCCGCCTGCCGGCCGTACGCGACGGCCTCTCCTTCTCCGAGCAGGACATGGGCCTGCTCCTGCTCACCGGCTCCATCGGCTCCGTCGCGGCGATCCCCCTGTCGGGGCTGGTCGCCGAGCGGATCGGTACCGCGCGGACGGTCCTCTCGTTCGCCGGGCTCCTGGTCGTCGGCCTGACCGTCGCGGGCGTCGGGGTGGCGCAGGGCGAGCACCTCGCGGTGCGGCTCGGCCTGGTCCTGTTCGGGGTGGGCGCCGGCGTGTGGGACGCGGCGATGAACCTCGAGGGTGCCGCCGTGGAGCAGCGGCTGGGGCGTGCGGTGATGCCGATCTTCCACGCCGGCTTCTCGTTCGGCACGGTGCTCGGGGCGGGCGTCGGGGCCCTCGTGGCGACGGCGGGCGTCCCGGTGCTCTGGCACCTGGTGGCGGCCGGTGTCGTGGCGTTCGCCTCGGTGGTGATCGGGACCCGCTGGTTCTCGCCGAGCGTGGTCGCGGCAGCGCTGCCCGACGGCACGGCGACCGCGGGGACGACCGGCGCGGACGGCGCCGACCCGGGGGAGGTGACCCCGCCGTCGTCCGGCGTGGCGGGGCTGGTCGCCGCGTGGCGTGAGTCGCGCACCCTGGCCATCGGCCTCGTGGTGCTGGCCGCCGCGCTGACGGAAGGCGTGGCGAACGACTGGGTGGGTCTCGCGGTGGTGGACGGGTTCGGCACCTCCGACGGCATGGGCGCCGTGGGCCTCGCGGTCTTCCTCACGGCCATGACCACCGCACGGCTGGCCGGTACGCGGGCCATCGACCGGTTCGGCCGCGTGCCGGTGCTCGTGCTCTCCGCGCTCCTGGCGTTCGTCGGCGTCCTGACGTTCGCGCTGGTGCCGGTGCTGTGGCTGGCCCTGGTCGGCGTCGGCCTGTGGGGGCTGGGTGCCGCGATGGGCTTCCCGATGGGGATGAGCGCCGCGTCCGACGAGCCGCGCCGGGCCGCGATGCGCGTCGCGGCGGTCTCGACCATCGCCTACACCGCGTTCTTCGTGGGGCCGCCGCTGATCGGTTTCGTCGCCCACACGACGGGCTATCGCCTGGCGGTCCTCGTGCTGCTCGTCCCGATGGTGCTCGGCCTGGCCGTGGCCCGTTCGGTCCGTCCGCTGCCGTCCGCGGCCGGTGTGAAGAGGTAGTGCAGGGACGGGCACGGCCCCGGAGTGCCGGGCAGGCCCGCCAGTGCGAGCATTGAACACGTCTGCCGACACCGGAAGGTTCCAGATTTGGCAGACATCACCCACGCCATGTCGAAGATGTGCACAAATCCAACGCGTCAGGTAGATAGGCTTGCACGGTGAGCCCATACCCGGCAGACACCGTCCAGGCGCAAGCGGTGGCGCCCAGCCTCGCCGACCTCACCACGCTCCGCGTGGGCGGCCCGGCCGCCTCGTACGTCGAGGCCGAGGAGGAAGCAGCCCTGATCGAGGCGGTGAGCACCGCCGACGACGACGGCGTGCCGCTGCTCGTCGTGGGTGGCGGCTCCAACCTGCTGGTGGCTGACGAGGGCTTCGACGGCGTGGTCGTGCGCGATGTCCGCGGGGGGATCACCGTCGAGTCCGCCGACACCTGCGGCGGCGCCGTGATCAGCGCGCCGGCCGGGCAGAACTGGGACGCGCTCGTGGAGCGTGCCGTCGACGAGGGCTGGGTCGGCGTGGAGTCCCTGTCGGGCATCCCGGGGACGGTCGGCGCCGCACCGGTGCAGAACATCGGCGCGTACGGCCAGGAGCTCTCCGGTGTGGTCTCCCTGGTGCGCACCTGGGACCGGGCGGAGCGGCGGGTCCGGACCTTCTCGGTCGGTGAGCTGGGCTTCGGGTACCGCACGTCGCTGCTCAAGCACTCCATGCACAGCGAGGGCCGCGAGAGCGACCCGCTCGCGCCCTGGTACCCCTCGCCGCGGTACGTGGTGCTCAGCGTCCAGCTCCAGTTCCGGCTCGGCACGCTGTCGGCACCCGTGGGCTACGGGGAGCTGGCCCGTCGTCTCGGCGTCGAGGTGGGGCAGCGCGCGCCGATGAAGGACGTCCGCGAGACGGTGCTGGGCCTGCGTGGTGGCAAGGGCATGCTGCTGGACCGGCCCGCCTTCGGTGCGGAGCCCGACCACGACCGGTGGAACTCCGGCTCGTTCTTCACCAACCCCGTGATCCCCGTGGAGCACCTGGCGCACCTGCCCGAGGACGCCCCCCGGTACCCCGTCCGCTCGTCGACGCCGGAGACGTCGACCGGTCCGAGCCTCGGCGCCGTCGACCCCACGCTCGTGAAGACCAGCGCGGCATGGCTCATCGAGCGCGCCGGCTTCGGCAAGGGTTTCGGCCTCGCGGGGGAGCAGAGCCCGGCCCGCCTGTCGACCAAGCACACGCTCGCCATGACCAACCGGGGCGGGGCGCGCGCCGAGGATGTCGTCGCGCTCGCGCGCGCGGTCCGCGACGGGGTCCGCGACCGGTTCGGCGTGACCCTCGTCCCGGAGACGGTCCTGGTGGGCGTCTCCCTCTAGGAGATCCCGTACGCGCCGGGCGTTCCGGTCACCGAGGTGACCGGAGCGCCCGACCCGTCAGTAGACGACCACCGGCGTGCCCGACGGCGCGCCCCAGGTGTCCCAGATCCAGTCCATCGCGCTGTTCGACACACGCACGCAGCCGTGCGACGCCGGGAACGCCGGCACCGACGCCGAGCCGTGCACCGCGATGCCACCCGTGAAGAACTTGGGCCGCCACATGTCGCCCAGCTCCAGCGACGACGAGTACATCCGGTTCTCCTCGCGGTACACCGCGAACGAGCCGCGCGGCGTGTACGCCGTGTAGGTGGCGCCCTTCGCCTCGTACGTCTCCCCGTTGCCGGACGACGCGTTGATGATCTTGACGACCTTGCCGTTCTCGACCGCGAGCACGAGCTGCCGGTCGATGTCGATCTCCAGCACCTTGCCCGAGGACGTCTGCGCCCGCGGCACCACGCCCTTGTCGGCAGCCTGCTGCGTGACGTCGCCGACCACGCCGTCGCGGTAGAGGCCGCCGGCCTTCTGCAGCGCGAACACCGCCTGCTGCGTCTCGCTGCCGAACGCGCCGTCGACGGAGGTCACGAAGTACCCCAGGTCCTGCAGCCGCTGCTGGAGGGCGCTGACGCGCTCACCCGTCTCGCCGAGCTCCACGTAGTCGGGCTTCTCCTCCTCCGCGGAGTCCTTGCCGTCGCCCTTGCCCTCGTTCTCACCCTTGCCGTCGCCCTTGCCGCCGGACTGCTCGTCCCCCTGGGACGAACCCTTGCCGGGCTGCTCGTCGTCGGTGCCGTCCTCGTCGTTGCCCGCGCCGTCCCCGGCGTCGCTCGGGTCGTCGCTCGGCTCGGCCGTCGTGCCGTCGTCGGTCGGCTCGCCGGAACCCTCGGCGCCGTCGGAACCGTCCGTGCCGTCCTCACCGGCCGTCGGCTCGCCGGCCCCCGGCTCCGCCGAGCTCCCGGGATCCGTGCCGGGGCTGCTCTCGGCCGGGGCGCTGCTCGCCCCGGCGTCCGACGGCGGCTCCTCCTGGTCGCCGCAGGCGGACAACAGGCCCGCCGTCAGCGCCACGGCGCCCAGCGTGCCCAGGACCCTCTTGCCGACGGTCCGGCCCGCACCAGGGGCCGGCCTTGCGTGCATTACCCGCATCGTGACTCCTCCTCGGCCGCACCTTCTGGGGTGGCGCGGCACCGCACCCGCGAGACGACGTCGTCCCCTCGCGAGTGTCCTGTATCTCTAACCGACGCGCGGCCGCTCAGGATGGTTGGGTAGGTCTATCGTCACCCAATCGTGACAGTGCCACGCGCCGGGAGGGTGTTCAGGGTGTCGGCGGGGTCGGGCGCCAGCAACCACGCGTCGACGTCGGCCAGGAGCCGCGCCTTGGTGCCCTCGGACGCCCGGCTCGCCCGGATGGACGACGCCGCCAGCGCGGCGAGCTCGGCGTCCGTGAACCCGTGGGCGTCGCGCGCGATCTCGTACTGGTCCACGAGCCGCGAACCGAACAGGAGCGGGTCGTCGGCGCCGAGCGCGACCAGGGCGCCGGCGTCCACCAGCGTGCGCAACGGCACCTCGGCCGCCTCCGCGTAGACGCCCAGGCCGATGTTCGACCCCGGGTTCACCTCCAGCGCCACGCCGCGCTCCACGATGCCGGCCAGGACCCGCTCGTCCTCGGCGGCGCGCACGCCGTGCCCGATGCGGTCGGGGACGAGCTCGCGCATGACCTCGCTGATGTGCTCCGGCCCCAGCAGCTCGCCGCCGTGCGGCACGGCCGCCAGGCCGGCGCGGCGTGCGATGTCGAAGGCGGCCGCGAACTGTGACGTGTCCCCGCGCCGCTCGTCGTTGGACAGCCCGAAGCCCACCACGTCGCCGACGCCGTCGCCGGCGTGGCGGGCGGCCAGCCGGGCGAGGGTGCGGGCGTCGAGCGGGTGCTTCATGCGCGACGCCGCGACGATCACGCCCACCTCGATGCCGTGGGCGGCGCTCGCGGCCTTGGCGGCGTCGATGACGATCTCCACGGCAGGCGTGATGCCGCCGACGAACGGTGCGTACGACGTGGGGTCCACCTGGATCTCGAGGCGCCGGGAGCCCTCGGCGGCGTCGTCGGCCGCGGCCTCGTGGACCAGGCGGCGCATGTCCGCCTCGGAGCGCACGCACGCCCGGGCGGCGTCGTACAGGCGCTGGAAGCGGAACCAGCCGCGCTCCGTGGCCGGCAGGCGCAAGGGATCGTTGTCGACGAGCGCCTCGGGCAGCCGGACACCGTATGCGGCGGCCATGTCGACGAGCGTCGGCACCCGCATGGATCCGGTGAAGTGCAGGTGGAGGTGCGCCTTGGGGAGAAGTGCGAGGTCGCGCATCTGCGTAGTCTGGCAAAGCGACGGGGTGGCGGCAGCCGCGATCGTGATACTCCGCACTACTCACACATCCCGTCTGTCATCGTTGGTGCGCTCGCGCCCCGCTACGTATCCTGAGAAGGACATGCCCCAGATAGCCGAAATGACTGATTTGCTCGATGCGCACCCATGGACACCGGTGAACCAGTGAACGAAGAGAACACGGGTGAGGACACCGCGGCAGACCTCCCCGTCCACGTCGTCCTCGGCGAGAAGTACGAGCTGGTCGACGTCCTCGGCACCGGGGCGACCTTCACCGTCTACGACGCGCAGCGGGTAGCACCGCCGGTCGTTCCCGAGCCCCCGGCGGACGACGCCGACGCGGCCAGCGGAGCACCGGGCGACGACGGAGCCGCGGACGGCGACGGAGCCGCGGACGATGCGGCCGCGGCGGGCGACGCCGCCGACGAGGCCGCCGTGCAGGGCGCCGCCGCCGACGAGGACGACGAGTCCGGCGAGGGCGCCGCCGCGACAGACGACGCCGAGGCGACGGCGGAGGCCGAGGCGGGCGCGGTGCCCGGCGAGGACGGGTCCGCCCCGGCCGCCGAGGCCGACGCGGACGCGACGCCGGACGTGCCCGGTCCCCCGGAGCCGGACGAGCCCGAGGACCCCTTCGACCAGCCGCTCGTGGTCAAGGTGCTCCATCCGCACCTGGTCGACGACGAGAACGCCCGCGCCTCCCTGCGCCGCGAGGTCGAGGCCTCCGCCCAGGTGGACCACCCAGGTGTCGTGAAGGTCCTGGACTCGGGCGAGGAGGACGTCGCGGGCGCGGCCGTGCCCTGGACGGTCATGAACCGGATGCCGGGCGTGTCCCTGTCCGAGCTCGCCGGCGACACCGGCCTGCCCTGGCGCGACGCGCTGGTGATCATCGACGGCCTGCTGGAGGCGCTGGCCGCCGTGCACGCGGCCGGCCTGGTGCACCGCGACGTCGCGCCGCGCAACGTCATGGTCGACAAGCGCGCCGACGGCACCTACGCCGTGGGCCTGATCGACCTGGGCCTCACCCGTCCCGCCGGCGGCGAGGGTGACGGCGACACCGTGGCCGGGTCGGTCATCGGCATGTCCCCGGAGCAGGCCCGCGGCAAGCCGCTCGACGCGCGCAGCGACATCTACGCCGTCGGCGCGCTCGCGTACTACGCGCTGACCGGGCACGCGCCGTACGAGCGCGCCAACGCCGAGGACGTGCTGCGTGCGCACGTGAACGCGCCCGTGCCCGCGGCGTCGGCCCGTCGTGCCGCGGTGCCGGCCTCGGTGGACCGGCTCGTGTCGCGGGCGATGGCCAAGGACCCCAACCGCAGGTTCCCGACCGCCGAGTCGATGCGGGAGACCGTGACGATCCTGCTCGGCGGGCCCGCGGGCCGGATGGGCACCAGCGACGAGACCATGCAGCTCGGCGTGGGTGCGGGCGGTACCGAGGTCATCGACCCGGTCACCGGCGCGGCCGGGTCCGGCACGATGAAGCTCGGGCAGGTGGTCGACGAGACCGAGCGCACGACCATGATCGGGGCCGTCGGTGCGGGGGCCGCCGGTGCGGCCGCCGTCGGCGCGCTCGGTGCTCAGGACGCGGCCGCGACCGTGCCGCCGCCGATGGTGGACCCGCCGGAGGAGGAGAAGTCCTTCTGGCAGAAGATGACCACCGGCCGGGGCCGCGTGGTCACGATCATCGTGTTCGCGCTGCTCGTGTTCGGCGGTGCCGGCCTGGTCATCGCCGGCATGCTCTCCGACGACGGCGGTGCGCCCGCGGTGACGCCGAGCAGCACGCCGTCGTCGCCCGAGCCCTCCCGGACGCCGTCGCCGACCCCCACCCCCACCCCGACGGAGACCGACGAGGAGGTGGCCCCGCCGCCGGCCTACACGCCGTCGCCGACCCCCACCCCGACGCCGTCGAGCTCGCCGTCGCCCTCGGCCACCCCGAGCGAGGAGCCGACCCCTTCGCAGGAGCCGACGCCGTCGCAGGAGCCGACTCCTTCCCAGGAGCCGACCCCCTCGCAGGAGCCGACGCCGTCGCAGGAACCGTCCGCCGACCCGAGCGTCCCGGTCGAGGAGCCCTCGCCGGACCCGACCGGTGGTGGCGAGGCGGGCGCCGGCGGAGAGACGGGGGCGGGCACCACCAGCCGGTGAGTCAGAGCGCCTTCAGGCGCTCCTTGAGAGCCATCGCGGCCCGGGCCCGGAGCATCGGTCCTTCGGCCTCCTCGTCCGACGCCGCGGCCGCGACCGTCGCCATGTGCGCCGCGAACCGGGCGTCGGCCGCGGCCAGGACGGCGTCCGGGTCGGCGCGGTAGGCCTCGGTGACCTCGTCCAGCGTGGCGTCGTGGAAGGTCACGCCCAGGGTGTCGATCGGCAGCGCGACGTCGTAGATCGCTGATGCGACCGCCGCCTCGACGCGTGCCGTGATGTCGTTCTTGACCGAGTTGTCCATGTGGGCAACGTACCGGCAGCGACCCGTACCCGTCCCCGAAAGGTCAGGCGATCCAGCCGCGCTCGCGGGCGACCGTCACGGCCGCGGTCCGGTCGGCCACCCCGAGCTTGGCGAAAGCCCTGATCAGGTGGGTCTTGACCGTGGCCTCCGTGATCGACAGCGCCCGCCCCACCTCCGCGTTCGACCGCCCCCGCGCCACCAGGGCGAGCACCTCGGCCTCCCGGGCCGACGGTCGTTCCGCGGCCGTCCGGACCGAGCTGACCAGGCGGGTCGCCACGCTCGGCGCCAGCACCGTCTCGCCCCGGGCCGCCGCCCGGACGCCCGCGACCAGCTCGGCGCGCGGCGTGTCCTTGAGCAGGTACCCGGTGGCGCCGGCCTCGACCGCACGCAGGATGTCGGCATCGGTGTCGTACGTGGTCAGCACCACCACGCGCGGCCCCGTCCCGACGATCCCTGCGGTCGCGGCGACGCCGTCGAGCACGGGCATGCGCAGATCCATCAGCACGACGTCGGGCCGCAGCTCCGCCGCCAGGGCCACCGCCTCCTGACCGTCGCCGGCCTCACCCACCACGTCCAGGTCGTCCTCGACGCTGAGCATGCCCGCCAGCCCCGACCGCACCACCGGATGGTCGTCCACCACCAGGACCCGGATCATCGGGCCACCCCCTGTTCCTGCGTTCCGTCGTGGTCACCGGGTGCGTCGTCGCCGGGTGCGTCGTCGCTGGGCGTGCCGTCACCGGGCGTGCCGTCACCGGGTGCGTCGTCACTGGGTGCGTCGTCACTGGGTGCGCCGTCGCCGGGTGCGGCTGCGTGCTCGGTGCGTGTGCCCGGCGCCGTGCCGCTGCCCGGCGCCGTCCCGGCGGCTGTGCCCGGCGCCGCACCGGCGCGGGCCTCGACCGGGACCCGCGCACACAGGTACGTGCCCCCGTCGGCGCCCGGCGTGACCGTGAGCGTGCCGCCCACCGAACGTACCCGGTCGCGCATCCCCGCCAGCCCGAACCCGTCGGGTACGCCGGGCGCGATGCCCCGGCCGTCGTCGGACACGACCAGGACCACCTCGTCCTCCGTCCGCCTCAGCCGCACCACGACGGTGAGCGCCCGCGCGTGCCGGCGCACGTTGGCCAGTGCCTCCTGCGCGGCCCGCAGCAGCACCACCTCGATCGCCGGAGGCAGCGGCCCCACGCCGTCGGCCCGGAAGCCCACCACCAGGTCCGTCTCCTGCGCGAAGAGGTCGGTGACCCGGCTCAGCGCCTGGGGGAGCGACGCGTCCTGGAGCGCGACCGGCGCGAAGGCGGCCACCAGGGCGCGTGCCTCGGCGAGGTTCTCCCGGGCCGTGTCCTCCATGACCTCCAGACGGTCGCGCACGGTTCCCTCGTCCCCGACGTCGAGCGCCGCCGTCGCAGCCTGCGCCTGCATCACCACGCTCGTGAACCCCTGCGCGAGGGTGTCGTGGATCTCCCGGGCCAGGCGCTCACGCTCGGCCAGCACACCCGCCTCGTGGTTGGTCCGCGCCAGCTCGGCCTGAGCTGCCTGCAGCTCGTCCAGCAGGCGCGAGTGCTGCTCCGCGCGCCGCATCGCCACGTGGAACCACAGGCCCAGCCCGATCGCGAACACGAGGGTCACGAGCATCTGCGGCACCACCTCGGCCAGCACCGCCAGGTCGGAACCCGACCCCACGACGATGCCTCCCGCCACCGCCGTCCCCAGCGCCACGCAGCCCACCACGCCCTGGCGGATCGACTCCAGGAGCATCCACGTCTGCGCGAACGCGATGAACAGCAGCAGCGACGCCACCCCACCCTGCGACACCGTCACCGCCGTGCCCACGACCAGGACCACCAGGTACGCCCTCGCCTGCCGCTGGTCACGGGTCCGCGCCGCCCGCGCGCCCCACGCCACGTACGCCACCACGATCGCGCCCATCGCCGCCAGGGCGACCGCGAGCCGCACACCCCGCGTGCCCTCCAGGACCAGGGCCACGGCGGTCAGCACCACGATCACCCCGAACGCCGCGTCCCACCACCGCACCTGCTGGTCCCACCCGGCGTACAGGCGGTCGACGGCAAGCTCCTCCTCGCCGGCGGGCCGGGCTTCGTCAGCCGTCATCGTGCCGTCGCCAGCGGAACGTCCGGGTGCCCACCAGGAGCGCGACGACCAGCCATGCCGCCAGTACAGCAGCCGTCGCCCCGGGCTGCCAGGCCCCGGACGGCTCGGCCGCCGCGAACGCGTCCGGCAGGAACACCGACCGCATGCCCTGCGCGATCCACTTGAGCGGGAACAGCGACGACAGCTCGATCATCCAGTCCGGGAGCTGGCTGACCGAGAAGAACACGCCCGAGGTGAACTGCAGCACCAGGAGCGGCGTCACGACCACGGCGCTCGCGGACCGCCCGGACCGGGGGACCGACGAGTACGCGACGCCGCACACGGCCCCGGCGGCGGTGCCGAGCACGAAGACCCACGCGAACGTGACCCAGCGAGCCGGGTCGTCGGGGAGGGGGACGTCGAAGGCCAGTGCCGCCACGGCCAGCAGGAGCGCGGTCTGCACCAGCACGGTGGTCAGCGACAGGAAGACCTTGCCCAGGAAGTACGACGTCGCGGGCAGGGGCGTGCCGCGCAGCCGCTTGAGGCTGCCGTCGTCGCGGTCGACGGCGATCGAGATCGCCAGTGTCTGGTAGGTCGAGAGCATGACCCCTGTGGCGACCATGCCCGGCAGGAAGTACTGCGCGAAGCTGACCGTGACGCCGTCCGCGACGATCGGGTCGTCGTCGCCGAACACCGTCGCGAAGATGGCGAGCATGACGATCGGGTAGGCGAAGCCGAAGATGACCGAGTCGCGCTCGCGCACGTACTCCAGCAGCTCCACGCCGCCGCGCACCAGTCCGAGGCGGAGCGTGCCGGGCAGCCGCCAGGCTCGGGCGTCCGTCGTGGGGGCGGTGCTGCCGGTCGTCGTTGTCGTCGTGCTCATCACGCCGCCTCCGTGTTCGCGTCGTCGTTGTCGTCGGGGTCCGTGCCCGCGGCGTCGTCCGCGGTGGGCTCACCGATGAGGGAGAGGTACACGTCCTCCAGGGTCGGCCGCGTCACGGACAGGCCAGGCACCTCGCCGTCGGGCCCCGCCGCCGCGATCAGCTGGGCGACGAGCGCCGTGGGCCGGTCGGTCCGCTCGGTGCGCCGCGCGCCGTCCTGCTCCCACGCGACGAGGGGGGTGCGCGCCGCGGGGCCGCCCAGCGTGTCCGGCGTGCCCTCGGCGACCACCACGCCGTCCCGCACCACGACCACGCGGTCCGCGAGGTACGCCGCCTCGTCCAGGTAGTGGGTCGTCAGCAGGATCGTGGTGCCGGCGTCGCGCAGGCCGGTCACGAGGTCCCAGAAGGAGCGCCGGGCCTGCGGGTCGAAACCCGTGGTCGGCTCGTCGAGGAACAGGAGCTCGGGCCGGCCGACGATCCCGAGCGCCACGTCCAGCCGGCGCCGCTGCCCGCCCGACAGCATGCGCATCCGGGCCCGTGCCTTGTGCTCGAGGCCGACTGCGGCGACGACCTCGGCGGGTTCCCGCGCGTCCGGGTAGGCCGCCGCGGTGGCGCGCACCTGCTCCAGTACCGTGAGCTCGCTCATGTCGCGCGAGTCCTGCATGACGATGCCCGTGCGCGCCCGCCAGCCCCGGCCCGCGCGCCGGGGGTCCTCGCCGAGCACCGCGACCTCGCCGGCGTCCCGGTCACGGAAACCCTCGAGGATCTCGATGGTGGTGGTCTTCCCGGCCCCGTTCGGGCCGAGCACTGCGACGATCTCGCCGTGCGCTACGTCGAGGTCGAGCCCGGCCACGGCGTCCTTGTACCCGCTGCGGGGGGTGCCGTACCGCTTGCGGAGGCCGCGCACCCGGACGGCCCCGGAGTCGTTGTTCTGCATGGTGCGAGCATGCTCCGAGGGGCGGGTGCGGCGGGACGCCCGTTCGGCTGCACCTGGTGTCCGTCGTTCGGTGGACACCGCTCCCGGGGCCGTTCCCGGGGCTGGTGGGAACGGGTTCGACCTACGGCCGTGGGTACCGTACAGTTGTGCCTCGGTGATCGATGCTCACCTGATGTCCTGCGCCCCTCGGGGCACGGTGCGTGGACATTTGACAAGGCATCGGACACAGAGGGTAGTGGCGCAATTGGTAGCGCAGCGGTCTCCAAAACCGCAGGTTGCAGGTTCGAGTCCTGTCTACCCTGCCAGCGTGAACCCCAGCGGGGCCGCGCGCAGCGGGCCCACGTGAGTGGACCTGGCAAGCCAGTCCGCGCCGCCCGGGCGCGCCGGGCCACAGGAGTGGGGTAGCAGTGAGCGACACCGAGGTGATCCAGAGCGCCGCGGAGCGTCCGAGCAAGGGCAACGGCAACATCTTCGCCCGTATCGCGCTCTTCGTGCGCCAGGTGGTGGCCGAGCTCAAGAAGGTCGTGTCGCCGACGCGTTCCGAGCTCGTCACCTACACGACGGTGGTGCTGGTCTTCCTGGTCGTGGTCATGATCTTCGTGGTCGCGCTGGACTACGCCTTCGGCATGCTCGCCGGCTGGGTCTTCGGCTGACCGAGCAGATCCGGGCCGGTCGCTGAGGCGACCGTCGTCGGCCCAGGGCCTGCGGCCCCGATCCGGTCGGGGTGCGCCACGCCGGGGCATGGTGCACGCTGCGCAGTATCTCGCTGTGATCGTTCTCGCCTGTCGCCGATTGTTCCTTCGCGGTGTTTTCGCGCGACAATGAGCGGATACAGCTCGTAGAGGTACGCACACCCGTGCCGGGCGCAGCCCCGGCGCACGAAGAGAAAGCAGGTTCGTTCGTGTCCCAGGACTCTCTGGACCAGACGGAGAACGCCTCGACGCCCGACGGCGACGAGGCGGCCGTCGATGCGCCCCTGGACGCCGAGAACGCTGACGTGCCTGCGGACGCCGAGACTCCCGACGAGGCCACCGAGGAGCGAGTCGTCGACGCCGACGGCGACGTCATCGTGGACGAGGTCGAGGAGTTCAAGCGGACCCTCCGCAGCCAGCCGGGCGACTGGTACGTCATCCACTCGTACGCGGGCTACGAGAAGCGCGTGAAGACCAACCTCGAGAACCGCATCCAGAGCCTGAACATGGAGGACTACATCTTCCAGGTCGAGGTTCCGATGGAAGAGGTCGCCGAGATCAAGAACGCGCAGAAGAAGATCGTGAGCCGGGTCCGCATCCCGGGCTACGTCCTCGTGCGCATGGACCTGACCGACGAGTCGTGGGGCGCCGTCCGGCACACGCCGGGTGTCACGGGCTTCGTCGGGCACACGCACCAGCCGGTCCCGCTGAGCTTCGACGAGATCTACTCGATGCTCGCGCCGTCGATGCTGCCGCAGCAGACGCAGGGTGGCCAGCCCGCAGCGGGCGCCGCCGCGGCGTCGACCGCGGGCAAGGCCCCGGTCCACGTCGACTTCGAGGTGGGCGAGTCGGTGACCGTCACGGACGGGCCGTTCGACACGCTGCCCGCCTCGATCTCCGAGATCAACGTCGAGGCCCAGAAGCTCAAGGTCCTCGTCTCCATCTTCGGCCGGGAGACCCCGGTCGAGCTGGGCTTCAACCAGGTCGCCAAGATCTGACCGTTCGTCCCAGCATTGCAACCGGGTCATCGCCCACGGCGTAGGCCCACCCAACAGAAGGTAGACAACGCATGCCCCCGAAGAAGAAGGTCTCCGGCCTCATCAAGCTGCAGATCCAGGCCGGCGCCGCGACGCCGGCTCCGCCGATCGGCCCCGCGCTGGGTCAGCACGGCGTGAACATCATGGAGTTCTGCAAGGCGTACAACGCGGCGACCGAGTCGCAGCGTGGCAACGTCATCCCGGTCGAGATCACGGTGTACGAGGACCGCTCGTTCACCTTCATCACGAAGACCCCGCCGGCCGCCGAGCTGATCAAGAAGGCCGCCGGTGTGGCCAAGGGCTCCGCGACGCCGCACACGGTCAAGGTCGCCTCGATCACCAAGGACCAGGTCCGCGAGATCGCCACGACCAAGCTGCCGGACCTCAACGCGAACGACCTCGACGCCGCGTCGCTGATCATCGCGGGCACCGCCCGCTCGATGGGCATCACCGTCTCGGAGTGAGCTGAAGGACCACGGTGACCCGGCGAACGGCGTCGGGCGCCACAGTGGCAGGGCCGCGAGGCCCGCTACGACCACAAGAGGAGAGAAACATGGCAAAGCGCAGCAAGGCGTACCTCGCCGCCGCGGAGAAGATCGACAGCGAGAACCTGTACTCGCCGCTCGAGGCCATCCGCCTGGCCAAGGAGACCGCCACGGTCAAGTACGACGCCACCGTCGAGGTCGCGTTCCGGCTGAGCGTGGACCCGCGCAAGGCGGACCAGATGGTCCGCGGCACGGTCAACCTGCCGAACGGCACGGGTAAGACCGCCAAGGTCATCGTGTTCGCCAACGCCGCCAAGGCGGAGGAGGCCCGCGCGGCCGGTGCCGACGAGGTCGGTGGCGACGAGCTCATCGAGAAGGTGGCCGCCGGCTACACCGACTTCGACGCGGCCGTGGCCACGCCGGACCTCATGGGCAAGGTCGGTCGTCTCGGTAAGGTGCTGGGCCCCCGCGGCCTCATGCCGAACCCGAAGACCGGCACCGTGACCATGGACGTCACCAAGGCCGTGTCCGACATCAAGGGCGGCAAGATCGAGTTCCGCGTCGACAAGCACGCGAACCTGCACTTCATCATCGGCAAGTCCTCCTTCTCGGAGGCTCAGCTGCTGGAGAACTACGCCGCCGCGCTCGACGAGGTCCTGCGCCTCAAGCCGTCGTCGTCGAAGGGCCGCTACATCAGCAAGGCCACGATGACGACGACGATGGGCCCCGGCATCCCGCTGGACCAGAGCAAGACCACCAAGCTGCTGGAGGAGCTCTCGGCCTGAGCCGAGCAGCTCTCCTGAGCACAAGGAGGCCCGCATCCCGACAGGGATGCGGGCCTTTTTGATCTGTGCTCAGTCCGATGTATCGAACCTGGTCCTCGTCCCTCTTGTCTGGTGAGCGGCACCCTGCCGCCGTGCGCCGAGGAGAGAGGAGTGCCTGGTGGGCACGGTCTTCCACCTCCCCGGAGCCACGGCGTCGGTCGTAGACTCGGCTGGTCCAAGTACTCCACGTCCTGTGCCGGATGTGGAAACATCCGCCAGCAGAGAATCCCGTGGTGCAATGACAGGATCAAGGGAGGCCCTGCCCGACGTCGACGGGTCTGGTCTCACACTCGGCGATCGCGCGGCGATCGCACTGACCGACTACCGCGAGGGCAACCCCCAGGCGCTGGGCGACCTGGTGCGCGAGGCGACACCGCTGCTCTGGCACACGGTCCGCGCGCAGGGCGTCGAGCCCGACGCCGCAGAGGACGTGGTGCAGAGCACCTGGGTCGCCCTCGTCCGGCACGCGGAGACCATCGCCGAGCCCAAGGCCGTGCTGAAGTGGCTCCTGGTCACCGCGAAGCGCGCCGCCTGGGAGGCCGTGCGCAAGCACCGTGACGACGAGAAGCGCCGCACCGAGCTTCCGGACGACAGTCCTGAGCACCCGGCGTCGCTCCCCGCGAAGGACCCGCTGCCCGATGCCGAGGTCCTGCGCGACGAGCGCGACCGCATCCTGTGGACGTCGCTCCAGAAACTTCCCGGACGCTGCCAAGAGCTGCTGCGTCTGGTGTCGCTCGCCGACCGGCCGGACTACCGGTACATCTCGGCGGCGATCGGAATGCCGATGGGTTCCATCGGCTCGACCCGTGGTCGCTGCCTGGCGAAGCTGCGCACCATCCTCGATGAGCAGGGGGACTTCTCGTGGACCTGACGCCGGAACCGAACAAGGACGACGAGGCCGTGGGGGACCTCTCGTTCGACCCCAAGGGCGTGCTGGACGCCGGGGACGGCGCCGTGCTGACCCGTCTCGCCCGGCTGGTGGAGACGGTGGACCCCGTGCCGGACGACCTCGTGGAGCGATCGCTCTTCGCGATCACGCTGGCCGGCCTGGAGGCCGACCTGATGGAGGCGGTCTACCTGGACACGCCGCTCGCGGGCGTCCGGGGGGCCGCCGCCGCAGCACGTGCCGACGACGCCGCACCGGCCGAGGCCAAGACCATCACCTTCACGCACGACTCGCTGACCGTGATGATCAGCCTGTCGCCGGCTGCCGGTGGCCGCGTTCGCATCGACGGCTGGGCGGCCCCGGCGGCGGGCCTGTCCGTCGAGCTGCACCGCCCGGGGGTCGACGTCGTGACGACGGCCTCCGACGAGGACGGCCGGTTCGCCTTCGACTCTGTCGAGCGAGGGCGCGCGAGCCTGGTGGTGCGCCGGACCGATGGCGGGGGCGGGGCCGTGAGCACGCCGGTCATCGAGCTGTGAGCTGCTGAACTTCCTGAACATCCTGTACTGACTCGGCCGAGGGGCGCGGCCGGGCACTGTCGAGCAATCGTTGTCAATGGAGAGGTATTGCTGTGAGTGAGCCCATGCCCGAGCCGGAGTTGCGCGTACGGGACCATGCCGGGGGGTGGCGGCCGGTCCGTGAGGTGGACCCTGCCTCGGACCGCCTCCCCGGCGGCGGTCGGGTGGCTCCGACCCGCTACGTGCGCGACCGTGTCATTATCCGTGGCGATGTAGAAGGCGGCCACGACGCGCTTTTGGAACTGATCACCGCTCGTGCGCGAGAGAACGGTGTGACTGTATCGACCGGTGAGTTCGACCAGGCGCCATCGCGCCAGAGCGCGGACGTCTTGGGTACGCGGCCCGACGTCGAGGTGCGACTCGACGACGTGCGAGACGGCTGGGACGCGCTTGGGCTCGTGGCGTCAATTGCGGATGACGCCGGGAGCGCACGTACTCGGGTAGCGCTGGACCATGTGGTTACAGGGCACAAGAACCAGGGCGGCTTCGGTGATCCGACCAAGCGCATCCCGGCGACATATCCAGGGCCCGCGCCGGTCCGCCTGCCAGATGGCACGTCGCCCCTCGTGACACTTGAGGGTGTCGACCGGCCAGTTGTGGCGATCCTGGACACGGGTATCGGGCAGCATCCCTGGTTCGACGAGCCAGGAACTGTTGTCCTTCGCAACGTGGATCTCGATGGTCGACCAATTGGCACCTTTCCCGAGGAGGACATCGACGCGGAACGTGAGGGACGTAGGGACGGCAACGCGTCTCCATTGGACCCGTACGCCGGTCATGGCACCTTCATTGCGGGAGTCGTCCACCAGACTTGCCCGGATGCGGCGTTGCTGCCGGTGCGCGTGTACGGCGGAGATGGCACAGCATCAGAGTGGGATTTCGCTCGCTCGCTGGAGCGGCTCCTGGAGTTTCATCTCCGTGGTCTATCAGGAGTTCCGGGGTACTTTCCCATCGACGTCGTAGTGATCGCCAGCGGCTATTACCTGGAGCATCCTGAAGACGACGACGACTACGAGGGCATCTATCGCGGTCGGCTTAGGGATTTGCGCCGCGCGGGTGTGCTGGTGGTCGTCTCTGCAGGAAACGACGGGTCCTCCCGCCGGACCTTCCCAGCAGGTTGGGCACCGCAGGTTCGACGTACGAGACACGGTGCTATCCCGATCGATCCGCACGATCTCAACCCGCACTACACGCCTCTGCTCGGGGTGGCTGCTTCCAACCCAGACGGGACGCTGGCTGATTTCAGCAATGACGGCCCTTGGATTTCTGTGGTGCGCCCCGGCGTACAGGTCCTGAGCACTATGCCGACGACGTTCGACGGTGCCGCAGAGGGACGGCGGACGGCCGACGGCCTACGGCACGCGGTCGATCCGGACGACTTCACAAGTGGATTTGGGACCTGGAGCGGCACGTCGTTCTCAGCACCCTTCCTCGCAGGTCAGCTCGCTGCTGCGATCTTCGCGGGTCGCATCGGCGGCGAGGTTCCCGCAACGGATGCGCGGGGTCGTGTCGCCGAGGCCTGGCATGCTGTGGTCCAGGTCGAGGACCTCTACGCGGAGGTACCAGGGGTGTCGGTGACATGAACTGAGGCAGGGGTGCGGTGAGCAGACGTGGGTAGTACAAGACTCGATACGCTCGCAGAGCGATTCGAGCGGGCACGGGAATGGAACGTCCGTGCCCGCCCGCGTCGCGCTCGTCGTGAATTCCGGGCACTTCTCCGTGATCTTGGACAGCACGACGAGGCAGTCCTGTCCGACGACGATCGCGTGACATGGGCGTGGCTTGTCGCTCGCTCTTGGATGGGGCTCGCGCAGGCCGATCTTGCTTGCACAGGCGACCTTCAAGCAGCACTCCGATCGCTCGATCGAGCGCGTGGTGTTGCTGAACTGCTAGAGGACGAGCACCGGCAACGCATCGAGGCCGTAACGGCGGGGCAGCGTGGGAAGTTCTTGCTTGATGCAGGTGAGCCGATGGAGGCGGTTCGGCTCTTCGATCGAGTGCTTGCGGTCAGCGGAGACGGGGAGCCGCGTGACTTGGCCGTTGCATACCTCAATCGAGCGTTCGCGCTGTCGGACCTTGGTGACGTCGAGGGGGCGCTGGCGGACGACCTGGCGGCAGCGCAGCATGCGGAGATAGCTGACGCTCCGATGTTGGTAGCGTTTGCGCGGCATAACGCGGGTTTCGACCTAAGCATGCTCGGTGACGCTCCCGCAGCGCTCGCTGAGATGGCGGCTGCACGGGAGATCGCGCCTCACCAGGACGACGGGATTCCGCTTCTTGGCCGCGCGGAAGTGCTCTACAGCGTGGGTCTGCTGTACGAGGCTGACTTGCTGCTGGAAGAAGCGATTCCACAATTGCTGAAGGCGGGGCGACGCACTGACCGCGCCATCGCTGAGTACTTCCGAGCCAGGTGCTCACTTGCCCTGCGTCGCTTCGACGATGCATCGGTATTTGCCGCTCGAGCACGCAAGCATTTCACGGCCGCGGGCTACGAGCAGTGGGCAACGCTGGCGCGGGTCCTGGAGCTTGAGGCAGCTTTCGTCCCGGTGCGGCGCGGAGCACGGGGGATGACGACGGCTGCTATCCGCCGCCGGGCGGGCTATGCGCTCGCCGCAGCCGGCGAGGGTGACGCGGCAGGACCTGTGCTTGGCCAGCACCCCGGCCACGCAGCGCGTCTGGTCGCGGCGCAATGGTTCCTCCTCGCCGGCGACTTCGATGCTGCCCGCAACACGCTTGCTGAGCTGCCTCGACGACTGACAGGGGCGCCGTTGACCATGCGGATCCAGAACTACACCGCTCGTGCGGAACTCGCGTTTGCGGAGGGCGACCGAAGTGGCGGTCTCCGCGCTGTGCAGGCGGGTCTGGGCTTACTCGCTGACCACCGCAGCCGTCTGGGCTCAGTCGAGTCGGTGACGGCCGCTGCCGCGCATGGTGTGGATCTGACTCTCGTCGACCTGGAAGCGGCAGTCCGGACGGGAAGGCCCGCGGCGTTGTTCGACGCGCTGGAGCGAGGCCGTGCCACGTTTGCTGGTACCGGGCGGGTCAACCCACCCGATGACCCGAAGGCGGCGGCACTTCTCACCGAGGCGCGGGGCCTGTTGGTCAAGGCCCGGGAGCTCGGTACGACTGATTCGAAGGAACGTGAGCGGCTCACGCGTCGGGCCAGCCGGATTCAGAACGAGGTGCGCGAGCGCTCGTGGCGGCATGCCGGAAACGCAGGCTCTGTACGGCGCCCAGTCACTGTACGTGAGTTGGGGCGTGTGCTTGCCCAACGTGATGACGAAGGTCACGTGGTCGCGAACTTCGCGTTGATCGAAGGCACCCTCCGCTGCGTCCGCGTCGATGCCACCAGCGTCACCACCGTCGACATCGGCCCGGCCGACGAAGTCATCGAACGCGTCCGCCGCCTCACCGCCGACTTCGCCATGGCCGCCAACGACCTCATCCCGCCCCCGCTGCGGGCGGCGGCGACGGCATCCCTGGAACGTAACCTCAAGGCCCTCGACGCCATCCTGCTCGCCCCGCTCCGCGCCGACGGCGACCTGTACGTCGTCGCCCGTGAGCCACTGCTCAGCGTGCCGTGGGCGGCGCTCCCGTCTCGCAGCGGCCTGCGCACCTCCGTGAACTCCTACGTCGCGCGCGGACGTACCCACGCGCGACCCACCGGCGAGCGCAAGCTGCTCGCCGCAGCAGGCCCCGGGGTCCGGCACGGTGCCGACGAGGCCCGGGCCGTCGGTGAGCAGTGGCCCGGTGCAACCGTGCTGACCGGCAAGGACGCAGTCACCCAGCAGGTCCGCAAGGCCCTCGCCACGCACGACGTCGTCCACCTCGCCACGCACGGCCAGCACGACGCCGACAACCCCCTCTTCGCGAGCATCGACCTCGCCGACGGACCGCTGTTCGCCCACGAGCTCGACGGCACACCGCTGCCCGGGTCGGTGGTGATCCTGTCGTCCTGCGAGGTCGGCGGGTCGACCCAGGTACTCGGCGGAGAGCTCCTCGGCCTCACCTCCGTGCTCCTGCGCCTCGGCGCCCGCGCCGTCATCGCCTCGGTCGCCAAGCTCTCCGACGAGCTCGCCGCCCGCGTCATGCCCCGCCTGCACGCCCACCTGCGCGAGACCGACGACCCGGAGGCGGCGCTCGCGGCCGCGCTGACCGACGTCGCCCAGCCCGTGCCTCTCGTCTGCTTCAGCTCGGTCGAGGGACTCACCGCGGGGTGATTCCGCCCCACGGCGATCGTCTTCACCCGAGCCCGACGCGCTGACCTGCGCCGTCGTAGCGGGCGATGACAGCGCCCGTCCCGCCCCGCTATCGTGTCCCGCCCGGCGCCCCACGAGGGCCCGCAGAGGCAAGGGGACAAGCATGTGGCCGGAACTCGAGGCGGAGCTGCTGGCCGCCCGGGAGCTCAACTCCCGGTCGCGGCCCGGCGATGCTCTGCCGCGGTTCCGGGAGGTCCTCGACCGGCTGCGTGTCGTCGATCTGGCAGCGCTCGGTCCCACCGACCGCGAACGCTGGGCGGAGGGCATGGTCCGTTCCCTGGCGGGGGAGGCGGTCGCCCTCCACGCCGTCGGCGAGACGCTGGACAAGCCCCTCGCCCTGCTCGACGACGCCGACGCCCGCGCCGAGTCGGCCCCGCCGCGGGTCCGGCGGCGGCTCACCGCCGTCGTCGACGGCACGCGCGGCCTGCTGCTGCAGCGCGCCGGCCGGCTCGTCGACGCCGTGGCGGCCTTCGACCGGGTGCTCGCGGACGTGGCGGTGCTTCCCGTGCGCGACCATGCGACCGCGCTGCTCAACCGGGGTGCGGCCGCCATCGAGCTCGGCCGGCTGGACACCGCGCTCCGCGACTTCGACGCCTGCCACGAGCTGGCGATGCGTGCCGACCTGCCCGGCATCGCGTCCCTCGCCCTGCACAACACGGGTTTCGTCCGGTACGCGCTCGGCGACCTGCCGGGCGCGCTCCAGGCCATGGCCGCCGCTCGCGCCGTCGACCCGGAGCGTGCCGACGGCGTGCTCGACATCGGCCGCGGCGCCGTCCTCTACGAGGCCGGGCTGCTGGAGGACGCCGAACAGGTCCTCACCCAGGCGATCTCCCGCATGGTGGTGCCTGGCCGCGCGCACCACCGTGCCGAGGCCGAGTACTTCCGCGCCCGCTGCCTCATGGCGCTGCACCGCTGGGACGAGGCCCGGGCGGGAGCGGCCTTCGCGCGGCGGTACTACACCGGCGTCGGCCATCCGCAGCGTGCCGCCGTCGCACGCGTCGCCGAGCTGGAGGCGATCCTCCTGCCGATCCGGCGCGGCGAGGCCCCCGTGCCCGACGACGCCCGCCAGCGGGCCGAGCAAGCCATGGCCGCCGCCGAGGCGGGCGACGAGGTGGACCCCCTGCTCGGCCAGCATCCCGGCCTGACCGCACGGTTCGTCGCCGCTCACTGGTACCTGCTGGCGGGCGACGTCCCCGCGGCCCGGGCCGTGCTCGACAGCCTCCCGGCCGCCATCGTCGACGCCCCGCTGTCCACCCGGATCCAGCGGCAGACGGTGCTCGCGCAGCTCGCGTTCGCTGCCGGCGACCGGTCGGCCGGCATCGAGGCGGTGAGCACGGGCCTCGGCCTGCTCGCCGACCATCGCGTGGGTCTCGGCTCGGTGGAGTCCGTGACCGCCGCGGCCGTGCACGGCGTCGACCTGCAGTGGACCGACGTGCGTGCCGCGCTGCAGACCGGTCGGCCGGACTGGCTGTTCGAGGCCGTCGAGCGGGGGCGGGCCACCTTCGCCGGGGTGGGCGGTACCACCGCACCGGACGAACCTGCCGTCGGGGCGCTCGTCACCGAGGCTCGCGGCCTCGTCGCCCGCGCCCGGACGCTCACCGACCGGGACGGCGCGACCGAGCGCGCCTACCTGTTCGAGCGATCGCGCAGGCTCCTGGCAGCGGCACGCGAGCGCGCCTGGCACCGCACCGGTGCCCACCACGGCGTCGTCGAGGACCGCCCAGCCGGCGCGGCGGAGGTTCGGGAACTGCTC
This sequence comes from Promicromonospora sp. NPDC052451, assembly GCF_044547525.1. NCBI lineage: Bacteria > Bacillati > Actinomycetota > Actinomycetes > Micrococcales > Promicromonosporaceae > Promicromonospora > Promicromonospora sp. NPDC052451. The sequence continues at coordinate 150,493 of NZ_JBIUAP010000013.1, forward strand.
GCCGCCCGCGACGACGGCGCCGTCGTCGCCAACTTCTTCGTGATCGACGGCGTGCTGCGCTGCGTCCGCGTCGACGCGCACGGCGCGCGACTGCTGGAGCTGGGGTCGCGGGCCGAGGTCACCGAACGCGTGCTCCGGGCGCGTGCCGACCTCGGCGTGTGCGCCAACGACCTCGTGCCGCCCGGCCTGCACGAGGCCGCCCGGCGTTCCCTGACCCGGAACCTCGACGCCCTCGACGCGCTCCTGGCGCGGCCGCTGGACGCCGACGGCCCGCTCTACGTCGTCGGCCGCGAGCCGATCGTCGGGGTGCCGTGGACGGCGCTCCCGTCCCGGCGGGGACGGCGCACGACGATGCGCTCCTACATGGCACGCGGCCGAGCGCCCGCAGCCCCGGGAAAGGCCCACCGCCTGCTGGCCGCCCACGGACCCGGCGTGACCCTCGGCGCGAGCGAGGTGCTGGCAGTCGGCGGGATGTGGCCCGGCGCGACAGTCCTCACCGGCGCCGCCGCCACGACCACGGCCGTACGCGAGGCGCTCGCCACGCACGACATCGTGCACCTCGCGACCCACGGCACGCACGACGCCGACAACCCCCTCTTCGCCAGCATCGACCTCGCGGACGGCCCGCTGTTCGCCCACGAGCTCGACGGCACGCGCCTGCCCGGGTCGGTGGTGATCCTGTCCGCCTGCGAGGTCGGCGGCTCCTCCCAGGTGGTCGGCGGCGAGGTGCTCGGCCTGACGGCGGTGCTGCTGCGCCTCGGCGCGCGCGCCGTCGTCGCCGCCGTCGCCCCGCTCTCGGACGCCGTGGCCGCCCGGGTGATGCCGCGGTTCCACGCCCACCTCCGGGCCACCGACGACCCCGAGGCGGCGCTGGCGGCGGCAGTCGCACCCGAGCCCGACCCGGCGCCCCTGGTGTGCTTCGCGTCCCTGGAGGCCCTACCCCGTTGACGCCGACCTCGCCGGCTCCGTGTGGTGAGTGACACCCGGCGCCCGTGCGGCGGCACGCCCGTCGCCATGTATAGTTCTCGGGTAACCCAAGACCGCCGGTCGTCCGACGCTGCCCGCTCCTCGGAGCATCAGGGAGAGCAGAAGACCGAAGTCCCGCTGAGAGCGGGGGCCTGCGCAGGTGACGAACTCGAGTGCAGCCCTGCTGCACGAACCGAGCCCCGTGCGCCTGCGCCGGGGCTCTTTCTCGTTCCGGGGCCATGCCCGGGGCTCACGCCCCAGGGAGCCGGTGGTACCACCACCGGAAGGATTGCCATGGCGAGGCCGGACAAGGCAGCCGCTGTCGCAGAGCTCGCGGACAAGTTCCGCGACTCCAGCGCGGCCGTGCTGACCGAGTACCGCGGGCTCACCGTCGCGCAGCTCAAGGAGCTGCGTCGGTCGCTCAGCGGCAACGCAACCTACGCCGTGGTGAAGAACACGCTGACGGGGATCGCGGCCAAGGAGGCCGGTGTCGATGGTCTCGACGCCGACCTGAAGGGCCCGTCCGCCATCGCATTCGTGACCGGGGACCCGGTCGAGGCTGCGAAGGGTCTGCGTGACTTCGCCAAGGCGAACCCTGCTCTGGTCATCAAGGGTGGCGTGCTCGACGGCCGCCCGATGTCCAGCGCAGAGATCACGAAGCTCGCGGACCTCGAGTCCCGCGAGGTTCTGCTGGCCAAGGTGGCCGGCGGTCTGAAGGCCACGCTGACGCGTGCCGCTTACGCCTTCACCGCCAAGCCCGCCCAGGTCGCCCGCGCTATCGATGCCCTGCGTCAGAAGCAGGAATCGGAGGGCGCTGCCGCCTGATCAGGCGGTCGCGCTAGAACAAAACCCCCTGCTTCTGGCGGGCCGTGCCCGGCCCGCGGAGCGCAAACCGAAAGGAACGCCATCATGGCGAAGCTCAGCACCGACGAGCTCCTGTCCGCCTTCGAGGAGCTCACCCTCATCGAGCTCTCCGACTTCGTGAAGGCCTTCGAGGAGAAGTTCGACGTCACCGCCGCCGCTCCGGCCGCCGTGGCCGTGGCCGCCCCCGCGGGTGGCGACGCCGGCGCTGCCGCCGCCGAGGAGAAGTCGGAGTTCGACGTCATCCTCGAGGCCGCCGGCGACAAGAAGATCGCGGTCATCAAGGAGGTGCGCGGCCTCACCTCCCTCGGTCTGAAGGAGGCCAAGGACCTGGTGGACGGCGCCCCCAAGCCCGTTCTGGAGGGTGTCGACAAGGACGCCGCCGACAAGGCCAAGGCTGCCCTCGAGGGCGCCGGCGCCACCGTCACGCTCAAGTGACCTGAGGGCTCACGCCCTCGTGACGGCGTGACGCCGCCGGGGTTTCGTCCCGGGCGGCGTCCGCCGGACGCAGCAGAGGCCCGCACCCGTGAGGGTGCGGGCCTCTCTTGTGTCTCAGGTGCGCCTCGGGCCGTTCGACGAGGTCGCCGGCGGGAATGTCACCCGCGGTTCACCCGTTGACCCCCGGGAAGGGCAAGATCTGGCCGCAGCGTCGCGGCAGTGCGGATACGCAACGATTCGAGGTTTACCACAGTCTCGACGTGCGCGCGCTGGGGGTACTGGACATACTTACGGGAGATAGGTATGCTAGCGCTTTGCGCCCGCGTGTGCCCTCGACGCCTCCCCCTGCTTCCCGAAAGTCCTGGTCCCGTCCCCGCCTGTGGGACGGCCTCCGGTGACCGGTGAAGACCGGCAGAGCTTCCTGCAGCACCGCAGAGCGTACAGCGTTCACCCGAACTGCAGGGAAGGACCCCTCTTGGCTGCCTCGCGCACCCCTTCAGCTCCGTCCGCCGAAGCCATTGCGAACCGTACCGCTTCCCGTCGTGTTTCCTTCGCAAAGATCTATGAGCCACTCGAGGTCCCGGACCTGCTTGGCCTCCAGACCGAGAGCTTCGACTGGCTCCTCGGTAACCCAGCCTGGCAGGCGAGGGTAGAAACTGCCAAGGCGGCTGGCCGTAATGATGTCCCGGAAACCTCGGGTCTGGAAGAGATCTTCGAGGAGATCTCCCCGATCGAGGACTTCGGCTCCTCGATGTCCCTCTCCTTCTCGAACCACCGCTTCGAGCCGCCGAAGTACACGGCGGACGAGTGCAAGGAGAAGGACTTCACCTACGCGGCCCCGCTGTTCGTCACCGCGGAGTTCGTCAACTACACCACCGGTGAGATCAAGAGCCAGACGGTCTTCATGGGCGACTTCCCGCTCATGACCGCCCGCGGCACCTTCATCATCAACGGCACCGAGCGCGTCGTCGTCTCGCAGCTGGTGCGTTCCCCGGGCGTGTACTTCGAGCGCACCCCGGACAAGACCAGCGACAAGGACGTCTTCTCCGCGAAGATCATCCCGTCGCGTGGCGCCTGGCTGGAGTTCGAGATCGACAAGCGCGACGCCGTCGGCGTGCGCGTCGACCGCAAGCGCAAGCAGTCCGTCACCGTGCTGCTCAAGGCGCTCGGCATGACCGAGGCGCAGATCCGCGAGGAGTTCGCCGAGTTCCCGTCGGTGCTCGACACGCTGGAGAAGGACCACGTCCACACCGAGGACGAGGCCCTGGTCGACCTGTACCGCAAGATCCGCCCGGGCGAGCCGCCGACCGTCGAGGCCGGCCGCGCGCTGCTGGAGAACTTCTACTTCAACCCGAAGCGCTACGACCTCGCCAAGGTCGGCCGCTACAAGGCGAACAAGAAGCTGGGTGTCGACGCGGAGCTGGCCGAGTCCACGCTGTCGCTGACCGACGTGGTCGCCACGATCAAGTACCTGGCCGCGCTGCACGCGGACAAGACCACCCTGGACGGCGTCCGCAACGGCCAGCCGGTCGAGGTGCGTGTCGAGGTCGACGACATCGACCACTTCGGCAACCGCCGCATCCGCGCCGTGGGCGAGCTCATCCAGAACCAGGTGCGCACGGGCCTGTCCCGCATGGAGCGTGTCGTTCGCGAGCGCATGACCACGCAGGACGTCGAGGCCATCACGCCGCAGACGCTGATCAACATCCGCCCCGTGGTGGCGTCGATCCGCGAGTTCTTCGGCACCTCGCAGCTGTCGCAGTTCATGGACCAGAACAACCCGCTGGCCGGTCTGACGCACAAGCGGCGTCTGAACGCGCTGGGCCCGGGTGGTCTGTCCCGTGACCGCGCCGGCATGGAGGTCCGTGACGTCCACCCGTCGCACTACGGCCGCATGTGCCCGATCGAGACCCCTGAGGGTCCGAACATCGGTCTGATCGGCTCGCTCGCGTCGTTCGGTCGCATCAACCCGTTCGGCTTCATCGAGACGCCGTACCGCAAGGTCGTCGACGGCAAGGTCACGGACCAGATCGACTACCTGACGGCGGACGACGAGGACCGTTACATCATCGCGCAGGCGAACACGCCGCTGGCCGAGGACGGCACGTTCCTCCTCGACCGCGTGCTGGTGCGTACCAAGGGTGGCGAGACCAACGACATCCCAGGTGCCGAGGTCGACTACATGGACATCTCGCCGCGCCAGATGGTGTCGGTCGCGACGGCCCTGATCCCGTTCCTCGAGCACGACGACGCCAACCGCGCCCTCATGGGTGCGAACATGCAGCGCCAGGCCGTGCCGCTGGTGCGGTCCGAGGCCCCCGTGGTCGGTACCGGCATGGAGCGCCGTGCGGCGGTCGACGCCGGCGACGTCATCGTGGCGACCAAGCCCGGTGTGGTCACCGAGGTCTCGGCCGACCTGGTCCTCGTGGCGAACGACGACGGCACGACGGGCTCGTACCGCGTGCACAAGTTCGTGCGCTCCAACCAGGGCACGAGCTACAACCAGCGCGTGCTGGTCGAGGAGGGCGCGCGGGTCGAGGTCGGCTCCGTGCTCGCCGACGGCCCGGCGACGGACGAGGGCGAGCTCGCGCTCGGCCGCAACCTGCTGGTCGCGTTCATGTCGTGGGAGGGTCACAACTACGAGGACGCGATCATCCTGTCGCAGCGCCTCGTGGAGGACGACGTCCTCTCCTCGATCCACATCGAGGAGCACGAGGTCGACGCGCGTGACACCAAGCTCGGCCCCGAGGAGATCACGCGGGACATCCCGAACGTCTCCGAGGAGGTCCTCGCGGACCTCGACGAGCGCGGCGTGATCCGCATCGGTGCCGAGGTCGGCGCGGGCGACATCCTGGTCGGCAAGGTCACCCCCAAGGGTGAGACCGAGCTGACCCCGGAGGAGCGCCTGCTGCGCGCCATCTTCGGTGAGAAGGCGCGCGAGGTGCGCGACACCTCGCTCAAGGTGCCCCACGGCGAGCAGGGCACGGTCATCGCCGTGCGCGAGTTCAACCGTGAGGACGGCGACGAGCTGCCCGCCGGCGTGAACCAGCTGGTGCGCGTGTACATCGCGCAGCGCCGCAAGATCACCGTGGGCGACAAGCTGGCCGGCCGTCACGGCAACAAGGGCGTCATCTCGAAGATCCTCCCGCAGGAGGACATGCCGTTCCTCGAGGACGGCACGCCGGTCGACGTCATCCTCAACCCCCTGGGTGTGCCGGGCCGCATGAACGTGGGCCAGGTGCTGGAGACCCACCTCGGGTGGATCGCCAAGCAGGGCTGGGACGTCAGCCTGGCCGAGGACAAGGGCGGCGAGTGGCTGGAGAGCCTGCCCGAGATCGCCCACAAGAGCGAGCCGGGTCGCCCGGTCGCCACGCCGGTGTTCGACGGTCTCGAGGAGGTGGCGCTCCGCGGTCTCTTCGGGGCGACCCTGCCGAACCGTGACGGTCAGCGCATGGTCAACCAGGACGGCAAGGCGCGGCTGTTCGACGGCCGCTCCGGCGAGCCGTTCCCGGAGCCCGTCTCCACCGGTTACATGTACATCCTGAAGCTGCACCACCTGGTCGACGACAAGATCCACGCGCGCTCGACCGGCCCGTACTCGATGATCACGCAGCAGCCGCTGGGTGGTAAGGCGCAGTTCGGTGGTCAGCGTTTCGGTGAGATGGAGGTCTGGGCGCTCGAGGCGTACGGCGCCGCGTACACGCTCCAGGAGCTGCTCACCATCAAGTCCGACGACGTCCCGGGCCGCGTGAAGGTCTACGAGGCGATCGTCAAGGGCGAGAACATCCCCGACTCGGGTATCCCGGAGTCCTTCAAGGTGCTTCTCAAGGAGATGCAGTCGCTGTGCCTGAACGTCGAGGTGCTCTCGAGCGACGGTGTCTCCATCGAGATGAAGGAGTCCGACGACGAGGTGTACCGCGCTGCTGAGGAGCTCGGCATCGACCTCTCGCGGCGGCCGAACGCCGCCTCCAGCGTCGACGAGATCTGACACCGGTCGGCGCCCGGGCCCCCCGGGCGCCGACCTGGACACCAGGCGCGGTCCTGGACACCAAGGATTTTCGAGAACTTCAGGAAGTAGGACATCTTGCTCGACGTCAACGTCTTCGACGAGCTGCGTATCGGCCTCGCCACGGCCGAGGACATCCGTGCCTGGTCGCACGGTGAGGTGAAGAAGCCCGAGACCATCAACTACCGCACCCTCAAGCCGGAGAAGGACGGGCTCTTCTGCGAGAAGATCTTCGGCCCCACCCGTGACTGGGAGTGCTACTGCGGCAAGTACAAGCGCGTGCGCTTCAAGGGCATCATCTGCGAGCGCTGCGGTGTCGAGGTCACGCGCTCCAAGGTGCGCCGTGAGCGCATGGGCCACATCGAGCTGGCCGCCCCCGTCACGCACATCTGGTTCTTCAAGGGCGTGCCGTCCCGCCTGGGCTACCTGCTGGACCTCGCCCCGAAGGACCTGGAGAAGGTCATCTACTTCGCGGCGTACATGATCACCTCGGTCGACGAGGAGGCGCGCCAGGAGGACCTGCCCAACCTGCAGAACGAGATCGACCTCGAGAAGAAGGAGATCTCCGACCGCCGGGACAACGACATCAACACCCGCGCCCAGAAGCTCGAGGCCGACCTGGCCGAGCTCGAGGCCGAGGGTGCCAAGGCCGACGCGCGCCGCAAGGTGCGCGACTCCGCCGAGCGCGAGATGGCTCAGATCCGCAAGCGCGCGGACCAGGAGCTGGACCGCCTCGAGCAGGTCTGGGACCGGTTCAAGAACCTCAAGGTCGCCGACCTCGAGGGCGACGAGATGCTGTACCGCCAGCTCCAGGACCGCTACGGCACCTACTTCGAGGGTGCGATGGGCGCGAACGCGATCCAGCAGCGCCTGCAGAACTTCGACCTGGAGGCCGAGGCCGAGTCCCTGCGCGAGACCATCCGCTCGGGCAAGGGCCAGCGCAAGACCCGCGCCCTCAAGCGCCTCAAGGTCGTGAACGCGTTCCTGACGACCACCAACTCGCCCACGGCGATGGTGCTCGACGCCGTCCCGGTCATCCCGCCGGACCTGCGCCCGATGGTGCAGCTCGACGGTGGCCGGTTCGCGACGTCGGACCTGAACGACCTGTACCGCCGCGTCATCAACCGGAACAACCGCCTCAAGCGGCTCCTGGACCTGGGCGCGCCGGAGATCATCGTCAACAACGAGAAGCGGATGCTCCAGGAGGCCGTGGACTCGCTGTTCGACAACGGCCGTCGTGGTCGCCCGGTCACGGGCCCCGGCAACCGTCCGCTGAAGTCGATCTCCGACATGCTCAAGGGCAAGCAGGGCCGGTTCCGTCAGAACCTGCTCGGCAAGCGCGTCGACTACTCGGGCCGTTCGGTCATCGTCGTCGGCCCGCAGCTCAAGCTGCACCAGTGCGGTCTGCCCAAGCAGATGGCGCTCGAGCTGTTCAAGCCGTTCGTCATGAAGCGGCTCGTGGAGCTGAACCACGCGCAGAACATCAAGAGCGCCAAGCGCATGGTCGAGCGCACCCGCCCCGTGGTCTGGGACGTGCTCGAAGAGGTCATCACGGAGCACCCCGTGCTCCTGAACCGTGCGCCGACGCTGCACCGCCTGGGCATCCAGGCGTTCGAGCCGCAGCTCGTCGAGGGCAAGGCCATCCACCTGCACCCGCTCGTCTGCGGCGCGTTCAACGCCGACTTCGACGGTGACCAGATGGCCGTGCACCTGCCCCTGAGCGCCGAGGCGCAGGCCGAGGCCCGCATCCTCATGCTCTCGAGCAACAACATCCTCAAGCCGTCGGACGGCCGTCCGGTGACCATGCCCTCGCAGGACATGATCATCGGTCTGCACCACCTCACGAGCGACCGTCCGGGCGCCGTGGGCGAGGGTCGTGCGTTCGGTTCCGTGGCCGAGGCCATCATGGCCTTCGACCGGGGCGAGCTGGACATCAACGCCAAGATCAAGCTTCGGATGTCGGACCTCGTGCCGCCGCTGAAGGACTTCGAGGCGCCCGAGGGCTGGGAGCAGGGGCAGCAGCTCCTGTTCGACACCACCCTCGGCCGGTACCTGTTCAACGAGGCGCTGCCCGTCGACTACCCGTACGAGAACGGTGTGGCCGACAAGAAGCGCCTGTCGACGATCGTCAACGACCTCGCGGAGCGGTACCCGAAGGTGGAGGTGGCCGCGGCGCTGGACGCGCTGAAGGACGCCGGCTACCGCTGGGCCACGCGCTCCGGTGTCACGATCGCCATCTCGGACGTCGCGGCACCGACCGTCAAGGGCGAGATCCTCGACGAGCACGAGGCCCGGGCCCTCAAGGTCCAGCAGCAGTTCGACAAGGGTCTGATCACCGACGACGAGCGCCGTCAGGAGCTCATCGAGATCTGGACGCAGGCCACCGACCGCGTCGCCTCGGCGATGCGGGAGAACCTCGAGAGCGACCAGCGCAACACCGTCATGCGCATGGTGGGCTCGGGTGCCCGTGGTAACTGGATGCAGGTCCGTCAGATCGCCGGTATGCGCGGTCTCGTGGCGAACCCGAAGGGCGAGATCATCCCTCGTCCGATCAAGTCCAACTACCGCGAGGGCCTGTCCGTCCTCGAGTACTTCATCGCGACGCACGGTGCCCGTAAGGGTCTGGCCGACACGGCCCTCCGTACGGCGGACTCGGGCTACCTGACCCGTCGTCTGGTGGACGTCTCGCAGGACGTCATCATCCGCGAGGAGGACTGCGGCACCGAGCGTGGCCTCACGCTGCCCGTCGCGGAGAAGCTGCCGGACGGCTCGCTCGTCCCGCACGACCGCGTCGAGACCAGCATCTACTCGCGTACCTTCGCGACCGACGTGGTGGACGCCGACGGCAACGTCATCGCGGCCGCCGGTTCGGACGCGGGCGACGTCATCATCGACAAGGTCATCGCCGCGGGCATCGAGAACGTCAAGGTCCGTTCGGTCCTGACGTGCGAGTCCCGCGTCGGTACCTGCGCCAAGTGCTACGGCCGCTCCCTGGCCACGGGTCTGCTCGTGGACATCGGCGAGGCCGTCGGCATCATCGCGGCGCAGTCGATCGGTGAGCCGGGCACGCAGCTGACGATGCGTACCTTCCACACCGGTGGTGTGGCCGCGGCCGAGGACATCACGCAGGGTCTGCCGCGTGTCACCGAGCTCTTCGAGGCCCGCACCCCCAAGGGTGAGGCGCCCATCGCGGAGTACACGGGTCGCGTGACGATCGAGGACACCGAGCGGACGCGTCACCTCGTGCTGACGCCGGACGACGGTGGCGAGGAGATCAAGTACCCGGTCACGAAGCGTGCGCGCCTCAAGATCGCGGACGGCGACCACGTGACGGTCGGTACCCAGCTCGTCCAGGGTGCCGTCGACCCGAAGAAGGTGCTGCGCATCCTCGGCCCCCGTGCCACGCAGACGCACCTGGTGGACCAGGTCCAGGAGACCTACCGCAGCCAGGGTGTGGACATCCACGACAAGCACATCGAGGTCATCGTGCGGCAGATGCTGCGTCGCGTGACCGTGCTCGACTCGGGTGACTCGCAGCTGCTGCCGGGTGAGCTCGCGGAGCGCATGCGCTTCGAGGACGCGAACCGCAAGGCCGTGTCGGAGGGTGGCCAGCCGGCCGCCGGCCGTCCGGAGCTGATGGGTATCACGAAGGCGTCGCTCGCGACCGACTCGTGGCTCTCGGCGGCCTCCTTCCAGGAGACCACCCGGGTGCTCACCGAGGCGTCGATGAGCGGTCGTCGCGACCCGCTGCTGGGCCTCAAGGAGAACGTCATCATCGGTAAGCTCATCCCGGCCGGTACGGGTCTGCCCCGTTACCGCAACGTCGAGGTCGAGCCCACCGAGCAGGCCAAGGCCGAGCTCTACCCGAGCTTCGGCTACGACGAGATCGACTTCCCGACGCTCGGCATGGGCTCGGGCGAGGCGATCCCGCTGGAGGACCTGGACCTCGGCGACTTCCGCTGATCCGGTCCTGACCGCGAAGTAGCGAACCTGTCAGAAGCGCGCTGACGTGTCAGACGTGCAGGTCATTCCCGTGACCTGCACGTCTGGGACGGCGGGGGCATCTGGCAGGTTCGCTCGCTTGTTCCCGCGGTTTCTCGGGCGCACCTCACACCCGATTCGTTTTGACCCCCCGTAAACACGCGGGTAACCTAGGAGTCCGTGCCTGCGCCGTCGGGCCGCACCTCCTGAAGGCCGCCGCAAGGCGGCTTCGGAAGCGGCCGATGTGAGTGCGTGGGCACCCCGGCGAGAACCTCCCGGGGCACGTCGTGCCCCGACGGCGGAGCCGGGCCATCGAGCCGGTGGTAAGTGGCGTAGCAGTCCCCGTGGGGGCTGTGGGTGCCGCATGCGATCGGCACGCACAAGCCAGAACCATCGACGGGGACGCCGGCAGGGCGTCGCCGAAGCTCAAGAAGACGACGGAGACGTAGTGCCTACGATCCAGCAGCTCGTCCGCAAGGGGCGGACCTCGAAGGCCGGGAAGTCGAAGACCCCGGCCCTCAAGGGTTCCCCGCAGCGGCGCGGCGTGTGCACCCGTGTGTACACCACCACCCCCAAGAAGCCGAACTCGGCCCTCCGCAAGGTCGCCCGTGTGAAGCTCTCCTCGCAGGTCGAGGTCACCGCGTACATCCCCGGTGTCGGCCACAACCTCCAGGAGCACTCCATCGTGCTCGTGCGTGGTGGCCGTGTGAAGGACCTCCCCGGTGTCCGCTACAAGATCGTCCGCGGCGCGCTCGACACGCAGGGCGTGAAGGGCCGCAAGCAGGCTCGGTCCCGTTACGGCGCCAAGAAGGAGAAGAGCTGATGCCCCGCAAGGGTCCGGCCCCGAAGCGGCCGCTCATCGTCGACCCGGTGTACGGGTCCCCGGTCGTCACGCAGCTGATCAACAAGGTCCTGCTCGACGGCAAGAAGTCGACCGCCGAGGCGATCGTCTACGGTGCGCTCGAGGGCGTCCGTGCCAAGACCGACGGTGACCCGGTCGTCGTGCTCAAGCGCGCGCTCGACAACGTCCGTCCCGCGCTCGAGGTGCGTTCGCGCCGCGTCGGTGGTGCCACGTACCAGGTGCCGGTCGACGTGCGCCCGGCTCGCGCCACGACGCTCGCGCTGCGCTGGCTCACCGACTTCTCCCGCGCTCGTCGCGAGAAGACGATGACCGAGCGCCTGATGAACGAGATCCTCGACGCGTCGAACGGTCTCGGTGCCGCGGTCAAGCGCCGCGAGGACATGCACAAGATGGCCGACTCCAACAAGGCCTTCGCGCACTACCGCTGGTAGTAGCTTCCGAACGGCCCCGGGTGACCCCCGGGGCCGTCGGTGGATGCAGCCGCCGGCTCCCCACCCACCTTTAGACCAAGGGGTAAGACACCGTGGCACTCGACGTGCTGACCGACCTGAACAAGGTCCGCAACATCGGCATCATGGCCCACATCGATGCCGGCAAGACCACGACGACCGAGCGCATCCTGTTCTACACGGGTGTGAACTACAAGATCGGTGAGACGCACGACGGCGCGTCGACGATGGACTGGATGGAGCAGGAGCAGGAGCGCGGCATCACGATCACGTCCGCCGCGACGACCTGCTACTGGAAGAACAACCAGATCAACATCATCGACACGCCGGGTCACGTCGACTTCACGGTCGAGGTGGAGCGTTCGCTCCGCGTGCTCGACGGTGCCGTTGCCGTGTTCGACGGCAAGGAGGGTGTCGAGCCCCAGTCGGAGACCGTGTGGCGCCAGGCGGACAAGTACGACGTCCCGCGCATCTGCTTCGTCAACAAGATGGACAAGCTCGGTGCGGACTTCTACTTCACCGTGGACACCATCATCAACCGCCTCAAGGCGAAGCCGCTCGTCATCCAGCTCCCGATCGGTGCTGAGAACGACTTCGAGGGCGTCGTCGACCTGGTCGAGATGAAGGCGCTCACGTGGCGCGGCGACACCAAGATGGGCGAGGAGTACGAGGTCGAGGAGATCCCGGCCGACCTCCAGGAGAAGGCGGAGGAGTACCGCGCCCAGCTGGTCGAGGCCGTCGCCGAGACCGACGAGGAGCTCCTGGAGAAGTACCTCGGTGGTGAGGAGCTGACGGTCGCCGAGATCAAGGGCGGCATCCGCAAGCTCGTCATCAACTCGGAGGCCTTCCCGGTCCTGTGCGGCTCGGCGTTCAAGAACAAGGGCGTGCAGCCCATGCTCGACGCCGTGATCGACTACCTGCCCTCGCCGCTCGACGTCCCCTCCATCGAGGGCCACGACGTCAAGGACGAGGAGAAGGTCGTCGTGCGGCACGCGGACGCCACGGAGCCGTTCTCGGCGCTGGCGTTCAAGGTCGCGTCGCACCCGTTCTTCGGCAAGCTCACCTACGTCCGCGTCTACTCCGGCAAGGTCGCCCAGGGCGCCCAGGTCCAGAACTCGACCAAGGGCAAGAAGGAGCGCATCGGGAAGCTCTTCCAGATGCACTCCAACAAGGAGAACCCGGTCGAGGAGGCGCAGGCCGGCCACATCTACGCGTTCATCGGGCTCAAGGACGTCACCACCGGTGACACCCTGAGCGACCCGGCGAACCCGGTGATCCTGGAGTCGATGACCTTCCCGGAGCCGGTCATCGACGTGGCCATCGAGCCGAAGACGAAGGCCGACCAGGAGAAGCTGTCGACCGCCATCCAGAAGCTCGCCGAGGAGGACCCGACCTTCCGCGTGAAGCTGGACGAGGAGACCGGCCAGACCGTCATCGGCGGTATGGGCGAGCTCCACCTCGACATCCTCGTCGACCGCATGCGTCGCGAGTTCAAGGTCGAGGCGAACGTCGGCAAGCCGCAGGTCGCGTACCGCGAGACGATCCGCCGGGTGGCGGAGAAGATCGACTACACGCACAAGAAGCAGACCGGTGGTTCCGGCCAGTTCGCCAAGGTCCAGGTGACCTTCGCGCCGCTGGAGACGACGGAGGGCGAGCTCTACGAGTTCGAGAACGCCGTCACCGGTGGTCGTATCCCGCGCGAGTACATCCCGTCCGTGGACGCCGGTATCCAGGCGGCCATGCAGCAGGGTGTGCTGGCCGGCTTCCCCGTGGTCGGCGTGAAGGCGACGCTGATCGACGGTGCCTACCACGACGTCGACTCCTCGGAGATGGCGTTCAAGATCGCCGGTTCGATGGTCTTCAAGGAAGGCGTCAAGCGCGCCGACCCGGTCCTGCTCGAGCCGGTCATGGCCGTCGAGGTGCGTACGCCCGAGGAATACATGGGCGACGTGATCGGCGACATCAACTCCCGACGTGGCATGATCCAGTCCATGGAGGACGCGACCGGTGTCAAGGTCGTTCGCGCCCAGGTGCCGCTGAGCGAGATGTTCGGCTACATCGGTGACCTGCGGTCGAAGACCCAGGGTCGCGCGGTGTACTCGATGCAGTTCGACAGCTATGCCGAGGTTCCCAAGGCGGTTGCCGAAGAGATCATCAAGAAGACCCGGGGCGAGTGAGTCCCCACAGGTCGACCCGCACAACCAACCTGTAGGAAAAACCGCAACGCCCCGCAGTTGTAGGCTTCTTGGCCGAGCATCTGCAACGTTCGGAACATCTACCCAAGTCCCAGGAGGACCCCAGTGGCTAAGGCCAAGTTCGAGCGGACCAAGCCGCACGTCAACATCGGCACGATCGGTCACGTCGACCACGGCAAGACGACGCTGACCGCGGCGATCTCGAAGACCCTCGCGGACAAGTACCCGGACCTGCCGGCGAACGTCCAGCGCAACTTCGACGAGATCGACGCCGCGCCGGAGGAGAAGCAGCGCGGTATCACGATCAACATTGCGCACATCGAGTACGAGACGCCCAAGCGTCACTACGCGCACGTTGACGCCCCGGGTCACGCCGACTACATCAAGAACATGATCACCGGTGCCGCCCAGATGGACGGCGCGATCCTGGTGGTCGCCGCCACCGACGGTCCGATGGCCCAGACGCGTGAGCACGTGCTGCTCGCCCGCCAGGTCGGCGTGCCCTACCTGCTCGTGGCGCTCAACAAGGCCGACATGGTCGACGACGAGGAGATCCTCGAGCTCGTCGAGATGGAGGTCCGCGAGCTGCTGTCGTCGCAGGAGTTCGACGGCGACAACGCTCCCGTCGTCCGCGTCTCGGGCCTCAAGGCCCTCGAGGGTGACCCCGAGTGGGTCGAGAAGGTCCTCGAGCTGATGGAGGCCGTGGACGAGAACGTCCCGGAGCCGCAGCGTGACCTGGACAAGCCGTTCCTCATGCCGATCGAGGACGTCTTCACGATCACCGGTCGTGGCACCGTCGTGACCGGTAAGGTCGAGCGTGGCACGCTGGACATCAACTCCGACGTCGAGATCGTCGGTATCCGCGAGCCGCAGAAGACCACGGTCACCGGTATCGAGACGTTCCACAAGCAGATGGACCAGGCTCAGGCCGGCGACAACACCGGTCTGCTCCTGCGCGGCATCAAGCGCGAGGACGTCGAGCGCGGCCAGGTCGTCGTGAAGCCGGGTTCGATCACCCCGCACACGAACTTCGAGGCTCAGGTCTACATCCTGGGCAAGGACGAGGGTGGCCGTCACAACCCGTTCTACTCGAACTACCGCCCGCAGTTCTACTTCCGCACCACGGACGTCACCGGCGTCATCACGCTGCCCGAGGGCACCGAGATGGTCATGCCCGGCGACAACACCGAGATGACGGTCGAGCTGATCCAGCCGATCGCCATGGAGGAGGGCCTGGGCTTCGCCATCCGCGAGGGTGGCCGCACGGTCGGTTCCGGCCGTGTCACCAAGATCCTCAAGTGATCTTGGAGCACAGGTTCATCTGACGGAAGTCAGCTGACACGAGGGGGCCCGGGCGCTTCGGCGTCCGGGCCCCTTCGCGCACGTAGCGGGCGTCACACGCGCTCCGTTTGGCCGATGCCAGGACGTGTGGCAAGATTGCATAGTTGCCTGTAACAGGCGCGCTCTTTCAAGTGTCGAACAGTGTGCAGAACCGCAGTCCTCGGTCCGGTCAGTCCGGACCGACAGAGGCTGGAGCGGTCACCCACCCGGGGAGAAGTCCGGGTAAGGGGTCGCGGGTTGTCGCCTGTTTCGATCTGTACAGGGCGCCCCGCGGAGCACACGTTCTCCGGATCTCCGGAGGCACTGTTCCGAGCAGGCTCGGCAAACGTCGTGGTCGGTCCCGGTCTCGTACCAGGGCAGATCACTTCCCAACGGCCCCGGCACCAGGAATGGTGCTCTGCGCCCGGCTGTGCCGCTCCAAGCGACACGCCCGAGTGCGTGGGTCGGTCAGTAGCGGTTCGAGAGAGAGAGTCAGACGACGCCATGGCGGGACAGAAGATCCGCATCCGGCTCAAGTCCTACGACCACGAGGTCATCGACAGCTCGGCGCGCAAGATCGTCGACACGGTGACTCGCGCTGGTGCGACGGTCGTGGGTCCGGTGCCGCTGCCGACGGAGAAGAACGTCTTCGTCGTGATCCGGTCGCCTCACAAGTACAAGGACAGCCGCGAGCACTTCGAGATGCGTACGCACAAGCGGCTCATCGACATCATCGATCCCACGCCCAAGGCCGTCGACTCGCTCATGCGACTCGACCTGCCGGCGGACGTGAACATCGAGATCAAGCTCTGAGGCTGGAGGACATCATGACCAACCAGCAGAAGAACGTGACCGCGTTGCTCGGGACCAAGCTCGGTATGACCCAGCTCTGGGACGAGGCGGGTCGCCTCGTGCCGGTGACCGTGGTCTCCGTGGGCACGAACGTGGTGACCCAGATCCGCACGGTGGACACCGACGGCTACGCGGCTGTGCAGCTCGCGGCCGGCCAGGTGGACCCGCGCAAGGTCACCAAGCCCCTCAAGGGCCACTTCGAGAAGGCCGGTGTGACGCCGCGTCGTCACGTCGCCGAGATCCGCACCGAGAACGCGTCCGAGTTCACGCTCGGCCAGGAGATCACCGCCGAGGTGTTCGAGGCCGGTGCCGTGGTCGACGTGGTCGGCACCACCAAGGGCAAGGGCACCGCCGGTGTCATGAAGCGCCACGGCTTCGCCGGCGTGAGCGCCTCGCACGGTGCGCACCGCAACCACCGCAAGCCGGGTTCGATCGGTGGCGCCTCGACGCCGTCGCGAGTCTTCAAGGGCCTGCGGATGGCTGGTCGGATGGGTAACGCCCGTCAGACCACCCAGAACCTGACCGTTCACGCGGTCGACGCCGAGAAGGGTCTGCTGCTCGTCAAGGGCGCGGTTCCCGGCCCCAAGGGTGGCGTCGTCCTCGTGCGTAACGCCGCGAAGGGAGCGTGACCGCAGCCATGACCACGCAGACCGCTCTGTCCGTGGACGTCGTCGACGCCCAGGGCAAGAAGTCCGGCACGGCCGAGCTCCCCGCTGAGGTGTTCGACGTCGCCGTGAACGTCCCGCTGATCCACCAGGTGGTCGTCGCGCAGCGCGCCGCCGCCCGCCAGGGGACGCACGCCACCAAGACCCGCGGCGAGGTCCGCGGTGGTGGCAAGAAGCCGTACAAGCAGAAGGGCACCGGCCGCGCCCGTCAGGGTTCGACCCGCGCCCCGCAGTTCGCCGGCGGTGGCACCGTCCACGGCCCGCAGCCGCGCAAGTACGACCAGCGCACCCCGAAGAAGATGAAGGCCGCCGCCCTGCGTGGCGCTCTCTCGGACCGCGCCCGTGCCGGTCGCGTGCACGTCGTCACCGGCTTCGGCCTGGACGGCGCACCGTCGACCAAGACGGCGCTCGGCACGATCGCGAAGCTGACCACGCGCGAGCACGTGCTCGTCGTGACCCAGCGGGACGACGAGATCACGATCAAGTCGCTGCGCAACGTCCCCGAGGTGCACCTCCTGGTCGCCGACCAGCTGAACACCTACGACGTGCTCGTCTCCGACGACGTCATCTTCACCGAGGGCGCGCTCGCCGCGTTCCTCGAGGGCCCGGCCAAGGGCGCGAAGGCTGTCGCCACGGAGTCCGAGGCCGAGACCGCTGAGGAGACCGCAAAGTGAGCGTCACCGTGAAGGACCCGCGCGACATCCTGCTCGCGCCGGTCGTCTCCGAGAAGAGCTACAACCTTCTCGACGAGGGCAAGTACACCTTCATCGTGGACCCGAGCGCCAACAAGACCGAGATCAAGATCGCGATCGAGAAGGTCTTCAGCGTCAAGGTCGCCTCGGTGAACACGATCAACCGCAAGGGCAAGACGCGTCGCACGCGTTTCGGCCTCGGCAAGCGCAAGGACACGAAGCGTGCGATCGTCACCCTCCGCGAGGGCACGATCGACATCTTCGGCGGTCCGGTCGGCTGAGCTGACGAGAGACGATTGAGGACAGGTTTCCATGGGAATCCGTAAGTACAAGCCGACGACGCCCGGCCGTCGTGGCTCCAGCGTCGCCGACTTCGTCGAGGTCACGCGCTCGCAGCCCGAGAAGTCGCTGATCCGCCCGCTGAGCAAGACCGGTGGTCGTAACAACACCGGTCGCATCACGACGCGGCACAAGGGTGGCGGCCACAAGCGCGCCTACCGCGTCATCGACTTCCGTCGCCACGACAAGGACGGCGTGCCCGCGAAGGTCGCTCACATCGAGTACGACCCCAACCGCACGGCTCGCATCGCGCTCCTGCACTACGCGGACGGCGAGAAGCGCTACATCATCGCGCCGAACAAGCTGTCGCAGGGCGACCGCATCGAGGCCGGTGCAGGCGCCGACATCAAGCCCGGCAACAACCTGCCGCTGCGCAACATCCCGACCGGTACGGTCATCCACGCCATCGAGCTCCGGCCCGGCGGCGGTGCGAAGATCGCGCGTTCGGCTGGTGCGTCGGTGCAGCTCGTTGCCAAGGACGGCCCGTACGCGCAGCTGCGCATGCCGTCCGGCGAGATCCGCAACGTCGACCTGCGCTGCCGCGCGACGGTCGGCGAGGTCGGCAACGCCGAGCAGTCGAACATCAACTGGGGCAAGGCCGGCCGCATGCGCTGGAAGGGCAAGCGCCCGACCGTCCGTGGTGTCGCCATGAACCCGGTCGACCACCCCCACGGTGGTGGTGAGGGTAAGACGTCCGGTGGTCGTCACCCCGTCAGCCCCTGGGGCCAGGCGGAGGGTCGTACCCGCCGTCCGAACAAGTCGAGCGACCGGATGATCGTCCGTCGCCGTCGTACCGGCAAGAAGCGCTGATAGGAGCCTGAAACATGCCTCGTAGCCTGAAGAAGGGCCCCTTCGTCGACGGCCACCTCCAGAAGAAGGTGGACGTCCAGAACGAGAAGGGGACCAAGAACGTCATCAAGACCTGGTCCCGTCGGTCGGTCGTCACGCCCGACTTTCTCGGTCACACCTTTGCCGTGCACGACGGTCGCAAGCACGTCCCGGTCTTCGTGACCGAGGCGATGGTCGGCCACAAGCTCGGCGAGTTCGCTCCCACGCGGACCTTCCGCGGCCACGTGAAGGACGACAGGAAGGGTCGTCGCCGCTGAGGCGTGGGGATCTCCCCACCCACAGCAGTGATGACCTGGACTGTCTGAGAAAAGGAAGCAGGACAGCAATGGAAGCCAAGGCGCAGGCGCGGTTCGTCCGTGTCACGCCCCAGAAGGCCCGGCGCGTCGTGGACCTCATCCGTGGCAAGCAGGCCTCTGAGGCCGTCGCGGTGCTGAAGTTCGCACCGCAGGCCGCCAGCGAGCCGATCCGCAAGGTTGTGGAGAGCGCGATCGCCAACGCTCGGGTGAAGGCCGACCGCGCCAGCGAGCGCTTCGACGAGAACGACCTGGTCGTCTCCGTCGCGTTCGTCGACGAGGGGCCGACGCTCAAGCGGTTCCGCCCGCGGGCTCAGGGACGTGCCACGCGCATCCTCAAGCGCACGAGCCACGTCACCGTGGTGATCGCCGACAAGCAGACCGTCAAGGAAGGGGCCCGATAGTGGGACAGAAGGTTCACCCGCACGGGTACCGCCTCGGTATCACCACCGACCACCGGTCGCGCTGGTTCGCCGACAGCACCAAGCCTGGTCAGCGGTACCGCGACTACGTCCGTGAGGACGTGCAGATCCGCAAGCTCATGGGCACCGGCCTCGAGCGGGCCGGCATCTCCAAGGTCGAGATCGAGCGCACCCGCGACCGCGTCCGCGTGGACATCCACACGGCGCGTCCGGGCATCGTGATCGGCCGCCGGGGTGCCGAGGCCGACCGCATCCGCGGCGAGCTCGAGAAGCTTACGGGCAAGCAGGTCCAGCTCAACATCCTCGAGGTCAAGAACGCCGAGATCGACGCGCAGCTGGTTGCTCAGGGCATCGCCGAGCAGCTCGCCAGCCGTGTCTCCTTCCGTCGTGCGATGCGCAAGGGCATGCAGTCCGCGCAGCGCGCCGGCGCGAAGGGCATCCGCGTGCAGGTCTCGGGTCGCCTCGGCGGCGCCGAGATGAGCCGTTCGGAGTTCTACCGCGAGGGCCGTGTGCCCCTGCACACGCTCCGTGCGTACATCGACTTCGGCTTCTACGAGGCCCGCACCACGTTCGGCCGTATCGGCGTGAAGGTGTGGATCTACAAGGGCGAGGTCACCGAGAAGGAGTTCGCCGCCCAGCAGGCCACCGCCGCTCCCCGTCAGGGTCGTGGCCGTGGCGAGCGCGGTGAGCGTGGCGGCGAGCGTCGTGGCGGCCGTCGCAACGAGCGTCCGGCCGAGCGCAGCGCAGAGTCCGCCCCCGCGGCGGAGGCCGCTGCCGCTCCGGCCGCAGAGACCGGAACGGAGGCCTGACCATGCTGATCCCGCGCAGGGTCAAGCACCGCAAGCAGCACCACCCGTCGCGCTCCGGCGCGGCCAAGGGTGGCACCCAGATCGCGTTCGGCGACTTCGGCATCCAGGCTCTGGAGCCGGCGTACGTCACCAACCGCCAGATCGAGGCGGCGCGTATCGCGATGACTCGTCACATCAAGCGTGGCGGCAAGGTGTGGATCAACATCTACCCGGACCGTCCGCTGACCAAGAAGCCTGCCGAGACCCGCATGGGTTCCGGTAAGGGTTCGCCGGAGTGGTGGGTCGCCAACGTCAAGCCCGGCCGCGTCGTCTTCGAGCTGGCCGGTGTTGACGAGTCCCTTGCTCGCGAGGCCATGCGCCGCGCGATGCACAAGCTCCCGATGAAGTGCCGTTTCGTGGTGCGCGAGGGTGGTGTCTGATGGCTATCGGTACGCAGGGGCTGGCCCCCATCGATCTGGATGGCATGGACGACGAGACTCTCGTCGCCAAGCTGAAGGAAGCCAAGGAGGAGCTGTTCAACCTCCGCTTCCAGTCGGCGACCGGCCAGCTCGAGAGCCACGGCCGGCTCAAGGCCGTGCGTCGCGACATCGCCCGGATCTACACGATCCTGCGCGAGCGCGAGCTCGGTATCCGTACGGCTCCGAGCGTGAGTGAGTGAGGCAATGAGCGAGAACACGACTGCTGAGGCCGCGCAGGCCCAGCGCACGACGCGTAAGGTGCGCCGTGGCTACGTGGTCAGCGACAAGATGGACAAGACCATCGTGGTCGAGGTCGAGGACCGGGTGAAGCACCCGCTCTACGGCAAGGTCATCCGTCGCACCAACAAGGTCAAGGCGCACGACGAGCAGAACACCGCCGGCATCGGCGACCTGGTCGTCATCATGGAGACCCGCCCGCTGTCCGCTACCAAGCGGTGGCGTCTGGTGGAGATCGCCGAGAAGGCCAAGTAAGACTTCTCTTCCCGCCGGGGGCGGTGCGTGACACACGTACGCGTGGCGCCCCCGGCACAGCAACTATCCGTTCGACCAGGCTCGCCGGAAGCAGTCCGAGCGAGAACCAGTTCGACGACAGGAGTTCACTCACATGATCCAGCAGGAGTCGCGACTTCGGGTCGCCGACAACACGGGTGCCAAGGAGATCCTCTGCATCCGCGTTCTCGGTGGCTCCGGCCGTCGCTACGCCGGTATCGGCGACACCATCGTCGCCACCGTCAAGGACGCGATCCCGGGCGGCAACGTGAAGAAGGGCGACGTCATCAAGGCCGTCGTCGTCCGGACCGCCAAGGAGCGCCGCCGTCCCGACGGTTCCTACATCAAGTTCGACGAGAACGCCGCCGTCATCCTGAAGAACGACGGCGAGCCTCGCGGCACCCGTATCTTCGGCCCGGTCGGCCGTGAGCTGCGCGACAAGCGGTTCATGAAGATCATCTCGCTGGCCCCGGAGGTGCTCTGACCATGGCGAAGATCAAGAAGGGCGACCAGGTCATCGTGATCTCGGGTCGCGACAAGGGCAAGACCGGCCGCGTGCTCGAGGTCCTCAAGGACTCCGACCGCCTCGTGGTCGAGGGCGTGCAGCGCGTCACGAAGCACACCAAGGTGGGCCAGTCGCAGCGCGGCACCCGTACCGGTGGCATCGAGACGGTCGAGGCGCCGATCCACGTGAGCAACGTGATGATCGTCGACCCGGAGACCAAGAAGGGCACCCGGGTCGGGTACCGCCTCGAGCAGGTGGAGCGTGACGGTCGTACCAAGACCGTCCGAATCCGCGTCGCGAAGCGCTCCGGGAAGGACATCTGATGACCGAGACGACCATCGAGGCCCCGGCCCAGCCGCGCCTCAAGCTGAAGTACCGCGAGGAGATCCTCCCGGCGCTGATCGAGGAGTTCGGCCACAAGAACGTGCACCAGGCCGGCGGTCTCACCAAGATCGTCGTGAACATGGGTGTCGGCGACGCGGCCAAGGACTCGAAGCTCATCGAGGGCGCGATCCGCGACCTCTCGGCGATCACCGGTCAGAAGCCGCAGGTCACCAAGGCTCGCAAGTCGATCGCGCAGTTCAAGCTGCGCGAGGGCATGCCGATCGGCGCGCACGTGACGCTCCGTGGCGACCGGATGTGGGAGTTCCTCGACCGCCTGCTGGCGATCGCCCTCCCGCGTATCCGCGACTTCCGCGGTCTGTCGCCCAAGCAGTTCGACGGGCACGGCAACTACACCTTCGGTCTCACGGAGCAGTCGATGTTCCACGAGATCGACCAGGACAAGATCGACCGGGTCCGCGGTATGGACATCACGGTCGTGACGACGGCGACGACCGACGACGAGGGCCGCTCCCTGCTGCGCCGTCTCGGCTTCCCCTTCAAGGAGAACTGACATGGCGAAGAAGGCCCTGATCAACAAGGCGGCCGGCAAGCCGAAGTTCGCGGTTCGCGCCTACACCCGGTGCCAGAAGTGCGGTCGCCCGCACTCCGTCTACCGCAAGTTCGGCCTGTGCCGCATCTGCGTGCGGGAGATGGCCCACCGTGGCGAGCTTCCCGGCGTCACCAAGAGCAGCTGGTAACACAACTACGCCGTAGGTCCGCCCGGCCGAGCATGGCCGTCCGGATACCCCGGTGAGGAAGGGCAAGAGCCCGATATGACTATGACCGACCCGATCGCAGACATGCTGACCCGTCTGCGGAACGCGAACTCGGCGCACCACGACACGGTCACCATGCCGTCGTCGAAGCTGAAGACGCACATTGCTGAGATCCTGCAGGCCGAGGGCTACATCGCCGGCTGGACCGTGGAGGACGCCCAGGTGGGCAAGTCCCTCACGATCGAGCTGAAGTACGGCCAGAACCGGGAGCGCGCCCTCGCGGGCGTTCGCCGCATCTCGAAGCCCGGCCTGCGCGTCTACCGCAAGTCCACCGAACTGCCCAAGGTCCTCGGCGGCCTGGGCGTGGCGATCCTGTCCACGTCCTCCGGCCTGCTGACCGACCGGCAGGCACAGGCCAAGGGCGTGGGCGGCGAAGTCCTCGCCTACGTCTGGTAATCCGGAAAGGAGAAAACGCCAATGTCTCGAATCGGCAAGCTTCCCGTTCCGGTCCCGGCCGGCGTGGACATCACCGTCAGCGGCGCGCTGGTGACCGTGAAGGGCCCCAAGGGTTCTCTCGAGCACACCGTGCCCGCACCCATCAATGTCGCCCAGGAGGACGCCCAGCTCGTGGTGTCCCGTCCGGACGACGAGCGGAACTCCCGTGCGCTGCACGGCCTGACCCGCACCCTGATCGCCAACATGATCACGGGCGTCACCCAGGGCTACGAGAAGAAGCTCGAGATCGTCGGTACTGGTTACCGCGTCGTGGCGAAGGGTTCGAGCCTCGAGTTCGCGCTCGGCTTCAGCCACCCCGTCGTCGTCGAGCCCCCTGCGGGCGTCACGTTCGCGGTCGAGAGCCCCACCAAGTTCTCGGTCTCGGGCATCGACAAGCAGCAGGTCGGCGAGGTCGCGGCGAACATTCGCAAGATCCGCAAGCCTGAGCCCTACAAGGGCAAGGGCGTGCGCTACGCCGGCGAGAACGTCCGCCGCAAGGTCGGAAAGGCTGGTAAGTGACGATGGCTATCAAGATCCTGGGCAAGGGCAAGGCCGTCGCTCGCCAGCGTCGTCACTCGCGCCTGCGCAAGAAGATCACCGGCACCGCCGTCCGTCCGCGTCTGGTCGTCACCCGCTCCTCGCGCCACATGGTGGCGCAGGTCGTGGACGACACCGTGGGCAAGACCGTCGCCTCGGCGTCGACCCTCGAGGCCGACCTGCGTGCGTTCGACGGCGACAAGACGGCCAAGGCCCGCAAGGTCGGCGAGCTCGTCGCCGAGCGTGCCAAGGCTGTCGGCGTCGACACCGTCGTGTTCGACCGCGGCGGCAACAAGTACCACGGTCGCGTCGCTGCTGTGGCTGACGGCGCCCGCGAGGGCGGTCTGGCCCTGTGATGACCAACGCACGGAAGAAGAGGACTCTCTGATGGCTGCAGGGCAGCGCAGCGGCGCCCCCCAGGGTGCCGCCACCGAGAACAAGGACCGTAACGACCGCCGTGGTGGCGGTCGTCGGGACGACCGTCGCGGCGGGCGCGAGGAGAAGAGCGCCTTCGTCGAGAAGGTCGTCACCATCAACCGCGTCGCCAAGGTCGTCAAGGGCGGCCGTCGCTTCAGCTTCACCGCGCTCGTCGTGGTGGGCGACGGCGACGGCACCGTCGGCGTCGGCTACGGCAAGGCCAAGGAGGTGCCCGCGGCGATCGCCAAGGGTGTCGAGGAGGCGAAGAAGAACTTCTTCCGCGTCCCTCGCATCCAGGGCACCATCCCGCACCCCATCCAGGGTGAGGCCGCCGCCGGTGTCGTGTTCCTGCGTCCGGCGTCGCCGGGTACCGGTGTGATCGCCGGTGGTCCGGTGCGCGCCGTGCTGGAGTGCGCCGGTATCCACGACGTGCTGAGCAAGTCGCTCGGTTCGTCCAACGCGATCAACATCGTGCACGCCACGGTCGCGGCCCTGAAGGGCCTCGAGGAGCCGGCTGCTGTTGCCGCTCGTCGTGGTCTCGCGCTGGAGGACGTGGCCCCGGCCGCGCTCCTGCGGGCCCAGGCCGCCGGTCGTGCCGAGTCGGCTGCGAAGGCAGGTGCGTGATGGCTCGGCTCAAGGTGACCCAGACCAAGTCCGCCATCGGCGGCAAGCAGAACCAGCGTGACACGCTGCGGACGCTCGGCCTCAAGCGGATCGGCGACACCGCCGTGAAGGAGGACCGCGCGGAGATCCGTGGCATGGTCAAGACGGTGGCGCACCTCGTCGCCGTCGAGGAGGTCGAGTGATCATGGCGGAGAACAAGCCGCTGAAGGTCCACCACCTCCGTCCGGCCCCCGGCGCCAAGACCGCGAAGACCCGTGTGGGTCGCGGTGAAGGCTCGAAGGGTAAGACGGCGGGCCGTGGAACCAAGGGTACGAAGGCTCGTTACCAGGTCCCCGCGGGCTTCGAGGGTGGGCAGATGCCTCTGCACATGCGCCTCCCGAAGCTCCGTGGCTTCAAGAACCCGTTCCGGGTCGAGTTCCAGGTCGTGAACCTGGACAAGCTTTCCGAGCTGTTCCCCGAGGGTGGCTCCGTCACCGTCGAGGACCTGGTCGCGAAGGGCGCGGTCCGCAAGGGCCAGCCCGTGAAGGTGCTCGGCAACGGCGACGTCACCGTCAAGCTCGAGATCGCGGTCGACCGCGTCTCGGCGTCCGCCAAGGAGAAGATCCTGGCGGCCGGCGGTACGGTCTCGGAGGCCTGAGACAGCTGACAGGGCCGGCGGCGCGTGAGCGCGGCCGGCCCTGTGTGCTCTCTTGAGTATTTCCCGGAGCGAACGTGGTCCACGGACCCGCGTGAGCAACGTAGAATCCGACACGGTCTGGCTGCACCGTTGTGGTCTGGCCCACGTTCGACACACCTCGCCGGCGTCCCGCCGGCGACACGAGATCCCGCAACGGCGGGCCAGGAGGATAGGGTGCTCAGCGCTTTCGGCCGGGCTTTCCGGACGCCAGACCTGCGGCGCAAGCTGCTGTTCACGATCGCGATCATGGCGATCTTCCGGCTCGGGTCGTTCATCCCGACCCCCGGTGTGGACTATGCGAACGTGCAGCAATGTATCGCCCTCGCGGGTGACAACAGCCTGCTCGGCCTGATCAACGTCTTCAGCGGCGGTGCTCTGCTGCAGCTGTCGATCTTCGCCCTCGGCATCATGCCGTACATCACGGCGAGCATCATCGTGCAGCTGCTTCGCGTGGTCATCCCGCGCTTCGAGGCGCTGCACAAGGAGGGCCAGTCGGGTCAGACCAAGCTGACCCAGTACACCCGCTACCTGACGATCGCCCTCGCGATCCTGCAGTCCACCACCGTCATCACGACGGCGCGCCAGGGCCTGCTGTTCCAGGGTTGCGACCTCGACGTCATCGCGAGCGACAGCATCCTCACCTCGGTCTTCATGGTCATCACCATGACCGCCGGTACCGGCCTTGTCATGTGGCTCGGCGAGCTCATCACCGAGCGCGGCGTCGGCAACGGCATGTCGCTGCTGATCTTCACGTCGATCGCGGCCAGCTTCCCGACCTCGCTGTGGTCGATCGCCGGTGGCGCCAACGGTGCCCTGAACTTCACCATCATGATCCTGGTCATCATCCTGGTGGTCGGCCTCGTGGTGTTCGTCGAGCAGTCGCAGCGGCGCATCCCCGTGCAGTACGCGAAGCGGATGGTGGGGCGCCGGATGTACGGCGGCACCAGCACCTACATCCCGATCAAGATCAACATGTCCGGCGTGATCCCCGTGATCTTCGCGGCGTCGATCCTCGCCATCCCCGGCCTGATCGCCCAGTTCGGCGACCAGACGGAGGAGTGGGTCGTCTGGATCTCGAACAACCTGGTCCAGCAGTCGTCGCCGCTGTACATCGCGATCTACACGCTGATGATCATCTTCTTCTGCTTCTTCTACACCTCGATCACGTTCAACCCGGACGAGGTCGCGGACAACATGAAGAAGTACGGCGGCTTCATCCCCGGCATCCGGGCCGGCCGCCCCACGGCGGAGTACCTCGACTTCGTGATCACCCGCATCACCTCCGCCGGTTCCCTGTACCTTGCGCTGATCGCGCTGATCCCGACGCTGGTGCTCGTCTTCCTGGGCGTCACCACCAGCCTGCCGTTCGGCGGCAGCTCCATCCTCATCGTGGTCGGTGTCGGGCTGGAGACGGTCAAGCAGATCGACTCCCAGCTGCAGCAGCGCCACTACGAAGGATTCCTCCGTTGAGCCAGACTCCCACCACCACCTCTCGCCGCGAGCTGCACGCTCGTCCGGACCAGGAGGGCCAGGTCACGCGTCTGGTCATCATGGGCCCGCAGGGCGCGGGCAAGGGTACGCAGGCCGCCCGCCTCGCCGAGGTCTTCGGCATCGTCCCGATCTCGACGGGTGACATCTTCCGCGCGAACATCGCGGGGGAGACCGAGCTGGGCCGGACCGCGCAGGAGTACACGAACAAGGGTGAGCTCGTCCCGGACGAGGTCACCAACGCCATGGTCCGCGACCGGCTCGGTGAGCCGGACGTGAAGCAGGGCTTCATCCTCGACGGATACCCGCGCAACGCGGCCCAGGTGACGGAGCTCGACCAGATCCTCGCCGGTCTCGGCTGGGAGCTGGACGGCGTCATCGAGCTGACGGCGGACCGTGCCGAGCTGCTCGCGCGCATCGCCAAGCGCGCGGAGCAGGAGGGTCGCGAGGACGACACCGAGGAGGCCATCGCCCGCCGCCTCGACATCTACGCGGAGCAGACCGCCCCGCTGACGGCGGCGTACGGCGAGCGCAACCTCCTGGTGCAGGTGGACGGCCTGGGCGAGATCTCGGACGTCACCGACCGCATCGTCGCTTCGCTCGCGACGCAGCTGGGCTGAGGCGTGGTCTTCGGCCGGGAGCGGATCGAGTACAAGACGCCGGACCAGGTGCGCCTCATGCGGCGCGCCGGTCTGGTGGTCGCCGACACGCTCGCGGCGGTCCGCTCGGCGGCCCGGCCGGGCATGACCACGGCCGACCTCGACGCCGTCGCCGCGCGGTCGATCGAGGATGCCGGTGCCAAGCCCTCGTTCCTGGGCTACCACGGCTTTCCCGGCGTCATCTGCACGTCGGTGAACGAGGAGGTCATCCACGGCATCCCGGGCGGCCGGGTGCTCGGGGCGGGCGACCTCGTCTCCATCGACTGCGGTGCGATCGTCGAGGGCTGGCACGGTGACTCCGCCATCTCCTTCGTCCTGGGCGCCGAGGGCGCTCTGGACCACAGGCTGCCCGACGACGACCTGGTCGCCGCCGGGGCGGACCTCGCCGACATCGCGCTCGTCCGGGCGACCGACGCGGCCATGTGGGCGGGCATCGCGGCGCTGGCCTCCGGGAAGCGCCTGAACGCCGTGGGCGAGGCGGTCGAGGCGGCGGTCGAGATGGCCGGCGAGTTTGTCGGTACCGAGTACGGGATCGTCGAGGAGTACGTGGGGCACGGCATCGGCAGCGCCATGCACCAGCCCCCGGACGTCCACAACTACAGGACGTCCGGCCAGGGCCCGCGGCTGCGCCCGGGCATGTGTCTGGCCATCGAGCCGATGATCACGCGGGGCGGCGCGGAGACGAGCGTCCTTCAGGACGACTGGACCGTGGTCACCGTCGACGGGTCCCGGGCGGCGCACTGGGAGCACTCGACCGCGATCACGGAGGACGGCATCGTCGTCCTGACCGCGATCGACGGGGGAGCGGAGCGCCTCGGCGTCTTCGGGGTGCAGCCGGTCGACCTCGGCTGAGCGATTCCGTCCCGAGGACTATTTAACCTGGGGTCAGTTGGCTACGATCACCGGGTGACCAAGGAAGCGCACACTCCCTCGGGTGGCACGGCCCCCTCGCGAGCTGGCGCCCGCCCGCGCGGGGAGGCGCCCCGTACGACGCCCGAGCACGCGGTGCCAGGGTCTTCCGGGCGCCCGTGGTACGCCCGGGTGCTTCCCGCCGCCGGCCGGGGCCTGCGGCGCCTCGGCCGCTGGTCGGCGGTATGGGCACGGCGCCTCGTGCCGAGCCCGTTCCTGTGGGTGGGCATCGTGCTCGGGTTCGGCACGTCGCTCCTCGTCTGGGAGTCGGTGCTCCTGCTCGGCGTGGTGGTGTGGCTGGTCGGGGTGTGGCTGTGGACGGCTCGCGGCAGCTCGGTGCTCGTGGCGCTCGGGCTGGGCATGGTGCTCGGCTGGCTCCCGATGCTGTTCTTCCTCGTCGGCAGCCTGCCGCACACGATGATCGGACCACCTGGCGTCGAGTACGACCTGTGACCGGACGCCGGCCGAGCGGCGCCTCGACCGCGGGCACTGCGGGGTGCGTGGCGAGACTCACGGCCCGCGGGCGGCGTCGGCGTGGGCCTGCGCTTTGAATGCTTTCCGAAGTGGCGTAGGCTGGACCGCTGGGTGTAGTCCGTTCAACGCCTCCAGTTCTTGAAAGGGTGCCACGAGCGCCTGCCGGTCCCCGCGCGAGCGGGGCGCAGGTCGAGGCACACGAGGCAGGCGGCACACGGACGCACACGACATCCACACCCGACTGCCGGTTGCGCAGGGTACCTGCGACGCCGTGGGCGTGGAAGCAGTCACGACGAGAGTTAGCGGAGGATATGGCAAAGAAGGACGGTGTCATCGAGATCGAGGGCAGCGTGGTCGAGGCTCTGCCGAACGCGATGTTCCGCGTGGAGCTGTCGAACGGTCACAAGGTTCTCGCGCACATCTCGGGCAAGATGCGGCAGCACTACATCCGGATCCTCCCCGAGGACCGCGTGGTGGTGGAGCTCAGCCCGTACGACCTGTCCCGCGGCCGGATCGTCTACCGCTACAAGTAGTCAGTCCCCGATCCGGGGCTATGTCACTCACGGCCTGGCCAGAGGTGACGTCGCCGCACGATCGACCACCCACGACACTGCCTCGTGCTCACCCGGGCGACCGGACGCGCGTGGCGGAGGAAAATCCGATGAAGGTCAAGCCGAGCGTCAAGAAGATCTGCGACAAGTGCAAGGTGATCCGCCGGCACGGTCGCGTCATGGTGATCTGCGACAACCTGCGCCACAAGCAGCGCCAGGGCTGATCATCCTCCGGGCACCTGCCCGGGCCGGTGGCTGAGGCCACCACCAGCGCACCACCTCGAACCACTCCGCGCGACGCGGGGCGGGGAACCCTCGGTCCGGAGGCCGGGGCCCGTGAGAAACCACGGGATGGCGGTGCGGCAGACCTCCGACGAGCAGTACAGGAGCCGGAAGGCACATGGCACGTCTTATCGGCGTCGACCTCCCCCGCGACAAGCGGCTTGAGGTTGCGCTCACGTACATCTTCGGTGTGGGTCGTACCCGCGCGAAGGAGACCCTGGCCGCCACGGGCATCAGCCCGGACGTCCGCGTGAAGGACCTCGGCGACGCCGAGCTCGTTGCGCTCCGCGACTACCTCGAGGGCAACTACAAGCTCGAGGGTGACCTCCGCCGTGAGGTCGCGGCCGACATCCGCCGCAAGGTCGAGATCGGCACCTACCAGGGCCTGCGCCACCGCCGCGGCCTGCCGGTGCGCGGTCAGCGCACCAAGACCAACGCGCGCACCCGCAAGGGTCCCAAGCGCACCGTTGCGGGCAAGAAGAAGGCCCGCTGACAGCAGTCCGTGGAGCGGTCGCTCGCTGAGCTAGACCGCCCCGGTCCGATCAGACCAGGAGATAGAAGAACAGATGCCTCCCAAGACTCGCGCTGCCGCCGGCCGCAAGCCGCGCCGCAAGGACAAGAAGAACGTCCCGCTCGGCCAGGCGCACATCAAGTCCACCTTCAACAACACGATCATCTCGATCACCGACCCGTCCGGTGCCGTGGTGTCGTGGGCCTCTGCCGGCCACGTCGGCTTCAAGGGCTCCCGCAAGTCCACGCCGTACGCCGCGCAGATGGCCGCCGAGTCGGCCGCTCGCCGCGCGCAGGAGCACGGCGTCAAGAAGGTCGACGTCTTCGTGAAGGGCCCGGGTTCCGGTCGCGAGACCGCCATCCGCTCGCTCCAGGCGACCGGCCTCGAGGTCGGCTCGATCCAGGACGTGACGCCCCAGGCGCACAACGGCTGCCGTCCCCCGAAGCGCCGCCGCGTCTGATGCTTGTCGCACCACGGTGCGGTCGCGCGGCCGCCGGGCCCCGCCCCCCCCCCCCCCGTGGGGCCACCCCGCACCACCCCCGGGGGGCCCCCCCCCCCGCGCGGGCTGAAAGGTGGTGCGAAAAGAACCCACCGATACAGTTGGGGGGGGGGGCCACCCGCCAAAATAAATGGGCGGTGGATGCGCGG
>NZ_JBIUAP010000014.1:0-171736 GCF_044547525.1 Promicromonospora sp. NPDC052451
CCCCCCCCCCCCCCCCCCCCCCCCCCCCCCCCCCCCCCCCCCCCCCCCCCGCCCCGCCCCCCCCCCCCCCCCCCCCCCCCCCCCCCCCCCCCCCCCCCCCCCACCGTTCTCCTTCGGCACCGTCTGGTGCCGCGTGGGGATCAGCCCTTGTTGCGGGGCGGCGCCTCGCCCAGCTCGCTGGAGGTCACGACCATGCCACCCTGGACGGCCGGGTCGCCCTGGCCCTCCGTCGCGGTCACCAGCTCGAGCGGGCCGGTGACGCGTCCCGCAGCCTTGACGTCCTCGACCGCCGTCTCGACGGCGGCCAGCGACGCGGCCGGCACGGCCAGCGACGCGGCCACGATCGGCGTGCGCATGGATGCCTTGGCCTCGGACTTCACCTTGCGCAGCGCCGCGAGGGCGTGCCCGGCCGCGGCGAGGTCGGCCGGGTCGGCGTCGCCGCCCGCCGCACGCAGCGGCTCGGCCACGGGCCACGGGGCGCGGTGCACCGAACCCTCGCGCCACCAGGACCAGACCTCCTCCGTGGCGAACGGGAGGTACGGCGCCAGCAGACGCAGCATGGTGTCGAGCGCGATCGCCAGCGCCGTGCGGGCCGACGTCGTCTCGGCGGAGACCTCCGCTGCGTCCGCGCCCGCGCCGTACGCGCGGTCCTTGACGAGCTCGAGGTAGTCGTCGCAGAACGTCCAGAAGAACGTCTCCGTGAGCTCCAGCGCCCGGGTGTGGTCGTAGGTCTCGAGCGCGGCCGTGGCCTGCTCGACCACGCCGGCCAGACCCGCGAGCATCGAGCGGTCCAGGGAGACCGTGACCGCCGCCGGGTCGAGCGCGATCTCGCTGCCCGCGCCGCCGCCGAACGACAGCGCGAACTTCGAGGCGTTGAGGACCTTGATCGCCAGGCGGCGACCGATCTTCATCTGACCGACCTCGAACGCCGCGTCGGTGCCCAGGCGTGCCGAGGCCGCCCAGTAGCGCACCGCGTCGGAGCCGTGCTCCACGAGCAGGTCCATGGGCGTGACCACGTTGCCCTTGGACTTCGACATCTTCTTGCGGTCCGGGTCGAGGATCCAGCCGCTGATGGTCGCGTTCTTCCAGGGCAGCACCTTGTTCTCCAGGTGCGAGCGCACCACGGTGGAGAACAGCCAGGTGCGGATGATGTCCTGCCCCTGCGGGCGCAGGTCCATCGGGTAGACGCGCTCGAAGAGGTCGTTGTCACGCTCCCAGCCCGACACGATCTGCGGCGTCAGGGAGGACGTGGCCCAGGTGTCCATGACGTCGGCGTCGCCGACGAAGCCCCCGGCCTGGCCGCGCTGCTCCTCGGTGTACCCGGCGGGCGCCTGCGACGTCGGGTCGACCGGGAGGGTCTCCTCGGCGGGCACGATCGGGTGGTCGTAGTCGACCTCACCGTTCGCGGTGACCGGGTACCACAGCGGGATCGCGACGCCGAAGAACCGCTGGCGGCTGACCAGCCAGTCGCCGTTGAGGCCGTTGACCCAGTTCTCGTACCGCACCCGCATGAAGTCGGGGTGGAAGTCGAGCTCCTTGCCGCGGCCCAGCAGCTCCTCGCGGAGCGCCTCGTCGCGGCCGCCGTTGCGGATGTACCACTGGCGCGAGGTCACGATCTCGAGGGGCTTGTCGCCCTTCTCGAAGAAGTTCGCCTTGCGCTGCGTGGCGACCGGCTCGGTCGGCATGTCGCCCGAGGCGGCAAGGGCCTCGACGATCGCCTTGCGGGCGCTGAACGTGGTCTTGCCGGCCACCTCGGCCTCGAACAGCTCGACGCCGGGACCCTCCGCGAGCCACTCCGGCACCTCGCGCGTGATGCGGCCGTCGCGGTTGATGATCGACCGCGTCGGGAGCTGCAGCTCGCGCCACCACTGGACGTCGGTCAGGTCACCGAAGGTGCAGCACATCGCGATGCCGGCGCCCTTGTCGGGCTCCGCCAGGTGGTGCGCGAGCACCGGGATCTCGACGCCGAACAGCGGCGAGGTCACCGTGATGCCGAACAGGTGCTGGTAGCGCTCGTCGTCCGGGTGGGCGATGAGGGCGACGGCCGCGGGAATGAGCTCCGGCCGCGTGGTCTCGATGTAGACGGGCTCGCCGTCGGGCTTGTGGAACGCGACCCGGTGGAAGTGGCCCGGGTAGTCGCGTGCCTCCAGCTCGGCCTGCGCCACCGCGGTCTGGAACGTGACGTCCCACAGGCCGGGGGCCTCGGCCTGGTAGGCCTCGCCACGCTGGAGGTTGCGCACGAACGCCCGCTGCGCGGTGGCACGGGAGGAGTCACCGATGGTCTGGTACGTCTGGGCCCAGTCCACCGAGATGCCGAGGCGCCGCCACAGCTCCTCGAACTGCTTCTCGTCCTCGGCCGTCAGACGCTCGCACAGCTCGACGAAGTTGCGCCGGCTCACCGGCACCTGGTCCGCGGCCTTGACGTTCTTGTCCGTGCCCTCGAACGGCGGCGTGAAGTCCGGGTCGTACGGCAGCGACAGGTCCACGCGCACGCCGTAGTAGTTCTGCACGCGGCGCTCGGTCGGCAGGCCGTTGTCGTCCCAGCCCATGGGGTAGAAGACCTCGAGCCCGCGCATGCGCTTGTAGCGCGCCACGATGTCGGTGTGCGTGTAGCTGAACACGTGTCCCACGTGCAGGGAGCCGGACGCCGTGGGCGGCGGGGTGTCGATCGAGTAGATCTCGTCCCGGGTCCTGGTGCGGTCGAACGCGAAGGTGCGCTCGGCGCTCCACCGCTCGTCGAACTTCGTCTCCAGGCCGTCCGTGCTGACCTTGTCCGGTACCGCCTTGACCACCGCGCGTACGACGTCGGTGCCCGGTACCGCGGCGGCGGCGTGGGTCGGTGTCGTGTCGGGTGCGGGTGTGGTCGCAGCCGGGTCCGTCGGCCCGGAGGAGGCGGGAATGCTCATGCGCACCAGTGTCCCAGATCCGAGCAAGCCGAGCGGCACGTCGTCCACAGGTCAGGCGGGGGCGGACGGGGGCCCGCGCAGACCTTCTCGACCGGGCTCGGGCGCTCGCTCAGCCGGCCAGGTGCGACCACCGCGGAGACAGGTCGGCCCATGGCCCGACAGCGACCATCCGGCCGCCGTCGACCACCACGACCCGGTCGGCCGCGGCGAGGGTCGCCGTGCGTGACGTCGTGCCCAGCACCGTGGCGCCGGCCCGGCGCAGGCCGGACCACACCTCGGCCTCCGTGACGGCGTCGAGGGCCGAGGAGACGTCGTCCACGAGCAGCAGGTCGGAGCCGGTGGCCAGCGCCCGCGCGAGCCCGAGGCGCTGCACCTGACCGCCCGAGAGCCGCAGGCCGCGGTGCCCCACGACGGTCCCGGTGCCGCCCGCCTCGGCGACGTCCCGGCCGAGTCCCGCCGACCGGAGCGGGCCGTCGACGGGCCGGTCGTGGTCGAGCCGCACGTTGTCCGCCAGCGTGCCGGAGACGACGTGCGGCACCTGCGCGACGTGCGCCACCCGGGGCGGGCGCAGGAACGTCTCCGGGTCGTCCACGAGGGCGCCGTTCCAGGTCACCCGGCCGTCGACGTCGACCAGACCGGACAGCGCCCCCAGCAGCGACGACTTGCCCGAGCCGACGTGCCCGACCACCAGCACCAGCTCGCCGCGGCGCACGGTCAGGTCCACGCCGCGCACGCCCACCGTGCCGTCGTCGTGGACGGCGCTCACGTCGTGGAGGCGCAGCTCGTGCAGGGGAGCGGCGCAGTCGGGCACGGGGGCGGGGTGCGTGCCGCCCGGCACGACGGTGCCGGTGAACAGGTCGACGTCGCCGGGTACGTCCGCGAGGCGTGCCGTGCCGGCGTACCGGGCCGTGACGTCCACCCAGCGGCGTGCGGCCGCACCGCTCGTGACGAGCTGACCCAGCCCGTACCCGATCCAGCTGAACGTTCCGATCGACGTGCTGACCAGGAGCGTCGTGGCCAGGGACCACGTACCGCCCAGGTGCAGCGTCCACGCCAGGACGGTGGCGGCCCGGCTCAGCACGGACGGGGCCAGCCCGACGAGGAATCCGGTCCGTTCCTCGCGCAGCGACGACTCCACGCGCCGGCCGTCCACGCGGGCCACCTGACCGAGTACGCCGTCCGTGGCCGCCGTGAGCTTGACGGTGCGCACGGCGTCCAGGGCCGATCCCAGCAGCCGGCCGAGCTCGGCGGCAGCGTCGCCCGCCTGCCGGGCCGCGGCCGCGACGTAGCGGCTGCCCAGGACCTGGGCGGCGAACATCACGGCCGCCATGGCCAGCCCGATCGCCCCGGCCAGCAGGCTGTCGCTGAGCACGACGAGCAGGGCCAGCGTGAACGGCGCCGTGAGCAGCTCCCGCCAGGCCTGGGTGTGGCCCGTCAGGCGGTACTCCTCCTGGGCGCGCGCGGCGATCTCGCCGGGAGCGTCGCGGACGGTGCGCCGCTGGGCCGTCTGCCCCCGCAAGAGGGACAGCCGCAGCCTCAGCCGTGAGTCGGCCCACCACCGGGCGCTCGTCAGCCGGACGGTCCAGGGCAGCAGCGTGTTGGCCAGGACCGCCGCGAGGACGGCGCACGCCAGCAGCCAGGGCGCGGAGCCCTGCTCGAGGTCGACCACGAGGGCCGCCCACAGCCACCCGACGACCAGGCCGGTCGAGGTGAGGTAGTCCGTCAGCTCCCACACCACGGCAGGGAGCAGCAGGCCGGACGGCCGCGCGCGCAACGTGCTCCACACGGCGCGGCCCAGCGGACGGCGGGGGAGGTCCGACCGCTCCCGGGGCGTGCGGGTCGGTGCACGGTCGGCGGCCGCTGGCGCCGGCCCCTCCGGCGGCATGTCCTGGACCGAGCGCAGGGGCACGGCGGGTGCCGGACCCGTGCCCCTCGCCGCCGTGTTCGCCGTTGTGTCGTCCGTCGCCGTGTCGTCTGCTGCTCCGCCCCCGCCGGTCCCCGCCGCCGTCAGCAACCGTGCGAAGGCGCCGCCGGAGGCCGCCAGCGTGTCCCAGGGTCCGTGCTCCACGAGCCGGCCGGCGTCGAGCACCGCCACGGCGTCGGCGTGCCGTGCGGTGGTCAGCCGGTGCGCCACGACGATCGCCGTGCGCCCGGACAGGAGCGCCCGTGACGCCAGGGTGACCCGTTCCGCCGTCGCCGGGTCCATGCGTGCGGTGGCCTCGTCGAGCACGACCACCTCGACGTCGCGCACCAGGAGCCGGGCGAAGGCGACGAGCTGTTCCTCGCCGGCGGACAGGGTGACGCCGTCAGGCCCCAGGCGGGTGTCCAGGCCGTCGGGGAGCGACGCCACCCATGCGGCCAGCCCGAGCGCCTGCATCGCCCGCTCGACCCGTTCCGGCGGGACGGGGCCCCAGAGCGTGATGTTGTCGGAGAGCGTCGCGGCCAGTATCTCGGTGCGCTGCCCGACGACCCCCACACGGGTACGCAGCTCGCCCAGGTCGAGGCCCGTGACGTCCTGACCGTGCAGCAGCACTGTCCCGGCGGGCGGCTCGACAGCGCGGCTCAGCGTCTTGGTCAGCGTGGTCTTGCCCGACCCCGTGCGGCCGACCAGGGCGCAGGTGGTACCTGCCGGGACGGTCAGGTTCAACGGACCGAGCGTGAAGCCCTCGCCGTACGCGAAGGTCAGGTCGCGCAGCTCCACGTCGACCCCGCCCTCCCGGACGGGGAACCCCGCACCACCCGACGGCTCCTGCGGTGCGGCCAGGAGGTCGCGGACCCGCTGGAAGGTGCCGATCGCCTCCTCGACGCGCGGCAGGAGCCGGCCCAGGACGTCCACCCGGCCCACGAACCCCGTGACCAGCAGCCACAGCGTGACCAGGCGGGCGATGTCGAGCGCACCCCCGGAGACCGCCCACACCCCGCCCACGAGCACCGCTCCCACCAGGGCGTCGAGCGGCAGCTCCGTGCGCAGCCGCACCCGGGAGAACGTGACCGACCACTCCTCCCGCAACCTGATCTGGCGGGCGGCCAGCTCGGCGTACCGGCGCAGCACGTACCGCTGGCCGTGGGCCGTGCGCAGGTCGTCCCGCGCGGCCACCGCCTCCTCGAACTGCGCCATGTGGTCGGAGCCGGCCTCCGAGCTGCGGCGGCTCAGCTCTCGCAGAGGCCGTGCCGAACGCCGGGCGAGCAGCAGCACCAGCGCCGCGATTAGAGGGAACGCGATCCACGCCGGCCACCAGACGAGGCCCGCGGTGACCCAGCCGACCACGAGGCTGATGCCTGCCTGGCCGAGCGTGATGCCGATCCCGCTGATCGCCCGGGTCAGCCGCTCGGGATCGCCGTTGACCCGGTCCAGGAGCTCGCCCACCGCCTGCTCCTCCAGCGCGGGCAGGGGCTGTCCCAGGGCAGCCGCGGCGAGGTCGGTGCGCAGCGTGGCCTCGGCGCGGGCCGCGGCCCGCTGCACCACCAGCCACGTCACCGCGTCCAGCACGACGACGGCCGCGCTGACCACCGCGAGGACGATCAGGGTGTCCCGCGCCGGGTCCGCCGCCATGCGCCCCGTGACCACCGCCGCGTACGCCGAGGCCCCGGCCGCCAGCAGCGCGGCCGGGACCGCGACGGCGGCGACCCGCAGCGCACGCCGGCGCCACGGTGCGTGGCGCCGGTCGCGAGGCAGGCGGGTTCGGCGGCTCGGACGAGCCGGGAGGCGGGGCATGGCACGACCTTGCCACCCGCCACTGACATTCACCCCGGCCCGCAGGATCCGTACCTCGCCGCCGGGCACCACCCGGGGTGTCGGTGGTCCCGCGTAGCGTGGTTGCCATGACCGCATACCGTGAGCTCGCGCCGCCGGCTGGCCTCCTGCCGGTCGTGGCCTGCCTCTGGGAGCACGACGTGCCGCCGGGCCACGAGCAGCGCGTCATCCCGGACGGCTGCGTGGACCTGGTCCGGCTCGACGGCGAGCTGGTGGTCGTCGGCGCCGACACCGGTCCCGTCGTCGTCGCCGCGGCCGCCGACCGGGCGGCGTCGCGCACCAGTGGCATCCGGCTCCGGCCCGGAGCGGCAGGCGCCGTCCTCGGCATCCCGGCGTCGGAGGTGCGTGACCAGCGCGTCCCGCTCGCCCAGGTCTGGCCCGGCGCCGGTGCGGCACTCGCCGAGGCGCTCGACGCGGCGGACCCCGCCGGCCGGCTCGACCTGCTCGCACGCGCGGTGCTGCGGCGCAGGGCGGAACGGGACGGCCTGGTCGCGGCCGCCGCACGCCGGCTCGGGCTGCCCGGCGCGCGCATCTCCGGCGTCGCCGCCGACCTCGGGGTCAGCGAGCGGCACCTGCACCGCCGCACCGTGGACGCCGTCGGGTACGGACCCAAGACGCTCGGGCGGGTGGCCCGCCTGCGCCGGCTGATCGGCGGCGGGCCGGCGCCCCTGGCGGAGCGGGCGCTCGCGGCCGGATACGCCAGTCAGGCGCACATGAGCGACGAGGTGCGTCGCCTGACAGGCTTCACGGCGGTCCGATTCCTGGAAGACGCCGTGCTGACCGCCGCCTAGCGTCGGCACCATGAGCACACCGACGACGATCGACATCGACGCGGCCCGGCGGTTCGTCTATGCGGACGCCCGGCTCCTGGAGCGGCACCGTCTCGCCACGCTGTTCGACGGCGCGCCTGCCACCCCTGTCCTGGACGCCCTACGCCCCTACCGGAACGACGACGGCGGCTGGGGCCACGCCCTCGAACCCGATCTGCGGGGGCCCGACAGCCAGGTCTCCGGCGCGATGTCCGCGCTGGCGGTGCTGGCCGAGCTCGGCGTCGCCGCTGACCCCGAGGTGGCACGCCTGGCCACCGAGACCGCGGACTGGCTGGCCGGCGTCGCGCTCGCGGACGGCCGCGTGCCGCACGTGCTGCCGACCGCCGCCGCCTATCCCGCGGCGCCGTGGATGCGACCGAACGACGGCGGCATGCTGACGTTCGCCGTCGCCGCGCACCTCTGGGAGCTGGGGGTGGAGCACGAGTGGCTCGACGCGGCCACGGCGTGGTGCTGGGGGCAGCTCGACGGCGACGCACCGGTGGGCGGCTACACGGTCAAGTTCGCCGTCGACTTCCTGGACGCCGTGCCCGAGCCGGACCGGGCCGCGGCCGCCGTCGAGCGGCTGCGCCCGGCCCTGCGCGAGGACGGGACGATCCCCGTGGAGGGCGGGCAGGACGACGAGCAGCTCACGCCGCTGATCATCTCGCCCCGCCCCGGCACACCCAGCCGTGCCCTGTTCACCGAGGAGCAGATCGCCGGGGAGCTGGAGCGGATCGAGAGGGAACAGCTCGCCGACGGCGGCTGGGACTTCGACTTCCTGCACTGGTCACCGGGGCAGTCCGTGGAGTGGCGCGGCATCGTCACGCTCGGTGCCCTGCAGACGCTCCGGCTGCACGGCCGGCTGTGACCCCGTGCCGGACGCCCGGGTCACGGGCGTGACCTGGGCGCCCGACACGGCGGTGTCCGGTGCGCAGCCCGAGGCCGGGGCGCCCGGGGTGCCGCATAGGCTGGGCGTGTGGTGAACATCGGGTATGCCGCGATGCTGGAGCAGTTCGCGCCGCGCGAGGCGGTCGAGCTGGCGGCGTTCGCGGAGGCGCACGGCTTCTCCGGCGTCATGGCCGCCGACCACTTCCAGCCCTGGACCCCGCAGCAGGGTCAGGCGGGCTTCGTGTGGAACGTGCTGGCCGCGGCGGCCGAGCACACGACGGGCGACCTCGGGCCCGTGACGGCGCCGACGTTCCGCTGGCACCCCGCCGTGGTGGCCCAGGCGTCGGCGACCCTGGCGGCGATGAACCCGGGCCGGCACTGGCTCGGCGTGGGCTCGGGGGAGGCCCTCAACGAGCACGTCGTGGGCGGTTACTGGCCCGAGGCAGCGGAACGCATCAACCGCATGTTCGAGGCCGTCGAGATCATCCGGAAGCTGTTCACCGGCTCGCTGGCCGGGCGGGACGTGAAGCACGCGGGCACCTACTTCAAGCTGGAGTCGACGCGCCTGTGGACCATGCCGGACGCCGCCCCCGAGATCCTCGTCGCCACGGCGGGCCCGGTCACGGCCCGTCGCGCCGGGCGGACGGCGGACGGGCTGATCACGCAGGCCGCGCCGCCGGAACGGATGTCCACCCTGCTCAGCCGGTTCGCCGACGGCGCCCGCGAGGCGGGCCGTGACCCGGCGCGGATGCCCAAGGCGCTCCAGCTCCACCTGTCCTGGGCACCCACGCACGAGGAGGCCGTCGCCAACGCGCTGACGGAGTGGCCGGTGGGCGGCATGCGGTTCCCGCGGTCCGACATCCGGTCGCCGCACGACTTCGCTCAGCTCGCCCGCATGGTGCGCCCTGAGGACTTCGAGGGGCGGGTGCTGGTGTCGGCCGACCCGGACGAGCACCGGGCCTCGCTCCAGCGCTACGTGGACCTGGGCTTCGACCGCATCTACCTGCACAACGTCGGGCGCAACCAGCGCGAGTGGATCGAGACGTTCGGCCGCGAGGTGCTGCCCAAGCTGGTGCGGTGAGCTGGCCTCGCCGCACGGTCACACCGTGGCGGACCAGTACCCGCCGTAGCCGTCCTTGTGCCGCAGCTCGACGGCGGCGAGCGGCCCGACGTCGGGCAGCGTGACGGTGACCGCGACGGCTGACCGGTCCGCCAGCGGACCGCGCGTCCAGAACGTGTCCTGGGCCGTCGCGTTCCCGGCGACGGCCTCCGCGACGGTCCCGTCCAGCCCGACCGCGCCGACGCGCAACCACTCGTGCGGCGCAGGATGGCCCCACCTGTCCGAGCCGGTCCGGTCGCACGCGACCGAGAGCGTGACCTGCCGGACCCGCACCCCGGCCACGCCCGCGACCCAGCACGAGCCGTCGCCGAGCCGCAGGGTGTGACCCTGCGGCCACGGGTGGTCCAGGCTCCCGTCGGCGATCGCCACGCTCTCGCCGCCCGGCACGGGCTGCTGCGACGGCAGGGGCGACGTGCTCTGCGGGGGTGGCGCGGCGTCGTCGGTCACGGTCGTGCCCGGGCCGTCGTGCACGTCGTCGGCCAGCGAGTACCAGACGCCGGCGACGGTCCCGCCCAGGAGCACCGCCGTCACGGCCCCGGCGGTCAGTGCGACGCGCGACCACCGGGGACGGCACCGCGGGCCGTCCCGCCGCGTGGACGGCAGGAGGCCGGGTCCCAGCACGGGCAGGGTGGCCAGGGCCGACTGGTCGGGCACCCCGAGCGAGCGCAGGATCGCGTCCAGCGACGTCCGGCGCTCCGGCTCGCGGACCAGGCACGCGTCGAGGAACGGGCGGAGGTACCCGGGCGCGTCGTCGTACGACGGGTCCTGCGCCGACACGCGGTACAGGACCACGGCGGGGTGGTCACCCTCGTAGAGGTGGTGGCCCGTCGCCGCGTAGTACGCCAGCGCGCCCAGCGCCCAGACGTCGGCGGCCGACGTCGCGCGATCGCCCGCCGCCTGCTCGGGGGCCATGTACATGGGGGTGCCGACGGGTTGCCCGGTCATCGTCACCCGCGTCGCGTCGGTCGTGGCGACCACGCCCAGGTCGATCAGCCGCGGCCCGTCGGGGCCGAGGATCACGTTGCCCGGCTTGACGTCACGGTGCACCAGGTTCGCGCGGTGGATCGCCAGCAGCGCCTCGGCCACGCCGCGGACCAGCTCCAGGACCGCGGCCTCGGCGAGGGGACCGTCCGCGGCGAGCGACTGGGAGAGCGTCGGCCCGGGGACGTACTCGGTGGCGAGCCACGGCAGCTCGGCGTTGGGGTCGGCGTCCACCAGGTTGGCGATGTGCCGGCTGCGGACCGTGCCGACAGCGCGCACCTCGCGCCGGAAGCGGGCGCGGAACTCGTCGTCGTGCAGGGCGGCGCCCCGGATCAGCTTGATGGCGACCTGCCGGCCGCGCCGGCCGGTGCCGAGGTAGACGTCGCCCATACCACCGCTGCCCAGGCGGGCCCGGACACGGAACGGGCCGATCGTGCGTGGCTCGCCGGACCGGAGCGCCGCGGGCTCGGGCATCGACGAGGTCCGCCGGGGCGGATCCTGCACCACGAACGTTCCCCCTGTCGGTCACGGTCGACGCGAGAGATCCCGCGAACCGGACATATTCGGCTTTTGCCCGGGAACGATATCGCACCGGTCCCCGCCGTCGCTGGTGTGAGGATGGTCCCGTGGAACGACTCAGTGTCTGGGCCCCCGACGGCCTGCCCGAGATCCGGCCCGGCGACGACCTCGGCGCACTCGTCGCCGGCCTCCTCGCCGGCCTCGACGACCAGGACCGGCCGCGCGACGGCGACGTCGTCGTCGTGACCTCCAAGATCGTGTCCAAGGCGGAAGGCCGGGTGGTCGCCGCCGACGACCGGGAGGCGGCCATCACCGCCGAGACCGTGCGGGTGGTGGCCCGGCGCGAACGGCCCGGGCAGGCCCCGCTGCGGATCGTGGAGAACAAGCTCGGCCTCGTGATGGCCGCGGCAGGGGTGGACGCGAGCAACACCCCGGAGGGCACGGTGCTGCTGCTCCCCGTGGACCCGGACGCCTCGGCCCGGACCATCCGGGCGGCCCTCGTCCAGCGGCTCGGCCTGCGGCGCCTCGGCGTGGTCGTCACCGACACGGCCGGACGCCCCTGGCGCGACGCGCTAGTGGACATCGCCATCGGCTGCGCGGGGATCGCGCCCACCGACGACCTGCGCGGCAGCACCGACAGCCACGGTCGCCCGCTGAACGTGACCGTCACCGCCGTCGTCGACGAGATCGCCGCCGCGTCGGAGCTGGTCCGCGGCAAGGCGAGCGGGCGCGCGATCGCCGTCGTGCGCGGCATGGCGCACCACGTGACCGACGACGACGGCCCCGGCGCGCGCGTGCTGGTGCGCGGCAGCGCCGACGACCTGTTCCGCGAGGGGTCGGCGGAGGCCTACGCCCGCGGGGTGGCGGACGGGCGGGCCGCCCGGACCGACGACCGGGCCGGCGGCTGACGTCCCGGCGGTCTTGCGGTCCGGGTGGTCTGGCGCGTCCGGCGGCGTGCGAGCTGCCCGGTCCGGCCAGCCGTCCGACCCGGCTCGCCGATGGGGCGAGCCGGACGGCTGGTGCGTTGACCCGGCCTTGCGTCAGAGGGTCGGGCGGCGCGACATCATGCGGGGTGCGGGCGGGCCGTCCGGGTCCGACGGCGTGACCGTGACGGACCAGTCGGGTTCCGGCTCACCGCCGGCCCCGGTCTCCGTCACCGGCGCGGGGTTCGCGTCGGTGACGGACGCCGACGCCGGGTCAGCCGGCGCGGGGGTGGCCGACCCGGGGGTGGCCGGCGCGGGCCCGGCTGGCGTGGGCCCGGCTGACAGAGCCGACGGCGCGGAGACCGACGTCGGGCCAACCGGTCCGGGGGCCGAGACCGGGGTGGCCGGCCCGTGCGCCGGTGCCGCACCGGGTGCGGCCGCTGACGACCCCGGGTTGGCCGGAGCCCGTCGTGGTGCCGGTACGGACAGCGGTTCCGGCCGTGGCACGGACGTGCCGTCAGGCCCGGGCGCCGGTGGGGGTGGGGGAGGCGGGGGCGGGACGGCCGGGAGCCCGCGCGCCGGGGTGGCCGCTGCGGCCTCCGCGGATGCGGGCACGGAGCCCGCTCCCGAAGCCTCCGGCCCGACGCCGGACCCCGAACCGGTCCCGGCCCCCGCGACGCCGGCTGTCGGGGCGCCACCGCCGGGCACACCACCGCCCGCGACACCAGCCCCTCCGCCCGACCCGCCCCGGGTCGCCGAGGGGACCGGCTCGACGTCCGGCAGCGGCGTCTCCAGCAGCACCACGTCCACGCGCGACTCGCGCATCTCGCGGCACGTGGCCAGGCCGATGCCGCCCACGTGGTCCTCCAGGGTCTGGAGCAGCTTGAGCGGCGTGGCCAGGATCATGTGGAACCCGAACGCCGCGAACGTGTCCATGGCGGTGCGGGTGAACGCCGTGTCGGCCTTGTCGAACGCCTCGTCCAGCAGGATCGAGCCGTAGGCGGGCGCGGCCGAGTCGGATGCCCCGGCGAGCTGGTAGCGCAGCGCCGCGGCCAGGCAGAACACCACGAGCTTCTGGCGTTGCCCGCCCGACAGGCCGGCGGACGAGTCGTGCACGGCCA
The DNA here is from genome assembly GCF_044547525.1 of Promicromonospora sp. NPDC052451. Taxonomy (NCBI): domain Bacteria; kingdom Bacillati; phylum Actinomycetota; class Actinomycetes; order Micrococcales; family Promicromonosporaceae; genus Promicromonospora; species Promicromonospora sp. NPDC052451. Next base: position 13,022 of record NZ_JBIUAP010000014.1, read on the forward strand.
GGGCGATGCCGCCGGCCGTGACCTCGACACCCGTGAAGTGCACGTGCCGGCGGGTGTCGAGGCACAGCGCGCGCCAGGCGCGGTCGGCGGGGTCGCTCGACCCGAGCCGCCGGACCAGGCGCTCCAGCACCTCGTACTCGGGCTCGGCCTCCGCGGTGAGCGTGTCGAGAGTGGCCAGGAACTCCTCGACGGCCGCGGGCCGGCGCTCCTTGACCCGGATCTCCAGGTACCGGTCCGTGTCGAACGGGGAGCGGCGCAGCGAGGCGTTGACGCCGACGATCCGCTCGCGGATGGTGGCGGGCGCCTGCCGGATCTCCGCCGCGAGCTTGCGCAGCGCGCGGCGGGCCTGGTCGGTGAGCAGGTCGGCGAACCGCGCCTCCTGCTCGGGCAGCCGGGAGGTGCGGATGCGTTCGAGCACCTCGAGGTACCGCGAACGGTCACCCACCTGCGCGGTGAGGTCGCGGGTGATGGCGGGCCAGCGGCGGCGGAACTCCGACAGCAGCCCGACGATCTCCCGCTCGGCCGCGGCCGACGAGCGCAGCCCGGCCTCCCGCTCCGCGTCCAGCGTGCGGGACACCGACAGGGAGACGTCGTCGATCACCTCGTGCGTCACCGTCTGGCGCACGGCCGCGTAGCGCTTCTCGAGCTCCTCACGGTGCGCGAGCGGGATCGCGGTGGTCGGGGCGTCCCCGAGCTCCGCCACCACGCGCTCCAGGGACCGGCGGTGGGCGCGGGCCTCGGCGAGGGCGTCGGCGGCCTCGGCGGCGGCCGCCCGTGCCTGGTCCAGCCGGGTCTCCGCCGCCGCGACGTCCTGCGAGGCCTGGAGCAGGTCCATCGTGCCGTCGAGCAGCCGGTCGAACGACGCCTGCGCGTCGGTCAGGTCGGCCTCGGCGGTCTCGATGTCCACCTCGCGCCACTCGCGCCGGGCCACGTGCCGCAGCGTGAGCTGACGTCGCACGGCCTCCCGCTGCTCGGCGACGGCGTCGGCCACCGCGGCGTCGGCCTGCGCGAGGCGCGCCTGGGTCTCGCGGGCGAGCTCCAGGAGCTGGTCGAGCCGGTCGTCGGCGTCCCAGCCGAGCGCCCAGTCCTCCACCCCGGGCAGCTCCGGCTGCTCGATCTCCTCGGGTCCGTGCTTGACCAGGCCGTCCCGGGTCACGGCACGCTCGTGCAGGTCGAGCCCCGAGGGGTCGTCGACGCACAGGTAGTCGTACTGCTCGGACAGGCGCCGGTGCAGCCAGCCCGCCATCGGGCCGTCGGCCACCTCGACCTTGTGCACCAGCGAGGCGTCGTCGGCGGACCGGGGTGCGTCGTTGCGCACACCGACCACGCGGTAGCGCAGGCCGGGTCCCGCCGCGACGGCGCCGGCCACGGCGGCCCGGTGGGCCGGGGCCACCAGGACGAGCGTGGCCAACGGCCGAAGCACGGCCTCGATCACGGGGCGCCACTGCTCGTCCTCCTCCCGCACGCGCAGCAGCTCGGCCGCGAACGGCAGCGCGGAGACGTCGAGGCCCGCCTGATCGGCCACGGCCCGCCGCGCGGCGGCCAGCTCCGCCGGCACGTTCGTCTGGGTCTGCCGCACCGCCTGGATCCGCTGCGCCACGGCCTCGTGCCGCAGCCCGACGGCGGAGCGTGCGGCCAGCGCCTCCCGGATGCCCGCGTCGAGCGCCTCGGGCGCCCGCTGCCGGCTCACGGTGGCGACGGCTCCCGTCACCGCCGGGGTGGCGCCGGTACCGACCGTGGGCGTGGCCCCCGTGGCCACCGCAGGGGTCGCGCCCGTCGTGACGGCGGGCACCGCGCCCGTCAGCGTCGGCACCGTCCCCGTGGCCGGCGGGCGCGTGCCGCCCAGCTCCCACCGGGCCTTCTCCTTGAGCGCCGCGAACTCGGCGAACGTCTCGGGCATGGTCATGCCGACGGACTCCAGGTCCGTGGCCAGCTCTCCGCGTCGCGTGCGGACCAGCGCCGCGATCTCGCCCGCCCGCTGCAGCCGGTCGGCCTGCGTGGCCAGCGCCTGCCCGCCGCGGGCGCCCAGCACGTTCACCGCCTGCTGGTGCGTGTTGGCGGCCACCTCGACCTCGGTGTCCGCGGCCTTGCGGTGGTGCTGCGCGCGCTCCTCGGCCGCCTTCGCCTCGGCCAGCGCGCCGTGGGCCAGGTCCAGCTTCCAGGCGTCCTTGAACGTCTCCAGCGACCCGCGCAGCGTCGCGGCGCGCACCCCGGCCGCCGACCCCTCGTCGTACGCCTTGGTCAGGGCCGCCAGGCGGCTCAGGTGCTCGATCTGGCGGCGCGACGTCTCGATGTCGGCGTACGCGCGCGCCACGTCCGCGAACTGCTCCACGGCCTCGGCCGCCAGGCCGAACGTGCCGGGCTCGTCCAGCATGTGCCCCCGGAACAGGTCGTCCAGGCTGCCCAGGTTCTTCGCCGACTGCGTCCGGTGCAGCAGCACCAGCGCCTGTTCGGAGCCGATGCCCAGCGCCTGCGTGAACGCCGCTGCGAACGGTCCGTGCCGTTCGCTCACCGTCGCCCCCGGCCATGCCGCGGTCACCCCGGCGACGTCGGGGCCGGAGCGGACGTACCGCTCGAAGTCCAGCAGGCCGGCCTCGCCCGGCACGACCACGTGCAGCGTGGACGGCGTCGACGAGCCGCGCGTCAGGTGGAACAGGCGCACCAGCGTCACCACGGAGCCGGGCGCGTCCGTCCCCGAGGAGTAGCGCAGCAGCACACCCGACCACGTGGCCCCCGGGCGCAGGTGGTCGGGTACCACCTCGCCGGTGCTCTCGTCCGTCCGGTGCCGCCACGCGCCACGTACGTACGAGACGACGTCGCGGTCGCCCGCTTCGCGCTCCGTGGCGCCGGTGCCCGCCGCGGCGGCGTTGAACCGCAGGTGCTCCGGCGGCGTCAGGACGGCGGCCACGGCGTCGACCACCGACGACTTGCCCGAGCCCGAGTGGCCCGTCAGGAGAAAGCCCTCGCGCGGCACCGGCACCACGTGGTGCCCGGAGAACGTGCCCCAGTTCACCAGCTCGATGCGCGCCAGGCGCCACTGTCCGGGATGCGGCGACGTCATCAGCTCTCCTTCGCCAGTCGGGCGTACTCGGTGCTCAGGGCCGCCACCTGGTCCGCGCCGAACACGGTCCGCAGCACCGGCGAGACGGCCGCGCGGTCGCCGCCGAGCGGCTCCAGCATGCCCGACTCGACCAGCCGCGCCCACGTCGCGTCAAGCTGCCGGGAGAAGTCCATCGGGGAGGCACCCCCACGCCGCCGGTACGCGCCCAGGTGGTCGGCGGCCTCGTCCCGGCTGATCGCCACCCGGCCGTCCGGCGAGTCCAGCAGCAGACCGCGCAGGTGCAGCAGGAGCGCCGTGTCCAGGAACGTGAGGGCCACCTCGCGCACCACGCGCGGGGCGTCCGGCGCCGGCACGTCGCGCACGAACGCGACCTGCGCGTCGGCGTCCACCACCAGGTCGAGGTACTGGTCGGCGAGGCGCTCGCGGACCACGTCCTCGTTGGTCAGCAGCGCGCGCCACGTGTCGGGGTCGTTCTCGGCCGCGAGGTAGGGACCGCGCACGAGCCGCGCCAGCGCGCGGCGGGCAGGAGCGGGCAGGGTGCCGTGGTCGTCGGGCCACAGGCGGCCCGCCGTCCCCGGGTCGTCGGGCTCCCGGCCGGTGCGACCGGCCGGCGGCGCGGACGACGTCGTGCCGGCCGGCCGGCCCGGGCGTGCCGCGCGGAGGTCGGCCCGGGCGGGTCCGGGCAGGTCGGGTTCTGTCACGGGACACGCTCCTCGAACTGGTGCTGGGGAAGGACGGTCCGGCGGGTGACGCCGCGCGCGGACCGCCAGCTCACGTCCTCGGTGCCGCCCGTGGTCGTGCCGTGCTCCTCGGCGAGCGTGAGCAGCCCGACCACGCTCGCCGCGCCCTGGGTGGCCGGGTGCGCGGCCAGCACCGAGGCGACGGTGGCGCGCTCCGCCCGGTCGATCACGTCGTTCACGTGCCCGCGCAGCTCGTCGACGTCGATCTCGGAGTCGCGGGCCATGGCGCGCAGCGCGGAGAGCGAGACGGCACGGGGTGGTGGCGCGGGCGCGGCCTGTGGTGCCTCGGCGTCCTCGACCCCGGGGTTGTGCGGGGCGAGCCCGCCCACGGACCGCGGCGCGACGCTGCCCAGCGGCAGCGTGAGGCGCATCTCGGTGCCGGGTGCGACGTCGGCCGCGGCGGCGAGGGCGGCGTCCTGCGCCTCGCCGAGCAGGCGCCGCAGCGCGCGTTCCGCCGGGAGCTCGCCGGAGCGCACCATCCGCTGGAGCGCGCGGCGCAGGTTCGCCATGGTGTCGGTGAGCTCGTCGGCGGCGTCCTGGAGCGTGGGCAGCAGCCGGCGCAGGGCCGACGCCTCGGCGGGTGCCAGGTGGACCGTGTCGAGCACGCGCCCGACGTCGTCCTGCGCCGTGTGCTCGGCCTGGCGCAGCAGGTCGCGGAAGGCGACCAGGCCGCGGCCCGCCTCGGACTCGGCGAGGTGGTCGACGCCGCGGTAGATGTCGTCCAGGAACGCGTCCCGCGAGCCGTCGGACTCCAGCAGCCGGCGGCGCAGCTCGCGGTCGGTGCGTTCCAGCTCGGTGCGGACCCGGGCCAGGTCGGCGGGGATGTCACCGGCGAGCGCGAGCAGCTCACGGGCGCGCTCGGCGGCGTCGGCCGGCGGCAGGGGCACCGAGTCGCCGCGGCGGGCGCGCTCGATCCGTGCGTCGAGCTCGGCGCGCTGCTCCAGCAGGGAGGCGAGGCGTGCCTCGGGGTCGGGGTCGGCCTCGTCGGCCAGGGCGTGCAGGCCGCCCAGCACCGCGCCGAGCCGGGAGGGGGTGACGGCGGGATGGGGCCTGCTCAGCCGGGAGACGAAGCGGATGGCGAGCAGGGCGCCGTCGGACAGCTCGATGGTCTCGGTGCCGGCGTCGCCCGGGCCCTGCGGGCCGCGGCGGCGTACCAGCACACCCTCGTCGATCCACTCGGACACGTAGAACCAGCCGGAGTAGGGCAGCTCGAACCCGGCACGCCGGAGCTCGGGCAGGTCGTCGTCGACACGGTCGGCGAGCTGCTCCACGGGCAGCCGGCGGCGGGTGGCGCCGAGGTTGCGGTCCAGCAGGACGACGGCTGCCGCGGCGTTCCTGGACCGCAGGAGCACCCACGCGGGGTGCTCCTGGAGGAGGGCGCGGACGGCGCGTGCCGCCTGACCGCGGCGCCCCGTCCCGTGCGCGGCGGCCTGCCGGGGCGCGGGGTCGTCGCCCGGTGAGCTCGCAGTACCCATGGGCGCTGAGAGTAGTAGGCGAACGTGTCGGTACGGCACCCCCGCACGAAACATGCGACTCGGGCCGCTGTCGATGAGCCGCGACGGGAATAGACGTATAGAGTCGGACGCACAGGGCTTGCCGGAAAACAGATCTTCACTTTCCGGCGAGCCCTGTCGTGCGTCATGGCACGTTCTTGATGTCCGAGCGTCGACGGGAGGGCGCCTTGCTCACGACCGCAGCCCAGATCGTTGTCAGGATCCGTGCCGAGCGAAAGCTCAGCATGAGTTCCCTGGCGGTGCTGGCGGGCGTCCCCACGTCCACGATCAGCCGTATCGAGTCCGGGCAGGTCGAGCCCACGCTGGGGATGATCCGCCGCATCGCCCTCGGCGCCGGGTACCACCTGCACGTGCAGTACTACGACCTCTTCACGGGCAAGCTCGAGGACCACGTGGTCGCTGCCGGGAAGGACGAGGAGGCGGCTGCGGACGAATCCGGCCGGTAGGGGCGGTTTCGTCCAGGTCCGCTACCTTGTCTCCGTAGGGGAGGTCTCGTCGTGCCCGTCGTTCCACCGAGCAATATGGTCGTCATATGCCGAACGTCATGATCCCCGCCGCGGTGCGGGAGGACGTAGAGACGCTGTGGGCGTTCCACGACCTGCGGCACGAGCCGCGCGCCGTCGACGTCTGCATCGGCCTGGGCGGTCACGACCTGGGGGTCGCCGACTACACCGCCGACCTCTACCTCGAGGGTCTGTTCCAGCAGATCGTCTTCACCGGGGCGAACGCGCCCACCACGGTCGACGCCTTCCCGGAGGGGGAGGCCTTCGGCTACCGCGACCACGCGGTGGCCCGTGGCGTGCCCGCCGGCGCGGTGCTCGTGGAGCCGGCGGCCACGAACACCAGCGAGAACCTGGAGTACAGCCGCAAGGTGCTCGCGGAGCACGACATCGAGCCGTCCTCCGTGCTCCTCGTCTCCCACCCGTACCAGCAGCGGCGTGCGTTCGCGACGTGCCGGGTGGTCTGGCCGGAGGTCGACGTGCTGTGCGTCTCGCGGCCCCTCGGGCTCGACGCGTACGTCGAGACCATCGGTGACGCCGACCGCGTGGTCGACATGCTCGTCGGCGAGACGCAGCGGCTCACCCTCTACGCCGAGCTCGGCTTCATCGCGCACGAGGAGGACGTGCCGGACGAGGTGCTGGGGTCGTTCGACCGGCTGGTGGGCGCGGGGTACACGTCGCGTCTCGTGGAGGACAGGCGCCCGATCGACGTCTGAGTCGGACGTCACGAACCGGATGATTCGTACATCCCTGGCGAGTCGCCCCGTTCTCCGTTACGTTCCGGGGCATGGGCGAGGAAAACAAGCGGGGCAAGGATCCCAGGAAGTTCACCTGGCAGGAGATCCTCACGTTCATCGCGGGCGCGGGGTACGTGGCGAGCCCGATCGACCTGCTGTCGGAGGGTGTGCTGGGGCCGCTCGGCCTGGGTGACGACGCGATCGCGATCGTCATCGCCGGGGTCACGCTCTTCAAGGCGGTGCAGCGCTTCCGCAGGCACCGCACGGACCCGGGCGCGACCGGCACGGCCCCCCAGGGCGGCAACGCCCCGGCGGACGGCGCGGCGCCGGGCAGCACGTCGTCGGACGCCCGGCGCCCGGGCCCCGCGCCGTCGGGAAAGACGATCCCGGGGACGGCCGAGGACGTCACCGACCGCAGGTCACGGCGCTGAGCCGGCCCGCCGAGCTGCCGGTCGCCCGGCCGGCCGGCACCGTGCCCGCCCTGGCCCGGCGGCGGGCGCGGGACTAGGGTCGACGGCGTGGTCGGCGACAACGCACCCCGGATCCTGGTCGTGGGCGGTGGTCCCACCGGGGCCGCGACCGCGGTGGCCCTGCGGCGCGAGCTGCCCGGCGCGCACGTCACGGTGATCGACAAGGCGACGTTCCCGCGCGACAAGACCTGCGGCGACGGCCTCGGCCCGGGTGCGCGGCGCGTGCTCGACGGGCTGGGCCTGTCGGGCCTGCTGGACCGCTTCCACATGCCGATGTCCGTGGCCATCAGCGGTCCGGGCGGTGTGGAGGCGTTCGCGCGCGGCCCGTTCATGGACGGTCACGACCTGGCCGGGTACGTCACGCCGCGGCTGGTGCTGGACGACCTGCTGCTGGGGGCGGCCCGCGACGCGGGCGCGGAGGTCCGCGAGGGTGTCGCGTTCCCTGGCATGACGCCGGTGACGGGTGCGGAGCAGGTCCCGCTGCCCGACGGCGACACGACGTTCGACCTGGTGATCGGGGCGGACGGCGCCTACTCCGCGGTGCGGCGGACCCTCGGCGTCGAGCGTCCCCCGATGCGGCACACGCACGTCGCGATGCGCGCCTACGGCACGGTGACGCACCCGGAGAAGCCGGTGAGCGACACGCTGCGGTTCGACTTCCTCGAGTCCCTCCTGCCGGTCTACGGCTGGGTCTTCCCGCTGCCCGGCGACGGTGCCAACATCGGCGTCGGCCTCCCGGTGGAGCACCTGCGGCGGCAGACCGAGCGGCACGGCCGCACCCTGCGCGACCTGTTCGACCTGTACGTCGAGGACCTGCGCCGGCGCGGGTTCGAGGTGTCCGGGCTGGAGCGGATCGCGACGCACCAGCTGCCGCACGCCGCGGCCCGCACCCCGATGACGGCGCCGGGGCGCGCCGCGGTGCTGCTCGGTGACGCCGCCGCGACCATCAACCCGCTGAGCGGCGAGGGCATCTTCTACGGCATGGCGGCGGGTGTGCAGCTCGCGGAGCACCTCGGGGCGCTCGACCGCGCGGGCCAGGACTGGCGCGGGGAGCGGCTGCCGGCTGCGCTGGCCGGCTTCGAGCGGGCGCACCAGCGCCGGTTCGCCCGGCACTACCGGGAGTGCTACCTGGCGCAGCGGCTCATGAGCTCCCGGCTCTGGGCGGGCATCGCGACCCGTGCGGTGGCGGCGTCGGACGAGGCGATGGCGCACGTGGCGCTCATGCTGTTCGACGAGCAGTCGGCCGGCTCGCGCGGGCTGCTGCGCCTGGCCGGGAGCAGCCTGCGGCCCCTGCTGCGGGGCCGGGAACGGGTGGCGCGGGCGGGTCGTTGACCTCTCGCAGGGTCTGTCAGAATTGAGATTCTGCCTGTTTTCCGCAGGTCTCCACCGATCCACCCCCGACTCGAGGACGACGATGTCACGCACCATCCGCCGGGCCGTCGCGCGACTGATCTGGGCCGTCACCGGCTACCGGATGCGCTCCGAACCGGCCCCGACCCGGCCCACGGTCTTCATCGGCGCCCCGCACACGTCGAACACCGACTTCTTCCTCATGCTGGCCATCGCGTTCGACATGGACCTCAGGATCCGGTTCCTCATCAAGGACTCCTGGTTCAAGGGGCCGATGGGCGCCGTCATGCGCTCGCTCGGCGGCATCCCGGTCGACCGGAAGGACCCGGCGAGCATCGTGGACGAGATCCTCGACGCCGTGGCGCGCGGCGAGGAGTTCCATCTCGTCGTGACGCCGGAGGGCACGCGCGGCGCCGGGTCCGGGTACTGGAAGTCGGGCTTCTACCGGATCGCGCTCAAGGCGGGCCTTCCCGTGACCCTCGGTTACGTCGACGGCGTCGCCAAGGTCGCGGGCCTCGGGCCGAGCATCGAGCTCACGGGCGACGTCCGTTCCGACATGGACGCGATCCGCGCCTTCTACGCCGACAAGTCAGGCGTGAAGCCGAAGAACCGCACGGAGCCGCGCCTGCGTAACGAGGACCCCCACCAGCCCTGACGTGCTCTGCGGCGGGGTGGATGCTCAGGCGTCCGGCTCCTCCAGGGCGCCCAGGGCGTCGAGCACGCGGGCCAGGCCGAACTCCCACGCGTGGGCGGGGCTGGACGGCGCGTTCATCGCCTCGCCCGCGGCGCTGCCCACCCGCTGCGCGAGCGGGTGCGCGTCCCCGAGGTACTCCGCGAGCCGGCCCGCCCACCGGGCCCACGCCTGCGGCATCTCGTCGGCTTGCGGCGCCCGGCGCCTGGCCCGCGCGGCGCCGCGCACGAAGTCGAGCACGAAGGTGAGCGCCGCGTCGCGGGCCACGTCGTCCAGGCCGAGCGGGTCCAGCGCGTGCAGCTCGTGGTCGTACCTGGCGATGGTGCCCGGGCCGAACGCCGTGCGCTCGTCGTCGATCTCCAGGAGCCACGGGTGCTCCAGCAGCAGGGCGAGGTTCGCCCCGGCCACCCGGCGCACCCGGTCCCGCCAGCCGGCGGCGCCGTGGTCGGGCCGCGCCATGCGCGCGTAGGTGGTGTCGGCCATCAGCACCAGCAGGTCGTCGCGGCCGTTGACGTGCGTGTAGACCGACATCGTCGAGATGCCCAGCGCCTCGCCCAGGCGGCGTACCGAGACGGCGGCGAGGCCCTCGGCGTCGGCCAGGGCGCAGGCGGCGTCGACCACCGCGCTCGTGGTGACGCGGGACCGCGGGCCGCGTGCGCCGCCCTGCGGCGCGGCCGGGTGGTCGCGCCAGAGCAGGTCGATCAGCTCGCGGGGCATGGGTCTCCAGAAATCGGGTGACGGGCCGGGAACATTCTGCAACCATCTTACGTTGTACGCCGTACAAGGTTCTGATCGATGCCCTGACCTGCAAGGAGCCCGCGTGAACATCACCGCCACCGCCCTGTCCCTCAACGTGCCCGACGTCGCGGCCTCCGCCGAGTTCGCCCGGCGGCACCTCGGGTTCACCGAGGCCATGTCCGACGACGGCTTCGTCTCGCTCACCCACCCGACCGCCGGCGTCAACATCGTGTTCCTGCGGGTCGGGCTCGGCACCTTCAAGCCCGAGCGCATCGCCGGCCCGGCGGGTCAGGGCCTGCTGATCGCGTTCGTCGTGGACGACCTGGACGCGGAGTTCGCGCGCATCTCCGCGGCGGGGGCCGAGGTCGTCACGCCACCGGAGACCGAGCCGTGGGGCGAGCGCTACTGCCAGTTCGCGGACCCGAACGGGATCGTCTGGCAGCTCGTCCAGTGGGTCTGACCTGACCGGCTCCGCCCGTCGAGGCCCCCTCGCCGGGCGGATCAGCCGTGGGCCCAGCCGGACCACCGGGTCACCCGGACCCGGAGCACCGGGCCGTCCGGCCGGTGCTCGCGGTACTGCGGGTACCGCGCGGCGAGCGCGTCCAGCGCCGCCGCGCGCGCCTCGCCGTCGTGCACGACGGCGGCGAGGCCGTCCGCCCGCACCCACCACAGCTGCGCCCAGTCGTCGTCGTACCGGTCGGCGAGGAGGCCGGCGTGCGGGTTCTCCGCGACGTTGCGCAGGCGCCGCAGGTCCCGCGTCGTCTTCGGCTTGTGGTCGACGGCGATGACCACGGCGTCGCGCGGCCCGTCAGCGCCCGGCTCGCTGATCAGCGCGAACGTCACCGGCACGAGGTGCGGCACGCCGTCGTCGCCGGCCGTGGCGAGGTAGGCGTGCCGGGCCGCCCCGAACCGGGCGCGGCAGGTGTCGACGTCGAGGCGCACGTGGTCCATTCTGCGCCGGGGGCTGCGGCGGTACGTCACGGCACTCGGCGGCATGCTGCACCTGGTCGCGGACTTCGGGGACGAGCAGCTCACGGTGAGCTGACCGGCGTCGTCGTCGGCGATCCTGGTGTCATGACCGACGACGAGCTCACCGCCCGACGCACCCGCGACCTCGGGATCGTCGTGGGCGCCCTGCCCACCGGGGTGCACAACGCCCTGACCGACGTGCCCGGGGTGCGGGTGGGGCACACCACCATCGTGGACCCGCCGCGGCTGCACACCGGCGTGACCGCGATCGTCCCCGACGCCCTTGGCCCCGACCGCTGCAGCCTGCCGTGCGGGCTGTTCGTCGGGAACGGGTTCGGCAAGCTGATCGGGGCCACGCAGGTCGCGGAGCTCGGCGCCCTCGAGACGCCGATCCTGCTCACCGCGACCCTCAGCGCGTTCCGGGCCGCGGACGCCCTGGTCACCTACGTGCTCGCGAGCCCCGGTCACGAGACCACCCGTACGCTCAACCCCGTGGTGGGCGAGACCAACGACGGGCGGCTCAGTGACATCCGCGCGCGTCCCGTCACGGAGGCGCACGTGCTCGCCGCGCTCGACGGCGCGACCCCGGGCGCGGTGGCCGAGGGATGCGTCGGTGCCGGGACCGGCACCATGGCGCTCGGGTTCAAGGGCGGCATCGGCACGTCGTCGCGCCTGGTGGGCGACTGGACGGTGGGTGCGCTGGTCCAGTCCAACTTCTCGGGGACGCTCACCGTGCGCGGCGTGCCGATCCCGGCCGACGACGGCGCTGTGCCGGCCGGGACGGACCGGCCGGGCACCGGAGGGCCGGAGCCGGAGGGCAACTCCTGCATGATCGTCGTCGCGACCGACGCGCCCCTCGACGCCCGGCAGCTCGGGCGCGTCGCGCGCCGGGCCGTCTTCGCCATGGGGCGGGTGGGTTCCGACTTCACCGGCGGCAGCGGCGACTACGCGCTCGCGTTCAGCACCCCGGGCGCGGCGTCGGCCGAGGGGGTGCCGCGTGCGGCCGAGGTGGCCGACGGCGACCTGGACCCGCTGTTCGCCGCCACGATGGACGCCGTGGAGGAGGCGCTGCTGAACTCGGTGCTCACGGCCACCACGACCGTGGGGCACCGGGGTACGGCGACCGCGGTGCCCCACGAGCTGGTGCTGCGCCGGCTGCGCGACGCGGGCGTGCTCGCCGCCGGCCGGGCGGGTCAGCCCTGGGCGGCGGGGCCTGCCTCGTAGTCCGCGGACAGCGTGACCGCCACGTCGATGTCCTGCGGCTGGAGCTCGACGTGCGCGCCGCCCCCGGGCTCGGCCATGGCGCCCGCCCGCATGGCGTACATGGGCACGTGGCCGCCGCCGTCACCGCCGCCGCGCAGGCCCGCCTCGTAGATCGCGACGGGTGCGACGGGGCCGAGGCCCAGCGCGTCCGCGTACGCCTGCGCGCGCAGCGCCGTCTCCTCGGCCGCCTCGATGCGGGCCTCGGCGAGCAGGGCCTTGCGCGTCTCGTCGGTCAGCGTCCAGCTGAGCCGGTCGATCTCGACGCCGTCGACGTCCATGATGTCAGCGAGCCAGGTGGACAGGATCTCGAAGTCGCGGAACGTGACGGACAGGCGGGCCGACGCGCGGAACCGGCGGACCCGCTGCTTGCCGCCCGACTGCGAGCTGCGCACCCGGTCGTCGTAGACGTAGGAGTGCACCGACTCCGAGTCCCACCGCTCCGCGACGCCGTCGGCGACGTGCGCCTTGGCCTGGTCCACGAGCACGGTGTGGGTGCGGGCCACCTGCTCGACCACGTCGTTGCGGAGGGTCCCGGAGAACGCGACGTGCAGGTGGACGGTGCCACGTTCGGCGGCGTGCGTGCGCGTGGCCTGGCCTTCGACGGCGATGCGAGTCATGTGGGGAGTCTGCCGACTGCGCCCGGCCCCGCGCCACCCGGCACGCCCGGGGACGGCCGGGTAGCGGTCAGCCGATCGTGCCCTTGCCCACCGCACCGCGGCGCAGCACGGGTTCCAGCTCGCAGAACGCGCCGTAGCGTGCGGCCTCCGCCTCCAGGGACGCCCACACCGCCGCGGTCGGCTCGTCCGTCAGCTCGACCGTGATCTCCACGCTGCGGGTCTTGAGCACCCGGGCCCAGCCGCCCGCGATCATCCCGTCCACCACCACCAGGCCCGTGTAGAGCCACCGGCTCGGCATCGCGAGGCGGGTCAGTGCGGGCCAGCCCTTGAAGTCGTGGCAGAAGAGCTCGTCGTACACCGACAGCAGCCGGACGGTGCCCGGCGGCGCGGGGTCGGGCAGGTCGCCGTCGGCCCAGAGCGTCAGGCCGGCGACCTCGTGCCGGGTGAGCCCGGCGTCCGCCACCGCGGCGCGCGCCGCGCCCTTGGTCAGGGTGCCCCACCAGGCCACGTCCTCGGCGCGGCACGGGCCGTGCCCCCGCACGTACGCGCGGGCCAGGTGCACGCGGGCAGCCTCCTCGTCCCAGGTCTTCTGCTCGGGCAGCAGCCGGTAGGTGGGCTGCTTGCCCCGCATCGGACCGCTCGCGACGAGGAGGTCGAGCTCCGCGTGCATCATGACCTGGCCCAGGTGCCACGCGTCCAGGGGCTCGCCCTCCGCCTCGGCCAGCACGGCGCCGATCTCCTTGCGGGTGAGCGGCCCGCCCGCCAGCGCGTCGGCGATCACGCCGTGCCGGCGGGGGAGCAGTGCGTGGTCGAAGCCCCGGGGCCGCTCCGCCGAGAGCATCGCCCGGCGCACCCGGGGCGCCGTCGCCGTCATGAGCGGGGCCAGGTCCTCGGGCGTGACGTAGTGCCAGGTGGGTCGCAGCACGTGCGTGCGCAGCACCGTCCCCTCGGCCAGGGCGGCCTGCACCCCGGCGAGCGTGACCGGGGCGGTCAGCCGCTGCGCGAGGCCCCAGGCGGAGGAGTGCGGCTCCTGCGCCTGCACGGCGCCGAGCCCGCGGACGACCGCGGGCAGGTCGGCGCCGTCGCCCTCCCGCAGCGCGCCGAGGCCCACCGCGGTGAGCCGGGCGCGCTGGAGGGCGCGGACCTCAGACGTAGTAGGCATCCTCGCCGCCGTGTCCCGCCGCGCGGGCGCGGCGATGCTTGATCAGACTTCTGATCAGCAGGATCGCACCGATCACGAACAGGATCATCACGGGGACGATCGCGAGCGGGGCGAGCACGGACAGGAAGCCGAGGCCGACGCTGGTGACGTCCTCCGCGGCGCTGACCACGGGCGCCGCCGTGCCGCCCGAGACTGTGTTCGCCACCACGCGCCCGCCCGCCTTGGCGGCGTGCGTGCCCAGGGCCAGGACGATGCCCGCGACGATCGGGATCCACTGCCCGGACTGCACGAAGGCGCTCGGGTCGGTGACCGTCGCGGTCTCCGACATGGAGCCCGCCCCGAAGGCGATGCCGCCCGCGGTGGGGCGCACGACGGTCTGGACCACGTCGTTCACCGAGTCCAGCACGGGGATCTTGTCCGCGGCGAACTCGAGCACCAGGAGCACCGACAGGATCGCCAGCACCCAGCCGTTCTCCAGCCACGCCCACGTGCCGGGCAGCTCCACGAGGTCCGTGAAGCGCGAGAGCACGCCGAGGAAGATGAGCGGGATCCATGCGTTGAGGCCCGCCGACAGCGCGAGCCCGGTTCCGGTGGCAAGTTCGAGCATGACCCGAAGTGTTCCACGGCACACTGACACTCCGTGTGGTGAAAGTGTCCGGTGTGCCCGATCTGTTACCGGACCGTCGCGCACCGTGCCCGGCTCGCCCCGGACGGCCCGACATGGACGCCGTCTCACGACCGGCACCCAGGTTGGACCATCCAGGCCCGTTCTGCGAGAGTTGCTGCCGTTCACCGCACTGGTGCGCCGACCGGGAGGCTTCGATGCTCTGGACGATCTTCGCCGTGGCCTCGGTGGTACTGCTGGGGCTGTCCGCGGGCGTGTTCTTCGGGTTCTCGTCGTTCGTCATGAGCGGCCTCGCGCGGGCCTCCGACGACGCCGCGGGCGCCGCGATGAACGGCATCAACGAGACCGCGGTGCTGCCCGCGTTCATGAGCGTCTTCTTCGGCGCCCTGCTGGTCCCCGGCGTCACCGGCATCTGGGGCCTGGTCGACGGGCACGACGGCGGCGGATGGGTCCTCGCGGCGGCCGCCGTCTACCTCGTCGGCACCTTCGGCGTGACCATGGCCGGGAACGTGCCCCTCAACAACCGCCTCCTCGCGGCCCCCGACAAGGCCGCCGGCTGGCGTGCCACGTGGCGGCCGTGGACGCGCTGGAACCACGTGCGCACGGCCTGCGGGGTGGCGGCGACGGCGCTCGCGGCGGTCGCCCTGGTCTGACCGGTCGGCCGGGGTCGCGCCGGTCGGGGACAATCGAGCACGTGCCCGCCATCGACTTCCACCGCACCCTGCCCGGATACGCGCCGACGCCGCTGCGCGACCTGCCCCGGCTCGCCACCGAGCTGGGCGTCGGGCGGGTGCTCGTCAAGGAGGAGGCCGGGCGGTTCGGGCTGCCGTCGTTCAAGGTGCTCGGTGCGTCGTACGCGACGGTGCGCGCCCTGGCCCGGCGGTTCGGCGCGGCGGCGCTCACGCTGGACGCGGTGCGCGCCGCCGTCCGCGGCCGGGACGTGCGGCTGTACGCCGCCACGGACGGCAACCACGGCCGCGCCGTCGCGCACGTCGCGTCCCTCGTGGGCGCCGCCGCCACCGTCTACCACCCGCCGGGGGTCACGCAGGAGGCCCGCACGGCGATCGCCGGCGAGGGCGCCCGAACCGTGGTGGTCGACGGCGACTACGACGCCGCCGTGGCCCGAGCCGCCGCCGACGCGGACGCCGACCCGGCGGCCGTGCTGGTGCAGGACACCGCCTGGGCCGGATACACGGAGATCCCGCGCTGGATCGTCGACGGCTACGCGACCCTCTGCCACGAGGCCGACGACCAGCTCGCCGCGCTCGGCCTCGGGGCGCCCGACCTGGTGGTGGTGCCGGTCGGCGTCGGATCGCTCGCCCAGGCGGTGGTGGGCCACTACCGCGCCGCGGGCACCGGGGGCACGCTGCTGGCCGTCGAACCCGACCGTGCGGCCCCGCTGGTGGCGTCGCTGCGCGCCGGCGAGCCGGTGACGGTGCCTGCCGGCGAGACGATCATGACCGGCCTGGCGTGCGGCACCGTCTCGGCGCTCGCGTGGCCGGTGCTGCGCGACGGCCTGGACGGCGCCGTCACCGTCTCGGACGACCAGGCGGCCGGCGCCGTGGACGACCTCGCGCGGCTCGGCGTCGACTCCGGGCCGTGCGGCGCGGCGAGCCTCGCCGCCGCGCGCCTCGTGCTGGGCCAGGCCGGGTGGCGCCGGGCCATCGGCCTGCGGTCCGACGCCGTCGTGCTGCTCCTGTCGACCGAGGGGCGGGCGGCCAACCCGGTGCCCGAGGACCGCGTCTGACTCGTCCCGTCCGTCCCGCCGTCGCCCGTCGCCTGCCAGGAGCCCCCACAGTGCCCGTCCCCCTGCCGCCCGCCCTCGACCTGATCCTGCCGGTGCTGCGCTGCCCCGCCTGCGGTGCCGGCCTGTCGCCCGGTGACGGCGCGCTGCGCTGCCCGCGGCGGCACAGCTTCGACGTGGCCCGGCACGGGTACGCCGGCCTGCTGACCGGCGCACGGGCGACCAGCGGGGACGACGGCCCCATGGCGCGGGCGCGGCGCGACTTCCTGGCTGCGGGCCGGTACGCGCCGGTGCGCGACGCCGTGGCCGGCCTGGCCGGCGGGGCCGGCCCGGTCGACCGGCCCGCGACCGTGCTCGACGTCGGGTGCGGCACCGGCTACTACCTCGCCGGTGTGCTGGACGCCCTCCCGGGCTCCGTCGGCCTCGGGCTGGACACGTCCGCGCACGCGCTGCGCGTGGCGGCGAAGGCCCACGCCCGGGCCGCCGCGGCGACCTGGGACGTGTTCCGGCCGTTCCCGGTCGCGACGGAGCAGGTCGACGTGGTGCTGGACGTGTTCGCCCCGCGCAACCCGGCCGAGTTCCACCGGGTGCTGCGCCCGGGTGGCGTGCTCGTGGTGGTACGGCCGTTCGGCGGGCACCTGGCCGAGCTGCGCCGCCAGGTCGCGCGGATGGTGGCCGTCGACCCCGACAAGGAGCGGCGCCTGCACGACGCGCTCGACCCGTGGTTCGAGGCGGTGCGCACGCACGAGGTCGAGTACGTGACCCCGCTGACTCGCCAGGAGGCGCTCGACCTGGTGCTCATGACACCCAGCGCACGTCACGTGACGGCGGCCGAGCTGTCCGACGACGACCTGCCCGGGCGGGTCACCGTCTCGGTGCTGGCGACCGCCTACCGGCGGCGCTGAGCCGGGCGCCGTCAGCCGCCGGGCGCCGTCAGCCGGCCGGCGACGGGAGCGGGGCGGGGTCGGTGGGGCAGCTCTCCGACGGCCGGGGCTGGTCGGTGGGCCGCGTGGAGCCCGCCGGGGTGGGCACGGCCAGCCCCGACGGCAGGCATTCGCCCGGCCCGGACGTCGATCCCGTCCCGGGAGTCCCGGGCAGGTCGGGCGCGGGCGCAGGCGAGACCGTCCCGCCGGGTACGGCCCGCTCCGGCTCCGGCTCCGGCCACGACGCGACGACGCCGGTCGCGGCGCCGCCGAGCAGTGCCAGCGCGGCGGCCAGGGCCCAGACCCGCGTGCGCACGCGCGGGAGCGTGGGGCGCTGACCGTGCCGGAGGATCTCGACCTCCGTCACGGGCGCTCCGCCGTCGTCGGGGAGCACGCCGGGGCCGGACCGTGCCCGCGCGAGCGCGTCGGCCCGCGTACGGGCCAGGTCCAGCTCGCCGTCGACCTCGCTCAGGGCCCGCCGGGCGCGGGTCAGGGCATCGTCCCTTCGTCCCATCTCAGTTCTCCTGCCCTTCGGTCACGGTGCGGTAGGCGGCACGCAGGCGGCGTCGGGCCCGGTACACGCGGGTGGCGGCGGACGGCGTGGAGCAGCCCAGCACGCGTGCGATCTCGGCGGTGCTCAGCTCCGCGGCCGCCAGCAGCTCGACCACCTCGCGGTCCGCGGGCCGCAGGAGGTCCAGGGCCCGGTGCAGGACGTCGAGCTCGTCGACCAGCCGCGCGTCGTCCCCGCCGGGGGCCGCAGGGTGCCGCCCGGCCCGTTCGGCGAGCGCGGTCCGCCGCCGTTCGGCCCGCACCTGGTTGGCCAGCACCCGCCGGGCCACCGCGAGCAACCAGGCGCGCGGCTCGTCGGGGACCGCCCCCTTGCGCCAGGCGATGGCGAACACCTCGGCCACGACGTCCTCCGCCTCGGCGGCCCCGAGCCGCGTCCGGGCGTACCGGTGCACGGCGTGCGCGTGCTCGGCGAAGAGCGACTCGGTCTGCTCCGGGGTGAGCGGGGCCGGGGCGGGTTCGCGCGGCTCGGTGTCGGTGGTCAGCGTGGTCTCCAGGTGGGGCGGCGTCGGGCGGCGTCGGGTCGGTGGGCGCGGGTCTGCACAGGGGTCGGTGTCCGGCAGCGTCTCGTCCATGACAGCCGGCCCGGTGTGGACCACGTCACACGGCCGGGCCGTCATGGGGAGCGTTCCGGCGCACACTGACCACCACGTGACTCTCAACGCATCCAACACTCCTGTCCCGTCCACCACCAGCGCGTCCCGGCGTCGGCGTGCCCTGCGGGGTCCGGTGGCCCGCGGGGTCGCCGCCGCGGGCGGCGCGCTCGCCGTGGCGCTGCTGGCCACGGCCTGCACGCAGGCCGCCGCGGCCGAGGACACGGCGCCCGCGCCGACCGTCCCCGCCGAGGCGGCGCAGCACCCGAAGGCTCCCGCGCCCGCCGAGGCCGGGCCCCGCGACACCGGGGCCGACGCCGCGTCCGAGGCGTCGCCGGTCCCGGTCGCGCCGGACGAGGCGGCTCCGGGTGAGGCCGCACCGGCCGACCCGGCCGAGCCGTCGCCCGTGCCCACGGTGCCCGGGGAGCCCGCGACCTCCGGACGGGGCGAGCCGTCGCCCGCGCCGGCCGCTCCCCGGACTGCTCCCTCGGACCAGGGCGAGCCGAGGCCCGTCCCGACGGTCCCCGGTCAGCCGGCCGAGGGCCTCGTCGTCACCGGCTGAGCCACGGGTCGCCGCCCGGTGCCGGCTCGTCCGGCGCGGGGCGGCGGCCGCCGTCGGACGGGCCGGGTGGCGAGCTCAGTGCGCCGCCCGTGCCCCCGTCGTGCGCAGGTACTGCGTGAACAGCTCGGCCGTCCGCCCGGCGCCGTCCTCCTGCCGCAGGCGTTCGCCCAGGTCGGCGGCGCGCTCGCGCATCGCCTCGTCGGTGGTCGCCCGGGTGATCGCCGCGGTGAGGCGGTCGGCGTCGAGCTGCTTCACCGGGACCGGGTCGGGACCGACGCCGAGCTCGGCCACCCGGCGGCCCCAGCTGAACTGGTCCACGGCCACCGGCGTGACGATCGACGGGATGCCGGCGCGCAGCCCGGCCGCCGTCGTCCCGGCGCCTCCGTGGTGCACGGCCGCGGCGAGGCGGGGGAACAGCCAGTCGTACGGCGCGGAGTCGATGCGCAGCACGTGCTCCGGGAGCTCGCGGTCGCGGCCGAGGTCGGCCCAGCCGCTGATCAGGATGCCGCGGCGCCCGGTGCGGTCCAGGGCTTCCAGGAACGCGTCGACGAGCCGCCCGGGGTGCGCCGTCGGCACGCTGCCCAGGCCGAACGAGACGGGTGGCTCGCCCGCGTCGAGGAACCGCGCCAGCTCGGCGGGCGGCTCCCACCCGGCGGGCCTGCTGGTCGGCAGGTAGCCCGTGACCTGGATGCGGGGGTGCCAGTCGGCGGGACGGGGCAGCACCAGCGGGCTGTACGCGTAGTACAGCGGCATGCCCTGCCGGTCCTGGAGCAGGCGCGCGTTCGTCCGCAGCGGCGGCAGCCCGAGGACCTCCCGGCGCTGGCGGTTCACCCCCGGCTGCTGCATCGCGCGCCAGGTCATCTGGTCCGCGGCCCACCAGGCGGCCCGGTCGCGCAGGGCGCCGTGCCGGCGCCCGTCGCCGAGGAGGAACGGCGGGAACTCGCGGGTGGGCGTGACGGGAAAGAACTGCAGGTCGGCGCACGGGATGCCGAGCTTCTCGGCCACGCTGTAGCCGTAGAGCGCGGTGGGGCCCTTGTAGAGCATCGCCTCGCTGTTCTTCGTGACGCGCCAGATGTCGCTGATGACCTGCGGCAGCATCTGCTTGCGGTTCCTGGCTCCGTAGGCCATGAACCGCAGCATGTTGCCCGATTCGACCAGCTCCACGAGCTCCGGGTTGTCGGCATACCGGGGCAGGGTCGGGCCGAACGCGTCGAAGTCCACGCCGTACGACGCGGCCAGGCCGGCGAAGTCCGGTGAACCGACCACCGTCGGGTCGTGGCCCTGGTCGCGGAGCGCCAGGGCCAGGCTGAACAGCGGCTCGACGTCGCCGCGCGAGCCGGCCGTGAGGAGGGTGATCTGCATGGGAATCCTTCCGACGTGCGCGGGTCAGGCCTGGGCCGGTGTCCCGGCGCCCGCATCGAGGACACCGTCGAGCAGCGCCAGGGCCGCCTCGGTGTCCACGTCCGGTGGCGTCAGCATCCGGTCGATCATCTCGGTGACGGTGTCGATCAGGGCGTCGGGCGAGGGGCTGCCGGGGCGGCCCTGGTGCTCCTGGACGGCGCGCATGATCGCGGCCGTGAGGGCCTCCAGGACGGCGGCCACCGACGCGATGTCGACGCCCGGCCGGACGACGCCCGCCTCCTGCTGGCGGCGCAGGAACAGGCCGAGGAACTCCGGTCCGGCAGGGCCGGGCATGGTCGCCTCCGGGTCGCGCAGGTAGCGCCCGAACACCTGCGGGTCGCGGGTGGCGATCGCCGTGAGCAGCGGGTCGGCCGCCACCACCCGGAAGCCGGCGCGGTAGATGCTGCCCGGCGTGCCCGGCCGGGGCTCCTCGGACAGGGCGGTGCGCCAGCGGACGGCGTAGCCGCCGAGGGCGCGGGCGGCGACGGCGTCGACCAGCTCGCGCTTCGAGGCGAAGTGCCGGTAGACGATCGTGCGGCTCAGGCCCGCCGCCTCGGCGACGTCCACCATGGTCAGCTTGTCGTAGCCGCGGCTCAGCAGCACGCCGGTGGCGGCGTCGAGCAGGGCGTCCCGGCGCTGTTCGCCGTCGACCACGATTCCCCCTTGTGACACTGTGACGATATCTGTCACAGTGTTGCGCCGCGCGAAGGCGCATGTCAAGGACGGGGTTGTGCCGACGTCGGCGGGCTCGTAACCTACCGAGCGCGACAGTGATCGATCACTCTGAGGGACCGGGCCGGGGACGGGGGAGCATGGCACGACGACGTGCCGCACGCGGCGACTGGCTGTTCCTCTGGCCGTACTTCCGGCGGGAGGGCAGGCGCCTGGCCGCTCTCGGCGTGGTCCTGCTGGGAGCCACCGCGGCCGCGTTGGCCAGCCCCTTCGTGGTCCGGGAGTTCATCGACGGCGTGGTCACCGGAACACCGGTTGGTCCCCGGCCCCTGACACGTGGGGAGCCGTCAGCGGATCAGAGCACCCGCGTCAGCCCGTGGCCTTGGCCGCCGCCTTCTGCGCCTTCTTGAACGCCCGGACCTCCTGCAGCGTCTCGGTGCTGGTCACGTCCGCGATCGAGCGGCGCGAGCCCTCCTCGCCGAACTCGCCCGCCGCCTCCCGCCAGCCCTCCGGCCGCACGCCGCGCTGCTTGCCGAGCAGCGCCAGGAAGATCTTGGCCTTGCGCTCCCCGTACCCGGGCAGCGCGTTGAGCCGTCGGAGCACCTCGCGGCCGGTGGGAGCGTCGCCGTCGGCGCCGGGGTCGGTCCAGATCCGGGAGGCGTCGCCGTCGTACTCGTCCACCACGGTGTGCGCGAGCTCCAGGACGCGGCCCGCCATGGACCGGCCGTAGCGGTGGATGGCCGGGGGCGTCGTCGCCAGCGCCACGAACTCGTCGGGGTCCGCCTCCGCGATGGCGCGCACGTCGAAGGAGCCCATGCGGTCGCGGATCTTGCCGGGGCCGGCGAAGGCATGTTCCATCGGGAACTGTTGGTCCAACAGCATGCCCACGAGCAGCGCGAAGGGATCGTCGCTCAGCAGCCGGTCCGTGTCGGGGTCGCCGGTGATCCAGAGCTCGGTAGCCATGAGCCCATTGTGACCCACCGGCCCGGCCCCGCACTCAGGGGATCAGCCGGTCCGCGATCTCCAGCGTGTCCGTCGTGAAGTGCCCGTCGTCGCGCACCACGAGCGTGCCGCCCAGGCGGTCGAACATGGCGCGGCCCTGCTCGGCGTCGCAGCCGAACTCGTCGGTCACCGAGTTGAGGAAGACGAGGTCGCGGGCGTGTGCCCGGATGGCGTCCCAGTCGTAGGACTCCTGGAGAACCGGCTCGGGCCCGGGGTTCGGGTTGGTCGAGTAGCCGCCCACCAGCACCGCCTGCGCCACGGTGACGTCCAGGTGCTCCAGGAGCGCGAGCAGCAGCGCCGCCCCGCCCGAGTGTCCCACGAGCACCGTGTCCTCGTCGAACGTGTGCGCGTCCAGCACCGTGGGCAGGAACGTGGCGATCGGCTCGACGTTGGTGCCGGGGTGGTGCGGCGTCTCGACGTCGTACCCGCGTGCCCGCAGCCGGTCCGCGAGCCACGGGTACCAGATCCACGCCGGGTCGGCGTTCGTCCCGTGGAAGATGATCGCCCTGCGTCCCATCAGCTCTCCTTCGCTCGTCCCGGCACGGCGGCCGGTGCGGGGTCGATCGCCAGGTTGACCTGGTCGAGCACCGGCTCGAAGCCGATCGCGGCGTACGTCCGGTTCGACACGGGGTTGTCCCGGTCGGTGTAGAGGCAGACCCGGTCGCCGGCGTCGAGCACCCGCTGGGCGACGTCGGCGACGAGCGCCCGGGCGTACCCGCGCCCGCGGTGCGCCGCGGGCGTGTAGACCGGCCCGATCCGCACCACGCCGAACGACGGCGGCCGCGCGGCCGTGAGCTGCACGCTCTCGCCGCCGACGTCCCACAGCCAGATGTCGCCGTCCAGGATCCGGCCGCGGGCGCCGCCGATCCGCAGCGGTTCGGCCTCGGGGGCGCGTCCGGCCTGGGCGTCCGCGTCGGCGTGGAAGACGGCGAACCACTCCTCGACCAGGGCGAGGTCGGCGAGCGTGGCCCGGCGTGCGCGGCCCGGCGGCGCGGGCTCGGGGCGCGTGACCGCCCGGGCCTCCCAGAGGCGGTCCGGACGGCCCTCGTGCACGGTGCCGCCCGTGGCCCGCAGCACCTCGTCCGTGTACGCGCGGACGGCGGACCGGGCGCCGTTCGCCGAGGTCAGCGCCGGTTCGCCGGCCCGGGCGGTGTGGTCCAGGGCAGTGCGGGCCAGCAGCCGCGCCGCGTCGTCCGGCAGGGCGGGCACCCAGACCGTGTGCGGCGCGTGCGGCATGGTCCGCATCGCCACGCCGACGACGCCGGAGCGCGCGTCCCGGACGACCGCCCACCACATCGGAGAGGTGGGCCGACCGCCGGCCGGGAGCGTCCGCGCGGCGTGGTGCGTCACCGAGGCGACGACGCTCCACACCACCGGGTCGGCGGCCAGCAGATCGCCGGCGACGGCCAGCACCGTCGCCGGGTCGTCGTGCAGCTCGACGTGGTACCCGCTGCTCACCTCGCTGCTCATGCGCCAGATCCTGACACGCCGCCCGCGCCGGATCGAGCCCGTTGTGCAACCGCCGCCCCGCACGGCCGCCGCGCTCCGGCGTCAGCGGATCAGCCGTACCTCCAGCACGTCCGTGTCCGGGTCGGTCGCCGTGACGCCGTCGGGCAGGAAGCCCGCGCGCTGGAAGAACTTGCGGGCGCGGGGGTTGGACGCGAACGTCCAGATCTGGGCCGCGGTGCCGGGCGGGAGGGCGTTCTCCAGCAGGGCGTGGCCCACGTTGGTGCCGTGGTAGCTCGGGTCGACGTACAGCTCGTGGAGCTCGACCGCCCGGACGGGCGGGTGGCCCAGGTGGGGGCCGGACGGGTTCTTCATCGCGAAGCCGACGATCTTGTCGCCCACCTCGGCGACCAGTGCCTTGTTGCCGGCGGCGAGGATGCGCATCCAGCCCTCGGTGCGGGTGCCGAGCGTCTCGGTCTCCCAGTGCGCGGGCGGCAGCAGGTCGCCGAAGACCGCCCGCCGCGTGGTCCAGTGCACCGCGGCGATGCCGACGGCGTCGTCCGGGGTCGAGGCGCGGACGTGGAAATCTGACATGGGTGGAACGGTAACCCGACTACCTGACCATCCGGACCTCCGCCAGGTCGGCGGCGTTCGTGTCGAGCACGCGCGCGCCCTCCATGGCGAAGCCGTTGCGCTCGTAGAAGCGCCGGGCGCGCGGGTTGTCCTCGGCGACCCAGAGCTGGGCGGCGGTCCCGGGCGGCACGACGGCGTCCAGCAGCGCCTGCCCCACGCCGGTCCCGTGGTGCGCCGCCAGGACGTACAGGAGGTAGAGCTGCTGGTCGCGCACGGGCAGCACGTCGTCCTGCTCCACGGACTCGCCGGCCATCGCGATGCCGACCACCTCGCCGGCGACCTCCGCGATCACCGGGGCCGCACCGTTGCCCAGCCACCGTTCCCACGTCGCCACGCGGCGCTCCAGGGTGGCGGTGACCCAGAACTCGGGCGGCAAGATGGACCCGTAGGTCGTGACCCAGGTGGTGTGGTGCACCTGGGCGACCGCGGCGGCGTCGGACAGCGTGGCTGTACGCAAGTTCACGACGCGCAACATACTCCCGCGCCAGGGGGCCGCGGGACAGTCGGCCCCGGGCAGGTGTCAGGCGCGGTGCAGCGTGCCGACCAGGCACTCCTTGACGCCGACCGTCGACAGGGCACGCGCCGGCACGGGGGCGAGCCAGCCGACCGCCTCCGCGGCGGGCACCAGGCGCACGTCGCGCACCTCGAACTCGTCGCCGCCGCGCGTCAGCCGCACCGTGCCGGAGCTCATCGTGTTGCGGGCCCAGTCGGTGCCCGGACCCCACGGGAGCGGCAGCACGGCCACGACCTGCTCCTGCGGCTGGGCCGCGAACGCGACCAGCGGGGTGGCGTACTCCGTGCCGGACCTGCGCCCCACGTGGTGCAGCACGACCCACGGCGGGACGTGACCGGCGATGCGGAGCATCCACGGGTTGAGGACCTTGCCTGCCTGGACGACGATCTCGGGTGCGGCCATGGCCCCCATCATGGTTCAGGAGCGGCGATCCGTCAGCCTGAGCCGGACCCGGTCCCCGGCCGTCGCTCGAAGGACAGCACGGGACGGCCCGTCCGCGGATGGGTCAGCACGTCGACCCGCACCCCGTAGACCGGTTCCAGCACCGCCGGCACCAGCACCTCGCCCACCGGCCCCGCCGCCACGACCCGGCCGCGGGCCAGCAGCACCACGTGGTCGCAGGTCGCCGCCGCGAGGTTGAGGTCGTGCAGGGCGGTCACGACGGTCACGCCGTCCGCCGCGAGGTCGCGCAGCACCCGCATGGCGTCGAGCTGTGCGGCGATGTCCAGGTGGTTGGTCGGTTCGTCGAGCAGCAGCAGCCGCGGCTGCTGGGCCAGCGCCCGGGCCATGTGCACGCGCTGGCGCTCGCCGCCCGACAGCGTGGCGATCTCCCGGCCGGCCAGGCCCTCGGCCCCGGCCGTGGCCAGGGCGGCACGTGCGGCGGCGCGGTCGGCGTCGGAGTCGCCGGCGAGCAGGGCGCGGTGCGGGATGCGGCCCAGCAGCACGGCGTCCAGCACCGACAGGGGCAGGTCGGTGGTGGCGTCCTGTTCCACGAGGGCGAGCACGCGGGCGCGCTCGCGCCGGGAGAGCGCGGCCAGGTCCGTGCCGCCGAACGTCGCGGGCACAGCGTCCGACGGCGCCCCGCCCGACGGCGCCCCGCTCCGTCCCGCCTGCTGCACCCCGGCCAGGACCCGCAGCAGCGTCGACTTGCCGGACCCGTTGGGGCCCAGCAGCCCCGTGACGGCGCCGGGCGGGGCCAGGACGCCCACGTCGTCCAGGATCAGCCGGCCGTCGATCTGCCAGGTGACGGCGGCGGCCGCGAGGCCCGCGCCGGTCGCCTCCTGCGTCGCCGGCCGGGGGTCCACCGAGGGTCCCGCGCTCATCGCCGGGCTCCCTTCCAGAGCAGGAACGCGAAGACGGGGGCACCGATCGCCGCGGTGACGATGCCGACCGGCAGCTCCCGGGGCTCGAACACGGTGCGGGCCAGCGTGTCCGCCCAGACCAGGAACGAGGCCCCGGCCAGAGCCGACAGGGGCAGCAGCAGGCGGTGCCGCGCGCCGGTCAGCAGCCGCACCGCGTGCGGCAGGATCAGCCCGACGAACCCGATGGACCCGCTCTGCGACACGAGCGCGCCCGTCAGCAGGGCGACGCCGACCAGCAGCACCCAGCGCGTCCGCTGCACGGACACCCCCAGGGCAGCCGCGGCCGTGTCCCCGAACGTGAACGCGTCGAGCACCGAGCCGCTCAGCGCGAGCGGCACGCCGACCAGGAGCACGGCGCCGCCCGCGACGGCCACCGACGTCCACGTCGCCGACGCGACGGAGCCCATCAGCCACGACAGCACCTCCCGGAAGGCGTCGCCCGTGGCCGACCAGAAGATCACGAACGAGACCGCCGCCGCGCAGAGCTGGCTGATCGCGAGCCCCGCGAGCACCGTGCGGGTGGGCGTGATCGTCCCGAGCGCACCGGCCAGCGTCAGTGCGAGGGCCAGAGCGCCGACCGCGCCGGCGAACGCCGCCACCGGCAGCAGGAGCGGCACGCCCACGAGCAGCACCAGCACGGCGCCGAGCGACGCGCCCGACGACAGGCCCAGCAGGTACGGGTCGGCGAGCGGGTTGCGGGTGAGCGACTGCATCACGGCGCCGCACAGCGCGAGGCCCGCGCCCACGGCCACCGCCGTGAGGATCCGCGGCATGCGCAGCTGCCACACCATGCCGTCGCGCAGCGCGGTGAGCGGCTCCAGGCCGAGCGGTCCGCCCAGCCCGAGGTGGCCGGCCACCGACCGCCACACCTCGGACAGCGCCAGGTCCGCGGGACCGATCGTGACCGCCACGCCCACGCTCAGCACGAGCACCACGGCCGCGCCGGGCAGGGCGAGCCCGGCTCTGCCCGGGCCCACCCTGCCCGCAGTACCGCGTGCGCTCACCGGTCGAGGTCCGCCAGCTGGTCCACCACCGAGGCCACGGCGTCGACGTTGCGCACGCCCGCCTCGGTCGCCGGGAACGGCACCACCACGTACCGCTCCTCCTTGACCGCCGTCATCTCCCGCGTGGCCGGGTTCGACTCCAGGGCCTCGATCTTCGCGTCCGCGGGGTTCCAGGCGGCGTCCACCAGCACGACGACGTCGGGGTCCGCCTCCACGATGCTCTCCCAGCCCAGGGAGGTCCAGGTGTCGTGGACGTCGGCCGCGACGTTCGTGAGCCCCGCGGCCTCCATGATCATCTGCGGGGCGCCGATGCCCGCCCCCACGTACGGGGTGTCGTCACCCGAGGACCACCACAGGGCCGTCAGCCCCCGGTCGTCCGGCTCGATCGCGTCCAGCGCCGCGCGCTGCTCCTCGACCAGGGCCGCGGCGGCCTCCTCGGCGTCGAACAGGGTGCCCACCTCCGCGATCTCGTCGAAGACCGTGTCGAACGTCAGCGGGTCCGGCATGTAGCCCTCCGCCTTGCAGGCGGCGGGGGAGACGTACGTGGCGACGCCGAGACCCGCGAGCGTCGTGCGGTCGCCCGCCGTCTCGGCCGAGAGGTTGGACTCCCAGCCCGCGTAGACCAGGTCCGGCTCCAGGGCCAGCGTCGCCTCGGAACCCGGCGCCTCGTCCGCGAACGGCTCCTCGACGGCGGGCACCGTCTCCAGGGAGTCCGGCACGGGCCCGTCGAGGAACGCCGACCCGACGATCCGGTCGCCCAGCCCCAGGGCCAGCAGCATCTCCGTCGTCGACGACTTGATCGTCACCACGCGCTCCGGTGGCGCCTCGACGGTGGTCTCGAACCCGCAGTTGTCGAGGGTCACGGGAAAGGCGCCCGACGCTGACGCCGCGGCGTCGGGCTCGTCGGCGGCCGTGGCCGAGCAGGCGGCCAGGGCGAGAGCCGCGGCGGCGGTCACGGCGGGCAGGGCGTACCGCCGGCGCGAGCGGACGGCGGACAGGGCGCGGCGGGTACCGTCCGCGCCGCTGGGCAGGGACGGACGGTCAGGTCGGACACGGTGGGGGTGCACGGATGGCTCCAGGGGTCGGCGAACGGCCCACGACCGCAGGACCGTGGGCGAGCAGCGACGCGCCATCTCGCGTCCGGGGTGGGAAGCGGCTCACAGCGAGAGCCGCGTCGGCGGGCCAGAAGAGGGCCCGCGACCCGCCGCCACGATACACCGGGGGAGGGATACGGCCGGTGCGGTTTTCGCTGTGAGCGTCGGGCGTCGGGCGTCGGGTGCCGGCCCCGCGGGGGCGGCGTCGCCGTCCGCCCGGCCGCGGCGCCGTCCGCGAGCGACCGGACCACGCCCGTGCCTACGGTGGGCTCGAACCCCGACGGCACGGAGGTCCCCATGACGAACGAGCCGGAGAACCAGCCCGCGCACAACCCCGACCCGGAGCCGGACGGCCGCACCATGCCCACCAGCGGCAACCTGCAGCCCGGCGAGACCCCGCCCGAGTCCGACCAGGTGAGCGCACCGCAGGGCCACGAGGAGCACGGCCCGCCTGCCTGGGTGCCCCGCGCCTGGATCGTCGCCATCCTGGTCGTGGCGGGGCTGGTCGTCGCCCTCTTCGCGGGCTACGCCGCCGGGCTGCTCCGCTGAGCCGGCGGCTACAGTGCGGCCATGAGCGACAGCACCGCCCCCGAGACCGCCACCCCCGAGACCACCCCGACCCGCCGCGCCCTGGTGACCGGGGCGTCGTCGGGCATCGGCGCCGCGACCGTGCGCCGCCTGCGCGCCGACGGCTGGACTGTCGTGGCCGCCGCCCGCCGCGCGGACCGGCTGGAGGCGCTCGCCGCGGAGACGGGCTGCGAGGTCTACGCCGTCGACCTGACCGACGGCGACGCCGTGGCCGCGCTCGCCGGCCACCTCGGCGCCACCGGCGGCCTCGACGCCGTGGTCAACAACGCCGGCGGGGCCTTCGGCCTGGACCGCGTCGAGGACGCCGACATCGACGGCTGGCGCCGCATGTACGAGATCAACGTGCTCGGCACGCTCCGTGTCACCCAGGCCGTGCTGCCCCTGCTGCGGGCCGCGGGCGCGGCCAAGGGCGTGGCCGACGTCGTGAACGTGACCTCCACCGCCGCCCAGGGCGCCTACGAGGGCGGCGCCGGCTACACCGGCGCCAAGCACGCCGAGCACATGCTGTCCCAGACGCTGCGCTGGGAGACCGCGGGCGAACCCCTGCGCGTCATCGAGATCGCGCCGGGCGCCGTCGCCACGGAGGAGTTCTCGCTGGTGCGCTTCGGCGGGGACGCAGAGAAGGCCGCCGCCGTCTACGAGGGCTACACGCCCCTGGTCGCCGACGACGTCGCCGACACCATCGCCTGGACCCTGTCCCGCCCCGACCACGTCAACATCGACCTCGTGACGATCCGCCCCCGGGCCCAGGCCCACAACTCGAAGATCGTCCGCGGCACGGGCGCCTGACGGGCGGGCCTTACGGAGTCGTGACGGTCCGCCCTCGTCCCCGCGCAAGCGTGGATCGGCGTGCCAGGCTGGGCACATGACCCAGGCAACCGACACCCCGGCGACCTCGCGGACCGACCGTTCGCCGCACGACGGGTGGTGGGCGGCCCTCGCCGGCGTCGTCGCCGGGGGCGCGGGGCTGGCCGTCGCGGAGCTCGTGGCCGCGCTCGTCGCGCCCGGCTCCAGCACCCTGTTCGCGGGTGGCGCCGCCGTGGTCGATGCCGTGCCCGGCTGGCTCAAGGACCTCGCGGTGCAGTGGTTCGGCACCGCCGACAAGGCGGTGCTGCTCGGCACGATGGGAGTGGTGCTCGCCGCCGGCGCGGCGCTCGCGGGCTGGGCCGAGCTGCGCCGTCCGCCCCTGGGGTCCCAGCTCATCGGCGGCGTGGGCGTCATCGGCGCGATCGTCGCGGTGCTGCGCCCGGAGGCGACGCCGCTGTGGGCGCTGCCCAGCCTGATCGGGATCGGCGGCGCCGTGCTCGCGCTGCGCGCGGCCGTGGCACGCCTGCGGCCGGAGCCGGACCTGCGGTCCCCGGGGGCCGGCGTGGTGGACCGGCGCGGTTTCCTCGCCGCCACCGGGATCGCCGCGGGCGTCGCGGTGCTGGCGCTGGCGGGCTCGCGGGCGCTGTCGGCGGGGTCGGCCGCGGTGAGCGTGGTGCGGGACAAGATCCGGCTGCCGGCCGCGCGCCGGGCGGCCGCCCCGGTCCCTGCGGGCGCCGACCTGGAGCTCGACGGCCTGACCCCCTACGTCACCCCGAACCCGGACTTCTACCGGATCGACACGGCCCTGCGGGTGCCGCAGCTCGACCCGGCGGACTGGTCCCTGGAGGTGCGCGGCATGGTGGAGGAGCCGTTCACGATCACGTGGGACGAGCTGCTCGCGCTGCCGCTGGAGGAGCACCACGTGACGCTCGCCTGTGTCAGCAACACCGTGGGCGGCGACCTGATCGGCAACGCCCTGTGGCTGGGCTACCCGGTCCGCGCCCTGCTGGAGCGGGCCAGGCCGCGCGCCGGTGCCGACATGGTGCTCTCCCGGAGCGACGACGGGTTCACCGCCGGCACCCCGCTCGAGGTGCTGCTGGACCCGGACCGGGACAGCCTCCTCGCGATCGGCATGAACGGCGAGCCGCTGCCGGTGGAGCACGGCTTCCCGGCGCGGCTGGTGGTGCCGGGCCTGTACGGCTACGTCTCGGCCACCAAGTGGGTGACGTCGCTGGAGGTCACCACCTTCGAGGCCGACCAGGGCTACTGGACGCCGCGCGGCTGGTCCGCGCTGGGGCCGGTCAAGGTGCAGTCCCGCATCGACGTGCCGCGGGGTTCCGCGGCACCGGGCGCCGTCACCGTGGCCGGGGTCGCATGGGCGCAGCACACCGGCATCGGCGCGGTCGAGGTCAGGGCCGACGACGGCGAGTGGGTCACGGCCGAGCTCGCCGAGACCGTGGGGCCCGACACCTGGCGCCAGTGGCACGCCTCGCTCGACCTCGCCGAGGGCGACCACACGCTGACGGTCCGGGCCACGGACGCCGACGGCCTGGTCCAGACCGAGGCCGAGGCCCCGCCCGCGCCCGACGGCGCCACGGGCTGGCACACGGTGCAGGTCTCGGTGGGCTGACGCCGCCCGCCGGCAGCCCTCAGCAGAAGGGGGCGGACGCCGACGACGTGGCGGCGACGAGCAGCTCGTGGAGCTGTTCGCGCTGCGGACGGTCCAGGGCGGCGAAGACCTCGTCCTCCACGACCGACAGCGCGAGCTCCGCCTGGCAGAGCAGCGCCACGCCGTCGTCGGTCAGGGACACGACGTGCCGGCGCCTGTCCTGGGCCGAGCGGCGCCGCTCGGCCAGGCCGCGCCGCTCCAGCTCGTTGAGCAGGCCCACGACGTTGGTGCTGTCGAGCACGAGGGCCGCCGCGAGGTCCTGCTGGGTGATCTCGCCCCGCTCCCGCAGCACGGTCAGAGCGACGAGGTGCCGGGTGCGCAGACCGAGCGGGGTGAGCGCGGACTCGGACCGGCGGCGCAGGTGCCGCGCCAGGTAGTCGATCAGCGCGCCGGACCGGTTCAGGGACTGCTCCATGACCTGCTGCTCGTCCACGGCATCTCCCTCGTCGTCACGCCTCCGCACCACCACTCTACGGCGGTGCGGGGGCGTGACGTGCGCAATTATGCGGCGAGCGTCGCCGGATCAGGCCGTGGTGGCGGCCGGTGCCCAGAGGCTGTCGATCTCGGCCTCGGCCTGCCGGCGGCTCTCCTCGGCGAGCGGCACCAGGCCGGACATCGCGGGGGTCGACGCCGCCAGCGTGAGCTCCGCGGTGATGAACCGCGGCTCGATCCCCACCAGCGACAGGCCGTGCGGCAGCCAGGCGGAGGCGTGGTCCCAGCCGTGCCGCGGGGTGCCCTCGGCGTACCCGCCGCCGCGCGAGACCACGACGACGAAGTTGCAGCGGCCCAGCAGCCCCTCCCGAGTCTGGGGGTCGAAGCCCAGACCCGGCGCGACGAGGTGGTCCAGCCACGCCTTGACGGTGCTCGGCGGTCCGAAGTTGTAGATGGGCAGCCCGAGCAGCACGGTGTCCGCAGCCGCGATCTCGCCCGTGAGCTGCTCCATGCGGGACCAGGAGCGGGCCTGGTCCGGCGTGTGCTGGTCCTGGGGCACGCCGCGGCTGGTGTTGGCCGCCGCGTCGAAGTGGGGTACCGGGTCGGCAGCGAGGTCACGGTACGTGACCGTCCCGTCCGGGTGCGCAGCGCGCCAGGCGTCGGCAGCACGGGCGCTCAGCTGCCTGCTGACGGAGCTGTCACCCTGGATGCTCGCGTCGATGTGCAGCAGTGTTGCCATGGTGGAGGTCCTCCTGGAGATCGGTCGATCGGCCGATGCGGCCTCCAGCATCAATGATTTGCACAGCACCAACTATTTCCGATCAGTATGTGACCTGGCTCACTCATCTCGTCGAGGGGCATGTGACCATGCGGTTGCTGCCAGGAACGGGCCGGTCCTGGCAGCAACCGCATGGTCGTCGGAGCTGTCGTCGGAGCTGCCGTCGGGCGGCCGGCGGTGTGCGGCGGCCCGCCCCGGTTGCCCGGTCCCGCTACGATGGGTCCACAGGCATCGACCCGGCCATCACCGGTGAGCCTCCGGAAGAACAGGTGCCCAGCGGGCCGCCCCAGTAGAACCGGACGGGTAGGCCCGTCACAGCCGTCAACGAGCGGTCGCGTGCGCAAGCGGGCGGCAAGCGGGGTGGTACCGCGGCGCACCCGGGTGCGGCGTCCTCGCAGCAGAGCATCACCGAAGTCCACCTGCTGCCGAACCGCTGAACCCGCCAGGAGCCAGAAGAACCATGGCCTATCCGCTGCACCGTCCCAGCGACGCCGAGGGCGCCGTCCCCGCGTCCCCCAGCCTGCCCGACCTCGAGCGCGACGTCCTCGCCTACTGGGAGAAGGACGACACCTTCCGTGCGTCCGTCGAGGCCCGTCCGGCCGGCGAGAACGGCAGCAACGAGTTCGTCTTCTACGACGGCCCGCCGTTCGCCAACGGCCTGCCGCACTACGGCCACCTGCTGACCGGGTACGCGAAGGACGTGGTGCCGCGCTACCGGACCATGAAGGGCCAGCGCGTCGAGCGCCGCTTCGGCTGGGACACCCACGGCCTGCCGGCGGAGCTGGAGGCGATGAGCCAGCTCGGCATCAAGACCAAGGAAGAGATCGTCGAGCTGGGCATCGACAAGTTCAACGCCGCGTGCCGGTCCAGCGTGCTCAAGTACACCGACGAGTGGCGCACCTACGTGACGCGCCAGGCCCGCTGGGTGGACTTCGAGGGCGACTACAAGACGCTGGACCCGACCTTCATGGAGAGCGTGGTCTGGGCCTTCAAGTCGCTGTTCGACAAGGGCCTGATCTACGAGGGCTTCCGCGTGCTGCCCTACTGCTGGAACGACCAGACACCCCTGAGCAACCACGAGCTGCGCATGGACGACGACGTCTACCAGCAGCGTCAGGACCCGGCGGTGACGGTCGGCTTCCGGATCACCGAGGTGCCCGACGGTGCCGACGTGCTCCGCGCCGGCGACCACCTGCTCATCTGGACGACGACGCCGTGGACCCTGCCCTCCAACCTGCTGGTCATGGTGGGCCCCGACGTCGACTACGTGATCGTCGAGTCGTCCTTCACGGGCACTCCCCAGCGCTACGTGCTGGCCGAGGCGCGCGTGGCGGCGTACGCCCGCGAGCTGACGGACGAGGGCAACGAGGAGCCGACCGTCGTCGGGCGCCTGACGGGGAGCGACCTGCTGGGCGCGGCCTACGAGCCGCCGTTCGACTACTTCGAGGGGCACCCGGGTGCGCACCGCGTGGTCGAGGCCGACTTCGTCACCACGACCGACGGCACCGGCCTGGTGCACAACGCCGGCGCGTTCGGTGAGGAGGACAAGCAGGTCACCGACCGCGAGGGCGTGGACCCGGTGATCCCGGTGGGCGCCGACGGCCGCTTCACCTTCCCGGTCGAGGAGTACGTGGGCCTGCAGGTCTTCGACGCGAACGCGCCGATCATGGACCACCTCAAGGCCCGCACGCGCGGCCCGGCCGACGGCGAGGCGGGGCGGACGACGTCGGGCACCGTGCTGCTGCGCCGCGAGCAGTACGCGCACTCCTACCCGCACTGCTGGCGCTGCCGCAACCCGCTGATCTACATGGGCGTGTCCTCGTGGTTCGTCGAGGTGACGAAGTTCAAGGACCGCATGGGCGAGCTCAACCAGGAGATCACCTGGGTGCCGGAGCACATCAAGGACGGCCAGTTCGGCAAGTGGCTGGAGAACGCCCGCGACTGGTCCATCACGCGCAACCGGTTCTGGGGCTCGCCCGTGCCGGTCTGGAAGTCGGACGACCCGCAGTACCCGCGCGTCGACGTGTACGGCTCGTTCGCGGAGCTGGAGCGCGACTTCGGGCGGCTGCCCCTCGACCACGAGGGCAAGCCGAACCTGCACCGGCCGTTCGTCGACGACCTGACCCGGCCCAACCCGGACGACCCGACCGGGAAGTCCACGATGCGGCGTGTCGAGGACGTGCTGGACGTCTGGTTTGACTCCGGCTCGATGCCCTACGGCCAGGTGCACTACCCGTTCGAGAACAGCGACTGGTTCGAGCACCACTTCCCGGGCGACTTCATCGTGGAGTACATCGGGCAGACGCGCGGCTGGTTCTACATGATGCACGTGCTGTCCACGGCGCTGTTCGACCGGCCCGCGTTCAAGACGGCGGTCTCGCACGGCATCGTGCTGGGCTCCGACGGCCGCAAGATGAGCAAGTCGCTGAAGAACTACCCGGACGTCAACGAGGTCTTCGACCGTGACGGGTCCGACGCGATGCGCTGGTTCCTCATGGCCTCGCCGATCCTGCGCGGCGGCAACCTCATCGTCACCGAGGACGGCATCCGTGACGCCGTCCGCCAGGTGCTGCTGCCGCTGTGGAGCACCTACTACTTCTTCACGCTGTACGCCAACGCCGCGAACGACGGCGCGGGCTACTCCGCGCAGCCGCTCACGCCCGAGCGGGTGTCCGGGCTGCCCGTCATGGACCGCTACCTGCTGGCCCGCACGCGCGGCCTGCTGGCCGACGTGACCGAGCAGCTCGACGTCTACGACATCGCCGGTGCCTGCGACTCGGTGCGCCAGTACCTGGACGCGCTGACCAACTGGTACGTGCGCACGCAGCGCGACCGCTTCTGGGCCGAGGACGCCGACGCGTTCGACACCCTGCACACCGCGCTGGAGACGCTCACCCGGGTCATGGCGCCGCTCGCGCCGCTGCTCACGGAGGAGGTCTGGCGGGGCCTGACGGGCGGCCGCTCGGTGCACCTGACCGACTGGCCGTCGCTCGACTCGGCCGAGGGCTCCGTGCTCGTGGCCGACGACGCGCTCGTCGCCGCCGTCGAGTCCGCGCGGGCCGTGGTGTCGCAGACGCTGGCCCTGCGCAAGGCGAACAAGCTGCGCGTGCGGCAGCCGCTGCGTTCGCTGGTCGTGGCGGTCGCGGACCCGGACGGCGTCGCGCCGTTCACCGGCCTGCTGGAGACCGAGCTGAACGTCAAGGAGGTGCGCCTGGTGGAGTTCTCGCCCGAGGTGGCGGCATCCTTCGGCGTCACCGAACGGCTCGCGGTCAACGCACGTGCCGCCGGTCCGCGCCTCGGGCGCGGCGTGCAGGCCGTGATCAAGGGCGCGAAGGCGGGCGACTGGTCCGTGGCTCCCTCGGGTGCCGTGGTGGTCACGACGGCGGACGGCGACGTCGAGCTGCTCGAGAGCGAGTACGAGCTGACCACCGTGGTGGCCGGTGACGCGGACTCGGCGGACGTCGCGGCCGCGGTGCTCACCGGCGGCGGTTTCGTGGTGCTCGACCTGGCGCTCGACGACGCGCTGCGTGCCGAGGGGTACGCCCGCGACGTCGTCCGCGACGTGCAGGACGCCCGCAAGGCCGCCGGCCTGCAGGTGGCCGACCGGATCGCGCTGGACCTGACGGTCCCGGCCGAGTGGGTGGCGGCCGTGGAGCAGCACCGCGAGCTGGTGACGCGGGAGACGCTGGCGACGGCGCTCACGGTCACGGCCGGCGCCGAGCGCGCGGTGTCGGTGGCCAAGGCCTGAGAGCCTGAGGACGGAGGGGCGAGGCCGGTGCCGCCGGCCTCGCCCCTCCCGTCGTGTCCGCGCCCTGGATCAGGTGTCGATGCGAGCGTCCCAGTGCTCCAGGATGTCGACCATCGGGATGCCGTAGACGTACGAGAAGCACTGCGTCGGCAGGGACGTGCGGCCGCAGCTGCGGCGGTTCGAGCCGCCGTCGATCATCCCGCGGGCGTAGGCCTCACCGCCGATGACGATGTACATGGGCCCGCCGCTGTCGCCCCCGCCGACCGTGACGCCGCCGTCGTCCCGGCTCGCGCGGAACCCGTGGCACGTCTCGTCGCCGCAGGTCCAGGCGATGTCGGTGGCCTGGATGGTGGCGCAGTGCTCCCCGGTGACCGCACCCGAGCTGCAGATGTTCTGCCCGACGGCGGGCCGCTGCACCTTCGTCACCGGGAACGAGTAGCTCTTGTCCCCGGGAGCCGCGTCCCACGGGCCGCCGAACACGGCCGCGGCCGTCTTGGGGCCGCCGACCGGGTCGATGAGCTGCGCGTCGAGGTGCAGCGCGCGGTCGGTGACCGTACCGAGGCGCTGGCCCGTGCCGTCGCGCACGACGTCGCCGACCCGCTCGTTGCAGTGCGCCGCGGTGACCAGGCGGTGCCCCTCGGGCGTGACGATGGAGAAGCCGGTCGAGCAGTAGTCGGTCCCGTCCGCGGTCGCGATCGCGCCGCCCGCGTGCCACGGAGCCTGGTCGTCACGGCGGCTCCCGGCGGTGGACTGGACGCCGCCGTCGACCAGGGTGGCCCGCACGGGTACGCCGGCCGCGCGCTCCAGGTGCTCGGTCAGGTCGGGCCGGGTCGCGACGGCGGAGTCCCGGCTGACCTCGGCCACCAGCCCCGCGTAGTCGGCGGCGGGGAGCACGGCGAGCACGGCGTCCGGCCCGTGCGCCGCGCGCTGACCGTCGAGCAGCCGCGTGCTCGCGGCGCGCAGCTCGGCCTCGCTGAACACGGTGCGCCGCACCTCGACGTTCACCGGGGCCTGCTGCAGCAGTCTGCTGACCTGGGCCGGGGCGTGACCCTTCCACGAGACGGTCACCGTGGCGGCGTCGTAGTCGACGGCCACCCCGGCGTAGCCGGGCACCCCGGCGAGCGCCGTGGCGGTGGCGGCGGTGCGGTCGACGGCGGCCTCGCGGGCGTCGGTGGCCCGCGCGTGGTTGCCGGCGGTGTCGTCCGCCGGGAGCGTCCGGGCAGTCCCGGCCGCCTCCACCGGGCCGACGACGCCGCCGCGCACCGGTGTGCCGGTCATGGCCGCCGCCGGGGCGGCAAGGACCGCTGCCAGTGCCATGGCCCCGACGATCATCGTCCGCCGGACAGAGCTGTGTCGTCTCATCGTCGTCCCCCCGAACCGACTCGAGCAGCGCCGACCCGGCGTTGCGGGTGTCATCGTTCTTCACGGGGTGAAAAGCCGCAACATGTCGTTGTGGTGGACGTGCCGGAGTCCGGGCGGCGCTCTTGACTGGCGCGATATCATCACCTTGATATCGTCTGGAGGTGGCACTCGTGGAACAGATCCTCATCCGCAATCTCCCGGTCGGCACCAAGGCCGTCCTGAGCGAACGCGCGGCGCGGCATCACCGGTCGATGGAGGCGGAGGCCCGCGCCATCATGGAAGAAGCCCTCGTGGGCGAACCGGCGAGCATCGTGGACTACCTGGCCATGCCCGACAGCGACGACATCGACTTCGAGCCCGGCCACCTGGGGCTGACGGCCCGCAGCGCCGAGCTCTGATGTACGTCCTCGACACCAATGTGGTCTCAGCGCTGCGCCGCCCGGACCGTGAACCCGCGGTTGCCGACTGGGCGCGTGCCGTGCCGCTCGTCGACCAGTACGTCACGGCGCTGACCATCGCGGAGATCGAACGCGGCGTCGTCCGCAAGGAGCAGGCCGACCTCGTCCAGGGCGCGGTGCTGCGGCGGTGGCTCGCGGAGCACGTCCTGCCCGGATTCGCAGACCGCGTCCTCCCGTTCGACCTGCCCGCGGCGCGGATCCTCGCTCGCTACCCCGTCCCCGAGCACGCCCCGTACGACGACGCCCTGATCGCGGCGGTCGCCGAGGCTCACGGGATGACCGTGGTCACCCGCAACCTCCGCCACTTCACCCCCCTCGGTGTGCGGGTGCTCTGCCCGTGGGAACAACAGCCGGGACGTACGGGCTGACGTCGGACCCTGGGCGGCCTGCCGCTCCCGAGCCTGGAGGAACCTATCCTCTGAGAGTGGACGACACCCAGAAGAACTCGCGGAAGAACCGCCGCGGCACCAGCCGCGGCGCCGAGAACGCGGACCCCGCCATCCAAGAGGCGCTGAACACGGTCTACAAGGAGATCCTGTCCCGGCAGCCCGAGCACGACATCGACCCCACCATGGCCCGAGTGCAGCGCGTCCTCGAGCTCCTCGGTGACCCCCACCGCGCCTACCGCACCGTCCACATCACCGGCACCAACGGCAAGTCCTCGACGGCTCGGATGGTCGAGCGCCTCGTGCGGGAGCACGGCCTGCGCACCGGACGGTTCACCTCTCCGCACCTGACCAGCGTCACCGAGCGCATCTCCGTCGACGGCGAGCCCCTCAGCCAGGAACGGTTCGTCGAGGTGTTCGAGGACGTCGCGCCCTACATCGGCGTCGTCGACCGCGAGTCGCAGGAGCAGGGCGGGCCCCGTCTCAGTTTCTTCGAGGTGCTCACCGTCATGGCGTTCGCCGCGTTCGCGGACGCGCCCGTCGACGTCGCCGTCGTCGAGGTCGGGATGGGCGGCACGTGGGACTCCACCAACGTGGTGGACGGCGAGGTCGCCGTCATCACGCCCGTCGCCCTGGACCACGAGCGCTGGCTCGGCTCCACCGTCGAGGAGATCGCCACCGAGAAGGCCGGCATCATCAAGGACGGCGCGACCGCCGTCATCGCCGAGCAGACCGACGCCGCGCTCGGCCCCATCCTCGAGCGCGCCGAGAAGGTGGGCGCCCACCTGGTCCGTGAGGGCATCGACCTCGAGGTCGTGGACCGGCGCATCGCCGTCGGCGGGCAGCTCGTCGACCTGCGCACGCCCGCCGGCGTGTACACGGAGATCTTCGTGCCGCTGCACGGCGCCCACCAGGCACACAACGCGCTCCTGGCGCTCGCGGCCACCGAGGCCCTGATCACCGGCGGGCGCGCCCTGGGGGCGGAGATCGTCGAGGCGGGCTTCGCGGACGTCGAGGTGCCCGGCCGCCTGGAGCTCGTGCGGACCAGCCCGACGGTGCTGGTCGACGTCGCGCACAACCCCGCTGGCGCCGAGGCCCTGGTGGACGCGCTGGAGGAGTCGTTCAACCTGGAGCGCGTCGTCGCCGTCGTCGCGGTCATGGCGGACAAGGACGCCGAGGGTCTCCTGTCCGTCCTGGAGCCGGCCGTCGCGGAGA
This sequence comes from Promicromonospora sp. NPDC052451, assembly GCF_044547525.1. NCBI lineage: Bacteria > Bacillati > Actinomycetota > Actinomycetes > Micrococcales > Promicromonosporaceae > Promicromonospora > Promicromonospora sp. NPDC052451. Next base: position 52,418 of record NZ_JBIUAP010000014.1, read on the forward strand.
TCGTGGTTACGCGGAACTCGTCGGAACGGTCCGCCGACCCGGAGGACCTGGCCGAGGTGGCGCGCGAGGTCTTCGGCGAGGAGCGCGTGCACGTGGCGGCGCGGCTGGACGAGGCGCTGCAGGTGGCGACGGACCTCGCCGAGGCGGACAACACGAGCAGCACCGGGCTGGGCTCCGGCGTGCTCGTCACCGGCTCCGTGGTGACCGTGGCAGACACGCGGATCCTGGTCGGCCGCGGCTGACCGCGCCGTCCGCCGCGGTCGACCGGGCCGTCCGCCGCGCCTGACCGCGCCGTCCGCCGCGCCCGACCGGGCCGTCCGCCACGGCCCTGCCGGACGGACAGGTCACCCGGGTGACCTGTCCGTCCGGCGCCCGGTGTCCTGTACGACCCGGGCCGGTGTGGTGTTACATGAGAACCATGGGACGCGTCCGCCGGCCCGGCGCCGTCGCCGGGTCGCGCAGCCCACGAGGAGGTCGCCGTGAAGAAGCTGCTGAACGATCCTGCTGACGCCGTCGCCGACTCCCTGGCCGGCTTCGCGCTCGCGCATGCCGACCTGGTCCAGGTGAGCACGTCACCCGTGTTCGTCAGCCGTGCCGGGGGCGCGGTGACCGGCAAGGTGGGCCTGGTCAGCGGTGGGGGCTCGGGGCACGAGCCCCTGCACGCGGGGTTCGTGGGCGCCGGCATGCTCGACGCCGCCGTGCCGGGCGCCGTGTTCACCTCGCCGACGCCCGACCAGATCCTGCCCGCGATCCAGGCCGCGGACGGCGGCGCCGGGGTGCTCACGATCGTCAAGAACTACACGGGCGACGTGCTCAACTTCGAGACCGCCGTGGAGCTCGCCGAGGCCGAGGACGTCGAGGTGGCCTCGGTGCTGGTCAACGACGACGTCGCCGTCGAGGACTCCCTGTACACCGCCGGCCGCCGCGGTGTGGCCGGCACGCTCGCCGTCGAGAAGATCGCGGGGGCGGCCGCCGACCGGGGCGCCGACCTGGCGACCGTGAAGGCCGTCGCCGAGCGCGTCGTGGCGAACGTGCGCTCCATGGGCGTGGCCCTGGCCGCGCCCGTCGTACCGCACGTGGGTCGGCCCAGCTTCGACCTGGGGGACGACGAGATCGAGGTGGGCATCGGCATCCACGGCGAGCCGGGACGGCACCGGGTGCCCGCGGCGAGCGCCGACGAGGTCACCGAGATGCTCCTCACGCCCGTGGCCGACGACCTGGGCCTGACGGGCGGCGAGCGAGTGTTGCTGTTCGTCAACGGTATGGGCGGCACCCCGCTCTCGGAGCTGTACGTGGTCTATGGTCGAGCGCGGCGCCTTCTCGAGGAGCGCGGCGTGACGGTCGCCCGGTCGCTCGTGGGCAACTACGTGACGTCGCTCGAGATGCAGGGGGCGTCGGTCACGGTGCTCCGGCTGGACGACGAGCTGGAGGCTCTCTGGGACGCGCCGGTGAACACTGCGGCACTTCGGTGGTGAGACAGGAAAGGGCTGGCGGACATGGCGTTGGACGCGGACTGGGCGGAGCGATGGGTCCGCCGCACGGCGGATGCCGTGGCGGACGCGAAGGACGAGCTCACCGAGCTCGACCGGCAGATCGGCGACGGCGACCACGGCGAGAACATGCACCGCGGCTTCCAGGCGGTGGTGGCGCGTCTGGACGACGCCGCGGCCGACCAGGGCGCCGGTGACGAGCGGACGGTCGGCGACGTGCTCAAGCTCGTGGCGACCACGCTGATGTCCACCGTGGGCGGTGCGTCGGGCCCGCTGTACGGGACGGCGTACCTGCGCGCGGCGAAGGTGTCGGGCCGGCCGCGGATCGACCCGCCCGTGGTCGTCGCGGTGCTGGAGGCCGCGCTGGAGGGCGTGACCTCGCGCGGCAAGGCGACGGTGGGGGAGAAGACGATGGTGGACGCGTGGCACGCGGCCGTCGAGGCGGCCGAGGCCGCGGCGGGCGGCGGCGGTTCCGAGGTGGACGTGCTGCGGGCGGCGGCGGAGGCCGCCGACTCGGCGGCGACCGGCACCATCCCCATGATCGCGACCAAGGGCCGTGCCTCCTACCTGGGTGAGCGCAGCGCGGGGCACGAGGACCCCGGTGCCCGGTCCACCGCGCTGGTGCTGGGTGCCGCGATGGCCGCGGCCCTGTCCGCCCCGGATGCCGCGCCCGCCGACCCCCACGACGTCGCATGACGGCGCGCGTGGCCCTGCTGCTCGTCTCCCACTCCGCGGACCTGGCCCGCGGCGCCGCGGAGCTCGCCGGGCAGATGGCGCCCGACGTGCTGGTGCGCGGCGTGGGCGGCGGCCCCGACGGCGGCCTGGGCACCTCGCTCGACGCGGTGCAGAAGGCGCTGGCGGAGATCCTGACGGCCCTGGACGACGCCGCGGCGCCGGGCGGGGGCGGCGTCGTCGTGCTCGGGGACCTCGGGTCGTCGGTGCTCACGGTCGAGGCGGCCCTGGAGCTGGACGACGCCCTGGCCGAGCACGTGGTGCTGGCGCGGGCCCCGTTCGTGGAGGGCGCGGTCGCGGCGGCGGTGACGGCGCACGGCGGTGCGGACCGGGCCGCCGTGCTGGAGTCGGCCACCGCGTCGGCGTCGATGTTCGCGGCGATCGAGGCGGCGCAGGCGCCGCAGCCGGCCGGTGCGCCGGACGCGGAGAGCGCCACGTCGCGCACCGTGACGGTGCGCAACCCGCTGGGCCTGCACGCGCGGCCGGCGGCGCTCGTGTCGCGCAAGGTGGCCGAGCTCGGTGCGGCCGTGACCATCGACGGCGTGGACGCCTCCAGCGTGCTGCAGCTCATGGCGCTCGGCGCCACGCAGGGGCGCGAGCTGCGGGTGGAGGCCACGGGGGAGCGCGCTGCCGAGGCGGTGGCCACGGTGGTCGAGATGATCGACGGAGGCTTCGGCGAGGTGTGACGCCCGTCTCATCTTTTTGCAGTTGATGAATTTTTGCGCGGGGTGCAAGAATTGAGGCATGGTTCCCACCTCCTCGCGCGAGTCCGTCGCGCCCGCGGACACGTCAGGCCCCGGCCTGCGCGAGCTCGCCGGGGCGCTCGAGGGGTCGCCGGCCGAACAGGGGCTGCGTGAGCGCAAGAAGCGCGCGCGCCGCCTGGCCCTGATCGACGCCGCGCAGCAGCTCGTCGCGGAGCACGGCTTCGACGCCGTCACCGTCGAGATGATCAGCGCGGAGGCAGGCGTCTCGCCGCGCACCTTCTTCAACTACTTCGAGTCGAAGGACGACGCCGTGATCGGCGCGGAGGACGCCGGGCTGCCGGAGGCCGTCGTCCGGACGTTCGTGGAGGGCGGTCCCACCGGCCACCTGCTGTCCGACCTCGAGGCCCTGGTCGCCGCCCTGCTCGCCACGGCCGACGAGGCCCACGACCGGGTGAAGCGGGCCATGGACCTGATGCAGCACGAGCCGCGTCTCCTGCGCCGCCACGTGGTCTGGATGGACCGGCACAAGAACCAGCTCGTCGAGCTCTTCGAGGCCCGGCGGGCGCACACCCCGTTCAGCACCGACACCGAGCTGCTGACGATGCTCGTCCTGCTCCTCCTGCGCACCTCGCTCGTCGCCTGGGAGCACGCCGGCTACACCGGCAGCCCGGCCGACCACCTGCCCGGCGCCGTCGCGCAGCTCGTCGACGTCGTCGCACGCGACCTCGACTGAACCTCCTCCTCGTCCCGCACCTCGCACGACCTGATCCCCAGAAAGGCGTCACCCATGAGCCACGCCGTCGCCACGGCGCCGGACAAGCCGCTGGTCGTTCTCAACCAGCGCACGATCTGGCTGATCTTCGGGGCCCTGATGGCCTCCATGTTCCTGTCCTCCCTGGACCAGACCATCGTCGGCACCGCGATGCCCACCATCGTGGGCGAGCTGAACGGCGTGGAGCACCAGGGCTGGGTCATCACCGCCTACATCCTGGCGATCGCGATCGCCATGCCCCTCTACGGGAAGTTCGGTGACCTCTACGGGCGGCGCTGGCCGTTCCTCGTGGCGGTCGGCCTGTTCGTGGTCGCCTCCCTCGGCGGCGGCATGGCGCAGTCCTTCGAGGCCCTCGTGGCCTGGCGCGCCGTGCAGGGCCTGGGCGGCGGTGGCCTGATGATCCTGTCGCAGGCGATCATCGCCGACATCATCCCGGCGTCCGACCGCGGCAAGTACATGGGCCCGATGGGCGCCCTGTTCGGCATCTCCGCCGTCGCCGGCCCGCTGCTCGGCGGCTGGCTCACCGACGGCCCCGGCTGGCGCTGGACCTTCTGGATCAACGTGCCGATCGGCATCGCCGCCTGGTTCATCGCCTACTTCGCCCTCAAGCTGCCCTCGCACCGCTCGGGCCGGCCCACCGACTGGGGCGGCATCCTCACCATGGCGCTCGGCACCACCGGCATCGTGCTGCTGACGAGCTGGGAGTCGCTCGGCCACGACGGCTACGACTGGTCCGACCCGACGCTGCTGGGCGTGCTGCTGGGCACCGCCGTTATGGTCGGCCTGTTCATCCTCATCGAGAACCGGGTGGCGGAGCCGCTCATCCCGCTGCGGCTGTTCAAGAACCGCACCTTCACCATCACCACGCTCATCGGCCTGGTGCTCGGCATGGGCATGTTCTCCGCCATGGCGATGCTGCCGACGTTCCTGCAGATGTCCGCCGGCGCCGGCGTCACGGAGTCCGGCCTGCTGATGCTCCCGATGATGGCCGGCGTGATGCTGACCTCGATCGTCTCCGGCTTCGCGATCTCCAAGACGGGCCGCTACAAGATGTACCCCGTGGTCGGCCTCGCCGTCACGATCCTCGGCATGATCTGGCTGACCCGTCTCGAGGGTGGCATGTCGCTGTGGCTCTTCGGCGCGATGATCTTCGTGCTCGGCGCCGGCATGGGCCTGATCATGCAGACCATCGTGCTCGCGGTGCAGAACTCGGTGGACCCGCACGAGCTGGGCACGGCGACGTCGTCGAACAACTTCTTCCGCGAGATCGGTGCCGCCGTCGGTACGGCGGCGTTCACCACGGTGTTCACCTCGCGCCTGACGGACAACCTGGGTGAGGTCTTCGCGGGGCTGCCCGAGGGGGCCGCACCGGCGGGCGGCGGCTCCGGCCTGACGCCGGCACTCGTGGAGCAGCTCCCCGAGCCCCTGCGCAGCGGCGTCGTCGACGCGTTCGCCGACTCGCTCGCCCCGGCGTTCTGGTACCTGGTGCCGCTGGTCGTCGTGGGCCTGGTGCTCGCGCTGTTCCTCAAGGAGGTCAAGCTCTCCAACGAGGCCGGCATGGTCGCCCGCGGCGAGGCGGTCGTGGAGGGTGCGGGCACGCCCGCGGCCGACCGTGTGCCGGACGCCGACGCCGTCCCCACCGCCGAGCCCAGGACGGACCCGGTCCCCGGTCGCAAGGAGACGGATATCCTGGACCGGTGAGCAAGGACCGACCCGCCCCCGGCGACCGCATCAGGCCCAAGAAGTCCGCACTGGTGCAGTTCACGTCCACCACGCTGCTGCTCGAGGTGTTCCTCGTGCTGTTCGCGACGCTCGCGGTGTGGGGCCTGCGCGACTCGGACTTCGGGCGCGGGCCCCTGCGCATCGAGTCGAGCGCGGTGATCTGGGTGCTGGGCGGCGTCCTGGTCCTGGTGCTGCTCGTGCTGTCCCGGGCCCAGGGCACGCCGGCCGGCCGGGCGGCAGGGACGGTCGCCCAGGTGCCCGTGCTCGCCATGGGCCTGCTGGTGCCGATGATGTTCCTCGTCGGCGGCATCTTCGTGGTGCTGTGGGTCTACGCGCTGCGCCTGGGCGCGCGTGTGGACCGCGAACGGGCGGAGTACGACGCCGCCCACCCGGAGACGGCGCCGAACGCCTCCTGACCCCGGACGCCCCCGTCACCCTGGTGACGGGGGCGTCCGCACCTCTGCAGCCCGATAAGGTGGGCGTCATGACCGACGTCGCAGAGAAGACCCTGCCCACGGAGGCCTCGACGCAGCCCGTGGCCGAGCGCACCCTCGTCCTCGTCAAGCCGGACGGCGTGCGCCGTGGCCTGTCGGGGGAGATCCTGCGCCGCATCGAGGCCAAGGGCTACACGCTGCGCGCCGTGCAGCTCAAGGACGCCACCGCCGAGCTGCTGGCCGCGCACTACGCCGAGCACGAGGGCAAGCCGTTCTTCGGCCCCCTGGTCGAGTTCATGATGTCGGGCCCGGTCCTGGCCGTCGTGGCCGAGGGCGAGGGCGTGATCCCGGGCTTCCGTTCCCTGGCCGGTGCCACCAACCCGACCGACGCCCTCCCCGGCACGATCCGCGGCGACCTGGGCCGCGACTGGGGCACGAAGGTGCAGCAGAACCTGGTGCACGGTTCGGACTCGGCCGAGTCCGCCGCCCGCGAGATCGCCCTCTGGTTCCCCGAGCTGGGCTGAGATCCCGCAGGACGGCGCGGCCGCTGACCTGTCGGACCGTAGGAGCAGAGCGTCCGTCCGGGACGTGCGCGGCGTCGTCCGCGCGTCCCGGACGGACGCTCTGCTTCGGCGTACATCCGCCGGATGTCCGACGTTCAACCCGTATCCACAGTTAGGCTCACCCAGTGCACCTCAAGACGCTCACGCTCCGGGGATTCAAGTCCTTCGCGTCGGCGACCACCCTTGAGCTGGAGCCGGGCATCACCTGCGTGGTGGGCCCCAACGGCTCCGGCAAGTCGAACGTGGTCGACGCCCTGGCCTGGGTCATGGGTGAGCAGGGCGCCAAGTCGCTGCGCGGCGGCAAGATGGACGACGTCATCTTCGCCGGCACGTCCGGCCGCGCGCCCCTGGGCCGTGCCGAGGTCTCCCTCACGATCGACAACACCGACGGCGCGCTGCCGATCGACTACACCGAGGTGACGATCTCGCGCACGCTGTTCCGCAGCGGCGGTTCCGAGTACGCGATCAACGGCAACAGCTGCCGCCTCCTGGACATCCAGGAGCTGCTGAGCGACTCCGGCATCGGCCGCGAGATGCACGTCGTGGTGGGGCAGGGACAGCTCGACGCCGTCCTGCGTGCCACCCCCGAGGAACGGCGCGGCTTCATCGAGGAGGCCGCCGGGGTCCTCAAGCACCGCAAGCGCAAGGAGAAGGCGCTGCGCAAGCTCGACGCGATGCAGGGCAACCTCGCGCGCCTGGGCGACCTGACCGCCGAGCTGCGGCGGCAGCTCGGACCGCTCGGCCGGCAGGCCGAGGCCGCGCGCAAGGCCCAGACCGTGCAGCGGGACCTGCGCGACGCCAAGGCCCGCCTGCTCGCCGACGACCTGGCCCAGCTCACCGCCCAGCTCGAGCAGGAGCTCGCCGACGAGCGGTCGCTCAAGCAGCGGCAGGCCGAGACGGAGGCCGCGCTCACCGAGGCCCGTGGCACCCTGGCCCGGCTGGAGGCCGCGATGTCGGCCGAGTCGCAGCAGGTCAGCCAGGCCGGGGACACGGTCTTCGCGCTGTCCCAGACGCGTGAGCGGCTGCGCAGCCTGCAGTCCCTGGCCGGGGAGCGCGCCCGCCTGCTCGGCACTGCCGAGCCCGCGCACCAGGGCCAGGACCCGGACGACCTCGAGGCCCAGGCGGCCCGTGCCCGCGCCAGCGAGGAGGAGCTGGTCACCGAGGTCGAGATGGCCCGCGAGGTCGTGGAGACCGCCGTCGACGCCCGCGCGGAGGCCGAGGCGGCCGCGCAGGCCGCCGAGCGGTCGCACGCGGCGCTGCTGCGCGCCGCCGCGGACCGGCGCGAGGGCCTGGCGCGCCTGGCCGGCCAGGTCGCCGCGCGCCGCAGCCGCGTCGAGGCCGCGCAGTCGGAGCTGGACCGCCTGCGGGAGGCGCTGCTGGAGGCCGAGCAGCGGGTCGAGGAGACCTCGCGCGAGCTCGGCGCCCTGGAGGCCGAGGTCGGCGGGGGCGGCGAGGACGGCGTGGAGGGGCTCGACGTCGCGCACGAGGCGGCGTCCGAGGTGCTGGAGCTCGCCAAGGCCGAGGTGCGCCACCTCCAGGAGCAGGTCACCACGGCGGAGCGGGATCGCAGCGCGGCGGCCGCCAAGGTCGAGGCACTGGAGCTGAGCCTGGACCGCAAGGACGGCGCGGGCACCCTGCTGGCCGCCGACCACGCAGGCGTGCTCGGCTCGGTCGCGGCGCTCCTGGGCATCGAGGCCGGTTTCGAGGACGCGGTGGCCGCCGCGCTCGGCCCGGTGGCGGACGCCGTGGCCGTGGCGGGCGTCGACGAGGCCGTGGACGCGCTGCGGCTGCTCCGGGACCAGGACGCCGGCCGCGCCAGCCTGGTCGTGGGCGGCGCCGCCGCGGAGGCCGGCCGCCCCGACGTCGAGCTGCCCGCGGGCGCCCGCTGGGCCACGGACGTGGTGCAGGTCGCGGGCCCGGCGTCGGCCGCGCTGCGGACGATCCTGCGCGACGTCGTCGTGGTGGACGACCTGGCGCGTGCCCGTGTGCTCGTGCGTGACCAGCCCGTGGTCGCGGTGACCCGGGCCGGCGACCTGCTGGGTGCCACGCGCGCCTGGGGCGGGTCGGCGGCCGCGCCCAGCGTGCTGCACCTGCAGTCGGCGCTCGACGAGGCGAAGGCGGCGCGCGACGAGGCGGCGGCCCGGGAGGCCGACGGCTCGGCGCACCTGGAGCGCGCCCGCTCCGAGCGCGCCGCGGCCCAGGAACGCTACGACGAGACGCTGGCCCGCCTCGGGGAGGCCGACGCCGCGCGTGCCGCTGCTGCCGAGCAGCTCGGGTCCCTGGGCGCCGCCGCCCGGGCCGCCCGGGCCGAGGCCGACCGGCATCGCGCCGCGCTGGAGCAGGCGCAGACGCGCCGCGCGGAGGACGAGCTCGAGCTGGAGGCGCTCGTCGAGCGCATGACGATCGCCGAGGAGGAGCCCGACGACGGCGAGGGCTCCGTCGACGAGCTGCAGGCCCAGCGGGACGCCGCCGCCGAGGCCGCGACCGCCGCGCGCGGGCGCGAGACCGAGGCACGGCTGGCCCTGCGCACGGCGGAGGAGCGGGCCCGCGCGGTGTCCGGCCGCGCGCAGGCGCTGGTCGCGGCGGCCGAGCAGGAACGAGAGGCCCGTGCCCGCGCCGCCGAGCGCGAGGAGGCCCGACGGCGCGACGCGGCGCGGGCGCTGGAGGTTCAGCAGGGCGTCGCCGTGGCGCTGGAGGCCATCGCGCGGTCGCTCGACCGGGCGACGGCCGAGAAGGCCGCCGCCGAGGAGGCCCGTGCCGCCGGGTCGGAGCAGCTCCTGGCCGTGCGCGGGAGCGTCGAGTCGCTCACCGCCGAGCTGCGTGAGCTGACCGACGTGGCGCACCGCGACGAGGTGGCCCGCGCGCAGCAGATGCTGCGCCTGGAGCAGCTCCAGACCCGCGCGACCGAGGAGCTGGGCACCGACCCCGACGTGCTCGTGGAGGAGTTCGGCCCGCACCAGATGGTCCCCGTCTACGAGGGGGACGTCGCGGTCCGGGGCCGCAAGCGACGCGCCGTCGTCGAGCGGGACGAGGAGGGCAACCCCATCCGGTACGCGGGTGACCCGCCGCTGCCGCGCGGCGCCGCCGCGCGCGAGGACGCGCTCATCGCGCGGACGCGTGCCCTGCACGAGGCGGGCCTGCGGCCCGACGACCCGGCGGCGACCGCGGTGGTCGTCGCGGCGGCCGGGGCGGAACCCGCCGAGGAGCCGGCGCCGGACGGCGAGGCGGGGGCCGAGGAGGCCGCACCGGCCGAGCCGAAGCCCGACCGGATGGTCCCGTACGTCCGCGAGGAGCAGGAGGCGCGGCTGGCCAAGGCCGAGAAGGCGCTGTCGCGGATCGGCGCCGTGAACCCGCTCGCGCTGGAGGAGTTCGCGGCCCTGGAGGAGCGGCACCAGTTCCTCACCGACCAGCTCGCGGACCTGAAGAAGTCGCGGGAGGACCTGCTCCAGATCGTCGACGACATCGACGAGCGCGTGCAGCAGGTGTTCGCCGAGGCGTTCCAGGACACGGCCGCCAAGTTCCTGGAGATCTTCCCGCGGCTGTTCCCGGGCGGCGAGGGCAGGCTCACGCTCACGGAGCCGGAGAGCCTGCTGACCACCGGCATCGAGGTCGAGGCGCGGCCCGCCGGCAAGAAGGTCAAGCGGCTCTCGCTGCTGTCGGGCGGCGAGCGCTCGCTCGCGGCGGTCGCGTTCCTCGTGTCGATCTTCAAGGCCCGGCCCAGCCCGTTCTACATCATGGACGAGGTCGAGGCGGCGCTCGACGACGTGAACCTCGGGCGTCTCATCGAGATCTTCAAGGAGCTGCAGAAGGACAGCCAGCTCATCGTGATCACGCACCAGAAACGCACCATGGAGGTCGCGGACGCCCTGTACGGCGTGACCATGCGGGGCGACGGCGTCACGACGCTCATCAGCCAGCGCATGGGCGACCGGGAGACGGTGACCGCCTGAGCCCGAGCGGGTGAATTTCTCGCGTCCCCGGCCAGGAACGTTCGGGTGTGAGCGAATTCTCCCGGCACGTTCGTGCGTGTCGTCCGGCGTGTCGCGGCGGTCCGCACGGCGCGACCGGACAAGACACGACACAATAGGGCTATGTGGTGGTCGGTCATTCTGCTCGTGGTGTGCCTGGTCCTGGCGGTCGGCGTGTTCGTCGTCGCCAGCCAGATGGACGCGCCCTCGAACAAGGCCGAGGACTTCTCGTTCCTCCAGTGGTTCCGGTCGGGTCTCGCGCGTCTGCGGGGTGATCACTCGCGTCGCCGGGACGGTCGCCGGCACGGCGCGTCCGCCGTGGCGACGCACGCGGTGGGTGCCCCGTCCGTCTGGGTCGGCAAGCCGCCCGTGCTCAAGCCCGACACGTCCCCGGTCGACATGGGGATGTCCGAGTTCTTCGCCGCGACCATCGAGTCCAAGCCGGGGTACGTCGACGCGGAGGAGCTCACCGACGTGCTGAACCGCGCGCGGGACCAGGCGCAGAAGACGCTCCACGTGCCGCTGGGCACGGTGCCGCTCAAGCCGGCCAATCTCGTGCCCGGCCAGCTCCGTGCGGTGCGCCCGGTGCGCAGCGTGCAGAAGATCCCGCAGGAGCCGCCGGCGGACCAGGGCCCGGCCCAGGCCGCCAGCTAGCCGGCCGCGGGGCGCTCGCCCCACATCGTTCCGTTCCGCGGTGTGACAGCCGCGGGTTCGACGGCGTGCGCCCGGTCGGCGGCCGGTGCGTGCAGCGACTTCGGTCAACAGCGTGACGTCCGGCTCGATGTTCGGTCCGGTGCCCTGACTTCGGTCCATCGATCGACCGGTCTCGGGGCAAGGGACCGAGCTCGCGGGGACCGGGCGGGCAACGGACCGAACGAGTCGGCGGTGCCGGGCCGTGGGTGCGGGTGCGGGTGCGGGCCGACCTGCCCGCGAGAGTGCTTCCGCACCGCCCCGCGCGGGATGAAAGAATCTGGGGCGTGAACGAGCTTCCCTGGATCGAGATCATCTCCGCCGTCGTCGTCCTCGCGGGCGGCGGTGGCGTCGCCGGCCTGCTGGTGGCGCGCCGTCGTCGGCACGACCAGGAGCGGGGCGGCGGCACGACCACCCTGGAGCGTGAGCCCGGGGCGTCGGCCCAGGCCACCGCGGAGCCTGCGGCGGGCGGCACGGCCACCGCCATCCGGCCGGAGCCCGACGTCGCGCCCGAGCCGGCGGCCCCGGTGGTGGAGACGCCCGCCCCGACCGCCGGCCGCCTCGTGCGCCTGCGCGACCGGCTCGCCCGCTCCGGGTCGCCGCTCGGGGCCCGGTTGCTGTCGGTCCTGTCCCGGGACGCGCTGACCGAGGACGACTGGGACGAGATCGAGGAGGAGCTGCTCCTCGCGGACGTCGGCGCTGGTCCCACCACGGAGCTCCTGGACGCGCTGCGCACCAAGGTGCGGGTGCTCGGCGTCCGCGAGCCCGGGGCCGTGCGCGAGCTGCTGCGGTCCGAGCTCGTCACGCTGCTCGACCCGAGCCTGGACCGGACGCTGCGCACCGAGCCGACCACGGCGGACGACGGCACGCACCTGCCCGCCGTGACCCTCGTGGTGGGCGTCAACGGCACGGGCAAGACCACCACGGTGGGCAAGCTCGCCCGGGTGCTGGTGGCCGACGGCCGCAGCGTGGTGCTCGGTGCCGCCGACACGTTCCGGGCGGCGGCCGCCGACCAGCTCACCACGTGGGGCAACCGCGTGGGCGTGCCGACCGTGCGGTCGGACCGCGAGGGCGCCGACCCGGCGTCGGTCGCCTTCGAGGCGGTGGCGCGCGGGCGCGACGAGAAGATCGACGTGGTGCTCGTGGACACCGCCGGGCGCCTGCAGAACAAGGCGGGGCTCATGGACGAGCTCGGCAAGATCGTGCGCGTCTCGAGCAAGGTGGTGCCGCCGAGCGAGGTGCTGCTGGTGCTCGACGCGACCACCGGTCAGAACGGGCTGTCGCAGGCCCGGGTCTTCGCGGAGGTCGCCGGCGTGACGGGCATCGTGCTGACCAAGCTGGACGGCACGGCCAAGGGCGGCATCGTGGTGCAGGTGCAGCGGGAGCTCGGCGTGCCGGTCAAGCTGATCGGCCTGGGCGAGGGGCCGGACGACCTGGCGCCGTTCGACGTCGAGGAGTTCGTGGACGGCATTCTCGGCTGAATGCGGGCCGCCTACTGAATGCAGCGCGAATTGTCGTCGGATTGTCTTGTGTCCACCATGCGAGAACGGTGTGTTTCCGGCGGATAGCGCAGGAATCACGATCCCATCACGGTCGATTGAATAATTTCGCCCATTTCGCTCGCGAAATGAGACGTTTACATGCCTCGGCCCTGCGTCACGCATCCGTAACCTCGATGCGGGCCGCGTGTAACGCCTTCCCGGGACGGTAGTCCGCGGTGGGCCGAGTCACCAAGGACCGGTCCGGGGAGAGAGGCAACCGATGGAATTCGAACTGGACAGTGGCAACACTGCCTGGCTGATTACCGCCTCCTCGCTCGTGCTGCTGATGACGCCGGGCCTGGCGTTCTTCTACGGCGGCATGGTGCGTGGCAAGAGCGTTCTGAACATGATGATGATGAGCTTCGCGTCGATCGGCGTCGCGGGACTCGTGTGGGTCGTCTACGGCTACGGGCTCGCGTTCGGCCCGGACCTCGGCGGCTTCATCGGCAACCCGGCCGGCCTGATCGGCCTGACGGTGGACAACGCCGCCAGCCCCACGACGGCCATGGGCATCCCGGCTCTCGTCTTCGCGGGCTTCCAGGCGACCTTCGCCATCATCACCGTGGCGCTCATCTCGGGTGCCATCGCGGATCGCGCCAAGTTCGGCACCTGGGTCGTCTTCACGGCGATCTGGGTCACGATCGTCTACACGCCGCTGGCCCACTGGGTCTGGGGCGGCGGCATGTTCGGCGCCGACGGCTGGCTCGCCTCGGCGCTCTCGCTGCCCATCGACTTCGCCGGTGGCACCGTGGTGCACATCAACGCCGGTGCCGCCGCGCTCGCCCTGGCGCTCATCCTCGGCAAGCGCAAGGGCTTCGGCACGGAGGCCATGCGCCCCCACAACCTGCCGTTCGTCATGCTCGGCGCCGCGCTCCTGTGGTTCGGCTGGTTCGGCTTCAACGCGGGCTCGGAGCTCGCCGCCGACGGCACCGCGGGCCGCGCCTGGGTCAACACCCTCGTGGCGACCGGTGTCGCCATGCTCGGCTGGATGGTCACGGAGAAGTTCCGCGACGGTGCGGCCACCTCGCTCGGTGCCGCGTCCGGTGTCGTCGCCGGTCTGGTCGCGATCACCCCGGCCGCCGGCACGGTGGACAGCTGGGGCGCCATCGTCATCGGCCTGGTCGCCGGTGTCCTGTGCTCCCTCGCGGTGGGCCTCAAGTACAAGTTCGGCTACGACGACTCGCTCGACGTCGTGGGCGTCCACCTGGTCGGTGGCCTCGTCGGTACGGTCCTGATCGGCTTCTTCGCCACCAACGGCCGCTACGACTCGTTCTACTTCGAGGGCTCGCTCAACGGCCTCTTCTACGGTGGTGGCGTCACGCAGCTGATCACGCAGATCGTCGCCGCGCTGATCGCCGTCGTCTACAGCTTCGTGGTCACCGCGGTCATCGCCTACGCCCTCAAGGCGACGATGGGCTGGCGGATCTCCGAGGAGGCCGAGGTCAGCGGTATCGACCTCGCCGTCCACGGCGAGACGGCGTACGAGAACTCCGGTTCCACCATCACCGAGGTGCGCTGACCGTACTACGGTGCAGCGACCAGACTGCTTAGGAGGCAGCGCATGAAGCTTGTCACGGCGGTCCTCCAGCCGCACCGGCTGGATGACGTGAAGACGGCGTTGGAAGGTGTCGGGGTTCGCGGCATGACCGTGAGCGAGGCCAGCGGCTACGGCCGGCAGAAGGGCCACACCGAGGTGTACCGCGGTGCCGAGTACACCGTGGACCTGGTGCCCAAGGTCCGCATCGAGGTCCTCGTCACCGACGCGGACGTCGCGGCGGTCACGGACGCGGTGGTCGGCGCGGCCCAGACCGGCAAGATCGGTGACGGCAAGGTGTGGGTCGTGCCCGTCGAGGACGTGGCTCGCGTCCGCACCGGCGAGCACGGCGACGCCGCCCTCTGACGGGGAGTGTCCGACGTCGCATGACCACTGACCCGGCGTCCGAGGGCGCCCGGGAGCAGGCGGAGGCCCCGCACCCCACCGCAGGGGTGCGGGGCCTCCGTGACGAGCTCCTCACCATCGCCACCGACCTGACCGGTCCGGGTCGCTCCGGCCTGGCTCGGCGCTCCGCCGTCGGCCAGCGGGCGACCGAACGCCTCGGCGCACTGTTCGCGGAGGCGACGGACGGCGTCGACCCGTCGGGCATCGCCTTGGCGGCCGTCGGCAGCCTCGGGCGCGGGGAGCTCGGCCCTCTCAGCGACCTCGACCTCGTGCTGGTGCACGACGGCCGCACCCACGGCGCCGACGAGCTGAAGCAGGTCGCCGAACGGCTCTGGTACCCGCTGTGGGACTCGGGCGTGGACATCGACCACGCCGTGCGGTCCCTGAGCCAGTCCCGCCAGGTGGCCGCGAGCGACCTGCCCGCCGTGATCGGCTGGCTGAGCGTGCGGCCCGTGGCGGGGGACGCCGTCGTCGTGCACCGGGCGGCGTCGGCGGTGCTGACCGACTGGCGCGCCGCCGCGCGACGGCGCCTGCCCGAGCTCATCTCGTCGACGCGCGACCGCGCGCAGCGTGCGGGGGAGCTCGCCTACCTCATCGAGCCCGACCTCAAGGAGGCCCGGGGCGGCATGCGGGACGCCGTGCTGCTCTCCGCGCTGGCCGCGACCTGGCTCACCGACCGCCCGCACGGCGCGGTCGACGCCGCGTACACGCAGCTGCTCGACGTGCGCGACACGCTCCAGGTGGTCACCCGGCGGCGTACCAGCCGCCTGCTGCTGGCGGACCTCGAGGAGGTCGCCGGGCGGACCGGTCACGACGACGGCGACGAGCTCCTGGCGGCCCTGGCCGAGTCGGGGCGCGTCATCTCCTACGCGCTGGACATGACCATCCGGCGGGCACGCCAGGCGCTGGCCCGTCCGGTAGGCGTGGGCAAGCCGCTCATGGTGCGCGGGCGGCGCACGCCGCCGCGCCTGCGCTCGGTGGGCGACGGCCTGGTGGAGCACGACGGCGAGCTGGTGCTCGGTGTCGGCACCCGCCCGGCCTCGGACCCGCTGCTGCCCCTGCGGGCCGCCGCGACGGCTGCCCGGACGGGCCTCGTGCTGTCCCCGGTGACGATCCGCAGCCTGGAGCAGTGCCCGCCCCTGCCGCAGCCGTGGCCGCCCGCCGCACGGGAGAGCCTGCTGGCACTCCTGGGTGCGGGGCCCGCGCAGGTGCCCGTCTGGGAGGCCCTCGACCTCGCCGGCGTGGTCACCTCCTGGTTCCCGGAGTGGGCGGACGTGCGCAACCGGCCGCAGCGCGCGGCGATCCACCGGCACACCGTGGACCGGCACCTCGTGGAGACCGCGGCGGTGGCGGCGAAGCTGCGGCGGCGGTTGCCGGAGGTGGGGTCCCACGGTGGTGCGACGTCGGGCGACCTGCTGCTGCTCGCCGCGCTGCTGCACGACATCGGCAAGGTGCGGGGCGCTGCCGACCACGCCGTGGAGGGTGCCGCGCGGGTGCCGGCCATCCTGACCCGGGCGGGCTTCGCGCCCGAGGTGGTCGACGACGTCACGCGGCTCGTGCGGCACCACCTCACGCTCGCCGACCTGGCCACGCGGGCCGACCCCGACGACCCGGAGACGGTGACGCGGCTGCTGGACGCCGTGGACCACCGCCGCGACCTGCTCGACGTGCTGCGGGCCCTGACCGAGGCGGACACCACGTCGCTGGGGCCGAAGACCTGGACGGAGTGGCGAGCGCAGCTCGTGGACGGGCTGACCGAGCGGGCGCGCCTCGTGCTCACCCGGTGAGTCAGACCTTTGGTATCGCATTGGTCCGGCGGCTGACCCGGGCTCTTCCTGACGCATAGAACGGGTGTGCGATGTCGGGAGGGCTCGTGACAGGATCATGTGCGTGGCAAGACACACGTCGTTCCGGTTCTGTCTCGATCTGTCGGTCGAGCAGGAACGTGTGCTGTCCCGGCACGTGGGAGCGGCGAGGTTTGCGTACAACCAGGCCCTGCGCTTGCACAAGGATGCTTACGCCGCTGCCCAGCGCGGGCAGACACCCGGGGTGGGGTCGGACGGCGACCCCGGGAACGGCGACGGCCCGCGTGTTGGTCGGGTGCCGTGGACGGGGTTCGACCTCATCAACGTGTTCAACGCCTGGAAAAGGTCCGAGGCCGCTGGACGCCGGTTCCTCGTTGAACCGAGCGGGATTGTGCGCGTGGAGGTGGCCGGCCTGGCGTGGCGGGATCAGGTGTCGTCCGAGGTGTTCGAGGAAGCCACCGTCGATCTCGGCCGCGGGCTGAAAGCGTGGAACGACTCCCGGACCGGTGCCAGGAGGGGGCCGAAGGTCGGGTTCCCGCGGTTCAGGAGGAAGAGCCTGACCGGTGGGTCGTTCCGGATTCGAAACAAGACCAGGAAGGGTCGGGCCAGCATCCGTTTCGGGGATGGAGGTCACGCCCGGTCGGTGAGATTGCCGAAGATCGGCGTTCTGCGGGTGCGGGAGGACACCCGGCGGTTGCGCAGGATGATCTCCAGGGGCAGGGCGCGGGTCCTGCATGTGACGGTATCCCGTGGGGTGAGCCGATGGTGGATATCGATCACCGTGGAGGCCGCTGACCTGCACCCCGCGGTGCGGCACCTGCCTCAGTCTGCTGAGTCGTCCCCGCAGGTGAGGGCCGACGACTGGGTGGGTGTGGATCGTGGTCTGCACGCCCTGGCTGTCGCGGGCTCGGCTGATGGCGTCGAGGTCCTGCGGGTCACCAATCTGCGTGCCCTACGGCACGGTCTGCCGCGGCTGCACCACCTGTCCCGGGCCGTGTCGCGCAAGAAGAAGGGATCGAAGAACCGCCAGAAGGCTGCCGTGCGTCTGGGGCGGCAGCATGCCCGGATCCGTGACCGCCGCCACCACACGCTGCACCAGGTCTCGAACCAGCTGGTCAAGAACCACGCCCTGCTGGTCCTGGAAGACCTGAACATCACCGGCATGACGAGCAACCGCAAGCTCTCCCGCGCCGTCTCGGACGCTGCCTGGGGTGAGCTGGCCCGGCAGATCGCCTACAAGCAGGCCTGGCGTGGTGGGCAGGTCCTGGTCGTGGACCGGTGGTTCCCGTCGTCCAAGACGTGCTCGGCCTGCGGCACCCTCCACAAGGGCCTCACGCTCAAGGACCGCACCTTCGGGTGCCGCCAGTGCGGGCTGGTCATGGACCGGGACCTGAATGCCGCAGTGAATCTCGCCGCCTGGGCCGAGAACCACACCCGAACCGTCACCGACGGTGCGGGGCGTGGTGCTGCCCGGGTCGGGGACCGTCAAGCAGCCGGCCCCGTCACCAACGCCTACCGACAGCGCACCCCTACCCAGCCCGGCTCTCGTGGCCGCGGCGGCAAGGGACTGGACGACGTAGGAACCAGCCAGACCGCACCCGCGGCCTGAGACCTGGACGCCCGAGAAGGGCGGTGCCTCACAAACGAATCCGATTGTGGTGCATGCTGGATTAGGCTGTGTCCGTGTTCAACTCCCTGTCCGACCGGCTCACCTCGACGTTCAAGAACCTGCGCACGCGCGGCCGTCTCTCCGAGGCGGACATCGACGCGACCGTGCGGGAGATCCGCCGCGCCCTCCTGGACGCGGACGTCGCGGTGCCCGTGGTGCGGGAGTTCACCGCCGCGGTGCGCGAGCGGGCGCTCTCCTCGGAGGTCTCGGGTGCGCTGAACCCGGCGCAGCAGGTCGTCAAGATCGTCAACGAGGAGCTCGTCGACATCCTCGGCGGCGCCACCCGGCCGCTGACGCTCGCCAAGACGCCGCCCACCGTGATCATGCTCGCGGGTCTGCAGGGTGCCGGTAAGACCACCCTGGCCGGCAAGCTCGCGCACGCGCTCAAGGGGCAGGGGCACACGCCGCTGCTGGTCGCCGCCGACCTCCAGCGCCCGAACGCCGTGACCCAGCTCTCCGTGGTGGCCGAGCGGGCGGGCGTGCCCGTCTTCGCACCGCACCCCGGCAACACCTCGGACGCCGACGACCCGGCCGCCGACGCGCCCCTGATCGGCGACCCGGTCGGCGTGGCCCGCGACGGTGTCGCGTTCGCCAAGGAGCGCCAGCACGACGTCGTGATCGTGGACACCGCCGGCCGCCTCGGCATCGACCAGGTGCTCATGCAGCAGGCCGCGGACATCCGTGCCGCGGTGAACCCGGACGAGGTCCTGTTCGTCATCGACGCGATGATCGGTCAGGACGCGGTGAACACCGCCAAGGCGTTCGCCGACGGCGTCGACTTCACCGGCGTCGTCCTGTCCAAGCTGGACGGCGACGCGCGCGGTGGTGCCGCGCTGTCGGTCGCGAAGGTGACCGGCCGGCCCATCATGTTCGCGTCCACCGGCGAGAAGCTGACGGACTTCGAGGTCTTCCACCCCGACCGCATGGCGAGCCGCATCCTCGACATGGGTGACGTGCTCACCCTGATCGAGCAGGCCGAGAAGGCGTTCGACGCCGAGCAGGCCGAGAAGATGGCCGGCAAGCTCGCCAGCGGCCAGGACTTCACGCTCGCGGACTTCCTGGTGCAGATGCAGCAGCTGAAGAACATGGGCTCGATGAAGAAGATGCTCGGCATGCTGCCGGGCATGGCCCAGATGCGGGACCAGCTCGACCAGTTCGACGAGCGCGAGGTGGGCCGCATCGAGGCGATCATCCACTCGATGACGCCCGCCGAGCGCGACAACCCGAAGATCATCAACGGTTCGCGCCGCGCGCGCATCGCCAAGGGTTCCGGCACCACCACGACGGCCATCAACCAGCTCCTGGAGCGGTTCGAGAACGCGCAGAAGATGATGCGCCAGATGTCCAAGGGCGGCGGCCTGGGCCCGGGCGGGATGCCCGCCATGCCGGGTGGCCCCGGCATGGGCATGGGCAAGAAGTCGCGTGGCAAGACCCAGCCGCCCAAGAAGGCCAAGAAGGGCAAGTCCGGGAACCCGGCCAAGCGCGCCCAGCAGGAGAAGGAAGCGATGCAGCGTGCGCTCGGCGGCGGGCCGGCCACGTCCGTCTCGTCCGCGCCGGCGGGTTCGGCCTTCGGCGTCGCCCCGAAGAAGGACGAGACGCCCGACCTGAGCAACCTCGAGCTGCCGCCGGGCCTGGAGAAGTTCCTGGGTCGGTGAGGTCGGCGGCGCGCGCCGTCCGCCGGGTGGTTCCGGCGGGCGGGCCGACGGTGGTGCGGTGCGGGGCGTGTCCACAGGGTGAATCGGGGAGAGCGAAGGAGCCGCATGTCTGCGCTGGAAGGTCCGACCGCGGCGATCCGTGGGCACATCCTGCTCGGTGACGACCGCGAGGCCGAGGAGATCTGGGTCCGCTCGGGCCGGGTGAGCCTCACGCGGCCGTCGGCGCAGGGCACCAACATGCGGGTGCTGGAGGGCTGGGCCCTGCCCGGTCTGGTGGACGTGCACTGCCACATCGGGCTGGCCGCCGACGGCGCCGTGCCGGTCGAGGAGGCGGAGAAGCAGGCGGTCGCGGACCGTGACTCGGGCGTGCTCCTGGTCCGGGACGCGGGCTCGCCGCTGGACACCGCCTGGGTGCACGACCGTCCCGACCTGCCGCACCTGCTCCGCGCGGGCACGCACCTCGCGCGCCCCAAGCGGTACCTGCGCAACTACGGGCTGGAGCTGGAGTCCCCGGACCTGCTCCCCGACGCCGTCCGCACGCAGGCGCGCCGCGGCGACGGCTGGGTCAAGCTCGTGGGCGACTGGATCGACCGCACCCTGGGGGCCGACGGCGACCTGCGGCCGCTCTGGTCGGACGAGCTGCTGGCCGAGGCCGTCGCGGTGGCGCACGCCGAGGCCGCGCGGGTGACCGTGCACGCCTTCGCCACCGAGACGATCGACGGGCTGCTGGCGGCCGGCGTCGACTGCATCGAGCACGGCACGGGCATGACGGCCGAGCACATGGCCGTTGCCGCCGAGCGCGGTGTCGCCGTGACGCCCACGATGCTGCAGATCGGGCAGTTCGAGAACATCGCCGCGCAGGCGGACGGCAAGTACCCCGTGTACGCGGAGCGGATGCGCGCCATGTACGCCCGGCGGTACGAGCACGTGCGGAACCTGTACGACGCCGGGGTACGGCTCCTGGTCGGCACGGACGCGGGCGGCACGATCTCGCACGGCCGGATCGCCGACGAGTGCGCGGAGCTGGTGGCGGCGGGGATCCCGCCGGCCGAGGTCGTGGCGATGGCCTCGTGGCGGGCCCGCGAGTACCTGGGGTTCGGGGCGGTGGTGGAGGGCTCCAGCGCGGACCTCGTGGTGTACCCGGCCGACCCGCGCGAGGACATCGAGGTGCTGCGGCACCCCACGGCGGTGGTGCTGCGCGGCGTCGTCTACCCGGCCGCAGGCTGACGGGTCGCGCGGGCGTGTCGCGACCGCGCGGTGTGAGGCACGCCTGGTTGGTGAGGCCCTCCGCGGTCTGGCACAATGTGCAGGTACTCGGCGTGCCCGGACCCCTCTCACCCGGTCAGGTCGTGTCCCGGTCCTACCCACTGCGTCACCCCACGTCGCGGTGCACGGGCCATCCCATTCAGAACCAGGAGTGACCACTTCGTGGCCGTCAAGATTCGTCTCAAGCGCCTCGGCAAGATCCGGGCCCCGTACTACCGTGTCGTCGTCGCCGACTCGCGCACCAAGCGCGACGGTCGCGTGATCGAGGAGATCGGCAAGTACCACCCGACCGAGGAGCCGTCGCTCATCGAGATCAAGTCGGAGCGCGCGCAGTACTGGCTCGGCGTCGGCGCTCAGCCGACCGAGCAGGTCGCCGCTCTGCTCAAGGTGACCGGTGACTGGCAGAAGTTCAAGGGCCTGCCGGGTGCCGAGGGCACCCTGAAGGTCAAGGGCGAGAAGGCCGACGCCGCCGCCGCGATCGAGGCCGTGCACGCCGACGCCGAGAAGGCCAAGGCCAAGGCTGCCGAGAAGGCCGCCGCTGCCGCCGCCGAGGCTCCGGCCGAGCCGGCCGAGGGCGACGAGGCCTGATGCTCTCGGAGGCCCTCGAGCACCTGGTGCGCGGCATCGTGGACAACCCGGACGACGTACGCGTCTCCGCGAAGACGCTGCGCCGTGGTGACCTGCTCGAGGTCCGTGTGCACCCCGACGACCTGGGCCGTGTCATCGGCCGGGGTGGTCGCACGGCGCGCGCCCTGCGCACCGTGATCGGTGCGCTCGCCACCGACGGCCCGGTGCGGGTCGACGTCGTGGACGTCGACCGGCGCTGACCGCTCGGTACCCAGCACGACGACGAGGCCCGGTCCGGACGTGGACCGGGCCTCGCTCATCTTCGAGGAGAGACATGCAGCTCACCGTGGCCCGCGTCACCAAGGCGCACGGGCTCAAGGGCGAGGTGGCCCTGGACCTGCGCACGGACGAGCCGGAGGTCCGGCTCGCCGTCGGCGAGCGGCTGGAGACGGTGCCCGCCGACGCGGGACCGCTCACGGTGACGCACGCCCGGCAGCACCAGGGGCGGTGGCTGGTGACGTTCGCCGAGGTGCCCGACCGGAACGCGGCCGAGGAGCTGCGGGGCGTCGAGCTCGTCGTCGAGGCGAACGTCTCCGACGAGGAGGACGCCTGGTACCCGCACGAGCTGGCGGGCCTGCGCGCCGAGCTGGAGGACGGCACCGTGGTGGGCACCGTCGTCACGCTGGAGTACCTGCCGGCCCACGAGGCCCTGCTCGTCGAGGAGACGCTGCCCGACGGCGGCACGGCCCGCACCCTGGTGCCGTTCGTGATGGCGATCGTGCCCGTGGTCGACGTCGCCGGCGGTCGCGTGGTGCTCACGCCGCCCGGCGGCCTGCTCGCGCGGGACGCGGACGCCGCGATCGTGGACCGGGCCGACGACGTCGACGGCGAGGACGGCTGACGTGCGGGTCGACGTCGTCTCGATCTTCCCCGACTACCTGTCTGTCCTCGACCTGTCGCTGGTCGGCAAGGCGCGGCAGCGCGGCCTGCTGGACCTGCGGGTGCACGACCTGCGGGACTGGACCACCGACCGGCACCGCACCGTGGACGACACACCGTTCGGCGGGGGAGCGGGCATGGTCATGCGGCCCGACGTGTGGGGCGTCGCCCTGGACGACGTACTGACGCCGGGTGCCCAGCTCATCGTCCCCACGCCGTCGGGCGAGGTGTTCACCCAGCGGCACGCCGAGGAGCTGGCGACGGCCGAGCAGCTCGTGTTCGCGTGCGGGCGCTACGAGGGCATCGACGCCCGCGTCGCCGAGCACTACCGCGCGGCCGGGGTCACCGTGCGGGAGCTCTCGATCGGCGACTACGTGCTCAACGGCGGCGAGGTCGCCTCGCTCGTGATGATCGAGGCCGTCGCGCGGCTGGTGCCCGGCATGGTCGGCAACCCGGAGTCCCTGGTCGAGGAGTCGCACGGCGCCGCGGGCCTGCTCGAGTACCCCGTGTACACGAAGCCGCCGGCGTGGGCGGACCTGGAGATCCCGGAGGTGCTGCTGTCGGGGCACCACGCACGGATCGAGCGCTGGCGCCGGGACCGGGCCCTGGAGCGGACCGCCGCGCACCGACCGGACATGATCGCGGCCCTGGACCCGGCGGGTCTGGACAAGCACGACCTGGCGCTGCTCGCGGAGCTCGGGTGGGTGCCCGGGGCCGACGGGAACGCGCTGGTGCGGGCCTGACATCACACACGTACGTGTCGGTGCGCACCCGCATGTGTGGCAGAATGAGCCGTTGGTGCGTCGCCGGTCAGGTCTCTGCCACAGGGGACGACCGGGGCGGGCAACCGTCCCTGACCGGGTCAAGCCGCACCATCATCCTCACCCTTCCGGGACCCTGGCGGCCGCACGGCCGCGGCAGGGCCCACGATATTCGCGCCTGACCTGTGGCAGGCCCGGAGAGAACGATGCAGAAGCTCGACATGATCGACGCCGCCTCGCTGCGGTCCGACATCCCGGCGTTCCGCGCCGGTGACACCGTCAAGGTCAACGTCAAGGTCGTCGAGGGCAACCGCTCTCGCGTCCAGGCGTTCCAGGGCGTCGTCATCTCCCGCCACGGCGGTGGGATCGGCGAGACGTTCGCGGTTCGCAAGGTCAGCTTCGGTGTGGGCGTGGAGCGCAAGTTCCCGCTGCACGCGCCGACCATCGAGTCGATCGAGGTCGTCACCCGTGGTGACGTGCGTCGCGCGAAGCTGTACTACCTGCGCGAGCTGCGCGGCAAGAAGGCGAAGATCCGCGAGAAGCGCGAGGTCTGACGCTTCCGAGCGTTCCCGTGTCGGCCGTCACCCTCCGTCGGAGGGTGGCGGCCGATGCCGCGCCTGCCCCGTTCTGTGGTGATATCAGACGGGGTCGGTGTGGGCTCGCGAGGCCGTTTCGCCGCGGGCACCGAGAGGTGACAGAGTTACCCTCGTGACGAGTTTCGACCGGGTGGCACCGCCCACCCCTACCGATGGGACGCCGTTGAGCGCAGCAGATCCGTGGGGCAACAGCGGGGCGCATCGTCGGGACGGGGCCGCGCACGGTCGTGCACCGAAGCAGCAGTCGGGCGTTCTCGCGATGCTGCGGGAGATCGGCATCATCGTGGTCAGCGCGCTGGTGCTGTCGTGGCTGATCAAGACCTTCCTGGTGCAGCCGTTCTACATCCCGAGCGCCTCCATGGAGGACACGCTGACGCAGGGCGACCGCGTCATGGCGTCGCGGCTGACGCCCGGCCCGTTCGACCTGGAGCACGGGGACATCGTCGTCTTCGTGGACCCGGGTGACTGGCTCCCGCCGTACGTGCCGCCGGAGCGCGGGCCGATCGGCGACGCCGCGGTGTCGTTCCTGACCACGGTGGGCCTGCTGCCGCAGGACACCGGTGACCACCTCATCAAGCGCCTGATCGGCCTGCCCGGCGACACGGTGGAGTGCTGCGACGCCGAGGGTCGCGTCTCGGTGAACGGCACGCCGATCGACGAGACGTACATCAAGCCGGGGTCGATCCCGAGCCAGGACTCGTTCGAGGTCACGGTGCCCGACGGCATGCTGTGGGTCATGGGCGACAACCGGCAGAACTCGCAGGACTCGCGGTACAACCGCGGCAAGCCGGGCGGCGGGTTCGTCCCCGTCGAGAACGTCGTGGGCACGGCGTTCGCCACCGTGTGGCCGCTGGACCGGCTGAACTGGCACAGCACCCCGTCCGACGTCTTCGCGAACGTTCCCGACGAGCCACCCGCGGGGGAGTAGGCCGTGGTGACGGTGCCGACCCTGCGGCAGGAGCGCGCGCTCCTCGCCTCGGGCGCCCGCCTCGTGGCGGGCATGGACGAGGTGGGGCGCGGGGCCCTGGCGGGCCCGGTCAGCGTGGGCGTCGTGGTGGTGGACGCCACCACCCGCACCGGGCCGAAGGGCGTGGCGGACTCGAAGCTCCTGACGCCCGCCGCGCGCGAGGCCATCGCTCCCGCCGTGCGGCGCTGGGCGGTGGCCTGGGGCGTCGGACACGCAGGACCGGCCGAGATCGACGAGGTCGGAATCATCGCGGCGCTCCGGCTCGCGGGCCGGCGAGCGCTCGCGCAGGTGCGGCTGGTCTGCGGAGACGTCGACGTGGTGGTGCTGGACGGCAAGCACGACTGGCTGTCCAGGCCGGCGCTCGACCTGTTCGCGGCGTCGGAGATCCCGGACGACGACGTGCCCGAGCCAGCGGTGCGCACCCTGGTCAAGGCCGACATGACGTGCACGTCGGTCGCCGCCGCCAGCGTGCTGGCCAAGGTCGAGCGCGACGCGATCCTCGTCGAGCTGGCCCAGCGGCACCCCGAGTACGCGTGGGACCAGAACAAGGGCTACAGCGCCAAGGCACACATGGACGCCCTCGGCCTGCACGGCCCGACACCGCAGCACCGCAGGTCCTGGAACCTGCCCGGAACCGCGGCGTCGGTGGGATGATGTCGTCGTGAGCGCCGAAGACCTCGAGAACTACGAGACGGAGATGGAGCTAGCGCTCTATCGCGAGTACCGCGACGTGGTGGGCCTGTTCTCCTACGTGGTGGAGACCGAACGCCGTTTCTACCTGGCCAACCAGGTGGACCTGCAGGTGCGGTCGGCGGCCGGTGAGGTGTACTTCGAGCTGCGGCTCGGGGACGCCTGGGTGTGGGACGTCTACCGTTCCGCCCGCTTCGTGAAGTCGGTGCGCGTCGTGACGTTCAAGGACGTGAACGTCGAGGAGCTGGCGAAGGCCGAGCTGGCCCTCTGAAACTCGTCCCGGGCCGGTAGGGACCCTCCTGGCGCCGTTCCAGGGCTGCGAGCGTTACGCCGAGCCTGTGGATCGTCGGTCTGTGCACATGTGAGCCCGCCGGCGCCGCCGTCGCCCCCTGTCGTGACCAAGGCTGGTCACGGAGGTGGACGCGATGGCGAAGAAGGACGGCGTGGGCCGGTACGGCGAGCGGGTGGCGCGGCGGTACCTGGAGGAGCGCGGCTGGGCGGTGCTCGACACCAACTGGCGCGGCAAGGACGGTGAGCTCGACATCGTCGCGGTCGACGGCGACGTGCTGGTGGTGGTCGAGGTCAAGACACGGACCGGTCTCGGCTACGGTCATCCGGCCGAGGCGGTCACGGCGCGCAAGCTGGCGCGGGTCAAGCGGCTGACCGGGCAGTGGCTCACCGCGTTCCGGGAACGGACGGTGGCGGCGCAGTTCGCCGAGGAGGCAGCGTCGGTCCCGATGCCGGTCGGGGCTCCCGGCGGGGCGCCTGCCGGCGCGGCGCCGGTCCTCTCGGACACGCGGACGAGCTTCGGCTCGATCCGGATCGACGTCGTTGCCGTGACCCTGCCCCGGCGTGGCCGGGCCGTGGTCGAGCACCTCGAGGCGGTGGCCTGATGGGGGTGGCGACCACGCGGGCGGTGTCGCTCGTCGGGATGCAGGGGCACGTCGTGGAGGTGCAGGCGCACCTGGCGGCGTCCGTGCCGGGTTTCACCCTGGTGGGGCTTCCGGACACCGCGCTGAGCGAGTCGCGGGACCGGGTGCGTGCGGCGGTGACCTCCTCCGGGGTGCCGTGGCCGGTCAGGAAGATCACGGTGAACCTGTCGCCCGCGTCGCTGCGCAAGCGCGGCAGCGCCTACGACCTGGCGATCGCCGTGGCGGTCCTGGCCGGCGCCGACGGCCCGGCGTCGCCGGGGCTGCGCCAGGAGAGCCTGGCCCGGACGGTGCACCTGGGCGAGCTCGGGCTCGACGGGCGGCTGCGGCCCGTGCGGGGAGTGCTGCCGTCGGTCGCGGCCGCGGTCGACGCCGGCTTCCCGGACGTGGTCGTGGCCGCGGGGGACCTCGACGAGGCGCGCCTGGTGCCTGGTGCGCGGGTGGTCGGTGCCGCCAGCCTCGCCGAGGTGCTGGTGCTGCACGGCGGCCCGCCCGAGCTGGTGCGCGAGGTGGTCACGGTCCGGCCGGAACGCTCCGCGCCGCCCGCCCGGCTGCCCGGTGACCTCGCCGACGTGCTCGGCCAGGACCGGCCGCGGTTCGCCCTGGAGGTGGCCGCAGCCGGCGGGCACCACCTGTTCCTGGTCGGGCCGCCGGGTGCGGGCAAGACGATGCTGGCGTCCCGCCTGCCGGGGATCCTGCCCGACCTGACGGACCAGGAGGCGGTCGAGGTCACGGCCGTGCACTCCGTGGCGGGCACGTTCGATCCGGGCGGCGGGCTGATCCGCCGGCCCCCGTTCGAGGACCCGCACCACACGGCGACGCCGGCGGCCGTGGTGGGCGGCGGGTCCGGCGTGCCGCGTCCCGGTGCGGTGTCGCGGGCACACCGGGGCATCCTGTTCATGGACGAGGCCCCGGAGTTCCGGTCCGACGTGCTGGAGACGCTCCGCCAGCCGCTGGAGCAGGGCGAGCTCGTGATCCATCGGTCGGGCGGTGCGGCCCGCTACCCGGCCCGCTTCCAGCTCGTCCTGGCGGCCAACCCCTGCCCGTGCGGGATGGCGGTCGGCAAGGGGCTGGACTGCAGCTGCTCGCCGACCGTGCGCCGCCGGTACCTCGCGCGTCTGTCCGGCCCGCTCCTGGACCGCGTCGACGTCCAGGTCGAGGTGCGGCGCGTGGACCGGGTCGAGCGGCTCGAGGGCTCCTCCGAGCCGACGGCGGCGGTGGCGGCCCGGGTGCTCGGCGCCCGCGAGGCGGCGCGCGCCCGGCTGGCCCAGACACCCTGGTCGACCAACGTCGAGATGCCCGGGCGGTTCCTGCGCGAGCTGCTCCGGCCGCGCCCGGGGCTGCTGGGCCCGATCGACCGCGCGATGACGGCCGGGACGTTGAGCCTGCGCGGGGTGGACCGGGTGCTGCGGATCGCCTGGACCGTCGCGGACCTCGCGGGCCGTGCGGCGCCGACCGTGGCCGACGTCGGCAACGCGCTGCTGCTGCGTACGGGAGGCGACCATGCCTGACGCGCTTTTCGGACGGCCCGGACCCGGCCTCCGGTTCGACGCCGACGACCCGGTCCTGGCCCGGGCCGCATGGAGCCGCCTCGCCGAGCCGGGCGATCCCGTGGCGGGCGCCCTGGCGGACAGCCTCGGCCCGGTGGACGCGCTCCGCTGGCTGGTGGACGCGGCCGGTGCGCCGGAGCAGGCGCAGGCTGTGCTCCACCGGATCGCGGGTGGCCGTGCGCTGTTCGGTGGGGCCGCGGACGCACCCGGGCGGTTGTTCGGACCGGTCGCGGAAGGACCCGCGGAAGGACCGGCGGCGGAAGGACTGCCGGCGGAAGGACCGGCCACGGAGAGGTCGGCGACGGAGGGGCCGGCGGCCTCCGGGGCGCGGGCGGTGGAGCTCGTCGTGGCGGCCGTCCGGCGCTGGGCACCTCGGCTCGAGCGGCTCGACCCCGCCGGTGAGCTCGCGGTGCTCGACCGGTACGGCGGCACCTTCCTGACCCCGGAGGACCCGCGCTGGCCGGCGTCGCTGGGTGCCCTGCGTGCCATCGCGCCGTTGTCGCTCTGGGTGCGCGGGGAGCCGGATCTCGGCAGGCTCGCGGAGCGTTCGGTATCGCTCGTCGGGTCGCGTGCATGCACCGACTACGGCATCCGGGTGACACGATCCCTCGCGTGCGGCCTGGCCGACCGCGGGTTCACCGTGGTCTCCGGGGGCGCCGCGGGCATCGACGCGGAGGCCCACCGGGGCGCGCTGGTCTCCGGTGCGCCGACCGTGGCCTTCCTGGCCGGCGGCGTCGACCGGTTGTACCCGGCGAGCAGCACCGACCTGCTGCGTCGGGCCGCCGACCAGGGTGGCGCCGTGGTGAGCGAGGTGCCACCGGGCTCGGTGCCGGGCAAGCAGCGCTTCCTCAAGCGGAACCGGCTGATCGCGGCGCTCACGTCCGGCACGGTGGTGATCGAGGCGTCCGTGCGCTCCGGCGCGCTGTCCACCGCCAACCACGCCGTGCGACTGCTGCGGCCGCTCGGCGCGGTCCCCGGGCCGGTCACCTCGATGGCGTCGGCGGGCTGCCACGAGCTGCTCCGCCGCGGCGCCGCGGTGTGTGTCACGGACGCCGCCGAGGCCGCCGAGCTGGTCGGGGACGCAGGGGAGACCGCGCCGCCACGCCGGGGTGAGACGCGCCCCGAGGACGACCTCGACGCCGCCGGCAAGGCCGTGCTCGACGCGCTGCCCGTGCGTAGACCGGCCCACGAGCGATCGGTGGCCCGCGCGGCGGGCCTGGCACTGGGCGAGACGACGGGTGCGCTGGGACTGCTGGAGCTGATGGGACTGGCCGAGCAGAAGGACGGTGGCTGGCTGCGGCGATGACCAGGGAGGTCGCACGGCGTCCGTGGCTCGTGTCCGAGCGTGAGATCGGCCGGGGCCGGCCGGCGTCCCGGGGCTGGCGGGTGCGGGTGGATGCGGGCGGGTGCGGGGCGGTGCGGGGCACCGCGTACGGACGGCGCGCCTTCGTCGCCCGGCGGCAGGCGAGGCGCACACTGGAAAACGTGGACCTTACCGACCTGTCCGGCTTGCCTCGGCTGCCCGAGCAGATGTCCGACGCCGTGTCCCGGTTCGCCAGCTATCTCGACGCGCAGCGCGGGCACTCCGCCCACACGCGGCGCGCCTACGTGGCGGACGTGACCGACCTCCTGCGCTACGCGATGCGCCACGGCACCACGCGCCTCGACGCGATCGATCTCACCCTGCTGCGCGGCTGGCTGGCCTCCCAGTCAGACCGTGGGCTCGCCCGCTCGACGCTCGCGCGCCGGGGGGCCTCCGCACGTGCGTTCCTGCGCTGGGCGCACCGCGCCGGGCTCGTGCCCGTGGACCCGTCGTCGCGCCTGGCCAGTCCCAAGGTCCCGCGCACGCTGCCGACCGTGCTGGACGTGGACGCCGCCGGCCGCCTGCTCGACGGCGCCCGGGCGGTCGCCGACGAGGCCGACGAGGCGACACGTCCTGCTGCACTGCGGTCGTGGGTCGCCGCCGAGCTGCTGTACGGCGCGGGGATCCGGGTGGGCGAGCTGGTGTCCGTCGACGTCGGGCACGTCGATGCCCGGGACCGCCTCGTGCGGGTGCTCGGCAAGGGCGGCAAGGAACGCGTGGTGCCGTTCGGCATCCCGGCGGCGCGCGCGGTCGAGGCCTGGCTGTCCGACGGGCGACCCGCGCTCGTGACCGCCACGACGGGCGACGCGCTGCTCGTGGGGGAGCGCGGCGGACGCTGGGGGCAGCGGCAGGTGCGTGAGGCGATCCACCGCCTCGCGGCCCAGGCCGGGGTCGACGACGTGGCACCCCACGCGCTGCGGCACTCGGCGGCGACGCACCTGCTGCAGGGCGGCTCGGACCTGCGCGCCGTGCAGGAGGTGCTGGGGCACGCCAACCTCGCGACGACCCAGCGCTACACCCACGTCGACGCCGAGCGCCTGCGCAGCGTCTACGCCCAGGCCTTCCCACGCGCCTGACCGGGTCGCCGATCACCTCGACGTCCACCCCGGCCGCACGAAGCCGGCCGCACGAAGCCGGCCGCACGAAGCCGGCCGCACGAAGCCGGCCGCACGAAGCCGGCCGCACGAAGCCGGCCGCACGAAGCCGGCCGCTCAAGGCCGGCCACACGGAGATGGCCGGGTCCCCACTGCTCACCGTCACCGGTCCGGGAGGAGCACGATGGGCGGACGGTCCAGGAGCGTGAGCGGATCGATGTACCGCTCGCCGCGCCGGACGCCCCAGTGCACGCACGACCGCGGCGCACAGTGGTTCGCCGACAC
Source organism: Promicromonospora sp. NPDC052451 (assembly GCF_044547525.1). NCBI lineage: Bacteria > Bacillati > Actinomycetota > Actinomycetes > Micrococcales > Promicromonosporaceae > Promicromonospora > Promicromonospora sp. NPDC052451. The sequence goes on from NZ_JBIUAP010000014.1 coordinate 83,109, forward strand.
GTTGTCGCCCGCGCCGTCGCCCTCCACCGTGCCGATGACGGTCCCCGCCGCCACGGCGGTCCCGACCGCTACCGACGCCGTGACCGGTTCCAGGCTGCTGCGCAGGCCGTCGGGGTGCGTGACCACGACGACGCCGCGGCGCGCCACCGGCCCCGCGAACGTGACGACGCCCGGGCCAGGGGACACCACGTCGGCGCTGACCGCCGCCGTGAGATCCACGCCCCGGTGGCCGGGACCCCACTCGTGCTCGGGCGGGTCGAACGACCGCTCCACGCCGGACGGTGGATCGACACCGGAAACGGGTGCCACGTACCCGGTCGGAGAGCTGCCGGGTACCGAGCGCACCGTCATGTCGGGCCCCGCGCGCAGCGCCGCGGCGGGCGCGCCCGCCGTCGACCCGACGAGCAGGACGGCGATCAGGACGGTCCGCGCGAGGGCGGCGAAGCCTGACCGCACTCCGATCGCCCTCTCGGCTCGGGCAGGCGTGCCGCGGCCGAGCACGGCCGAGCCGACAGGACGAGGTGCACGGGACGGGGCACCGGGGCCAGGGGAGAATGTCGTCATGCGGTGAGCATCGCCCGCCGTCGGCCACCGTGCGCAGCCCTCTCCCCGCGCCTGTGCACAGTGCGGCTCGAACCGCTCCTGTGGTCACGCTCGGTGCCCGTCGGCGCCACCACCGGTGCCTGTGCGCGCCGGCGGGCGATGTCACAGTCGCGACCCGTCCGCCGGGTCCTCGTCGCAAGGGCTGGTCGGGTAGACTTCCTCCCGCGACCGGCATGAACTTCCGTCCGGTGGACCCACGGCCTTCGGCCGGCGGCCCACCTGGGCGAGGGGCACCCGGTCGACACCGCGCGTCACATCGAGTCGCGTCCGGCAGCGGTCCGGCCCAGAGGGTCGGCGTCGGGCACGTCGTGACGCCAGGGGCACCGGAGCAGCAGTGGTGCCGATTCAACCCGACCGCGGCCTGGGGCATCGCCCCGCGCCGCCTGAAATGCGTGCGGAATCACCGGGGCGATCCCGGCCGCACCGAAAGGACGTGTCATGGCCGTCGTGTCCATGCGCCAGCTCCTCGAGAGCGGTGTCCACTTCGGACACCAGACCCGCCGTTGGAACCCGAAGATGAAGCGCTTCATCTTCACGGAGCGCAACGGCATCTACATCGTCGACCTGCAGCAGTCGCTGCACTTCATCGACAGCGCCTACGACTTCGTCAAGGAGACGGTCGCCCACGGCGGCTCGATCCTGTTCGTCGGCACCAAGAAGCAGGCCCAGGAGCCGGTGGCCGAGCAGGCCGCCCGCGTCGGGATGCCCTACGTGAACCACCGCTGGCTCGGCGGCATGCTCACGAACTTCACCACCGTGCACAAGCGTCTCCAGCGCCTCAAGGAGCTCGAGGAGATCGACTTCGACGACGTGGCCGCCTCGGGCCTCACGAAGAAGGAGCTCCTGGTCCTGCGTCGCGAGAAGGACAAGCTCTCGCGCACGCTGGGCGGCATCCGTGACATGGCCAAGGTCCCCTCGGCCGTGTGGATCGTCGACACCAACAAGGAGCACCTCGCGGTGGACGAGGCCCGCAAGCTGGGCATCCCCGTCGTGGCGATCCTCGACACCAACTGCGACCCCGACATGGTCGACTACGCGATCCCGGGCAACGACGACGCGATCCGCTCCGTCACGCTGCTCACCCGCGTGATCGCGGACGCCGCCGCCGAGGGCCTCATGCAGCGCCACTCGGGCGGTGCCAAGACCGGTGCCGAGGCCGAGGCCGCCGCCGAGCCGCTGGCCGAGTGGGAGCGCGAGCTCCTGGCCGGCTCCGAGGCTCCGGCCGAGGCTGCCGCCCCGGCTGAGGCCGCGCCCGCCGAGGCCGCCGCCCCCGAGGCCGAGGCCGCCCCCGCCGCCGAGGCGACCGAGGCCGCCCCGGCTGCCGAGGCTGCTCCGGCCGAGGCTGAGGCCGAGACCGAGAAGTGACCTGTCGCGTCGCCCGGGCCCCCGCGGGGGCCCGGGCGACGCACCGGCCCTCAGGTCGCACGACCTCCCACGAACAACACGACTGCACGGAGGACCAGAACAATGGCGAACTACACCGCCGCTGACATCAAGGCGCTGCGCGAGCGCACCGGCGCCGGCATGCTCGACGTCAAGAAGGCCCTGGACGCTGCCGACGGCGACGCCGACAAGGCCATCGAGATCATCCGCACCAAGGGCCTGGCGCGCGCCGCCAAGCGTGAGGGCAACGCCACGTCCGAGGGCCTCGTGGCCGTCAAGGTCGAGGACACCGCCGCCGGCCAGGTCGCCACCATGATCGAGCTGAACGCCGAGACGGACTTCGTCGTCAAGAACGAGAAGTTCATCGCGCTGGCCGACGCCGTCCTGGAGGCCGCTGCCGCCGCCGGTGCCGCGGACGAGGTCGCGGCCGCCGCCGCGCCCGCCCCCGAGGGCACCGTCGCGGAGTTCATCGCCGCGCAGGGCGCCACGCTGGGCGAGAAGCTCGCCCTGCGCCGCGTCGCGCGCGTCGAGGGCCCGAAGGTCACGACGTACCTGCACCGCACGGCCAAGGACCTGCCGCCGTCGATCGGCGTGCTCGTCGTCACCGACGAGGCCGGTGCGGCCGTGGCCAAGGACGTCGCGCAGCACATCGCGGCGATGGCCCCGAAGTACCTCACGCGCGAGGACGTCCCGGCGGACGTCGTCGAGAAGGAGCGCGAGATCGCTCTGGAGACCTCGAAGAACGAGGGCAAGCCGGAGGCGGCGCTGCCCAAGATCGTCGAGGGTCGCCTGAACGGCTTCTTCAAGGAGGTCGTGCTCGTGGACCAGCCGCTGGCCAAGGACCCCAAGGTCACGGTGGGCAAGCACGTCGCCTCCGTGAACGGCTCGCTGAACTCGTTCGTGCGTTTCCGCGTCGGTTCCTGACGCATCCCGGTCGGCCCGGTCCGCGCTTCGGCGCGGGCCGGGCCGACCTGTACGCGGGCCGGTCGTGACCGGCCCGGACGCCTGTGCCCCTGCGCAGAGGTGGGTTGCCCGTCAGTCGGGCAGTATTCCGGGAGGGGCAGCGTCCCGGCAGTGTCGAACGAAGGGTGACGGACCAGTGAGTGACGAGGCGACCCAGGGCGTGGCGGTGGACGCGGCAGGCAACCCTGCCCGGCGTGTGCTGCTGAAGCTGTCGGGCGAGGCGTTCGGCGGGGGCAGCGTGGGGCTGGACGCCGACGTCGTCCGCCGCATCGCGAAGGAGATCGGCGTGGCAGTGCGCGACGGCGTGCAGGTCGCGATCGTCGTCGGCGGCGGGAACTTCTTCCGTGGCGCCGAGCTGAGCGTGGCCGGCATGGATCGCGCCCGCGCGGACTACATGGGCATGCTCGGCACGGTCATGAACTGCCTCGCGCTGCAGGACTTCCTGGAGCAGGCCGGCGTCAAGACGCGCGTGCAGACCGCCATCACGATGGGCCAGGTCGCCGAGCCGTACATCCCGCTGCGCGCGATCCGGCACCTGGAGAAGGGCCGCGTCGTCATCTTCGGTGCGGGTGCCGGCATGCCGTACTTCTCGACCGACACCGTGGCGGTGCAGCGCGCCCTGGAGACGGGCTGCGAGCAGGTGGTCATGGGCAAGAACGGGGTCGACGGCGTCTACGACTCCGACCCGCGCCGCAACCCGGACGCGAAGAAGCTCGACCACCTGACCTACACGGACGCCCTGGTGAACCGGCTCGGCGTCATGGACGACACGGCGCTGGCGATGTGCCGCGACAACGACGTCCAGATGCGGGTCTTCGGCATGGAGGGCGAGGGGAACGTCACCCGTGCGCTCGCCGGCGAGCCGATCGGCACGCTGATCACCGCGCGCTGACCCGCGCGGCACCGCGCGCCCCGGCCGGGCCGGACGCGCGAAGCTTTCGGTAGCCGGGCAAAGTGTCCGTAGAGTGGCCCAGGCACCACCCGTAGACGAATGAAGGAGCAGTGGTGATCGACGAGACCCTCCTCGAGGCCGAGGAAAAGATGGAGAAGGCGATCGAGGTCGCCAAGGAGGACTTCGCGGGTATCCGCACCGGTCGTGCCAACGCTGGGATGTTCAGCAAGATCACCGTCGACTACTACGGTGCCCCGACGCCGCTGCAGCAGCTCGCGTCGTTCAACATCCCGGACGCCCGCACGGTGATGGTCGCCCCGTTCGACAAGGGTTCGCTGCCCGCCGTCGAGAAGGCGCTGCGCGACTCCGACCTGGGCGTCAACCCGGCGACCGACGGCAACGTCGTGCGCATCGTGCTGCCCTCGCTCACGGAGGAGCGGCGGCGCGACTACGTCAAGCTCGCCAAGGCCAAGGCGGAGGAGTCGCGCGTCTCGGTGCGCAACATCCGCCGCAAGGCCAAGGAGGAGCTGGACCGCATCGTCAAGGACGGCGAGGCCGGCGAGGACGAGGTCACGCGCGCCGAGAAGGAGCTGGACAAGCTCACCAAGAGCCACGTCGAGCAGATCGACCAGCTGCTCGCCAGCAAGGAGAGCGAGCTGCTCGAGGTCTGATGTCCGCACCGCCCCGAGAGAGAACCGAGCGAGACGACGCGCACCCCCACGTGACCTCAGATCCCGAGCCCGCACCGGCCCCCAAGCAGTCGCGGGCGGGCCGTAACCTGCCCGCCGCGATCCTCGTCGGCGTGGGCCTGCTCGGCGGCGTCGGCGCGTCGCTGTACTGGCGGCCCGAGCCGTTCGTCCTCCTCGTGATCGTCCTGCTCTGCGCGGGGCTCTGGGAGCTGCGGCAGGCCTTCGCGCGCCGTGCGCTGCGGCTGCCCATGGTGCCCCTGTTCGTGGGCGCCGCGGGCATGATCGTGTCCGCCTACCGCGGCGGCGCGGAGGCGCTGTTCGTCGCCTTCGTGCTGACGGTCGCGGCGACGGTGGTGTGGCGTGCGCTGGACGGCTCCGGACTGGCCGCGGTCCGCGACTCGGCGGCGGCGATCTTCGCGGCGGCCTACCTTCCGTTCCTCGCGGGCTTCGTGGTGCTCATGCTCGCGCAGCCGGACGGCGAGATCCGCGTGGCGCTGTTCATCCTCCTGGCGGTCGCCAACGACACCGGCGGGTACGTCGCGGGCGTCCTGCTCGGCCGGCACCCGCTGGCCCCGACCGTCAGCCCCAAGAAGTCCTGGGAGGGCCTGGCCGGCTCGATCGTGCTGGCCACGGCGGTGGGGGTGATCGGCGCGGTGTACGGGCTGGGCCAGAGCCCGGTGCTCGGCGTCGCGCTCGGCGTGATGACCGCGATCACAGCGACGGTGGGCGATCTCGCCGAGTCGCTCCTCAAGCGTGACCTAGAATTGAAGGACATGGGCTCATTGCTCCCGGGGCACGGGGGCGTGCTGGACCGCCTCGACTCGCTGGTCATCACAGCGCCCTTCGTCTACCTCGTGCTCTCGGTGGTTGCCTGATGAAAACTCCCCTTGCCCAGCCGACCGTCCGCCCCTCGGACGAGACCCCGGCGATCCCCCTGCAGATGGCCCCGCGCCGTCGCGGCAAGCCGCCGCGGCACTTCGCCGACCTCACGCCCGAGGAGCGTGTCGCCTCCGTGGTCGAGGCGGGTGAGCCGGCATTCCGCGCCAAGCAGCTCATGACGCACTACTTCACGCACTACACGAGCGACGCGGCGAAGATGACGGACCTCCCGGCGCGGACCCGGGAGGACCTGGCGACGACGATGTTCCCGCCCCTGATCCGTCCCACGCGCACGCTCGAGGCCGACGGCGGCACCACGGTCAAGACCCTCTGGCACCTGTTCGACGACGCCAAGGTCGAGTCGGTGCTCATGCGCTACCCGCAGCGCACCACGCTGTGCGTGTCCAGCCAGGCCGGCTGCGGCATGGCCTGCCCGTTCTGCGCCACCGGGCAGCTCGGCCTCACGCGCAACCTGTCCACCGCAGAGATCCTGGAGCAGGTCCGCGCGGCCTTCCGCACCCTGGCCGACGGCGAGATCCCCGGCGGCGCGACCCGTCTGAACAACCTGGTGTTCATGGGGATGGGCGAGCCCCTGGCGAACTACAAGGCCGTGATCGAGACGGTGCGCGCGCTGGTCGCGCCGCAGCCGGAGGGCTTCGGCATGTCGGCCCGCAACATCACGGTCTCGACCGTGGGCCTGGTCCCGGCGATGCAGAAGCTGACCAAGGAGGGCATCCCCGTGACGCTCGCCCTGTCGCTGCACGCGCCGGACGACGACCTCCGCTCCGAGCTGGTCCCCATCAACACGCGCTGGAGCGTCGACGAGGCCCTGGACGCCGCGCGGAACTACTTCGAGGTCACCGGGCGCCGCGTCTCGATCGAGTACGCGCTGATCAAGGACATGAACGACCACGGCTGGCGCGCCGACCTGCTGGGCGAGAAGCTCAACGCCCGCGGCCGCGGCTGGGTGCACGTGAACCCGATCCCGCTCAACCCGACGCCCGGCTCGATCTGGACCGCGAGCGACCGTGAGGTCGAGGACGAGTTTGTGGCACGATTGCGCGGTCACGGCATTCCGACCACGATCCGTGATACCCGCGGGAGCGATATCGACGGCGCCTGCGGGCAGCTTGCGGCGGAGGAGGACGACGAGTGAGTGGGATGTTCAACACCGTTCCCCGGATGCGCACGGGGTACGACAAGGACGAGGTCGACGAGTTCTTCGAGCACGCCCGGCAGGCCTACGAGGGGCGCACCGCGGACAGGCTGACGAGCGCGGACATCCAGGCGTCCACGTTCGACCTGACCCGGGGCGGCTACAACACGCACGAGGTCGACGCGGCGCTCGACCGGCTCGAGGCGGCGTTCATCGCCCGGCAGCGTGCCGAGTACGCGGCGGCGCACGGCCAGCAGGCGTGGATGAACGCCCTCGCGGAGCGGGCACGTTCGCTCTACGGGCGGCTGGGCCGGCCCGACGGCGAGAAGTTCGCGCCCGCCGACCGCGGTTCGCAGGGGTACGACAAGGACGACGTCGACGACATGTGCGACCGTCTCATCGGCTACTTCGACCGTCAGGAGCCGCTGACGGCCGGTGACATCCGGTCGGCCACGTTCGGCCGCGCCCGGGGTGCGGACGCCTACGACGAGGCCTCGGTGGACGCGTTCCTGAGCCGCGCGGTGGAGGTCCTGCTCGGCGTCGAGTAGGCCGCGCCGGGAAGACAGGGGCCGGAGCGCTGATCAGCGCTCCGGCCCTTCTCTGTCTCGGCCCCAGGTCTTGGCCCCAGGTCTGCTGCGGCACCGGTGGGTCAGGCCGGTACCGCCGCCTCCTGCGCCTCGCGCAGCAGCACCTCGTGCCGGGTGGCCGTCAGGAATCCGCGGATCGCGTCCCGGCTCCTGGTCAGGCAGTCGATGCGCGCCTCGACCCCCACCAGCTCCGTCGCGAGCTGCTCGGCGACCTCGCGCGGGCAGGTCGGGTCCTGGCGGTCGGCGGCGGCCTCGGCGTCGAGCAGCACCTTGACGAGCCGGGTCGGGATGCCGGCCTGGACGAGCCCGGCCACCCGTGACACCCGCTCCACGTGGGCCTCCGTGTAGGTGCGGTAACCGTTGGGCGCACGGTCGGCCGCCAGGAGGTCCTGCTGCTCGTAGTACCTGATGAGACGGGTCGTGACGCCCGTCCGCGCAGCGAGCTCACCGATCTTCATGGCCTGCCTCCGCACTGGATCGACACCGGGGTTGACATTGACACCAGTGTCAAACTCTAGCGTGGCGGGCATGGACACGACAGGCCATACTGCAGCCACCCCCACCAGCATCGACACCCTTCCGGCGGACCCCGCACCGGCCGCCGCCGGTCTGCCCTGGCCCTCGCTCCTCGTGCTCGGCACGGGGACGCTCCTCATGGTCACCGCGGAGATGCTGCCCACGGCAGTGCTCGCGCAGATGAGCGCGGGACTGGGCGTCGCGGAGTCGAGCACCGGCCTGCTCGTCTCGATGTGGGCGGCCGTCGTCGTGGTGCTGAGCTTTCCGCTGGTGCGGCTCACGCGCGGGTGGGACCGGCGCACCGTGATCGCCGGGGGCCTGGCCGTCCTCGCGGCGTCGTCCGTGCTCACGGCGCTCGCGCCGACCTATCCGGTCGCGGTGGGCGCCCGGGTCGTGGGGGCGGCCGCCGTCGGGCTGCTGTGGGCGACCACCAACGCCCACGTGGCCGACCTGGTCCCGGACCGCCTGCTCGGGCGCGCGATCGCGGTGGTGCTCGGCGGAGCGACCCTGGGCATGGTGGTGGGCACGCCGCTGGCGCGGCTCGTGGCCGACGCCGCGGGGTGGCGTGCCGCCTTCTGGGCCCTGGCCGTCCTGAGCCTGGTGGCCGCGGTGGCGGTGCGGCTCGCGGTCGCGGGGACGCCCGACCGGGTCGCGGGGACTCCCGACCAGGCCGCGGAGCCTGCCGCGCACGGTGCAGGGACGCCCGGACGCGGCCCCGCGACGGCGGGGCACGGGACCACGAGCGACGGGACGACGCCCGGCCGCGGCGCCGGGGACGACGGCGTCGGGGACATCGGCGCCGCCGGCCGCGCCGTCGGCGGCACGCGGAGCGGGTCCGGGCCCCTGCTGGCGGTGACCGCGCTCGTGGCGGTGGTGCTGGTGGGTCACTACGGCGCGTACACCTACGTCACCCGGTTGACGGAGGGGCCGGCCCAGGCGCTGCCGGGCGGGATGAGCACCCTCCTGCTGGTCTTCGGGATCGCGTCGGCGGTCGGTGTCGCCCTGGCAGGCCGGCTCGGCGACCGCAGCGGGCCCGCCCTCGTGGTGAGCGTGGGGGCCACGGCACTGACCCTGCTGGGCCTGGGGGCCGTGGACGTGCACCCCGCGGTCGGCGTCGCGGTGGTCGTGGCGTGGGGTGTGGCGTCGGGCGGGATGCCGCCGTTCGCGCAGACTCTGATCCTGCGGCTGGCCGGACCGGAGCGTCGCTCGTTCGCCGGGGCACTGATCCCGGTGCTGTTCAACGGCGGGATCGCCGTCGGCGCCGCGCTGGCCTCCGCCGTCGTCGCCGCGAGCGGTGTGGCGGCGCTCCCGCCGCTCGCCGCGGCGGTGGTCGCGGTGGCGACCCTCGCCCTCACCCTCCCGCCCGCGGCCCTGCTCCGGCGTGCCTCGCGCTGAGGCGCCGGCGGAACGAGGTCGTACCCCGGCGGGTACGACCTCGTTCCCCGCGTCAGCAGCTCGGGGCGACCGGGGCCGACGAGCCGGTGTTGACGTAGGCGTCCGAGACCCAGTTGCCCGGGCCGATGCGGTTCCACACGTTGGTGGTGCCGTAGGTGCCGGTCACGGTGGTGCCCGTCGCAGTGCACTCGATCACCACGTTCGCGTGGTTGCCCGCCAGCCCCACCGCGGAGGTCCCGGTGCCGGGACCGGAGCGGACGGTGAGGGGGCCGCCGCTGGTGCGGACGATCCCGCGCGGGCCGCTGCCCGTCCAGAGATAGGTCACGGTGGTCCACGCGTTGTCGGTCAGGCCGAGGCCGTCCCAGAAGGTGCCGTCGCCCAGGTCGATGCCGGCCGGGTTGGCGACCCGGCGGCCGAACCCGTCGAGACCGCCGTTGTAACCGTCCTCGTACGCTGCCTGCGACTGAGGGCGGCCCTGCGGCAGATCCGTCCAGGACTGGCGGGTGCTCGCCGGGTTCCAGTAGTCGTCGGTGGTGTTCCACGGGCCGACGTCCCACACGGGGGCGTACGCGCACCGGCCGGTGCTGGCCGCGCACACCCGCACCGAGTAGCTGCCCGAGCTGTTCGCCGACAGCCCGCGCCGCGACGGCAGTGCCACGAAGTGGTCGCGCTGGGTGATGACGTGCCCGTTCGCCGTGGTCCCGCCCACCAGGCCCTCGCGGGTGGCGAAGACGCGGTACACGTCGGCGGCGGACGTCGTCGCGGACTCCGCCTCGACGTCCTGGAGGGACCGCGACCGGGGCGCCGCGGGCGTGAGCGTCACCTCGCGGACCGTCGGCCCCACGGCCTGCGCGCCGACGAGCGTGACCCGTGCCTGCACCGTGCCGGACGCCGCGGGCAGCGTCGAGCCCGCCGGGACCCACTCGGTCCAGGCGTCGGGGCCCTGCTCGGTGAGGCGGGCGCGCACGTCGACCAGGACCGACGTGCCGTGCGGGGTCGTGGCGTCGACCTCGGCCGTGACGCTCCCGGCGGGCTCGTCGAGGGTCACCGGCGGGGCGACGAGCTGTCCGGAGCGCTCCTGGTCCGCCGTGGCGGACGGTGCGGCGGCGGGCTCGGTGGGCTCGGTGGGCCCGGTGGCCTGTGTGCCGGCGTCCGGCGTCGTGGCTTGCGCGCCGGCGTCCGGCACCGGGGCGGGGGCCTCGGCGGCGGGCGTGGCGGCGCCGTCCTCGGCAGGGGCAGCGGCGCCGTCGTCCGCGGGGGAGGAGAGGCGGAGGGCACCGTCGGAGTGGCGCACCCCGGTGTCGTCGGCGGTGAGGGTGGCGAGGTCGACGGACCAGGCCTGCGCGGCCGGGTCGGAACCGGTGCCCGGGGTGACGGCCGCGACGGCGCTGCCCGAGGCCACCAGGAGCGCGCAGGTGGTGGCGGCCAGGAGGGCGCCACGGCGACGGGTCTTGCGTACCTGGATCAGCATGGGGTGAATCTATGCGTCCTGGTATTTCACCCGCGAGGGGAAGAGGGTGAAATTCTCGATACGTCTGCCGGTCGCCCGGCCCGGGCCGCGCGTGGTGCATGATCGGGGGAGCGGCCACGACCACGTGGACGGCACGACGAGCAAGCACAGCGCAAGGAGAAGCACGTGTCCGAGTTCCTGGCCGACAAGCCCGGCAAGTTCGACCTCGACGGGGACGGCGTGACCGACGTCGAGGTCGCCGACACCGACGGCGATGGCGTGGTGGACGCCCAGTTCGAGGACTACGACGGCGACGGCGTGCCCGACGTCGAGCTGTACGACACCGACGGCGACGGGCGCCCCGACGTCGTCATGGAGACCGCCGGTGGCACGCGCACCATCTCGGTGGACACGGACGGCGACGGCGAGGACGAGCCGGTCGACTCGTTCCCGGTCTGACCTGATCCGGGGGGTTCCACCCTGCCCGATCCGGCTTGACGCCGTCCGGCTCGTCGCCCCCCGGCCCGTCGCCGTCCGGCCCGGCTCCGCCCGGCCCGGCTCCGCCGTCGGCGTCTCGCCCCGAAGTGCGCTTCTACCCAGTCATTGCGCCCATGCCAGGCGTGGTTTCCGGGCGCAATGACTGGGTAGAAGCGCACCTCACGTGGTCGCGGCCCTCACGTCGCCGTGCACCTCACGTCGGCGCGGCCCTCACGTCGTCGGGACACCCGGGCGGCCGTACAGCAGGCGGCGGAGGGCCACCTCGGCCGGGCCGCGCCGGCCGGTGCGTTCCTGCCAGACGGCGAAGAGCACGGTCAGCCCCCACACGAGCACGGCGTAGACCAGCATGGTCCACGACGTGAGGTGCTGGCCCAGCCCGAGCCCCCACGCGGCGAGCACCGGGGCGCACAGCACGGACTGGAGCAGGTAGGAGGTCAGTGATCTCTTGCCGACCGCCTGGACGGCGCCCGCGAACGGCCCGTCGGTGAGGAACAGGTTGCCGGACGGCGTGGCGGTTCGCCGCTGGGCCACGCGGTGGCCGATCAGGCCGAACAGTGCGACGTAGCCCAGCCCGCCGAAGAAGCCCGTGAGGATCTGCACGGGCATGAAGACCCAGGCCGCGTGGTCCGGGACGCCGATGGCACCGATGTGGTCGAGGGCTGCGGGCAGCGGCCCGAGCCAGCCGATGGTGAGGCCTACGACGGCCACGCGGCGCAGCAGCGGCAGGTGCTCGCCGGGGTTCTCCAGGATGCGGCGGCGGCCGGCCCAGAAGGCGAGCAGCAGCATCACCGGGACCACGAGCGTGAGCACGCCCTGCCCGACCGTGCCGAAGGTCCAGTACGCCAGCCGCCAGCCGATCGAGGCGAGGTACGACGTGGTGGACACCGACTCGCTGTCGGAGGGCAGGAAGTCGGCCGCCATCTGTCGTGCCGTGGGGTCGTCGGCCGGGAGCTGTGCGATGAACCCCGCGGCGACGGCTGAGAGCACCACGAGCAGCGCCGCCGGTGCGCCGAGCACCCACGTCCACACGATCAGCGTGCGGTCTCTCACCCGGAAGAAGAACGCCACCATCAGCAGGCCCGCGAGGCCGTAGGCGCCCAGCACGTCACCCATCCAGAGCAGTGCGGCGTGCACGAACCCGAAGGCGAGGAGCAGCCCGTTGCGCTTCTGCAGGAGGCCGCGGGCGGTGGCGTCCGGGGTCCCTGAGGCGACCTGGCGGTGATACAGCTGCATCATGCCGTAGCCGAACAGGAACGCGAACATGGGGTAGGTCCGCATGTCGACGAGCGTGATGGTCAGGAAGTCGGCCACCTTGTCGACCGACGAGCCGTCCCGGGGGTGTGACGTCCCGGGATTCATCTCCGAGCCCCACAGGTAGTACGTCGTGTTGGCGATCGCGATCAGCAGCAGCATGAAGCCGCGGGCCAGGTCCGGCGCGGGCGATCGTTCGGCGGCCTGGACGGGTCCCCTGATCAGGACGGTTGTTGACATGGGGACATCACACCAGGTCAGCGCGGGGGTCGCGACGAAAAAGGGTGAAAATCTCAGGCGGCAGGCTCGTCCAGCCGGGTGCGTGTCACGCCGCGGGTGCCTGCCCGGGCCTGCCGTACACCAGCCGGCGCAGCGCCACCTCGGCCGGGCCGCGCCGGCCGGTGCGTTCCTGCCAGACGGCGAACGCCACGGTCAGGGTCCACACGAGGACGGCATACAGCAGCATGCTCGCCGAGCCGAGGTGCTGGCCCAGCCCGAGCCCCCACGCGGCGAGCACCGGGGCGCACAGCACCGACTGAAGCAGGTAGGAGGTCAGCGACCGCTTGCCGACCGCCTGGACGGCGCCCGCGAACGGCCCGTCGGTGAGGAACAGGTTGCCGGACGGCGTGCCGGTACGCCGCTGCGCCACGCGGTGGCCGATCAGGCCGAACAGCGCCACGTAGCCCAGCCCGCCGAAGAAGCCCGTCAGCACCTGGACGGGGAGGAACACCCAGGCCGCGTGGTCCGGCACGCCGAAGGCGCCGATGTGGTCGAGCGCAGACGGCAGCGGCCCGAGCCAGCCGATGGTGAGGCCCACCACGGCCACGCGGCGCAGCAGCGGCAGGTGGTCACCGGGGTTCTCCAGGATGCGGCGGCGGCCGGCCCAGAAGGCGAGAAGCAGCATCATCGGGACCACGAGCATGAGCACGCCCTGGCCCACCGTCCCGAGGACCCAGAACGCCAGGCGTTCGCTGATGGAGGCGAGGTACGACGTGGTGGTCATCGACTCGCCCGTGGAGGTCGCGAAACCTGCCGCCAGCTCGCGCGCGACCGGGTCGTCCGCGGGGAGCTGCGCCGTGAACCAGGCCCCGACCACCGCGAACGCCGTGCCGATCGTCAGCAGCCCGCCGAGCACCCACGTCCACACGAGCAGGGTGCGGTCCTTGACCTGGAAGAAGAGCCACACCATGAGCAGCCCGGCCAGGCCGTAGGCGCCGAGCACGTCGCCCATCCACAGGAGGGCCGCGTGCACGAACCCGAACGCGAGCAGCAGCCAGTTGCGCTTCTGCAGGAGCCGCCGCGCCGTGTCCGGCGAGGTGCCGGAGGCCGTCTGGCGGTTGTAGAGCTGCATCATGCCGTAGCCGAACAGGAACGCGAACATGGGGTAGGTCCGCAGGTCCACGAGCACGATGATGAGGAAGTCGGCCACCTTGTCGATCGCCGAGCCGTCGCTGGGGTGGGACGCGCCGGCGCTCATCTCGCTGGCCCACAGGTAGTAGGGCGTGTTGGCGATCGCGATGAGCAGCAGCATGAAGCCGCGCGCCAGGTCGGGTGCGGGCGAGCGCTCGGCGGCGCGGACGGGACCCCGGGTGAAAGTGGTGGCCGGCATGCCCCTATCTCAGCAGGTGGCGAGCCGGTCCGCGAGGAAAGAGCGGTCGGTCAGGCCGCCGGTTCCTCGCCCAGCCGTGCCCGCTCCTGCTCGACGATCCGCCGGGCGATCTCGGTGTCGGCGACGTCGGTGGCGCCCGGGGCCACCGCCACCGTCGACCGCCCCGCGTACTCGGCGAACAGCTCGGCCTTGGTGCCCAGGATCTCCAGGAGCCGTTCGTCCACGCTCTTCTCGACCAGCAGCCGGTGCACCTGCACCGTGCGGACCTGACCCATCCGGTGCGCCCGGGCGATCGCCTGTGCCTCGACGGTCGGCTTGACCTGGGGCTCGCACAGGATCACCACGGACGCGGCCTGGATGTTGAGGCCCACGCCGCCCGCCTCGATCTGGCTCACCAGCACCTTGGGCTCGGGCGAGCGCGTGAACTCGTCCACCAGCTCCTGCCGCCGCCGCGCGGGCACGGAGCCCGTGATGGGGCCGACGGCGAGCGGGCCGAGCTCGGCCAGCACCCGCTCGATGACGTCCCGGAAGAACGAGAAGACGACGACCTTGCGGTTGTTGTCCATCGCCTCGGCGACGATCTCGCGCAGGCGCACCAGCTTCGCCGTCGGCTCGGGGGCCTCGACGAACGCCGCCCGGCGCATGTCCGCGAACGAGCGCTTCAGGACCGCCCGCCGGTAGGCGGCGCCGTCGTGCCTGCCGAACCGTTCCCACTCGTCCACCTGCACCAGCTCGGGCAGCTCCGTGAGCACGTCCTCCTGGTTGCGCCGCAGGTACACGGTGGCGACCGACCGCCGGAACGCCGCGGCGCCCGCCAGGCCGGCCGCCGGGTCGATCGACTCCGCGACCTCGGGCTTGAGGTATCGCACGAGGCTGCGGAACTCGTCCACCGTGTTCTCCATGGGCGTGCCCGTCATGAACAGCACCCGCTCGGCGGTCCGGCACCAGGCCGCGACCCGTTCCGAGCGCTGGGCCCGCGGGTTCTTGACGTAGTGCGCCTCGTCCACGACGAGCAGCGCCGGCCGGGGCATCCCGTCGGCGCGCAGGTGCCCGAGCTGGGGAAAGGTCACGATGCCGACGCCGCCGTCGGCCACCCACGCGCGGATGCCGTCGTCCCGGTCCTCGCCGTGCAGCACGCGCACGGGCAGGCGGGAGTGCGCCGCGACCTCACGGCCCCAGCTCGACGCGACGCTCGCGGGGCAGACGACGAGGAAGTGCCGGCGGCGGTGGGCGGCGAGGTGCGCCATCGTCGCGATGGCCTGGACGGTCTTGCCGAGCCCCATCTCGTCGCCGAGGATCGTGCGGCGCTGCACCAGCGCGTAGCGGGCGCCGAACGCCTGGTACCCGCGCAGCGAGACGGTCAGCAGGGACGTGTCCAGATCCTGGTTCGTGACCTGGTGGACGACCTCCTCGGGCAGGTAGCCCTCCGCGGCCTCGACGTCGACGCCGAGGTCGACCAGGTCGCCGAGCGCCGTGTAGTAGGCGGCGGCGCGGAGCTCGTAGTCGCGCCACGCCTCCTCGTCCGGCGTCCCGGTCAGCGCCTGGTCCAGGCGGCGCAGGGCGTCGGTGACACCGGAGCGGTCGAGGCCCTCGACGGTCCGGTCCAGGTCGGTCAGGGCGGCGTCGGCCGTCGCGGTGCGGTCGCGGCCGGCGAACAGACGCCGGACCAGGGTGCCGCGCACGGCTCCGGCCTGCTCGAGGTCGGCCAGCCGGGGCACGTCGACGTCGAGCCGTTCGCCCCAGGCGTCGAAGAACCGGGCGACCTGCTCGTGGGCGTGCAGGGCGCGCACCAGGCCGGTGGCGAGCGGGTCGGCGGGGGCGTGGGCGATGCGGAACGTGAGCGCGGCGTCGACGGCGTCGAAGATCTGCCGCGCGGCGTCCTGGAGCAGCCGGGCGGTGCGCGGGCCGACGCCGGCCACGGCCTCCAGCTCCGGCGCGGTCGCCTCCAGCACCTGGGCGACGGTGCGGAACCCGGCGGCCTCCACGGGTCCGACCCGCAGGCGCCCGGTGCTGACCTCACGGATCCGGTCGGTGGGTACCTCGGCGAGCTCCGCGAGCACCGTGGCGTCACGGGCGGCGCGGTAGGCGGCTCGTACCCGTTCGGGTGCCGCGGCGCGTTCCGTCAGTGCGTCCGAGCCCAGGGCGTGCCGGGCGCGGGCGCGCCCGAGGAGGTCGCGGGCCGCGCTGCGGGACCAGGTCCGGATGGTGGTCTCCATGGCCGCCGACGGTACCGGGTGGACGCCGTGGCGGGCGTGCGCGCGCGCCGTCTGCGGGCGCCGCGCGGTGCATACCGGACTGAACGCCCGTTCTGGTAGTTTCGTCGCACCGTGGACAGGAGGAACGAGTGAGCACGGACGCACTGCCTCAGGAGGCACAGGCGGCGCAGGTCACCGCAGCAGGGGAGACGACGCCCGAGGTGGCGCCGCAGCCGGCACCGGCCGTCGAGACGGCGGCACCGGTCGCCGAGCAGGAGGCCGGCACGACGCCGGCCGCGAGCCCGGCCCCGGCGGAGGGCCAGGCCCCGGAGCGTGAGGACAACCTCGAGACGCGCACCGCCGCCCGGCTGCACCAGCTGGTGGCCTCGGGCGCGGAGAAGCTGCCCGGCGAGACCGGCAGCACGGTGTCACGTCTGGCCGTGGCGCTGCTGTCGTTCGGCAGCCAGGCCGCTGCGAAGGACCAGGACAAGCCGACCACCAAGCTGATGGGCGAGGCCGTCCAGCTCTACAAGAGCCTGGACGACGACGACCCGAACAAGCAGCGTGAGGTGCTCGAGCACGCGCTGGAGACGTTCACGACGTCGACGCTCGGCGGCAAGGAGAGGTCGCAGGTGCTGGAGGTCGCCGAGGAGGCGATGAGCCTGTGGGGCAAGCTGCGCGGCACCACGTCGGACCTCGTCAAGAGCGACGCGGTGACCTCGATGCGCTCGCTGTCCGGCGTCCTGCGCAAGGAGGGCCGTGACGACGAGGCGGACGAGACGGACAAGGAAGCCACCCGCCTGGAGTCCTGACCCGCCCCACCGCTGAGTGCTGGGAATTCGCCCTTTCAAGTGGGCCAGGAGGGCGAATACCCAGCACTCAGCGGGCTGCGGGGCAGGTGGGGGTGCTCGACAGGGGCACGCCGTCCGGCATGTCCGCCGCCGTGGGTTCACGGCCCGCCATGGCGCACGCGCGGGCCATCATCTGGTCGTCCGAGAACGTCCAGCCGGTCGTGACCCCGTGGTCCTGGACCACCAGGAGCTGGCCGTCGGCGGCGTGCACGTCGTTCGCCGCCACGGCGCCGCCGGGGGAGTAGAGCCGGGTCGCGAGCTCCCCGACCTTCTGCCCGGTCTCGATGTCGAAGAACGCGAGCGCCGGGCCCTGGTTCCGCGCCACGAGGTTCGGTCCCGGCAGCACCGCCAGGACGTCGCCGGAGGTGCCGGCGAGGTCCAGGCTCCGCGGGTCGGAGCCGTCGTCGACGCCGCGCAGCCGCACCGCCGAGTCCAGGCCCAGGGTGACGAGCTGGTCCGGCAGCGTGCCGGAGCCGTCGCGCCTGCCGATCAGGCGTACCTGCGCCACGCTGCTGCCGCGCACCGTCCAGACGTCGCGCTCGCCGCGGGCGACCGCTTCCAGGTCGGCGACCCGCAGGGAGAAGTCGCGGGGGGCGACGGCGACCCGCAGGCCGTCGTCGGTGACGGCGACGCGGCCGGGCTGTGCCCACTCGGTCTCCAGCCGCGGCGTGCTGCCCAGCGGCCCCGGGACGTGCACCGCTCGTTCCTCCAGGTCCGCGTCGAGCAGGTGCAGCCCGGAGCAGGCGTCGACCAGCAGCACGTCGTCGCGCGTGCGCTGGGCGCTGACGACGGTCGCGCAGGCGGGGTCGCCGCCGTCGAGGCCCGGCGCGACGAGGTCGCGGAACCCGGCCTCGTACCCGGCGACGGTCCCGCCCTGGGTCCGGTAGGCGGTGCCGTCGGGCGCGATCAGCAGGAGCCGGTCGCCGTCGAGCCAGACCGGCAGCAGCGGGCTGCCGGTGTCGGGGCTGCCGGCGGGGAGGGTCACCGTGCCGAGGCCGTGGATGGTGACGGTGCCGTCGGACCAGGCGGCGGCGGTGCTCACCTGCCGGGTCTCCGGGTCGCGGTAGGTCGCCAGCACCGCCGTGGGCCCGTCGGCGGCCTGGTCCGGCGTCGACGTCGCGACCTTTCCGGCCGCGGGCGGCAGCGGCAGGTCCCCGTCGGTGCCGGCGGTGGTCCACAGCGCGATCCGTCCGTCCGTCGCCACGGCCACGCGGTCGGTCCCCACGAGGACGGGCGGCCCGGTCCGCCGGACGCCGGACAGGTGCCAGGTGCGGTGCACGCCGGTGCCGGCGGAGATCTCGCAGACGACGAGCCCGTCGTCGGTGGCGACCAGGGCGCGGGTGGCGCCGTCGTCGATCGCGACCATCTGCGGGTGCCGCCAGGCGCGCGGGACCGGGCAGTCGGCCGTCCGCACCGTGCCGTCCGCCCAGTGGTGCACGGTGACGCCGGAGCCGTCGGGCGTCAGCGCCGCCCAGTCGCGCAGCG
This sequence comes from Promicromonospora sp. NPDC052451, assembly GCF_044547525.1. Lineage (NCBI taxonomy): Bacteria > Bacillati > Actinomycetota > Actinomycetes > Micrococcales > Promicromonosporaceae > Promicromonospora > Promicromonospora sp. NPDC052451. The sequence goes on from NZ_JBIUAP010000014.1 coordinate 101,511, forward strand.
AGGGCGAGGGGACGGCGTCCGCGGGCAGGTCGACGGGTGCGTCCGCGGCCGGTTCCAGGGTGTCGAGGCCGCGGACCTCGAGCGTGCCCGCGGCGGCGTCCGCCACGGCCACGGTGCGGCTGGAGCCGACCGCCAGCGACGTGACCGACAGGTTCGTGCCGACCTTGCTGCGGAACGCGAGGTGCTGCTCGTGGGGGCGCAGCGAGCCGTCGTCCGACTCCAGGACCGCCAGGTCCCGGCCGGTGAGGTTGATGCTGCCGATCCGGTCCCGGTCGGTGGCGGCGTCGTGCCACGCGATGAGCAGGGTGTCGCCGGCGGGGGTCACGGCGACCGCCGTCGCGCCGGGCAGGTCGAGGTGGGTCTGGCGGCTGGTGCTGCCCTCGGGCAGCGGGCCGAACCGGCCCACCGTCACGCCGAGGTCGTCGACGGCCGCGACCACCGTCCCGTCCGCGCTGCCCGCCACGGCGGGCCCCGTGCGCCCGGGGCCGGTGACGGTGCCGAACGGGGTGCGGTCGCCGCGCAGCACCTCGGGGGCGCCGTCGTCGGGGTTCCAGCGCACGAGGTCGCCCGTGCCGGTGCGGCCGACCACGCCGGTGCTCGTCGGCGCGACGTCGGCCAGCTCGGTCTCCTCGGGTACGTCGACGGTGCGCAGCAGGTAGGGGTCGGCCGGCTCGTTCGCCGTGACCGCGTTGAACAGCGCGGTGCGGGTCTGCCCGTCGCGCAGGCGCCGTACCGCCTCGACGGCCAGGAGCTGTGCGGTGGCCGGGTCGTCCTGGTGCACCACGTGCGACGTCGCCCCGAGCAGGTGGGCCGCGTTGGCGTTGACGGCCTCGTTCGCCCGGGTCGCCTCCCGGACCGCCACGCCGGTCGCGCCGACGGCCAGCACCAGGGCGGCCCCGAGGGCAGTGCTCACCAGGCGGTTGCGCAGCCCGACGGAGCTCTGCCGGGCGATGTGGGCGCTGAGGATCTCCTCGGTGCTGACGTCGGGGCCGCGCAGCGGGGCCACCAGCTCGGCCAGCGCCGTGGCGCGGTCCGGGTGGTGCCGCCAGAACCGGCGCTGGCGCAGCCGCGTCAGGTCGGTCCACTTGGGCTCGTGGTCGATCCGGTGCGCCAGCGGTGCGGGCAGCGCGGTGGTGCTGATCGTGTCGATCTCGCCGCTGGTCTGGTCCCAGACGATCTTGCCGCTGGTCAGCGCCACCAGCAGGGTCTCGGGCTCGCGGTGGTCGAGCCACCAGGCGACCTCCTTGGCCACGTAGTGCGAGCTCGCGGCGCCCTCGGACGCGAACAGGATGAGGTAGTCCGAGCGCTCCAGCTTGCGCTGGATGGAGTCCCAGAGGCTCGGGTTGTTGGCCAGCCCGGTCCGGTCCAGGAACACGTTCAGGTCCGGCACGCCCTCGCGGCGGTCGAAGTCGAGGAGCTGTGCGTGGAACGCGGGCGCGAACTCGCCGTCGGAGTCACGGCTGTAGGAGAGAAAGGCGTCGTACCGGTCGGTGCGCGGTGCCGCGTGCGCCCGGTGGGCGGGAAACAGGGAGCGAGCTCGCCGTTCGGACATCCTCGACCCCGCGGCCCTTCCACGGCGAAGGTCGTGGACCGGTGGAAAGACCTCCCCGGTGTGTAGTGTCGCCGCAGGTCGTGACCGTAGCCACTTTCGTGGTGAAATGCACGGTCGGCTGAGGGAGGCGGGAGATGGCGGCACCTGAGCTCGTCCGTCCGAGCGGCGGTACCCGGCGGCTGCGGATGCGCCGCTCCTGGGTGCGCGCGGGCTTCACGGGGCTGTTCGGCGTCGCGTTCGGCCTGGGGCTGTGGGGCTTCGCGGTCTACCGGACCGACCCCGGCTTCGCCTGGGGCACCACGGGCTGGGACGTCGTCTACTACTCCGTCCAGCTCTTCGTGCTCGGCGCCGAGGCCACCAACGACGGCGGCGACCTGCCCTGGCAGCTCCAGGCCGCCCGCTTCCTGGCCCCGGTCGCCACCGGCTACGCCGTGTTCGAGGCCGTGCGCTCGCTGTTCGCCGACCAGTTCGCGCTGATGCGGACGCGCCGGATGCGCGGGCACGCGATCGTGGTGGGCCGCACGCCCGCCGCCGACCTCATCGCCGAGGCCCTCGCGGCACGGGGCGCCCTGGTGGTGCGGACCGCGACGGGCGACGCCGACTCCCTGCGCGACGCGGGGGTGGCCGGCGCCGCGGTCCTGTACGCCTGCGAGGCCGAGGACGACGAGCCCGGCGTCAACGTGCTCACCGTGGCCGTCGCCAACCGCGTGGACCGGAACCCCGACCTGCCCGGCCTGCGGCTCAACGCGCACGTCAGCGACCCCGAGCTCGCCCTGGCTCTCCAGGCGCGGCACCTGAGCCACCCCCAGCCCGGCGTCGACTTCTTCACGCTCGGCGAGCTGGTCGCCCGCTCCCTGGCCCGCCGCGACCGGCTCGTGGTGCGCGGGGACGCGCCGCACGTCTCGGTGGTCGGGCACGGCACGTTCGGCCGTGCGCTCGTGGTCGCGTTCGCGCGGCTGCGGAGCGTCGAGATCGCCTCGGGCGGCGAACCGCTCACGGTCACCCTGGTGGGGCCCGGCGCGCACGACGCCGCCCGCGCGCTGCACGCCCGCTGGCCCGCCGTCCGCGCGGCCTGCCGGCTGGTCCCGGTCGAGACGTTCGCCGATGTCCGCGCGATCGGCGTCCCGGCGCGGATCTACGTCTGCCACGACGACGACGGCGACGCCCTGCGCGAGGCACTGCGGGACAGCGACCTGTGGCGGGCGAGCGAGGGCGCCGTCGTGCTGCGCCTCAACCGCCTCGCCGGGCTGGGCGGCCTGTTCGGCACGCACGACGGCGCCATCCTCGACGACCTCGGGGGACGGCTCGACGTGGTCGAGCCGGGCACGCTGCTGCGCCGCGCGACGGCACCCGGCGCGCTGGTGCACGACGACGTCTACGACCTCATGGCCGTCTCGGCGCACCTGACCTACCTGCGCAACCAGCGCGCGGCCGGCGTGGCCTGGGAGAGCACGCCGGCCATGGTCTCCTGGGCCGAGCTGTCCGACGACCTGCGCGCCGCCAACCGCGCCCAGGTGCGGGCCATCCCGGACCGGCTGCGCCAGATGGGCTGCACGGTCGCGCCCGCCCGCGGCACCGAGCACGGTCGCATCCCGGAACCCGTCGTGGACGCGCGGGCCGTGGACGAGCACGACCGCTGGACGGCCGAGAAGGTGGCCGCGGGCTGGACCTACGGGCCGCAGCGGGACGACGCCCGCCGCCTGCACCCCGACCTGCGCCCCTGGGACGAGCTGTCCGAGGCGGACCGGGAGAAGGACCGCGCGGCGATCCGTGCCATCCCCGTGATCCTCGCGGACTTCGGGCTGCACGTGGTGCCGCTCGACGGCGACGCCGGCTGGGAGGCCGACGGCGCCCCCGTCCCCGACCCGCGCGGCGTCGTCCGCGGGTGGCGCATGTTCGGCCGCGGGCGGGCGGGGCAGCCCGGGGAGGGCTGAGACCCGCCCGCCGGGCCTGACAGGATGGCCCCATGCGAAGCGTCACCCTCCTCGGCTCCACCGGCTCCATCGGCACCCAGGCCGTCGACGTCATCGGGCGCAACCCCGACCGGTTCCGCGTGGACGCGCTGTCCGCCGGCGGCACGGACCTGCCGCTCCTCGCGCGCCAGGCGGCCGCCCTCGGCGTCCGCGCCGTCGCCGTGGCCGACGACGCCGCCCGCCCCGCGCTGACCGCCCTGCTCGCCGAGGCGGGGGCCGACGGCGTCGAGGTGCTCGCCGGGCCCGGCGCCGCCACCGAGCTGGCCGGCCGCGGCAGCGACGTCGTGCTCAACGGCATCACGGGCTCGGTCGGACTGCGGCCCACGCTCGCCGCGCTGGAGGCCGGATCGACGCTGGCGCTCGCGAACAAGGAGTCGCTGGTGGTGGGCGGCGCGCTGGTCACGGCGGCCGTGCGGTACGAGGGCCAGATCGTGCCCGTGGACTCGGAGCACTCGGCCATCGCCCAGGCACTGCGCTCGGGGTCGGCGCCCGAGGTGCGCAAGCTCGTGGTGACCGCGAGCGGCGGGCCCTTCCGGGGACGCACCCGCGACGAGCTGCGCGAGGTCACGCCCGCGCAGGCCCTGCGGCACCCCAACTTCGCGATGGGGCGCGTGGTCACCACCAACTCCGCGACCCTGGTGAACAAGGGCCTGGAGGTCATCGAGGCGCACCTGCTGTTCGACCTCCCGTTCAGCGCGATCGACGTGGTGGTGCACCCGCAGCAGGAGATCCACTCCATGGTCGAGTTCGTGGACGGGTCCACCATCGCGCAGGCCGGCCCGCCGCGGATGCTCGTGCCCATCGCCCTCGGCCTGTCCTGGCCCGACCGCCTGCCCGACGTCGACGTGGGGATCGACTGGACGCAGGCCGCCACCTGGGAGTTCGCGCCGCTGGACGACGACGCCTTCCCCGCCGTCCGCCTGGCACGACAGGTCGGTGAGGCCGGCGGGACGTTCCCCGCGGTCTACAACGCGGCGAACGAGGTCTGTGTGGACGCCTTCCACGACGGCACCATCGGGTTCCTCGACATCGTCGACACGGTCGCCGCCGTCGTCGAGGCGCACGCGGCGACGGGCGCGGGCGATCCGGGGTCGGTCGAAGGTGTGCTGGAGGCCGACGCCTGGGCCCGGGCGCGGGCCGCGGAGATCCTCAAGACGGCGTAGGTGACAAGACGGTGGCAAAGCCGTGGTGGACGGGGCCGTGGCCGCGCCACGGCCCGGCCGCCGTCCCGGTGCCCCCCACCACGAGGTCGTCCGCCGCGCGCAGCGCCCCCGTGAGGTAGGTCTTCGCCGCGCGCACCGCGGGCTCCCAGCCGTCGTGCACGGGTCGCAGCACGGCGCACGCCGAGCTCAGCGTGCAGCCCGTGCCGTGGGTGTTGCGCGTCGCGACCCGGGGCGCGGCGAGCGCCACGACGCCGCCGGCTCCCGCCCCGAGCCCCGGGCCCGCGAGATGGTCCACCGCCTCCGCGGACGTGAGGTGCCCGCCCTTGACCAGGGCGAACCGTGCGCCGAGGCCCAGCAGCGCGCGGGCCTGGTCCGCGGCCTCGGCGGCGTCCCGGGCGGGGTCGGTGCCGAGCAGCACGGCCGCCTCGGGCAGGTTCGGCGTCACGAGGTCGGACAGGGGCAGCAGCTCCTCGCGGAGCACCGTCTCGGCCTCGCGCGCCAGCAGCCGGTCGCCCGACGTCGCGACCATGACCGGGTCGAGCACCACGAACGGCGGCCGCGCACCGGCCCGTAGGTCGCGCAGGGCGGCGGCGATCGCGCGGGCGACCTCGGCGTCCGTCGTCATGCCGATCTTCACCGCGTCCACGGCGACGTCGGCGAACAGGGTGGCGAGCTGTGCGGTGACCATGTCGGCCGGGACGGGCAGCACCCGGGTCACGCCCGTCGTGGACTGCGCGGTCAGGCCCGTGAGCACCGCGCAGCCGTAGCCGCCCAGGGCGGCGAACGTCTTCAGGTCGGCCTGGATCCCGGCACCGCCCGACGGGTCGGAGCCGGCGATCGTCAGCGCCACCACGGGGTGGCCGGCCGGGCGGGTGCGCGCGGCGGCGTCGAGCAGGGGGTCGGGGGGCAGGACGGAGCCCATGAGGCGTTCCCTTCGCTAGCACTACCTAGATCAGGTTCCACGGGTACGTCTCAGCCGGGCTGTGCCCCGGCGCCCCGCGCCATGTGGGCCCACCCTAGACCGGATCGAAGGATCAGTGACCGCGCGTCCAGTTGAAGACCGCCAGGCCCGTCACCAGCGCGCCCACGGTGACCAGGGCCGTGGCCGCGACCGCCTGGACGCCGTCGATCAGCGCCGCGTCCAGGGCCACCTGGACCGTCCCGATCAGCGCGTAGACGCCGGCGAACACCGTGATGGCCGACAGGGTGCCGTCCATGAGCCGGCGCCTGCTGCGCTCCCGCCTCGCCTCCTCGGCGCGCTCGCGGTCGCCGTGCAGACGCTCGAGGGCGGCGAGCCGCGTGGCGATGGGTTCCTGGAGCAGCTCGCGCAGCCGTTCGGTGACCACCGCGGCCTGCTGCTCGAAGTGCGAGGCGTGCAGGAGCTGGTTGAGCATCCGGGACTCCAGGGCGGAGGCCAGGAACGTGGGTGAGGTGATGGTGGTCAGCGTGGTGCGCACCTCCGAGGCGAACTCGTGCAGGCGCAGCTGCTCGCGGGTCAGCCGTTCCTTGCGCTCGGCCAGGTCGGCGCCGTTGTTCACGTCGTGGTCGGCGAGCATGGCCGCGACGATCCGCAGGTGGTCGGCCAGCGTGGCGTTCCAGGCGCTGAACAGCCCGTTGAGGCTCGCGACGAACTCGGCCAGCGAGCCGTACTGGGAGATCTTGAAGTGCGCCGCGCCGACCAGCGCGACCGTCGTGGAGTTGGTGGTCACCGCCACGACGTCACCCAGGTGCCGCACTCCTTCCAGGAGCACCGGGTTGCGCTGGCGCAGGGTCCAGTCGCACAGCGTCGCGGTGCCGTACGAGACCGGCTGGAGCAGCACCTGCGAGCCGAACGCGGCGAGCAGCTCGTCACCCATCGCGACCGGCGTGCGGACCGCCCGGGGTGCCGCGGGGCCGGTGCCGCGGCTGGCCTCGTAGACGGTGGTGACCACGTGCGCCCGTCCCTGGGCGATCTCGGTCCCCGTGCGGACCAGGTCCGCCGTGGCGCGCTGGAGCAGGTCGGCGAGGTCGAACAGGCGCTCGGGCGGCAGGGCGTCGCCGTGGTCGACGTCGAGCGGCGAGCCGTCCGGCGCGATCCACCGCACCCGGATGTCGGCGTGCAGGTTGGACAGCCGGAACCGGGCGTCGCGCACCTGCTGCGGCGACTGGTCGTGCGCCGAGTACCGGAACCGCACGTAGTGGTTGCCGAACTCGGTGAACCGCACGTCGCAGGTCAGCTCGGCGATGAGCGTGCCGTCGGGCTGCTCCAGCCGCACGTCGGGCATGGACAGCGAGGCCCCGCCGTACGGGCGGGCGGCACGGTCGACGCTCGCCCAGACGTCGTCCATCTTGAGGCGGGCGCGTGTCGCGACGGTCCGGACGCCCAGCAGCCAGGGGCGTTCGTCGCGGTCGGCGATGCCGCGGATCGCCGCAACGGCGGCGGCCGGGCTCACGTCCCGCAGCCCGAACGGGTAGATGTAGACGGTCTTGAGCCGGTCCAGCGTGAGCCACCGCGCGCCGAGGTTGCGGTGCAGCTCCGTCAGGTGCATCCGGTAGGAGCGCAGCTCGCTGGCCAGGATGTAGTTGAGGTGCCGGTCGGTCTCGGCGGCGCGCAGCCCGTCGAGCGCGGGGCCGAGGCGGTCGGGCCGGCCCGCCATCGCCTCGTCCGCGGCCACCGACGCCTCGGCGAGCGCGCGGAAGTAGCGGATCCGCGTCACGGCCTGCGGTACGAGCTCCCGGCGGAACGGGGACGCCGGGTCGGGGATGGCCCGGGCGGCGCGCAGCAGGTCCGCGCACCTCTGACCCGCCCGCGCGGCAGCCCCGGCGAGCCGGGGCAGGCTGCCCGCGCTGCGGGCGGCCGACGTGTGCATCTGCGTGATGAGCGTGCGCAGCAGCACGGCCACGGCGTCGCCCTCGGCCCGGCACACGGCGTCGGGGGCCTCGTCGCGGCACGTCTCCCAGGTCTCGACGAACGCGCGCAGCGGCACGATGATCCGGCCGTGCCGGAACGTGTACTGCAGCGCGTCGCTGGCCTGCGACCACAGGTAGAGGCCGAGGAGCGCGGCACCGCGCGGCAGGCCGGCGACGGCCCGCAGGACGGCGGCGGTCTGCGGGCCGCGCGGGTCGCCGGGCAGCGGGTGGCGCCGGTTGGGCGCCTCGCCGTCCTCGCCCATGTTCCAGCGGGACGCCGCCCAGATCGCGCTGACGTCGACCCCGGCCTCGCGCAGGTGCCGGGCCACCCGGGAGTCGCCGTCCGGACCCGACCACGCCTCGGTCTGGAAGACCGCGGCGAGGCTGTCGGCGAGCGCCGCGGGACCGTGGGTGTGCCCGACCTCGGGTACGGACGAAACAGACATGCCGCCAGGTTAATGATCGGTAACCGAAGTTTCAAGGAATTGTCATGGAACGGGAGTGGCGTGAACGTCGAGTGGTCGAGCCGAGGGGAGCCGTGCGCTGCCTTCCGGGCTGTCGGACAGGTGCCGTAGTCTCGGTGCCGTGAGCATCGTTCCGCACATCGTTGGTGTGCTCGTCCTCCTGCTCGGCGTCGTCGTCTCGGTGGGGCTGCACGAGCTGGGGCACATGGTCCCGGCCAAGAAGTTCGGCGTCCGGGTGAGCCAGTACTTCGTGGGCTTCGGGCCCACGCTCTGGTCGCGGACCAAGGGGGAGACGGAGTACGGGATCAAGGCGATCCCGCTCGGCGGGTTCGTGCGGCTGGTCGGCATGATGCCCCCGGCCCCGGAGGGTGCGCGGCGCGGCAAGGGCTTCTGGAGCGACCTGGTGGCCGACGCGCGGGACGCATCGGTGGCCGAGGTGCGGCCCGGTGAGGAGCACCGCGCCTTCTACAACCTGTCGACGCCCAAGAAGCTCGTGGTGATGTTCGGCGGGCCGTTCATGAACCTCGTGATCGCGACGGTGCTGATGGCCGTCATCCTCATCGGTTACGGACTGCCCGCCGTCTCCACCACGGTCGCCCAGCTCTCGGAGTGCGTACCGGCCTCCGTCACCTCCACCGCCTCGGGCGACGACTGCGAGGGGCAGCCCGCCGCACCCGCCGCGGCCGCGGGGCTGGAGCCCGGGGACGAGGTGGTCTCGTTCGGCGGCACCGAGGTGCACGGCTGGCAGCAGCTCGTCGGCCTCATCAACGACTCCGCCGGGCGCGAGTCCGAGATCGTGGTGCTGCGCGACGGCGAACGCGTCGCCCTGGAGGTCACCCCGGCCCGTACCGACCGCCCCGTCGTGGACGAGGAGGGCGCCCCCGTCCTGGATGCTGCGGGGGAGCCCGTCGTCCGCCCCGGCGGTTTCGTGGGCTTCTCACCGCTCCAGGTGCGCGAGCCCCAGCCCGTGTCGAGCGTGCTGCCGGCCGTCGCGGACCAGACCTGGCAGACGGCCACCATGGTCGCCACGCTGCCCGTCCGCGTGGCCGACGCTGCCACGCAGGCATTCAGCGCCGAGGAACGCTCGCAGGACTCGGTGCAGTCGGTCGTCGGCGTCGCGCGGATCAGCGGCCAGATCATGGCCCTGGACGAGGCGATCCTCGACCGCGTGATGATCTACCTGAGCCTGCTCGCCAGCCTGAACATCGCGCTGTTCGTCTTCAACATGATCCCGCTGCTGCCGCTGGACGGCGGGCATCTGGTCAACGCCCTCTACGAGGGCGGCAAGCGCACGGTCGCCCGGGTGCGCGGCGCCGCCGTCCTGCCCGGCCCGGCCGACGTCGCCCGCATGACTCCCGTGGCCTACGTGGTCTTCCTCGTGCTGCTCGGGGTGGGCGGCATCCTCATCGTGGCCGACCTGGTGGATCCGGTGCGGATCACGTGACGCCGAGCACGATGTGCGTTTTGACCCTTCCGAAGAGTGGATACTGAGTCCGTGACCGCAATCAGCCTCGGCATGCCAGCAGCACCCCCGCCGGTCCTCGCCCCCCGCCGCAAGACCCGCAAGATCAAGGTGGGCAAGGTCGAGGTGGGTGGTGACGCACCCATCAGCGTGCAGTCCATGACCACCACGCCCACCACCGACATCAACGCGACCCTCCAGCAGATCGCGGAGCTCACGACGGCCGGCTGCGACATCGTCCGCGTCGCCGTCCCGAGCGCCGACGACGCGGAGGCGCTGCCGATCATCGCCAAGAAGTCGCAGATCCCCGTGATCGCGGACATCCACTTCCAGCCCAAGTACGTGTACGCCGCGATCGACGCCGGCTGCGCCGCCGTCCGCGTGAACCCGGGCAACATCCGCAAGTTCGACGACCAGGTCAAGCAGATCGCGCAGGCCGCCAAGGACGCGGGCGTGTCGCTCCGCATCGGCGTCAACGCGGGCTCGCTCGACAAGCGCCTCCTGGAGAAGTACGGCAAGCCCACCCCCGAGGCCCTGGTGGAGTCGGCCGTGTGGGAGGCCAGCCTCTTCGAGGAGCACGACTTCCACGACTTCAAGATCTCGGTCAAGCACAACGACCCCGTGGTCATGGTCCGCGCCTACGAGCTGCTCTCCGAGCGCGGCGACTGGCCCCTGCACCTCGGCGTCACCGAGGCGGGCCCCGCGTTCCAGGGCACCATCAAGTCGGCCACCGCGTTCGGTGCCCTGCTCAGCAAGGGCATCGGCGACACGATCCGCGTCTCCCTCTCGGCCCCGCCGGTCGAGGAGGTCAAGGTCGGCAACCAGATCCTGCAGGCGCTCAACCTGCGTCCGCGCAAGCTCGAGATCGTCTCCTGCCCGTCCTGCGGCCGGGCCCAGGTGGACGTCTACACGCTGGCCGAGAAGGTCACCGCCGGCCTGGAGGGCATGACCGTCCCGCTGCGCGTCGCCGTCATGGGCTGCGTCGTCAACGGCCCGGGCGAGGCCCGCGAGGCCGACCTCGGTGTGGCCTCCGGCAACGGCAAGGGGCAGATCTTCGTCAAGGGCGAGGTCATCAAGACCGTCCCCGAGGCGATGATCGTCGAGACGCTCATCGAAGAGGCGATGCGGATCGCGGATGAGATGCCGACGCCGGAGAATGAGGCACAGGCCGGTTCGCCGGTCGTCTCGGTGGGCTGATCGCCACCCGGGAACCTGAGTCGAACGGAGCAGGACATGGCCCGCTGGCGCACCCCGGTTCCGGCCGGGGCGCGCCCGGACGGGCCCCGCCCCGGTGACCTCGCCCGGCGCGAGCGGCGGGACACCGCGCGATCGCTGACGCGTGAGGACCTGACGCAGGCGCTCGCCGTCTGCGCCGTCGACCCCGTGGCGTCGGTGCTCGCCGCCGCCCGGCTGGAGATCGCGCTCCGCTCGGGGTTCGGCGCGGCGGCGGGCCAGGCGTGGGGCTTTCCCGACGCCGGCCCGCTGGAGGCCGTCTGCTGGGCCGGCGCCAACCTGGTGCCGGTGGTCCCGATCACCGATCCAGAGCGGCGCGCCCAGGCGGTGGCCGCGTTCGCCGACGTCGCGCGCATGCACGGGCGCCGCTCCTCGTCGATCGTGGGGGAGCAGTGGGCCGCGCTCACGCTCTGGGAGCACCTGTCGCCGCACTGGCCGCCGGCGCGTGACGTGCGGGCCGACCAGCCGTCCATGGCCATCGGCACGGCGCCCGCGCTGCCGCCCGAGCCCACCGTCCGCCGGTCGGTGCCCACGGAGCTGGGCCTCGTGCTGCCGGCCTGCGTCCGTATGTTCACCGAGGAGGTCGGCTACTCGCCGGTCGCCTCGGGCGGCTCCGCCTACGCGGAGCGCGTGCGGTCGCTCATCACGGAGGGCCGCTCGTTCGTCCGCATGGTGCCCGACGTCGGCGGCCGCCCCGCCATCGCCTTCAAGGCCGAGCTCGGCGCGGTGGCCGGCGGCGTCGCGCAGGTGCAGGGGGTGTGGGTCGAGCCGGCGTTCCGCGGCCGGGGCTGGTCGGAGTCGGGCATGGCCGCCGTGGTCGAGGCCACCCGCGCCACCGTGGCCCCGGTGGTGTCGCTGTACGTGAACGCCTACAACGAGCGGGCCGTGGCGGCTTACCGGCGCGTGGGCTTCGAGCAGGTGGGCACGTTCGCCACGGTCCTGTTCTGACCCGTCAGGCCTGCGGCTCCACCCGCTCGAACAGGTGCTCGTAACGCACCACCAGCCCGGCGTCGTCCACCGTCAGGTCCGCCTCGAACCCCCGGGACAGGCCGAGGTCCACGTACCGCACCCGGCCCGGCCCCGCGGCGTCGTAGCGCTGCCTGGAGCGGGTGACGGTCAGCGCCGGCCCGTCGATGTACGCGGTGTCCAGGACCAGGCTCGGAGCGGCACCCATCCGCCGGACCGGCAGTGTGTTGCAGAAGGGCGTGACCGACAGGTCGGGCTCCTCGGCACCGTCCAGGTCGGGGCGGGGCTCGCCGTCGACCAGCCAGCCGGACCCCGCCCGCTCCAGCACGAGCGCGGCCCGGGTCCCTCGTGCCCAGACCTCGGTCTCGACGCGTCGCGCGCTCCAGCCGGGGTCGAGCCACCAGCGGTGGTCGAGCCGGAACCCGCCGTCCTCCACGCAGATGACGGACCCTGACGCGGTCACGCCGCCGGGGCCGGCGGTGAGCTCCAGGCGCTCCAGCCCCACGACGTCGGTCCGGCGCCAGTAGACGACGGTCACCGCAGCAGCTTCGACATCCGCCGGTCGGCCAGCGGCTTGCCGCCCGTCTGGCACGTGGGGCAGTACTGCATCGACCGGTCCGCGAACGACACCTCGTGCACCGTGTCGCCGCACGGCACACCGTTCCACCCGGGGCACGGCTGGCCGGTACGGCCGTGCACGCGCATCCCGGCCCGCTTCGCGTCCTTGAGCTCCTTGGCCGGCTTGCCCGACGCCGCCGCGATCGCCTCCCGGAGCACGTCGCCGACGGCCTGGTGCAGCCGGGCGGTCTCCTCCGGGGTGAACGACCCGGTGAGCTTGTAGGGGCTGAACCGGCTCACGAGCAGGATCTCGTCGCTGTAGGCGTTGCCGATGCCCGCGATGGCCCGCTGATCGCGCAGCAAGCCCTTGACCTGCTGGTTCCTCGCGGCGAGCAGCCCTGCCAGCACCTCGGTCGTGAAGGCGGGGTCCAGCGGTTCGACACCGAGGGAGGCGACCATCTCGATCTCGGCCGGGTCGTGCACCACGTGCACGGCCAGGCGCTTGCGGGTGCCCGCCTCGGTGAGGTCGAACCCCGACCCGTCGTCGAGCCGCACCCGCAGCGCGAGCACGGCGCCCCGGCTGGAACCGCCCAGCGAGGGCCGCACGGGCTTGTCCGGCAGGGCGTCCGACCAGCGCACCCACCCGCCCCGCGAGAGGTGGAAGACCAGGTGCAGCGGTTCGCCGTCGGGCAGCGTGGTGACGACGACGTCGAGCCACTTGCCGTGCCGGGCCACACCGCTCACCGTGCCGCCCGCGAGCGCGTCGGGCGACGGGCTGAACGTCTTGAGTGCCACGATCGAGCCCACCTCGACCGAGCGGACCGTGTGCCCGGAGGTGCGCTCGCGCAGGAAGTCCGCGAGCGCGGCGACCTCGGGCAGCTCAGGCATGCGCCCATCCTCCGAGAGTTCGGCGGATGCGGCAAGGGAGGAGCTGGGGTGGGGAGGGGCGGGGGTGTGAGGTGGCGGGGGGAGGTGGGAGTGGGGGCAGGTGGGAGAGGGGCGGGTGGGAGGTGGGTGAGGGGAGAGGGGCGGGTGGGAGGTGGGTGAGGGGCAGGCGGCAGGTGGGAGGTGGCGGGGCAGCGGTGGGAGGTGGCGGGGCGGTGGGTGGGAGGTGACAGGGGGAAGTGGCAGGTGGGCAGAGGAGGGGCGGCGGTCCTGGGTTCGGTCTCTTGCAGGTCGCACGGCTTTGTCTTCGGTCGGTTGCCCCGAGATCGGTCACTCGATCGACCGATCTCGGCGCAACCGACCGAACTCTCGTCCCGTTCGGGTGCAGCTGACCGAATTCTCGTCCTGTCCGGGTGCGGCTGACCGAATTCTCGTCCTGTCCGGGTGCGGCTGACCGAATTCTCGTCCTGTCCGGGTGCGGCTGACCGAACTCTCGTCCCGTCCGGCTGCAGCTGACCGCCCACTCGCCCTGTCCGGGTGCGGCTGACCGCCCACTCGTCCCGTCCGGCCGCAGCTGACCGACCACTCGCCCCTCCCGGTTGCAGCCGACCGCCCACTCGCCCCGACCGGCCACATCCGACCGACCACCCGCCCCTCCCGGCTGCAGCTGACCGAACACCCACCCCCCGCCCTCCCGCCGGACACCGCCGGCACCACGTATTCCAGGAGAACCGCAAGCCTCCGCGCGGATAGGCTGTGCCCCATGTCTTCCGCACGCCTCACTCAGGGCGACGTGCTGCGCATGTCGTCCCTCTTCGTCCGTACCCTGCGCGAGGACCCGGCCGAGGCCGAGGTCGCCAGCCACAAGCTCCTCGTGCGGGCCGGGTACATCCGCCGGGCCGCCCCGGGCATCTACTCGTGGCTGCCGCTGGGCCTGCGGGTGCTGGCCAAGATCGAGGCGATCGTCCGCGAGGAGATGGTCGCGATCGGCGGCCAGGAGGTGCACTTCCCGGCGCTGCTGCCGCGGGAGCCCTACGAGGCCACGGGTCGCTGGGAGGAGTACGGCGCCGGCCTGTTCCGGCTCAAGGACCGCAAGGACGCCGACTACCTGCTCGCGCCCACGCACGAGGAGATGTTCGCGCTCCTGGTCAAGGACCTGTACTCGTCGTACAAGGACCTGCCGGTCACGCTGTTCCAGATCCAGACCAAGTACCGCGACGAGGCGCGCCCCCGCGCGGGCCTGATCCGCGGGCGCGAGTTCATCATGAAGGACTCGTACTCGTTCGACGTCAAGGACGAGGGCCTCGAGGTCAGCTACCAGAAGCACCGCGAGGCGTACGAGAAGATCTTCACGCGCCTCGGCCTGGACTACGTGATCGTGTCCGCGATGTCGGGTGCCATGGGCGGCTCCCGCTCCGAGGAGTTCCTCTCGCCCTCGCCCATCGGCGAGGACACGTTCGTGCGCTCGCCCGGCGGGTACGCCGCGAACGTGGAGGCCGTGGTCACCCCGGTCCCCGAGGCGGTCCCGTACGACGACGCCCCCGCGGCCCACGTCGAGGACACCCCGGACACCCCGACCATCGCCACGCTGGTCGACGTCGCCAACGCGAAGTTCCCGCGCCCCGACCGGCCCTGGACCGCCGCCGACACGCTCAAGAACGTGGTGCTGGCGCTCAACCAGCCCGACGGCACCCGTGAGCTGGTCGTCGTCGGCCTGCCCGGTGACCGCGAGGTCGACCTCAAGCGCATCGAGGCGGCGCTGACGCCGGCCGAGCCCGAGGCCGCCACCGAGGAGGACTTCAAGAAGTTCCCGCAGCTCGTCAAGGGCTACATCGGCCCGCAGGTGCTCGGACCCCAGGGCGAGCAGGTCGAGGGAGCCGACGGCGAGAAGATCCCCGCGATCCGGTACCTGCTCGACCCCCGCGTGGTGTCCGGCACCCGCTGGATCACCGGCGCCAACGAGCCCGGCAAGCACGTGTTCGACCTCGTGGCCGGCCGTGACTTCACCGCGGACGGCACCGTCGAGGCCGCCGAGGTGCGCCCCGGCGACCCGGCCCCCGACGGCTCCGGCCCGCTGGAGCTCGCGCGCGGCATCGAGATGGGCCACATCTTCCAGCTCGGCCGCAAGTACGCCGAGGCCCTGGGCCTCGTGGTGCTCGACGAGAACGGCAAGCAGGCCGTCGTGACCATGGGCTCCTACGGGGTGGGCGTCACGCGGGCGCTCGCGGCGCTCGCCGAGGCGAACCACGACGACAAGGGCCTGGCCTGGCCGGCTCACGTGGCGCCGGTGCACGTGCACCTGGTGGCGGCGGGCAAGGACGCCGAGGTGTTCGACGCGGCCGCGACGCTCGCCGACGACCTGGCCGCACGCGGCGTCGAGGTGCTCTACGACGACCGGACCGGCAAGGTGTCGCCGGGCGTGAAGTTCAAGGATGCCGAGCTGCTCGGCGCCCCGCTCGTGGTCACGGTGGGCAAGGGCCTGGCCGACGGCGTGGTCGAGGTGCGGCCGCGCGTCGGCGAGGCGGAGCAGCTTCCCGTGGGCGAGGCCGCGGACGCGGTGGCGGCCCGGGTGGCGGCGCTCCTGGCGTGACCACCGGCGCCAGGCCACCGGCCTCGGCCTGACCGGGCCATCGCCTCGGCCAGGCCGCCGACCTGGCCGGGCCATCGCCTCGGCACCGCCTGGCCGTGCGCGGGCAACCGCCCACGGCCAGGCACCGTCAGGCCTGCTCCGGAAGCCCCGGGAAAGGCACCGCCGCGGCGCCCCACCGGCCGGCGGCCAGGGCGGCGTCCGTGAGGAGCGAGACCAGCACGGTGCGTGTGCCGGGCTCGGCGAGGCCCACCAGGGACGCGTAGTTCTGGGCCAGGTCGTTCTCGAGGTCGCGGGCGAGGTCCTGCGTCGGGGTGTCGCCCCGGGGAACCGTGTAGGCGACCCGGCGCGGGTCCTGGTCCGTGCCGTCGACGCCGGCCACCAGGGCCCAGGCCTGCGCCCGCGCACGGTGCGCCCGGGCGCGGTCGGCGGCCCGGGTCCGCACGTCGCCCTCGGCCTGCGCGGCTCGCACCTCCAGGGCGTAGCCGGCGGTGTCCTCGGCGAGCACCAGGGCGCTCAGGTCCTCGGCGGACAGCCCGGTCGGCACCACGGGCGCGTCCTGGACGGATGCGGCGGCCGGGGTGGCCGCGGTCTCGTCACCCTCGCTGGGATCGGCGCTGGGCGCGGTGGGTTCGGGGATCGTCGTCGGCGGAAGGTCGGGGGCCTGCGCTCCCGTCAGCCGCGCGAGGTCCGTCGCGTACCGCGTCTGCGCCGCGGAGACCGACCCGAGCAGCCGGCCGAGCGGCCCGAGCTGGACCTGGTTCGCCGCGGCGCGCGTCCGGGTCGCGGCGTCGACCAGGGAGGTGAGGACGGCGGCGGGGGTGTGGTCCGGCGTGGTCGCCGACGGGGAGGAGGCGGACCGGTCGGTCACGATGTCGTCCAGGCCCGAGTCGTACTCGCCGCCGAGCTGCTCCGCCTGTTCGGTGGTGGCCGTCGCGATCCGCTCCAGCTCGGCCGCGACGTCGGCGTCGACCCCCTGCGTGCCGGCGGCGGCCTCGGCCTGCTCCG
Organism: Promicromonospora sp. NPDC052451; assembly: GCF_044547525.1. Taxonomy (NCBI): domain Bacteria; kingdom Bacillati; phylum Actinomycetota; class Actinomycetes; order Micrococcales; family Promicromonosporaceae; genus Promicromonospora; species Promicromonospora sp. NPDC052451. The sequence continues at coordinate 118,251 of NZ_JBIUAP010000014.1, forward strand.
CCACGAGCAGGGCGTCCGCCACGGCGGTGCGCCGGACCACCTCGGCCGCGTCGGGCACCGGCTCGGTCGGCGGGGGCGTCTCCAGACGCACCCCGCAACCTGAGAGAATGATCGCGCAGGTCAGGACCAGCGCGGTCAGGCCTGACCGGCGTCGCGTACGGGACCTGGGGCCGTTGGGGTTCATCGTGGCCGATGATGCCACGTTCCCCAGGCCGGTTCGTGCGCTGACCCGGGCCGTGCCGGTTGCGGTCGGGTCACGGACGTCACGTCCCGCGCGAGGTGCCGTGCCCCGGCGCTTCGTTAGGCTGGACACAGGCAGCAAGCACAGACGACAACAGCACATCGGTCGAACCGTTCCGGCTCGAACCGTGCCCCCGCACGGGGGAGCCGACGGGAGGCAGGCGATGACACAGCAGGCGGAAGCGGTCCGCGACGTGGTGCGGCCGGCGGTCGAGGCCGCGGGTCTGTACCTGGAAGAGGTGACCACCACTCGGGCCGGCAGCAGGTCGGTCGTGCGGATCACCGTGGACCTGCCGGAGGACGCGGTGGGCAGCCTCGACTCCGACGCCCTCGGCGACGTGTCGCGGGCCGTGTCGGCGGCCCTGGACGTGGACGACGTCGTCGCCGGTGCGTACACGCTTGAGATCTCGACGCCGGGTACCAGCCGGCCCCTGACCGAGCTGCGGCACTTCAAGCGGGCCCGCACCCGGCTGGTGACGCTCAAGCTGGCGGACGGCGGCCGCGCCGAGGGCCGGCTGACCGACGTGCTCGCCGACGGCGCCACGGCGGTCCTCGTGCTCGACGACGACCGGCGGATCGACCTCGCCGACGTGGTCCGCGGCAAGGTCGAGGTCGAGCTCAAGCGGCTCGACGACGTCCAGGATGCCGAGGGCACCGAACTGGGCGAGAGTGCAGGTGAAGACACCGACGACGACGTCGACGGTGCTGGTTTCGACGACGCGACCGCGGGGTACCCCGGCCGCAACGAGGAAGGCTGACATGGACATCGACATGACCACCCTGCGGATGCTGGAGCGCGAGAGGGATCTCAGCCTGGACGTCCTCGTCGCGGCCATCGAGCAGGCACTCCTCTCGGCCTACCACCGCACCCCTGACGCCTACAGCCGGGCCCGGGTCGAGCTGGACCGCTCGTCCGGCCACGTCACGGTCTGGGCGCGCGAGGAGCTGCCCGTCGAGCCCGACCCCGACGACCCCGACGCGCGCCCCACCGTGGAGTTCGGCCCCGAGTTCGACCACACCCCGCAGGACTTCGGCCGGATCGCCACGGCCACGGCCCGCCAGGTCATCGTGCAGCGTCTGCGCGACGCCGAGGACGACCAGGTGCTCGGCACCTTCCGCGGCAAGGAGGGCGAGGTGCTGGCCGGCGTCATCCAGCAGGGCCGTGACCCGCGCGTCGTGCTCGTGGACGTCGGTGGCACCGAGGCCGTGCTCCCGCCGCACGAGCAGGTGCCGACCGAGGAGTACGTGCACGGCGAGCGACTGCGCGCCTACGTGGTCGAGGTCAGCCGCGGAATGAAGGGCGCCCAGATCACGTTGAGCCGTACGCACCCGAACCTGGTGCGCAAGCTCTTCGAGCTCGAGGTCCCGGAGATCGCGGACGGCTCGGTGGAGATCACGGCCATCGCCCGCGAGGCGGGCCACCGCACCAAGATGGCGGTCCGGTCCCGGGTGGCCGGGCTGAACGCCAAGGGTGCCTGCATCGGTCCGATGGGTGCTCGCGTGCGCGCCGTGATGGCGGAGCTGCACGGCGAGAAGATCGACATCGTCGACCACAGCGACGACCCGGCCGCGTTCGTGGCCAGCGCCCTGTCGCCGGCCCGTGTGTCGTCGGTCACAGTCGTCGACGCGGACGCCCGCGCCGCGCGGGCCGTGGTGCCGGACTACCAGCTCTCCCTCGCCATCGGCAAGGAGGGGCAGAACGCGCGCCTCGCCGCGAAGCTGACGGGCTGGCGCATCGACATCCGGTCGGACGAGGCGACCGACTCCGGCGCAGGTGGGGCGCCCGCCGACACGCAGAGGGGTCGGTAACGCCAGGTGGGACGGCGCGGTAGACTGTCCGAGTCTGGGCCACGCGCCCGTCTTTCGACCTCCCCCGTGCCTGATCCGGGACCACCCGTCCAGGGTCCGGTGCGAACGTGTGTCGGATGCCGGGGGCGCGACCAGCGGTCTGCACTCCTGCGTCTGGTGCCGGACCCCTCGATGCACGGTGATGCGGTGGCAGGTCCACGGCACGTCGTCGTCGATGTCCGGGCCTGCCTGCCGGGTCGCGGCGCCTGGGTTCACCCGGAGTCGCGGTGCCTGGAGCTCGCCGAGCGTCGTAGGGCCGTGTCCCGCGCACTGCGCGTCGACGGCCCCGTCGATCTGGCCGAGGTACGAGCACACCTCGGCCGGTGAGTGCGCCGGCCGCAAGACCGTCCCGACCGGGCGCCCCTGCGCGTCCGGCCGAACCTAGCGAATCGTCGACAAGGAAGCGGGTCAGAAGCCGATGGGCACCCGATGAGTCCCCAGCGATGAGTACCTGGTACTAATGGCGGTCCTCCCTGTCCCGGGATGGACCGAGACAGGAGAGATGTGGCTAAGATCCGCGTTCACGAGCTCGCAAAGCAGCTCGGAGTGGAGAGCAAGACCCTGATGGCCGAGCTGAAGGCCGCAGGCGAGTTCGTCCGTTCGGCCTCCTCGACCCTCGAGGCGCCGGTCGAGCGTGCGATGCGTGACAAGTTCCCGGCCGGTGGCGCTGCCGGCCCGTCCGACAAGGGCGCAGCGGCGAAGCCCGCACCCAGCGCACCCAAGCCCGCCGCGAAGCCCGCGGCGCAGAAGCCCGCCGCGCCTGCTCCGGCACCCGCGGCACCCCCGAAGGCCGAGGCCGCTCCGGCTCCGGCTCCCGCCAGCCCTGCGCCGGCCACCCCGGTTCCGGCTCCCGCCGCCGACGAGGCCCCGGCCGCGCCCGCGGCGTCGGCCAAGCCGTCGGCCGCACCCAAGCCGGGTGCACCGAAGCCGGCCGCGGCCCCGCGGCCCGGTGCCCCGAAGCCGGGTGCCGCGCCCTCGGGCGCGCGTCCCGCGCGTGACGGTGGTCGTGGTCCGCGTCCGGGCGGCGACCGTCCGGGTGGCGGCACGCCGCGTCCGGGCAACAACCCGTTCGCCACGAGCCAGGGCATGCCCCGTCCCGGTGGCGGCCGCGGCCGTCCGGGCGCAGGCTCCGGTGACCGGCCTGCCGGTGGCAACCCGCGTCCGGGCAACAACCCGTTCGCGACGAGCCAGGGCATGCCCCGTCCGGGGCAGCGCCCCGAGCGTGCGGACGCGAGCGGCGAGCGCTCGGGCGGCCCCCGCCCCGGTGGTCCCCGTCCGTCGGCCCCCCGTCCCGGTGGTGGCGGCGGTCCGCGTCCGAACCCCGGCATGATGCCGGGCAAGACCTCGATGCCGCGTCCGGGTGACCGCCCGGCGCCGGGTGGCGGCCGTGGTCGCCCCGGTGGCGGCGGTCGTCCGGGTGGTGCCGGTGGTGGCGCCGGTGCCGGTGCCCCGGGTCGTCCCGGTGGCGGTGGCGGCTTCGGCGGCCCGCGTCGTGGTGCCGGTGGTCGCGGTGCGACCCAGGGTGCCTTCGGGCGCGCCGGCGGCAAGCCGGTCCGCGGACGCAAGTCGCGCCGGGCGAAGCGCCAGGAGTTCGAGGCGATGCAGGCCCCGTCGCTCGGCGGCGTGCAGGTTCCTCGCGGCAACGGCAGCACGGTCGTGCGCCTGCGCCACGGCGCCTCGCTGAACGACTTCGCGGACAAGATCGACGCGAACCCCGCGTCGCTCGTGACCGTCCTGTTCCACCTGGGCGAGATGGCCACGGCCACGCAGTCCCTGGACGAGGACACCTTCGGCACGCTGGCCGCCGAGCTCGGCTACGTGATCGAGATGGTCTCGGCCGAGGAGGAGGACCGCGAGCTGCTCGGGACCTTCGACATCGACCTGGAGGCCGAGGAGGCCGGGGAGTCCGACGACGACCTGGTCGCCCGTCCGCCGGTCGTGACCGTCATGGGTCACGTCGACCACGGTAAGACCAAGCTGCTGGACGCCATCCGCAAGTCGGACGTGGTGGCCGGCGAGCACGGCGGCATCACCCAGCACATCGGTGCCTACCAGATCACGCATGAGCACGAGGGCGTCGAGCGCGCCATCACGTTCATCGACACCCCGGGTCACGAGGCGTTCACCGCCATGCGTGCCCGTGGTGCGCAGGTCACGGACATCGCGATCCTCGTGGTCGCGGCCGACGACGGCGTGATGCCGCAGACGGTCGAGGCCGTGAACCACGCGCAGGCCGCCGGCGTGCCGATCGTGGTCGCCGTCAACAAGATCGACGTCGAGGGTGCCAACCCGGCGAAGGTCCGTCAGCAGCTCACCGAGTACAACCTGGTGGCCGAGGAGTACGGCGGCGACACCATGTTCGTCGACGTCGCGGCGAAGCCGGGCATCGGTATCGACGACCTCATCGAGGCCGTCCTGCTCACGGCGGACGCCTCGCTGGACCTGCGCGCCAACCCGACCAAGGACGCGCGCGGCGTCGCCATCGAGGCCAACCTCGACAAGGGCCGCGGTTCCGTGGCCACGGTGCTGGTGCAGTCCGGCACGCTGCACGTCGGTGACGCGATCGTCGCCGGTACGGCCCACGGCCGTGTCCGTGCGATGTTCGACGAGCACGGCAACTCGGTCGAGGCCGCGCTGCCGGCCCGTCCGGTGCAGGTGCTGGGCCTGACGAGCGTCCCGAGCGCCGGCGACACGTTCCTCGTGGCGCCGGACGACCGGACCGCTCGGCAGATCGCCGAGAAGCGCGAGGCGGCCGAGCGCGCCGCGACGCTGGCCAAGCGTCGCAAGCGGATCAGCCTCGAGGACTTCGACACCGAGCTCAAGAAGGGCAAGGTCGAGAGCCTCAACCTCATCCTCAAGGGCGACGTGTCCGGTGCCGTCGAGGCACTGGAGGACGCGCTGCTCAAGATCGACGTGGGCGACGAGGTCGAGCTGCGTGTCATCCACCGCGGTGTCGGTGCGATCACGCAGAACGACGTCAACCTGGCCACCGTCGACAGCGCCGTGATCATCGGCTTCAACGTGAAGTACGGCGAGCGCGTCGAGGAGCTGGCGGAGCGCGAGGGCGTGGACGTCAAGTTCTACTCGGTCATCTACCAGGCGATCGAGGACGTCGAGGCGGCCCTCAAGGGCATGCTCAAGCCGGAGTACGAGGAGGTCCAGCTCGGGACCGCGGAGATCCGTCAGGTCTTCCGCTCCTCGAAGTTCGGCAACATCGCCGGTTCGGTGGTCCGCTCGGGCACCATCCGCCGCAACGCCAAGGCGCGTGTGCTGCGGAACGGCACGGTGGTGGGGGACAACCTCACGATCGAGTCGCTGCGCCGCGAGAAGGACGACGTCACGGAGGTCCGCGAGGGCTTCGAGTGCGGTATCGGTCTCGGGTCGTTCAACGACGTGGTCGAGGGCGACACCATCGAGACGTTCGAGATGCGCGAGAAGCCGCGCGCCTGACGTTGATGGTTCATTGAGTGCGGGGTGTCTGCCCGGCCGGCTGGTCCGGTCCGTGCGGATACCCCGCACTCACGCTGAAAGGGAACAGACTCATGGTCGACAACCCGCGGGCGCGCAAGCTCGCCGACCGCATCAAGGTGATCGTCGCGCAGATGATCGACACGCGGATCAAGGACCCGCGCCTCGGTTTCGTGACGGTCACGGACGTCCGGGTCACCGGAGACCTGCAGAACGCCTCGGTGTTCTACACGGTGTACGGCTCGGACGAGGACCGGGCGGGCACGGCCGCGGCGCTGAAGAGCGCCACGGGCCTGATCCGCTCGGAGGTGGGCAAGCAGACGGGGATCCGCCTGACGCCCACCATCGAGTTCCACCTCGACTCGGTGCCCGAGACCGCCGCCACGCTCGACGCGGCGCTGATCGAGGCCCGCAAGCGGGACGCCGAGCTCGAGGCGCTGCGCGCCGGCGCCCAGTACGCCGGCGAGGCCGACCCGTACAAGAAGCCGCGCGAGGACGACGACGCGGAGTGACTCCGGGCCCCGCGCCCGCGGGTGACCCCGATGCCGTGCGCCACCCCTGAGCCGCGAGATACTGGTACCCATGATTTCTCCCACCCCGCAGGCGCAGACCCGTCGTCCGACGGCGGCCGACGGGTTCGTCGTCGTCGACAAGCCGCAGGGCTGGACCAGCCACGACGTCGTCGGGCGCATGCGGCGGCTCGCCGGGACGCGGAAGATCGGGCACGCGGGGACGCTGGACCCGATGGCGACCGGTGTGCTCGTGCTCGGTGTCGGCAAGGCGACCCGCCTGCTCACCTACGTGGTGGGCGCGGACAAGGACTACGACGCGACGATCCGGCTCGGCGTGGCCACGACGACGGACGACGCCGAGGGCACGGTCGCGGCCGTCGCCGGGCCGGAGGCGGTCGGGCGCGTGGAGCGGGCGGCGCTGGACGCCGCGGTCGCCGGGCTCACGGGCGACATCCTGCAGGTGCCCACGTCCGTGTCCGCGATCAAGGTGGACGGCAGGCGCGCCTACGCGCGTGTCCGCGCCGGGGAGGAGGTCACGCTCCAGGCGCGGCCGGTCACGGTGTCCCGGTTCGAGGTGCTGGACGTCCGCACGACCACGACGGCGGTGCCCGACGGCGACGTCGCCGACGTCTACGTGGACCCGGACGACGTACCCCCGGGCGACGCCGCGCAGCCGGGCCGCGCGCCGACCGCCGCGGACCCCGGCGGCGTCCCGAGGCGTGAGGTGCCCGTGATCGACGTGGACGTGCGCGTCACCGTCTCGTCGGGCACCTACGTGCGTGCCCTGGCCCGTGACCTCGGGGCCGCGCTCGGCACCGGCGGGCACCTGACCGCGCTGCGCCGCACCCGCGTGGGGGGCTACGACCTGACCGGTGCCCGCACGCTGGAGGAGCTGGAGGCGCAGACCGACGCCGACGGCACCCTGGCCACCCTCCCGCTGGCCGACGCCGCCCGCGGCACCTTCCCGGTCCGCCGGCTCGACGAGGTCGAGGTGCGGGCGCTGGGCTACGGGCAGTGGGTGGAGCCGTCCGGCCGGCCCGAGGTGGTGGCCGCGCTGTCGCCGTCGGGCACGCTGGTGGCGCTGCTGGAGGACACGCGCCGGCGCGGCGAGAACCTGGCCCGGCCCGTGCTGGTGCTCGCACCGGCCGACTGAGGCGACCGGGCGCCGCCGGGTGGTCCCGCGCACGGGGCACCGCCGGGCTCGGGCTACGCTTTTGACGTTCGGTGCGGGACGGCGCGATGCGACGCCCGCACCCGCGCCACCTGATTCATGAGGAGCAACCCGCGTGCAGCTGTGGACGGACCTGGAGCAGGTTCCCCCGGGATTCGGGCCATCCGTGGTGACGATCGGCAACTTCGACGGCGTCCACCGCGGCCACCAGGCGGTGCTCGACCGCATCCTCCGGCTCGCCCGGGGTGACGGCGCGAGCGCCGTCGCCGTGACGTTCGAGCCGCACCCGTCGGCGGTGCACCGGCCGGAGTCGGCGCCCGAGCTCATCACGGGCCTGGAGGACCGCCTGGCGCTCATGGAGCGCACCGGCCTGGACGCCACGCTGCTGGTGCACTACACCCTCGACTTCGCCGCCCAGACGCCCGAGGAGTTCGTCTCCCGGTACCTCGTCGACGGCCTGCGGGCGCGGACGGTGGTGGTGGGGCACGACGTGCGCTTCGGCAAGCAGAACGCCGGCACGCTGGCCACCATGGTCGAGCTCGGCGGGCAGCACGGTTTCGAGGTGGTCGCCATCGAGGACGTGGGCGACTCGGCGGGCGACGGGCACCAGCGCTGGTCGTCGACGGCGGTGCGCGCGCTCCTCGCGGAGGGCGACGTCGGCCAGGCCGCCGACGTGCTCGGCCGCCCCCACCTCGTGCGTGGCACCGTGGTGCACGGCGACGCCCGGGGCCGGGAGCTGGGCTTCCCGACCGCGAACCTCGGCGACATCACCGGCCTCGTCCCCGCCGACGGCGTCTACGCCGGCTGGCTGCGCCGCGGCACGTCGGCGACGTGCGCGAGCCTGGCGACGCCCGCGGACGAGGGCGCCCGGGGGCAGGAGGAGATCCTGCCCGCCGCGATCTCCGTGGGCACCAACCCGACCTTCGACGGCGTCGAGCGCCGCGTGGAGGCGTACGTGCTCGACCGCACCGACCTGGACCTGTACGACCAGACCGTGGTGCTGGAGTTCGTGGCCCACCTGCGCCCCACGCTGCGGTTCGACGGCATCGAGCCGCTGATCGCCCAGATGAACGACGACGTGGCACGCTCCCGTGAGATCCTCCGGACCTGAGGTCGTGGAGACGTTTGCGGCGCTCGTACGTTGAGCCGGGCATGACGCTTCTCGAACTGTCCGACCTGGTGGTCGGGTACGGCGGGAACGCCGTCTGCCCGCCGGTCACGCTCACGGTGGCACCCGGCGACGTGGTCGCGGTGATCGGCACCAACGGCACCGGCAAGTCCACGCTCCTGCGCACCGTGCTCGGACTGCAGGAACCCCTGAGCGGCACCGTCCGCGCCTTCGGGCGGGTCGTGGACGAGCGCGAGCGCGGCTTCCGGGCCCGGGTCGCGGGCGTGCTGGACGACGACGCGTTCTTCCCCGGCGTCACCGTCCGCGAGCACCTCGTGCTCACCGCACGCGGGCACGGCGTGCCGGACGCGGGGGCCGTCACCGACCAGGTGCTCGACCACGTCGGCATCGCCGCGCACGGCGGGGCCATGCCGCACACCCTCTCCTCGGGGCAGCGCCGCCGGTTCCTGCTGGCGAGCGCCCTGGTGCGCCCCCGCGACCTGCTGGTCCTGGACGAGCCCGAGCAGCGCCTCGACACCGCCATGCGCGCCCGCCTAGGCGACACGCTGCGCGCCGAGGCCGACGCCGGGACGGCGGTGCTGTACGCCACGCACGACGACCGGCTGCTGGCGGCCACGGGCGCCCGCGCGCTCCACCTGTCCGACGACGGCGCCGAGCTGCTCGACCCGGCCGAGGCGCCGGGCGTGCTGGCGGGCTTCCGGTGACGGGTGGGACGCCGGAGGCGGGCGGGGCACCGAAGGCGGGCGGGGCACCGGACGCGGCGGCGGAGCCGGGCCCGGGCGGGGCGGTGGGCGCCGTCGGGCCGCTTCCGCGCCTCGCCAGGGACGACGCCGAACGACTGACCGGCGCCGAGCTGCGCCGTCTCACGGCGCGCGTGCGAGCCCACAACCTGCCGCCCGAGACCGGCCAGGTGGTGACGGACGTGGGCGAGGTGACCATCCTGCTCACGCTCGTCGCCCTGTACGTGTGGGGCTTCGGGGCACCCGTGCGCGAGCTGCTCGGCTCGGACGCGACGGGGTTCGGGCTCGGTCCCGGGCTGATCCAGGCGCTCGTCCTCGCGCTCGCCGTCGCCGCGGGGGCCGTGCTCGCGACGCGGCTCGGCCCGGCAGGGCTGCCGGCCGCGGGAGTGCGGTGGTGGCTGCCCACGCCCGCCGGGCGGGCCGGTCTGGCATCGCCGTCGCTCGTCCGGACCGTGCTGGCCGGCACGGGGGCCGGCGTCGTGGCGGGCGGGCTGCCTGCGGCGTTCGTCGGCGTGAGCCCGGTGGGGATCCTGCTCGACGCCGCCTTCGGTGGCGCGCTCGGTCTCGTCGTCGTGACCGGCGCGGGCCTGCTCCAGGTGGCCGGGACCACGTCCGGCACGCGGCTCGGGCAGGTGCTGACCCTGCTGCTCGCCGCCGTGCCGGTGGCGGGGCTGGCCGGGGCCCTGTGGGTGCCCGGCTGGGCGGCCTGGACCGTGCCGTGGCCCGTGCCCGCGGCGCTGGCGCTCGTGGGCGCGGCAGCCCTCGCGGCCTGGCCGGCGGGGCTCGACCGGCTCCGCGCCGGTGACCTGCGGGCGCGGGCCTCGGCGGCCATGCAGGCCTCGGCGGCGCTGCTGTCGCTCGACAGCGGGGGCGTGAGCCGCGCGCTGCTGAGCTCCGGCCCGACGGCGTCGCGCGTCCTGGCCGGGGTGCCCCGGCTGGCGCGCGGACGCGTCAGCGCGGTGCTCGCCGCCGACGTCACGTTCCTGGCCCGTTCGTCCGCGGCGCTGGCGGGGCTGGTGGCCCTCGCGGCGACGGGTGCCGTCGCCGTGCTGGTGCCGTTGCTGGCCGACGGGATCGGGCTGTGGGCGGTCCTGGCGGTGCTGGGTTACGCGGGGGCCGTCGCGAGCGCCGTCGGCCCGCGGGCGGCGGGGGAGAACCCGCGCCTGGACGCGCTGGTCCCGCTCGGCGCCCGGGGCACCCGGGCGGTCCGCACGGTCTGGCCGACGGCGGGCGCCGCCGTGGTGCTGCTGGCGGTCGCCGTGGCGACCGGTGGCGGGGCGTGGGTCGCCACCGCGGTCCCGGCCGCCGTCGTGCTCGGCGCCGCCGCCGTGCGGACCGCCTACCGCGGGCCGGTGCCGTGGGACGTGCCGATGATCGCGACGCCGGCGGGCGCCCTGCCCACGGGGCTGGTGCTGCACCAGCTCAGGGGCCTGGACCTGACGGTGCTCGGTACCGTGCCGCTCGCCTGGGCGGCGGTTGCCGGGGCCGCCGCGCCGGCGGTGGTCGCGGCACAGGTGGTGTGCGCCGTCGGCGCGGTGCTGTGGGCCGCGCACGTCAAGCGCACGTCGTGACACCTGCGCCGGGTGATTCGGCCCTGGCCGAACCCGGCACGCAGGCTGCGGCGTCCCGCTCTCCTCTGGTGGAAGGCCTTCACACCAGCCAAGGAGAGGATCATGGCCCAGACCACCCAGGCGCCGCCCCAGGGCGACCCCAACCACACCCCGCACGAGGCGGTCGACCTGGCGCAGACACCGGCCGGCCGGACGGTGCGCCGCATCGGGCACGGTGGCGTGTTCGTACCGGCCGACGCGGACGCGCAGGCCGCGCCGCAGGACAGCACGGCGACGCTCATGCCGCGCACCGAGGCCGCCGTGCGGCGCGACCTGCGCGAGCACCGGTTCGACGCCACGACGTCGTTCGACTACCTGCTGCGCGACCTCGCCCGGCAGTTCCCGGAGGCCCACCTGCCCGTGGGCGACCGGGTGGCGCAGACCCGGGACGCCCTGCTGCGGCTCGGTGCCGGCATGATCGAGGCCCCCGCGGGGCCGCCGCCCGCGCCGTCCCCGGGCGCGCCCCCGGCGACGCCGGCACCGCCGCGCGACTCGACGGTCCCCGCGATCTACACCTACTGGGGCCAGTTCATCGACCACGACATCACGCTCAACACGAACGGCCCCGACGACGGCTCCGGCCCGGGCGGGGACCAGGCGCTGGGTGACGTGGTCAGCGACCCGTTCCGCGTCTTCGCGCCCGACGTCGTCCGGCGCAGCCTGCACAACGGCCGCATCCCGCTCCTGGACCTCGACAGCCTGTACGGGTCGGGGCCCCGGTTCGAGGGGGAGAAGGACCGGGGCACCACCCGCAGCGAGGCGGCGTACGTGCCGGGCTCGGCCAAGCTGCGCCTCGGCCGGGTCTCGACGCAGCCGATCGGCGGGTTCCAGCTCGTGGCGCCCGGCGACGACCCGCAGCGCGACCTGCCCCGCAGCACCGCGCCGGGCAGCGAGCGCATGCCGCTGATCCCCGACAGCCGCAACGACGAGAACCTCGTGGTGGCGCAGTTCCACGTGGCGATGATCCGGTTCCACAACGCGGTGGTGGACTGGGTGTCGCGGCACGAGCCGTGGTTCGCGGTGACGCAGCGTTCGCTGTTCGACCGCGCGCAGCAGCTCGTCCGGTTCCACTACCAGTGGCTGGTCGTGCACGACTACCTGCGCACCCTGACCAAGGCCGGCGTCCTGGACTCGGTCCTGGCGACGGGGCCGTCGCTGTTCCGGCCCGCCCGCCGGGTCGCGATGCCGCTGGAGTTCGCGGTGGCGGCGTTCCGGTTCGGGCACTCGATGGTGCGCGGCGCCTACGACTTCAACGTCAACTTCACGGGCGGCGGGCCCGGCGGGGTGGCGACGCTGGACCAGCTCTTCCGGTTCACCGGCAACGGCGGGCTGTCGCCCGACCCGGCGAACCCGCTCCCCGCCCTGCCGTCGAACTGGCCCGTCGAGTGGACCCGGCTGACCGACAAGGGAGACCCCCTGACGTTCCGCATGGCCCGCAAGATCGACCCGTTCCTGGCCGACGGCCTGGGAGACCTGCTCAACGAGGGCAACGCGGCCTCGGGTCCGGTCCGGGCGCTGCTGAAGCAGCTCGCGCAGCGCAACCTGCTGCGCGGGTACATGCTGGCGATCCCGACGGGGGAGGCCGTGGCGCGGGCGCTGCGCGTGCGTCCGCTCACGCCGGAGCAGCTCCGCCGGAACGCGTCGCCCGAGGTGGTGGCGGCGCTCGACGACCTGGACGGCACACCCCTGTGGTACTACGTGCTCAAGGAGGCCGAGGTCCAGGGCAACGGCAGCTTCCTGGGCGAGGTGGGCAGCCGCATCCTGGTCGAGACGTTCCTCTACCTGCTGCGCCTGGATCCCGACTCGTTCATGCGCCGGCCCGGCGGCGACTGGAACCCGGCGTACGGGGTGCGGTTCGAGGACGGGCGTCTGGTCACGACGATCACGGACCTGCTGGCGTTCGCCGGGGTGTTCCCGGTCGGTCAGGACGAGGTGGGCCTGCCGCGGTTCCGCCGGGACACCACGGGCACGGGCTACGCAGGCCACGACGGCGCGTGACGTCCACCGCGCCGCACGTGCCAGACGCTCAGGTCGCTCGGGTGACCTGAGCGTCTGACACGTGCGGGAGGTCTCATCCGGGCAGTCGGACGTACGGGCTCAGCACTGGTAATGTTGTACCGCCGTCTGAACGGCCGCGGATCCAGAGCGCCCGGTGAACGAGTCCCGGAGCACCGCGCAACGACACTGAAGGAGAGCCATGCCGCTCGACACTGCCACGAAGCAGCAGATCATTTCCGAGTACGGGACCAAGCCGGGCGACACCGGCTCGCCCGAGGTGCAGATCGCGCTCCTCACGCAGCGCATCAAGGACCTGACCGAGCACCTCAAGGAGCACAAGCACGACCACCACAGCCGTCGTGGTCTGCTGCTCCTGGTGGGCCAGCGTCGTCGTCTCCAGGGCTACCTGCGGGGCATCGACATCGAGCGCTACCGCGCCCTGGTCGACAAGCTCGGCCTGCGCCGCTGAACCTGACGCCTACCAGCCCGGCCCCCGCTGCGGGGGCCGGGCTGGTCTGGTGAGATGCTGTAGTACAACAACCACAGCGCCGCCCGTGACCTCGTCCGGTCCTCGGTAGTGGCCTCCCGAGAACGTCGCACCAGCGACGGCTCGGTGGGCCTCGATCGATGACCGTCGGGCACGGGGGCGTACGAGAGAACAAGGAGGGCACCCGTGGAGGGTCCCGAGATCCAGTTCGCCGAGGCCGTCATCGACAACGGCCGCTTCGGCACCCGTACCGTCCGGTTCGAGACCGGGCGCCTCGCCAAGCAGGCCGCCGGCTCCGTCGCCGCCTACCTGGACGGCGAGACCATGCTGCTGTCGACCACGGCCGCCGGCAAGCACCCCAAGGACCAGTTCGACTTCTTCCCGCTGACGGTGGACGTCGAGGAGCGGATGTACGCCGCGGGCCGCATCCCCGGCTCGTTCTTCCGCCGCGAGGGCCGCCCCTCGACCGAGGCGATCCTGGCCTGCCGCCTGATCGACCGCCCGCTGCGCCCGCTGTTCGTCAAGGGCCTGCGCAACGAGGTCCAGGTGGTCATCACCGTCATGGCGATCCACCCGGACGACGCGTACGACACCCTGGCGATCAACGCCGCGTCGGCGTCGACCCAGATCTCCGGCCTGCCGTTCGACGGCCCGGTCGGCGCGGTGCGCATCGCGCTGGTCGACGGCCAGTGGGTCGCGTTCCCGAAGTACTCCGACAAGGAGCGCGCGGTCTTCGACATGGTCGTGGCCGGCCGTGTCGTGGGTGACGACGTCGCGATCGCCATGATCGAGGCCGAGGCCACCGACGACGCGTGGAACCTCATCAAGAACGACGGCGTCGCGGCCCCCACCGAGGAGGTCGTCGCCGAGGGCATCGAGGCGGCCAAGCCGTTCATCAAGGCCCTGTGCGACGCGCAGGCCGCGCTCGCCGCGCAGTCCGCCAAGGAGACGCAGGAGTTCCCGCTCTTCCCGGACTACCAGCCCGACGCGTACGCCGCCGTCGAGGGTGCCGTGACCGCCGCCACGCGCGACGCGCTCACCATCGCCGACAAGCAGCAGCGCGAGAACACCCTCGACGAGATCAAGGCCGGGCTGCACGAGCAGCTCGACGCCCAGTTCGAGGGCCGCGAGAAGGAGCTGTCGGCCGCCTTCCGCTCGCTGCAGAAGCAGCTCGTGCGCCAGCGCGTGCTCACCGACGGCGTGCGCATCGACGGTCGTGGCCTCGCGGACATCCGCACCCTCTCGGCCGAGGTCGAGGTGCTGCCCCGCGTGCACGGCTCCGCGATCTTCGAGCGCGGCGAGACCCAGATCCTGGGTGTCACCACGCTGAACATGCTCCGCATGGAGCAGCAGATCGACTCGCTCGGTCCGGAGACGCGCAAGCGCTACATGCACAACTACAACTTCCCGCCGTACTCGACCGGTGAGACCGGCCGCGTGGGCAGCCCGAAGCGCCGCGAGATCGGCCACGGCGCGCTCGCCGAGCGTGCCCTGGTGCCGGTGCTGCCGAGCCGCGAGGAGTTCCCCTACGCGATCCGTCAGGTGTCCGAGGCCCTCGGCTCCAACGGCTCGACCTCGATGGGCTCCGTGTGCGCCAGCACGCTGTCGCTGCTCAACGCCGGTGTGCCGCTGCGCGCCCCGGTCGCCGGCATCGCGATGGGCCTCGTGTCCGACACCGTGGAGGGCGAGACCCGCTACGCCGCGATGACCGACATCCTGGGTGCCGAGGACGCCTTCGGCGACATGGACTTCAAGGTCGCCGGCACCAAGGAGTTCGTCACCGCCATCCAGCTCGACACGAAGCTCGACGGCATCCCGGCGTCGGTCCTCGCGGCCGCCCTGGGTCAGGCGCGCGACGCCCGCCTGACGATCCTCGAGGTCCTCGCCGAGGCGATCGACGTCCCGGACGAGATGTCCCCGAACGCCCCGCGCGTCATCACGGTGAAGGTCCCGACCGACAAGATCGGCGAGGTCATCGGCCCGAAGGGCAAGATGATCAACCAGATCCAGGAGGAGACGGGCGCGGACATCTCCATCGAGGACGACGGCACCGTGTACATCGGTGCCACCGACGGCCCCTCGGCCGAGGCCGCCCGCGCGGCGATCAACGCGATCGCCAACCCGCACGTCCCCGAGGTGGGCGAGCGGTTCGTCGGCACCGTCGTCAAGACGACGTCGTTCGGCGCGTTCATCTCGCTGTCCCCGGGCAAGGACGGTCTGCTGCACATCAGCCAGATCCGCAAGCTCGTGGGCGGCAAGCGCGTCGAGAACGTCGACGACGTGCTGTCCATCGGCCAGAAGGTCCAGGTCGAGATCGGTGAGATCGACCCGCGCGGCAAGCTGTCGCTGGTCGCCGTCACCGACGAGGAGGAGTCGGCCCCGGCCGAGGCCGCCGAGACCCCCGCACCCGCGGACGCCTGACATGGCATGGCACCTGCCGCTCGTCCCCGCGGGCGAGCCCGGTGCCGAGCTCACCGCCGGGCAGGACGGCGCGACGATCCGTCGCTCCGTCCTGCCCGGCGGTGTCCGTGTCCTCACCGAGCACATGCCGGGCCAGCGCTCGGCGACGGTGGGCGCGTGGATCGGCGTCGGCTCGCGGGACGAGACCGACGGCCACTTCGGCTCGACGCACTTCCTGGAGCACCTGCTCTTCAAGGGCACCACCCGGCGGACCGCGATGGACATCGCCGAGGCGTTCGACGCCGTCGGCGGGGAGGCCAACGCCGCCACGGGCAAGGAGCACACCTGCTACTACGCGCGGGTGCTCGACTCGGACCTGCCGATGGCGGTCGACGTCATCTCCGACATGGTCACCTCCGCCCGCCTGGACTCCGACGAGCTGGAGACCGAGCGCGGCGTCATCCTCGAAGAGCTCGCGATGAACGACGACGACCCGACCGACGTCGTGCACGAGCAGTTCTCGGCCGCCGTCCTGGGCGACCACGCGCTGGGCCGGCCCATCGGCGGCACCCCCGAGACCATCAACGCGGTGCCGCGCGACGCCGTCTGGGACCACTACCGCTGGAACTACCGCCCGGAGACGCTGGTCGTCACCGCGGCGGGCGGGATCGACCACGACAAGCTCGTGCAGCAGGTGACCCAGGCCCTGTCCGACGGCGGCTGGGACCTCGATGCCGCCGTCGCCCCCCGCGACCGCCGGCCGGTCGCGGAGGACCGCGTGGGCGTGCCGGAGGCCGGCACCGAGCGCCTGGTCGAGCGGCCGGTCGAGCAGACCAACATCATCGTCGGCTCCACGGGCATCTCCGCGACGGACGACCGGCGGTTCGCCCTGTCGGTGCTCAACGCCGTGCTGGGCGGCGGCATGTCGTCCCGGCTGTTCCAGGAGATCCGCGAGAAGCGGGGCCTGGCGTACTCGACCTACTCGTTCGCCTCCGCGCACGGCGGGCTCGGCACCTTCGGCCTGTACGCGGGCTGCGCGTCCGCGAAGGCGGACCAGGTCACCGAGCTGCTCGTGGCGGAGCTGGAGAAGCTCGCGCACGACGGCATCACCGAGGCCGAGCTGAAGCGGTCCGTCGGGCAGCTCTCCGGCGGTACGGTGCTCGGCCTGGAGGACTCCGGCTCGCGCATGAGCCGCCTCGGCAAGGCCGAGCTCGTCTACGGCGAGCTCCTGTCCCTGGCCGAGTCGTTGGACCGCATCCAGTCGGTCACGGCCTCGGACGTCCAGTCGCTGGCGCAGGACCTGGCGTCCCGCCCCCGCTCGATAGTCCGCGTGGGCCCTTCCAACAACTGACTGACCCGTTGAGTGCGGGACATTCGCCCTTTCGGCGCACCAGAACGGGCGAATGTCCCGCACTCGACGACTACGTAGGGTGGTAGATCGTGAGTGAGATCAAGGTGGCCGTGCTCGGTGCGGGCGGGCGCATGGGCAGCCAGGCGTGCGCGGCGGTCGAGGGCGCCGACGGCCTCCGGCTCGTCGCGCGCCTGGGCCGCGGCGACACCGTCTCCGCGGAGAGCCTCGCGGGGGCCGACGTCGTCGTCGACTTCACCGTGCCGGCCGTCACCGAGGCGAACGTGCACGCCGTGCTCGACGCCGGCGCCCACGCCGTGGTCGGCACCACGGGCTGGGACGACGACTCCCGGGCCCGCGTCGCGGCGCACCTCGCCGAGCTGTCCCCCGGGGGCCAGGGCAGCCCGGGAGCGCTCGGCGTGCTCATCGCCCCGAACTTCGGCCTGTCGGCGGTGCTGGCCATGACGTTCGCCGCCAAGGCCGCGCGCTACTTCGAGTCGGCCGAGGTGGTCGAGCTGCACCACCCGAACAAGGTCGACGCGCCGTCGGGCACCGCCCGGCACACCGCCGCGGCCATCGCGGCGGCCCGCGCCGAGGCGGGACGCGGGCCCTCGCCGGACGCCACCGAGTCCGGCTGGGAGGCGCGCGGCGCCGACGTGGACGGGGTACGCGTGCACGCCGTGCGGCTGCGCGGCCTGGTGGCGCACGAGGAGATCCTGTTCGGCAACGAGGGGGAGCAGCTCGTGATCCGGCAGGACTCCTTCGACCGCGCGTCCTTCATGCCGGGCGTGCTGCTCGCCGTCCGCTCCGTGGTGTCCCGTCCCGGGCTCACCGTGGGCCTCGAGAACGTGCTGGACCTGTCGTGAGCGACGAGGGCCGCGAGCGCTCCGACGGCCCGGCGGAGGTGCCGGGGCCGTCGACGCCGGACGCGTCGTCGGGCCGCCGGGGCCTGCCCCGAGGGCTGGCGGGCGCCCTGGCCGTGACGGCGCTGCTCGCACTGTACGTGTGGCAGATCGCGGGGCGCGGCGTCGCGATGATCGGCACGGGCGAGCCGGTGCTGATCGCGATCGGCCTCGGTGTGCTGGTCATCCCGCTGCTGGTCATCGGGCTCATCGCCCGGGAGTACTGGCTCGCCGCGACGGTGCAGCGGATGGCGGACACGCTGTTCGCGGAGGGTGACCTGCCGGTGGACGACCTGCCGCGCTCGCCGGGCGGGCGCATCGACCGGGCCGCGGCCGACGCGGCGTTCGAGCCCCGGCGCGCCGCCGTCGAGGCGGCCCCCGAGGACTGGCGCGCCTGGTACCACCTGGCCTTCGCCTACGACGCCGCGGGTGACCGCCGGCGGGCCCGCGAGGCGCTGCGCAGGGCCGCAGGCCTCTACCGCGCCGGGACCACGAAGGCCTCCTGAGGCAGGGCCCGACGCACGGAACCTGAGGCGCCGGGTCTGAGGCGCAGGGCCGGGCCGGCGGGGTCGTCTGCGACCTTGCTCACGAACGGGCCCAGAGGGTGGAGCGCACCGGGAAGCGGTTGTTTCAATGGTCGGCGCCGCGCCCGGCGACACCGGCCGGGCGGCGTCTCCTCCCTGACGGAAAGTTGCCGTGCCCACCCCTGCCTTCCTCCGGGCGCGCCCGCGCGCGCCGAAGACGAACACCCTGCCTGGCACCGGTTCCGGCCGGTCCCCGTGGCGGGCCCTGCGGCATCCTGCGATGCGCTGGTGGACCGGCGCCAACCTGGTCTCCAGCGCCGGTACCTGGATGCAGATGACCGTCCAGAACCTGCTGGTCCTCCAGATCACGGGTTCCCCGGCCGCGACCGGCCTCTCGCTGGCGGTCCAGGCCGCGCCCGGCCTGTTCTTCGGCGTCGCCGGTGGCGCCGTGGTGGACCGGTGGCCGCGCAGGACCGTGGTCGCCGGGAGCCAGGCGGCGCTGGGCGTGATCGCTCTCGCGACCGCGGGGCTGGTCGGCCTCGACCTGCTCAGCACGCCGGTGCTGCTCGCCCTGTCGGCGATCACCGGGCTGGTGGCGGCCGTGGACGGCCCGGCCACGTCGCTGCTGGGCAACGATCTCGTGGCACCCGGCGACGTGCCCTCCGCGATCGGCCTCGGCTCCGTGACCCACAGCGTCGGCCGGCTGGCGGGCGTCGGCCTCGCGGGTGGCCTCGTCGCGCTCACGGGGCCGGCCGCGGCGTACCTGGCCAACGGCGTCTCGTTCCTGGCGGTCGCCGCGCTCGTGCCGTTCCTGCGGCCGTACCGGCGGCCTCCCGGGGCGACCGAGCCGCTGGAGGCGGTGGAGCCCGTCCCCGCGGCGCTCCCGCCCCGCCCCGTCGAGCCCGCCCCGGCACGGGGTGGGTCGCTCGACGGCATCCGGTACTTCTGGAGCCGTCCCCGCCTGGTCGCGCTCCTGGGCGTGACCGCGGTGAGCGCCGTCCTCGGACGCAACTACTCCCTCACCCTGGCCGTGCTCGTCACGGGTGCCCTCGCCGGGACCACGCAGGACTTCGCGACCGTGGCCACCGTGCTGGCCGTGGGCGGCATCGTCGGCGCGTTCCTGGCGGGGCGGCTCCGCCGTCCGACCGTGCGGCTCGTGGCGGTGCTGGCCGCGGCCGGGGCGCTGCTCCAGGTCGGGGCCGGGCTGTCGCCGAGCCTGGCCCTGCTGCTGGTCGCCGTGGCACCGATGGCCGTGGTCGAGTCGCTGTCGGACACCGCGGGGGCCACCGTGCTGCAGACCGATCCGCCGGCCGCCATGCGGGGCCGTGTCCTGGGTGTCTGGCGCAGTGCGAGCACGGTGTGGGGCCTGGCAGGCCCGCCGCTGCTCGGCCTCCTGATGGAGCTGCTGGGCGTGCGCGGTGCCCTGGTCGCCGGCGGGGTGGTGGTGCTGCTCGCGACCGCCGCCGGAGCGGTCCTGGCGGCATACTGGTCGCCGGCGGTGCCGGGCTCACCGCGCCGGGCGCCCGGGCACGTGCTCCTGCGGGGAGGGCCTGGCGAGCACCACCCCAGGCCCCGCCGCGTCAGGCCGGTTCGGGCGACGGGTCGGCGTCCGGGTGCGTCGGCACCCACCGCACCGCCACCAGCACGAGCCCGACGACGAGCAGCGCGGACGTGAGCACGAACGGGTAGGTGCGGTCGATGCCGGACAGCCACCCGGAGATCCAGCCGAAGGGCGCCGCGGCGAGCATGATGCACGTGCGCTGGATGGCCATCACGCGGGACCGCTCGCCGGCGTCCACGTGCAGCGCGACGAGGGACTCCGAGAGCATGAACAGCATGCCCGCGCCGAAGCTGTCCAGCAGCAGGCACAGGCCCAGGAACGCGTACGTCGACGCCGTCGCGGAGCCGTCGGCGGCCGGGATCGCGACCAGCACGACCTGCCCGGCCAGATGCACGCCGAACCCCCACAGGGCGGCGCGCCGCAGGTCGACGGCGGTGGTCAGGAGCGGGATCAGCGTGAAGAAGAAGGTCACCGACAGCACCGAGCGGACCATCGGGAAGAAGGGCAGCAGCGCGTCCGGCACGTGCAGGTGCTGGCTCGCCACCACCTGCCAGAACGTGCCGTTGACGAGCGTGACGGCCGCGGTCAGCGCGGCGATGCCGAGCGCCAGCAGCGACCCGCGCGAGCGCAGCAGCAGCCCGAGCGCCCCGCGGTACCCGGCCAGGAGCCGCCACGTGCTCTGCCCGCGGGTGGCGTCCATGCGGATCCGGCCCTGGCGGGTCTCCCGCGACCACAGGTAGAGCCAGACGATCTTCACGGTCATCACGACCGCCGCGTTGAGGTACAGGATGCGGACGGCGGGCTGCAGGCCGAGCTGGGCCACCAGGACGGCGGCCAGCGGCGCGAACAGCGCGGAGCAGTCGGCAGCGACCTTGACCAGCGAGTAGATCCGGGTGATCTGGCCGCGCTCGGCGTCCTCGACCATGAGGCAGTCCCAGGAGTTCTGCGTGACCTGCAGGGCGCCGTTGACCAGTGAGGCCGCGAGGAAGAACCAGAAGTCCTGGGCGAACGCCCACAGCACGCACGGGATCACCCAGGCGATCACGTCGAACCACGCCGTCGTGGCGCGCCGGCCGAGCCGGTCGGTGATGATCCCGCCGGCCAGCCCGAAGCCGACCTGGGAGATCATGCCGACGGTCGCGAGGAACCCGATCTGGTAGTCGTGCAGGCCCAGCGCCAGCATGAACACCGACGCGTACGGGAGCACCAGAGCCATCGACAGGCCCCACAGCGGTTCCGTCCACACGCAGGCGCGGGGGTTGCCGCGCAGCTCGACGAGGGTCCGCCACAGCGGGTTGGGGGAGCGGGTCACGGGGCTAGTGAAGCACCTCCGCGCCGGTGGCCGTGCACCCGCCTCGTCCCTCGGCCGGCCCGGGCTACAGGGGCCGTTCCATGCAGACCAGACCCTCCCGCTCGTCCCACGGGTCGACGACGGTGAAGCCCAGCCTCTCGTACAGGCCGATCGCGCCCGTCCGCCACGCCCAGACGGACAGCGCGGCAGTGCGCACGCCGTCTGCGGCCGCCCGGGTCAGCGCTGCGCCGATCAGCAGGGACGCCACGCCCTGACCGCGCAGCGCGGGGTCCGTCCAGAGCCGTTTGAGCTCGGTGCGGCCGGCGACGGGCGCCGTGCCGACCAGGCAGCCGACGGACGCCGGACCGCACCCCGCCAGCAGCACCGTGTCGTCCGCGAACGCGGCCCGCGGGTCGGCGATCTCCGCCCGGTAGCGGTCGGGCAGGGCGTCGACGTGCCCGGCCGGGATGCCCTTCTCGGCCTCCGTCTGCAGGTGGTACGCGGTCAGCAGGGCGGCGAGGCCCTCCGTGGGGGAGCCCGGTCCGAACGGGTGGACGACGACGGGCGGGGTGCCGGTGGCGCGCATGATGCTGCTCTCTCAGTCCGTCAGGCTCGTCCAGCAGTACACGCTCTGCCGCTCGTCGGCGGCGCGCGCGGCGAGCGCCCCGAGGGAGAGCAGTGCGGCCACGAGCACCTGGGGTGCCACGACGCGCGTCGCCGTGCCGGACCACTCCCGCGCGGCCTCGGCCAGCCGGGCGGGTCCGGCCGAGGCGAGGTCGTCGACGAGCGGCTGCTGGACGGACACCACCCACGGCCCCTCCTCGCCCCCGCTGCCGACCAGGGCGCCGTGCCGCGGGTGCGCGGTGACCTCGGCGTACGACCGGCCGGACAGCACGCCGGCGAGGCCACCGAGCATCACGAACGGGTCCACGGACGGTACGGCGACGGCGTCGAACCGGGGCTGGTCGGTGCGCAGGTCCGGCTCGGAGGGCCCGCCGGGCGCGAGGAGCACCGTCGCCGCCGCCTCGTCGGTCGGCGCTGCGAAGTACTCGGTGCGGATCCCCATGCCGGCGATCGTCGCAAGGCCGTGTCACGGGACTGTCACACGGGCGTGAAACCTGGGGTTCGCGTGGCGAACACGCGGGCACCCGCTGGCGTCAGATCTGCGCGGACCAGCGGTGCTCGACGACCTCGCGGACCCCCGTCGCCAGGGTGCGGCTGCGACCGTCCTCGCCCAGCCCGCTGGCGTCCAGGAAGGCGGCGCGCGCCGTGTCGTCGGCGAGCGCCCACGTGGTGACCGTGTCCGACCCGTCCGCACGGAGGCGGTCCACGGCGGCCGCCAGCAGCCGCGACCCGTGGCCGGCGCGCTGCGCCTCCGGCAGCACCTCCAGCGACAGCACCTGGCCCGGGGAGACGGCGGCGAACCCGACGACGTCCGGCCCGTCGAGCGCGACGAGGACGGCGAACCCGGGGCCGGGCGGCGAGGTGATGGCAGAGGCCCAGCGCTCGCGCATCGCGGGGACGTCCAGGGCCTCCATGACGCCTTCTCCCAGCACGCCGGTCGCCCGCCAGGAGGCCACCTGCACGGCGGTCACGGCGGACTCGTCGCCGGGGACGGCGGGCCGCACGGACACGTCGGCGATCTCACGAAACAGTGCCATCGGCCCACCCTAGCGTCGCCCGCCGGACGGCGTTCACCACGGCTGCCGCTGCCAGGACGGGCCGGTCGTGGCGGCAGCAGCCGGGCCCGGCGTCGGGTGCGGTCAGCCCCAGCCGAGGGCGCGGAGGCCCGCTGCCGTGGCCGCCGCCAGGAGGACCACGAGGATGAACGGGGCGCGCAGGGCGAGGGCGAGGGCCGCGACAGCGAGGGCGGGCACCCGGGCGTCGATCACGAGCGAGCGGCCGTCGGCGAAGCCCTGGACCACGACGAGCGACACGAGGAGCGCGACCGTGACGAGCGTGGTGACCCGGGAGACGCGCTCCGAGGCGAGCCAGGAGCGGGGGACGAGGTGTCCGCCGAGCTTGAGCGCGAAGCAGGCGAACGACGCGACCAGCACGGTGGTCCAGAGGGCTGCGGTGGTCATCGGACGGCCTCCCGGTCGGTGTCACGGTCGGTGTCGTGGCCGGTGTCGTGGCTGGTGTCGTGGCCGGTCCCGCCGGGACCGGCCGTCGTGCCGTCCTCCGGGCCGTCCTGGCCCGGGTCTGCCGCGCTGCCGTTCGGAGCCACCAGCCCCACGACGATCGCGACCGCGGCCGCCGCGAGCACCGGGATGCCGGCCGGCACGAACGGGATCAGGGCCGCCGTGGCCACGACCGCGAGCCCCGCCACGACCTGGGCCCGCCGCGGGGCGAGCCGGGGCCAGACCAGGGCGAGGAACGCGGCGGCGGCCGCGGCGTCGAGCCCCCACGCGCGCGGGTCGCCGAGCGCGTCTCCGGCGAGCGCCCCGAGCAGCACGAACGTGTTCCAGAGCACGAACACGCCGGCGCCCGTCACCCAGAAGCCCACGCGCGCCGCCGCCGGCCCGGGCTGGGCGACGGCGACCGCCGTCGACTCGTCGATGGTGAGCTGGGCCGCGGCCACGCGGCGCCAGCCGCGCACCTGGAGCAGCGGTGAGACCACGGCGCCGTACAGGGTGTTGCGCAGGCCGAGCAGGGCGGCGGTGGCGACGGCGGCGACCGGGGTGCCCGCCGCGCCGATCACGCCGACCAGCGCGAACTGGGAGCCGCCCGAGAACATGAGCAGGCTCAGCGCCATCGTCGGGCCGAGGCCGACGCCCGCGGCCACCGACAGGGCGCCGAACGAGACGCCGTACAGCCCCGTGGCCACCGAGACGCTCACGCCCTGGCGGACCGCCGCACGGGCCGCGGGGTCGCTGGGGAGAAGCTTCACGCGGCGAGGTTACGTCGTCGCGGGTGCGCGGCGGCGCGGCTGCCCGCCGACCGGACGGCAGCGCGACCGGGCGCTACAGCGCCACGTACACCGTCTCCTGGTACTCGTCGATGCCCGTGTCGCCGCCCTCGCGACCCAGCCCGGAGGACTTCACGCCACCGAACGGGGCGCTCGCGTCCGACACGAGCCCGCGGTTGATGCCGATCATCCCGGCCTCGATCTCGTCCATCGCGCGCTGGGCGCGGGCCAGCGACGTCGTGTACGCGTAGGCGGCGAGCCCGAAGGGGGTGCCGTTGGCCAGCTCGTACGCCTCGTCGTCGGACCCGAAGGCCACGATCGGGGCGACCGGGCCGAAGATCTCCTCGGTGACGATCCGCGCGTCGCCGTCCACACCGGTGAGCACGGTCGGCTCGAAGAAGTGGCCGGGGCGCTCCAGCCGGGAGCCCCCGGTGAGCACCTGCGCGCCGTGCGCGACGGCGTCGTCCACCAGGTCGGTCACCTTCTCGACGGCGGCCTCGTTGATGAGCGGGCCGACCTCTGCCCCGGGCTGGGTGCCCGGGGCGGTCACCTTGGCGCCCACCGCGGCGGCGAACTTCTCCGCGAACGTGTGGGCGACGGCGTCGTGCACCAGGAACCGGTTGGCCGCCACGCAGGACTGCCCGGAGTTGCGGAGCTTGGCGATCAGCGCGCCCTGCACCGCGGCGTCGACGTCGGCGTCCTCGAACACGACGAACGGGGCGTTGCCGCCCAGCTCCATCGAGCTGCGCAGCACGTTCTTCGAGGCCTGGGCGAGCAGGGTGCGCCCCACGCCCGTCGAGCCGGTGAACGAGACCTTGCGGAGGCGGGGATCCTCGAACAGGGGCCCGGTGACCGCGGCGGCGTGCGTGGTGGGCACGACGTTGACGATGCCCGTCGGCAGGCCGCGGGACTCCGCCTCGGAGCGGATGATCTCGGCCACCAGCAGCGTCGTCATCGGTGTGAGCTCCGACGGCTTGACCACGACGGTGCAGCCGGCGGCCAGGGCGGGGGCGATCTTGCGGGTCGCCATCGCGATGGGAAAGTTCCAGGGGGTGATGAGCAGCGAGGGGCCCACGGGCCGGCGGCTCACGTACTGTGTGTTCCCGCCCGACGGCGCCCTGCGCACCAGGCCGTCGGCGCGTACGGCTTCCTCGGCGAACCAGCGCAGGAACTCGGCGCCGTAGACCACCTCGGCGCGGGCCTCGGCCAGGGGCTTGCCGGCCTCGGCGGTGATCAGGGCCGCGATGTCGTCGGCGCGTGCGACCAGGCGGGCGAACACGGCGCGCAGCAGCTCGGAGCGCTCGCGCGGCGGCACCGCCCGCCAGGCGGGGGCGGCCGCGTGGGCGGCGTCGAGGGCGCGGACGGCGTCCGCGGGCGTGGCGTCGGAGACGTCGAAGACCGTCTGACCCGTCGCGGGGTCGGCCACCTCGAACGTGGCCCGGTCCGCGGCGGGCCCCCAGTGCCCGTCGACGAGCAGACCGGTCGGCAGGTGCGCCACGAGGGCGGGGGAGAGCGTCGTCGCCGTCATGTTTCGAGTATCCACGCCCGCGCAAGCCGCCGGTGATCGCGGGGGCCGCCCGGCTCCCCGGTATCGTCCGGCCTACGCCCACGAGACGGAGGACCACGATGACCGTGACTGCCGACCTGTACGACGAGCACGGCGAGGCCCTTGCCTCGCTCGCCGTCCAGCTCCGGGACTTCGGCGGGGTCCGGGCCTTCTCCGGCCGGGTCCGCACCGTGCGGTGCCACGAGGACAACGGCATCGTCAAGGCGGTGACGCAGACCCCGGGCGACGGCGCGGTCCTGGTGGTCGACGGCGGCGGCTCGCTGCGCAGCGCCCTGATGGGCGACCTCATCGCGGGCGCCGCCGTCGCGAACGGCTGGGCCGGGACGATCGTCTACGGCGCGATCCGCGACTCGGTGGCGATCGGCGGGCTGGACCTGGGCGTGAAGGCGCTCGGCACCAACCCTCGCAAGTCGTCGAAGACCGGTGCCGGGGTCCTGGACGAGCCCGTCGAGATCGGCGGCGTCGTCTTCCGGCCGGGCGCGATGGTCTACGCCGACGAGGACGGGGTGCTGGTCGAGCGCTGAGCGCGGCGGGAGCACGGCCCGCGGCGCCGCACGACCCGGGCGTCCGTCGCCCGGTGCAGCGGCTCCGCACGCCCGTCACCGGGCGGTGAACGGTGCCGTAAACGGTACGGTAGTGCCATGGTTCTTCCCACTGACCCCGCGCGCCCGTTCGGCGCGGTCCTGACCGCCATGGTCACCCCGATGACGCCCGACGGCGCCGTGGACCTGAAGGCGGCGGTCAAGCTGGCGAAGAAGCTGGTCGACGACGGGAACGACGGTCTCGTCCTGTCCGGCACCACCGGCGAGTCGCCGGTCACGCACACCCCCGAGAAGGAAGAGCTCGTCGCCGCGGTCGTGGAGGCCGTGGGCGACCGCGCCGCCGTCGTGGCGGGCGCCGGCTCGAACGACACCGTGCACGCGATCCGCATGGCCGAGCAGGCGGCGGAGTCCGGCGCGGACGGCCTGCTCGTCGTCTCCCCCTACTACTCCCGGCCCAGCCAGGAGGGCCTGTACCAGCACTTTGTGGCCGTCGCCGACGCGACCGACCTGCCCGTGATGCTGTACGACGTCCCTGGCCGCACCGTGGTGCGCATCGCCCCCGACACCTACCGCCGCCTGGCACAGCACCCCCGGATCGTCGCGAACAAGGACGCCACCGGCGACGTCTACGCGGCCACCAAGCTCATCGGCGAGACGGGCCTGGCCTGGTACTCCGGCGACGACGGGCTGCTCCTGCCGTTCCTGAGCGTCGGCGGCGCGGGTATCGTGTCCGTGTCGGCCCACGTGGTCGGCGCCCGCTTCGCGGAGACAGTCCGCCGGTTCGACGCCGGGGACCTGGCCGGAGCGGCCGAGGTCTTCCGCACCACCACCGGCGTGATCGACGCGCTCAACGGTGCCGGTGCGCAGGCCGTCATGGCCAAGGCCGCGGTCGAGCTGCTCGGCATCACCGACAACCGCTTCCTGCGGCTGCCGAACGTCGCCGCGACCGACGACGAGGTCGCCGTCCTGCGCGCGGTGCTGGCCGAGGCCGGCCTGCTGCGCGACGGCGCACCCCGGCCCGAGGCGAACGAGCTCGCGGAGGCGAGCGCCGCCGTCGGGCACTGAAACTTTTCTGTTGGAACGAGGCCTTGGAGGCCACGTGAGTCATCCTCACCCTGAACTGTCCCTGCCCCCTGCGCTGCCCGAAGGCGGCCTGCGCGTGGTCGCCCTCGGCGGCCTGGGCGAGGTGGGACGCAACATGGCTGTCCTGGAACATGCCGGAAAGCTGCTCGTCATCGACTGCGGCGTGCTGTTCCCCGAGGACAACCAGCCCGGCGTGGACCTGATCCTGCCGGACTTCGACTACATCAAGGACCGCCTCGACGACATCGAGGCCATCGTGCTGACGCACGGGCACGAGGACCACATCGGCGCCGTGCCCTACCTGCTGCGCCTGCGCAAGGACATCCCGCTGGTCGGCTCCCGGCTGACGCTCGCCTTCATCGAGGCGAAGCTCAAGGAGCACCGCATCAAGCCCTACACCCTCGAGGTGCGGGAGGGACAGCGGGAGAAGCTCGGCGTCTTCGACTGCGAGTTCGTCGCGGTCAACCACTCCATCCCGGACGCGCTGGCCGTGGCGGTCACCACCGCCGCCGGCACCGTGCTGCACACCGGTGACTTCAAGATGGACCAGCTGCCGCTCGACGGCCGCATCACCGACCTGCGCGCCTTCGCCCGCCTCGGCGAGAAGGGCGTCGACCTGTTCATGGTCGACTCCACCAACGCCGAGGTGCCGGGCTTCGTGACGCCGGAGGCCGAGATCGGCCCCGTGCTGGACAACGTGTTCGCCCACGCGGACAAGCGCATCATCGTCGCGTCGTTCTCCTCCCACGTGCACCGTGTGCAGCAGGTGCTGCGCGCCGCGCACGCCCACGGCCGCCGCGTCGCCCTCGTGGGGCGCTCCATGGTGCGCAACATGGGCATCGCCGCCGACCTCGGCTACCTCGACGTGCCGCCGGGCGTGCTGATCGACCTGAAGAAGGCCGACTCGGTGCCGGACGACCAGATCGTCTACATGTCGACCGGCTCCCAGGGCGAGCCCATGGCCGCGCTGAGCCGCATGGCCAACGGTGACCACAAGGTGCAGGTCGAGTACGGCGACACCGTGATCCTGGCCTCGTCGCTCATCCCGGGCAACGAGAACGCCGTCTTCCGCATCATCAACGGGCTCACCCGCCTCGGTGCGCGCGTGGTGCACGGCGGCAACGCCAAGGTGCACGTATCGGGGCACGCCTCGGCCGGCGAGCTCATGTACTGCTACAACATCCTCAAGCCGAAGAACGTCATGCCGGTGCACGGCGAGGTGCGTCACCTCGTGGCCAACGGGGCGCTCGCGGTCCGCACGGGCGTTCCGGCCGACCGCGTGGTGCTCGCCGAGGACGGCGTCGTGGTCGACCTCGTGGACGGCAAGGCCTCCGTGGTCGGCGCCGTGCCGTGCGGCTACGTGTACGTGGACGGATCGTCGGTGGGCGAGATCACCGACGCCGAGCTCAAGGACCGCGTGATCCTGGGCGAGGAGGGTTTCGTCTCGGTCTTCGCCGTGATCGACACGGCGACGGGTAAGGTGCTGGCACCCCCGCAGGTGCTCGCGCGGGGTATGGCCGAGGACGCCTCGGTGTTCGACAAGGTGATGCCGGAGGTCACCGCGGCGCTGGAGAACGCGATCGCGGGCGGGGCCACGGACACGCACCAGCTTCAGCAGATCATGCGGCGGACCATCGGTCGCTACGTGGCCACCCGGCTGCGGCGCAAGCCGATGATCGTGCCGGTGGTCGTCGAGGCGTAACGGCCGGCACCCGGGGGACGGGGCCGTGTGCCTGATCAGCCAGATCAGGCGCACGGCCCCGTTCTCTTTCGCCCACGAGTTCACCCTTTTTCGGGCTTAGGTGGTGGTTTGGTCGGGCTAGCGTTCCGGTGTTCCTGAGAACGTCCGGAAAGGCACCTTGATGACGCAGCCCGACAACCCCTTCACAGCGCCCGGCGGCCCGACGCCGCCCGTGCCTGGGAACCTGCCTGCGGCAGCGCCCGCTCCGCAGTACACCTACGGGGCGCCTCTGTACGACCTGCCGCCCCTGCGTAGCGCCTCCGGCCTGGGCATGGCCTCGCTCGTGCTGGCGTGCGTGTGGACAGCGGTCCAGGTGATGCATCTCGCCCTGGCGCCCCAGTCCGCCGAGGTGCTGCGTGCGGCGGGGGAGGCCGGGCTGTCGGCGTTCAACAGTCAGTTCACCGGGTATGACGGCGTCAGCATCGTGCTCTTCGCCCTGCAGGTCGCGTGCTATGTCGTCAGTTGTGTCTGGCTCTACCGCAGCCGGTCGACCGCCAGGGCCGCCAACCCGTCGTTCGTCCACGAGCGCAGCGCTGCCTGGACCTGGCTGGGCTGGTGGGTGCCGATCGTCTCGTACTGGTTCCCGTATCAGGTGGTGCGGGACATCCGGCGCGCAACGGCGACCGGCCCCGTGTCCGGGATCGGCGGATGGTGGGCGCTCTGGCTCGTCTTCTTCTTCGCCTACAACGTGGCGGGCCGGATGGGCAGCAGCACCACACCGACGGTGACGCAGGCCGCGGCCGACCTGCTGGTGCCGGTCGAGGCGGTCGCCACGGTCGCGATGATCGTGGCGCTCGTCCTGTGGATCCGCATCGTCCGTGACATCACCCGCGCCCAGGTCGAGCGGATCGCGGCCACCTCGACCACGCAGTACTGACCGGCTGAACCGGGTGCCCGGTGGCGATGGTCTCGGTTCGGTCAGTTGCCCCACGCCCCGCTTCCGGGTGTTCGGTCAGTTGCCCCCGACGTTTCCGGGTGTTCGGTCAGCTGCGTGTGCTGACACCGAGTGTTCGGTCGGTTGCCTTGAGATCGGTAGTTCAATGGACCGATCTCGAGGCAATCGACCGAACCCACCAGCTCTGACGGTGCATGTGACCGAGCTCGGCCCCTGGTGACGTAGCCTGCCCCCGTGGCCGAACCGGCGAACCGACCGAGCCCACCAGCTCTGACGGTGCATGTGACCGAGCTCGGCCCCTGGTGACGTAGCCTGCCCCCGTGGCCGAACCGGCGAACCGACCGAACCCACCAGCCCTGACGGTGCATGTGACCGAGCTCGGGCCCCTGGCGACGTAGCCTGCCCCCATGGCCGAACCGTCGAACCGTCCGCCCCGCGCCGAGCTGCACGTGCACCTGGAGGGCACGCTGGAGCCGGACCTCGCGTTCGAGCTGGCCGCCAGGAACGGTGTCCGGCTGCCGTACGCGGACCCGGACGCCCTGCGTGCCGCGTACGACTTCGCGGACCTCCAGTCGTTCCTCGACCTCTACACCGCCAACATGGCCGTGCTGCGCACCGCCGCCGACTTCGCCGACCTCACCCGCGTCTACCTGGAGCGCGCGGCCCGCGCCGGGGTGCGGCACGCCGAGATCACCTTCGACCCGCAGGCCCACCTGGTGCGCGGCGTGCCGCTGGACGACGTCGTGGCCGGCATCGCCGGGGTCCTGGCACGCAGTGAGGCCGACCTGGGCGTCTCCACCCTGCTGATCGCCGCGTTCCACCGGGACAAGGCCGCCGCCGACGCCCTGGACGTCCTGGAGCAGCTCCTGGCGATGGGAGCCCCCGTTGCCGGCATCGGCCTCGACAACGCGGAGATCGGCCACCCGCCGGGCCTGTTCGCCGAGGTCTACGCGCGCGCCGAGGCCGCAGGACTGCGCCGCACCGCGCACGCCGGGGAGGAAGGTCCCGCAGCGAACATCCGCGACGCGCTCGACCTGCTGCACGCCGAACGCATCGACCACGGCATCGCCGTCGTGCAGGACCCGGAGCTCCTCGCGCGCGTGGCGGCCGAGCAGGTCCCGTTCACCGTGTGCCCGGTGTCCAACGTGCGGCTGCGTGCCGTCCCGTCGCTGGCCGAGCACCCGCTGCCCGCCATGATGGCCGCGGGCGTGCTGGTGAGCGTCAACTCCGACGACCCGCCCTACTTCGGCGCCTACGTGGACGACGTCGACGACGCCGTCACCGCCGCCTTCGGCCACACCCGTGACCAGCGGGCGGCGCTCGCGGCCGCGTCGTTCCGCGGGTCGTTCCTGCCGCCGGAGCGGGTGGCCGCCTACCTGGCCGACGTCGAGTCCTGGCGCCGTGCCGCCTGACCCGGGAACCGGCCGCCGCCGGTCGTGGCGGACGGCACGAACTCTCCAGCGGGCTCGGCGATGATCCGCACCGTGCGGCGTCAGCCGGCCAGCAGTGCCTCGGCGACCGTCCGTCCGGCCTGGGCGTAGGTGGCCTCGCGCGTGGCCTCGTCCCCGGGCAGCAGACCCGCGAGCTCCAGCGAGACCAGGCCGTGCACCAGGCCCCACAGCCCGACGGCGGCGCTCAGCACGCGCTCGGGCGGGGCGCCGCCCAGCACCCGGGCCACGGCGTCGTGCAGCACCCGGAAGGTGGGCTGCTCGACGGCGGTGGTCCGGTCGCCGTCCGCGGGGGCGACGCCGCGGTAGAACATGACCCGGTAGAAGTGCGGGTCGGCCAGGGCGAACCGCCGGTAGGCGCGCCCGAGGTCGCGCAGGTCGTCGAGTGCGTCGCCGTCCCTGCCCGCGGCGGCGAGGTGATCGGCGAAGCGCCGGAACCCCTCCGCGCCGACCGCCTCGACCAGCGCCTCCCGCGAGCCGAACAGCGCGTAGACCGCCGAGGCGCTGGTCCCGGCGTCGGCGGCGACCTTGCGGACGGTGACGGCGCCCTCGCCGTCGGCGGAGATCACCTGCGACGCGATGTCGAGGAGCCGGGTGCGCAGGGCGTCGTCGTGCAGTCGTGGGCGGGCCATGCCGTGAGTCTAGAAGCCTTGACGAGAGTTTGCGAACGTTGTTTGATAACGCTGTTACAAAACAACGGACCAGTCCCAGGAGGACGTCGTGCTCGAGCTCTCGGACCCCGCCCGCATCACCGCGGGCATCGTGCTGCTGACCGTCGTCGGCATCGAGTCGGGCGGGTTCTTCCTGCTCAAGGTCTTCGGCGGGCGGATGGTGGCGACCGACCTGCAGAAGAGCTTCTTCCGGGCCGGCCACGCGCACGCCGGCGTGCTGGTGATCCTCGGCTTGCTCTGCCTCCTGCTCGCGGAGGCGACCGACCTGACCGGCTTCTGGCGCTGGCTCGGCGCCACCGGCGTGCTGTGCGCGGCGATCCTCCTGCCCGCCGGGTTCTTCTTCTCGGCCATGGGGGAGGGGCGCACGACGCCCAACCGCGCCGTCGTGCTGCTCCCTGCGGGGGCCGTGGTGCTCGCGGCCGGCGTCGTCACGCTCGCGGCCGGGCTCCTCCTGGCCTGACGTCACACGAGGGGATCACCACATACCGGACAGCAGCCCGGTCCAGGACACACCGCGAGGGGTTCCTGGGCCGGGCCGTCGTCCGCGGTTACGGTGGCGACATCATGGCGACCCGCACGTCGGCCCGGCGAAGCTCCGGGAAGGGAACCGGGCAGGGCGCGAAGAGCGCCAGGCCCAAGGCTGCCGCGTCGAAGCGGTCGACGCAGCGCCGGGGGGCTGCCCGCCCGGCCGCGAAGGCCGCGTCCGCACCGGTCCGCCCGCCGTGGCCGGTCCGCGCGGTGCGCGGCCTGTGGATGGGGATGGCCCACGCGGTCGGTAGCGCCACCCGCGCCGCGGGGCCGCGGGCGGCGCAGGACCCGGCCGACGAGACCGCGCGGACCGCAGGACAGCAGGGAGGACAGGAACTGGAAGCGGACCACCGGCGCGACGGCGTCGGCTTCGCGCTGCTCGCCGTGGCGGTGATCGTCGCCGCCCGGGAGTGGTGGGGCATCGACGGACCCTTCGGCGACGGCGTGCACGCCGTGGTCGCGGGCACGTTCGGCGTGGCCGGCGTGGCCCTGCCCGTGCTGCTCGTCTGGCTCGCCTTCCGGGTGATGCGTCATCCCGAGCGCACCCAGCAGAACGGCCGGGTGGCCATCGGGCTCAGCTTCCTCGTGGTGGCCACGTGCTCCCTGGTGCACATCAGCGCGGACCTGCCGTCCCCGGCCGACGGCTTCACCCCGGTGCAGGACGCCGGCGGCGTGATCGGCTTCCTCTTCGCGACCCCCGTGGTCACCGGCCTGACGCAGTGGTTCGCGATCCCGCTGTACGTCCTGGCCGGGTTCTTCGGCGTGCTCATCGTGACGGCCACGCCCGTGCACCGGATCCCCGCGCGCCTGCGCGGCCTGTACGACCGGCTGACCGGCAACCACCGCGACCACGACGCGGCGGGCGAGGACGGGCTCGCCCTGGCCGACGGCGTCTCGGCGCACGACGGCAAGCCGGAGACCAAGCGGCGCAAGCGCCGGACCAAGCAGGAGATCGCCGCCGAGAAGGAGCGCCTGGCGGGCTTCGTGGGCGACGAGGCGTTCGAGAAGGCCGCCGAGGTCGAGGCCGCCGAGCGCGCCGCGAAGGCCGGCAAGCTCACCACCCAGCGCATCCCGACCAGCGAGTCCGCGGGCAAGGTCACGGGCGCCCCCGCCATCGGCCCCGGCGTCCTGGGTCCCGGCGGCGAGCGGGCGAAGCCCGCGGACGGGCCCCGGCCGCCGCAGGAGAGCCAGCCGATACCGCGCGGCGTCCAGCCCATGCTCGAGGGCGACACCGTCTACCTGCTCCCCGACGAGGACCTGCTCGTGCAGGGCCCGCCGCACAAGGCGCGCTCCGCCGCCAACGACCGGGTCGTGGAGTCGCTGACCGGCGTGTTCGAGCAGTTCGGCGTCGACGCGAAGGTCACCGGCTTCAGCCGCGGCCCGACCGTCACGCGCTACGAGGTCGAGGTGGGGCCCAAGACCAAGGTCGAGCGGATCACCTCGCTGTCCAACAACATCGCCTACGCGGTGGCGAGCG
This sequence comes from Promicromonospora sp. NPDC052451, assembly GCF_044547525.1. Taxonomy (NCBI): domain Bacteria; kingdom Bacillati; phylum Actinomycetota; class Actinomycetes; order Micrococcales; family Promicromonosporaceae; genus Promicromonospora; species Promicromonospora sp. NPDC052451. The sequence goes on from NZ_JBIUAP010000014.1 coordinate 152,340, forward strand.
CCGACGTGCGCATCCTGTCGCCCATCCCGGGCAAGTCGGCGATCGGCATCGAGATCCCGAACTCCGACCGCGAGACCGTCGTGCTGGGCGACGTGCTGCGCTCGGGCGCCGCGCGCCGCACCGAGCACCCGATGGTGATGGGTGTGGGCAAGGACGTCGAGGGCGGCTACGTGGTGGCCAACCTGGCCAAGATGCCGCACATCCTGGTGGCCGGTGCCACGGGCGCCGGTAAGTCGAGCTTCATCAACTCGATGATCACCTCGATCCTGATGCGCTCCACGCCCGAGCAGGTGCGCCTGATCCTGGTGGACCCCAAGCGCGTGGAGCTCACGATCTACGAGGGCATCCCGCACCTCATCACGCCCATCATCACCAGCCCCAAGAAGGCCGCGGAGGCCCTGGAGTGGGTGGTGCGCGAGATGGACGCCCGCTACGACGACCTGGCCACCTTCGGCTACAAGCACGTCGACGACTTCAACGTCGCCGTCCGGGCCGGCAAGGTCAAGCCGCTGCCGGGCTCGGAGCGCAAGATCGCGCCGTACCCGTACCTGCTCGTGGTGGTCGACGAGCTCGCGGACCTCATGATGGTCGCCCCGCGCGACGTCGAGGCCTCGATCCAGCGCATCACGCAGCTCGCCCGTGCCGCGGGCATCCACCTCGTGCTGGCCACGCAGCGGCCGTCCGTCGACGTCGTGACCGGCCTGATCAAGGCGAACGTGCCCTCCCGGCTGGCGTTCGCCACCTCCTCGCTCGCGGACTCCCGCGTGGTCCTGGACCAGCCCGGCGCCGAGAAGCTCATCGGCCAGGGTGACGCCCTGTTCCTGCCGATGGGTGCGGCCAAGCCGATGCGCGTGCAGGGCGCCTGGGTCACCGAGTCCGAGGTGCACGAGGTCGTCGAGCACGTCAAGGGGCAGCTCAAGCCCGTCTACCGGGAGGACGTCGCCGCGCCGGCGGCCGCCAAGAAGCAGGTCGACGAGGACATCGGCGACGACCTCGACCTCCTGCTGCAGGCCACCGAGCTCGTGGTCACCACGCAGTTCGGGTCCACGTCCATGCTGCAGCGCAAGCTCCGCGTCGGTTTCGCCAAGGCGGGGCGGCTCATGGACCTCCTGGAGTCGCGGGAGATCGTCGGCCCGTCCGAGGGCTCCAAGGCGCGCGACGTGCTCGTCACGGCCGAGGAGCTGCCCGCGGCGCTCGCCCTCATCCGCGGCGATCAGCCGCCGCAGGTGTTCGACCAGGCCGAGCCGGACGGCGACGCGGGCTACCCGCCGCAGGACCAGTACGCCGAGGGCACGGACGGTCACATGCCGCCCGTCGCCACGGAGTACCACGACGACGCCGAGGCGCTGCGCTGACCTCTCGGGTGACCTGAGCCGCTGACCGGCCGTCGCCGCTGACCGGCCGTCGTGGGTCAGCGGCCGCGGGGGACGACGCGCGGGGGCTCGCCCGTCGGGCGCGGCGGCTTCTTCTGCTCGCGCGCGGCGTGACCGGCCGCATCCTGGGCGATGGCGAGCCGCTGCTGCAGGTCGGCGGCGGAGAGCTGTCCCTGGTCCGGGTGCGCGAGCGCGTCGCGGGTCACCCGCAGCCGATGGCCCGCGGCCAGGTCGACGGTGGTGCCCGCCCACCGCACGCCGGTCACGCGCGCAGGCCGGCCGGGTCGCTGCACGACGTCGGCCACCATCATCAGTCCGACGTTCGACGCCAGCACGCAGCAGTCCGGCCCCTGGTTGGACAGGAGGTTGCCGAGGCCGTACGCCACCCACATCCCGTCGCCGCCCGGGCCGCCGCGCAGGTGCGCCACGGGCTGCGGTACGTGCGCGTGGTGGCCGATCACGAGGTCCACCTGACCGGAACGCGCCAGCGCCTTGACCGTCTCCTTCTGGTGGTCGGTGGGCTCGGTGACGTACTCGGTGCCGTCGTGCAGGCTGACGACCACCAGGTCCGCGCCCGCGGCCCGCGCCTGCTCGGCCTGCCGGACGATCTGCGTGGAGTCGATGAGGTCCACCGACCAGTCGCCGCGCGGCGGGGTGTACCCGTTCAGCCCGTAGGCCGCCGCCAGGTGGGCGACCGTGACGGTCCGGCCCTCCCGGTTCAGCTCGTAGTACTGCGGCTCCAGCGACTCCTGCCGGTCGCGTGCGGTCCCGACGTGTCCCATGCCCGCGCGGTCGAACGCGTCCAGGGCGGCCGCGAGCCCGTCGTAGCCGGCGTCGGCCGAATGGTTGGACGCCGTCGAGCAGCCGTCCCAGCCCTGCTCGCCCAGGTCGCGGACGATCTCCTGCGGCGCCCGGAACACCGGGTAGCCCGACGGCGCCACGCCGTCGGGCGCCACGGGCACCTCGAGATGGCACAGGGCGAGGTCCGCCCCGGCGACCCAGGGGTCGATGCCCGACAGCAGCGGCGAGTAGTCGATGCCGTCCGTGCCGGTCGCCGAGTCGTTCACCGGGTCGTGCGTCAGCACGTCGCCCGCCGCGAGCAGCGTGAACCGGACGTCGCGCGGCGTCGGGGTGGGCGAGGGGGAGGGGGCCGCACTCGGGGCGGCGGGCCGGGAGGGCGTCGACGCCGGTGCCGGTCCGGCGACGGGCGTGCAGCCCGCCGCGCCGGCCACGAGGGCGCCGGACAGGGCCGCGGACGCGAGGATCCGCAGGGCGCGGGCTGTGGTCACCTCCGGATGCTATGGCAGGTCGCACGCCGCGGCGACCAAAGGAGCTGCCGGTCCGGGCGGGGCGCCCGGCGCCGTTACGCTTGGGCAATGGTCAACGACGCTCCGTCGCCCTGGAACATTGCGAACATCGTCACGATGATTCGCATCGCCATGGTCCCGTTCTTCGCCTGGGCACTTCTCGTCGAAGGCGGGGACGACACGACGTGGCGGCTCGTGGCCACGGCGATCTTCGTGGTCGCGGCGGTGTCGGACAAGATCGACGGCTACCTCGCCCGGTCGCGGGGCCTCATCACCGACCTGGGCAAGCTGCTCGACCCGATCGCGGACAAGCTGCTCGTGGGCGCGGCGCTGATCCTGCTCTGGATCCCCCTCGGCGAGTTGCCCTGGTGGATCCCCGTGGTGATCCTGGTGCGCGAGCTCGGCATCACGTTCATGCGCCTCGGCATGGTCAAGTACGAGGTGATGCCCGCGTCACGGGGCGGCAAGCTCAAGACGGTGCTGCAGACCGTGGCCATCTCGCTGTTCCTGCTCCCGCGCGAGGGCCTCGGCTGGCTCACCGTGATCGCCTGGGTCGTGCTGATGGCGGCGTTCGTGGTCACCGTCGTGACCGGCGTCGAGTACGTCTACCAGGGGTGGCGGATCCGCCGGGAGGCGCGGGCGAAGGCGCCGCGGGCATGACCGTTGCCGAGCTGCTGGCCGCGGCGGCCGCCCGGGGCTGGACGATCGGCGTGGCGGAGTCCCTGACGGGCGGCCTCGTGACGGGGACGCTGGTCTCGGTCCCTGGCGCGTCGCGCGTCGTCCGCGGCGGCGTGGTGGCCTACGCGACGGACCTCAAGGCCGGGCTGCTCGGCGTGGACGTGGACCTGCTCGCCGAACGGGGCGCCGTGGACGAGGCGGTCGCCGCGCAGATGGCGGCCGGGGTCCGTGCGCTGACGCGCTCCGACGTGGGCCTGGCGACCACGGGCGTCGCGGGCCCGGACGCTCAGGACGGTCAGCCGCCCGGCGTGGTGTTCGTCGCAGTGAGCACGCCCGTGGCGACGGAGGTGCACCGGCTCGACCTCGCGGGCGATCGTTCCACGGTGATCTCGGGTGCGGTGCGCGGGGTCCTGGACCTCGCGTCGACGCTCGTCAGCGAGGCGCCGGGTGAAAACCACGACACGCCCGCGATCGAGTCGCGTGAAGTTACAGACAAGTGAAACTTCTTGGTTTAATCTTGCACAGGGCTTGACGGAGGGGGCCTTCGGGAACAAGGCTCATATCCACGACGTTGGTCCCGGTGTGATCACGAACAGGCCGACCACCCGGAGCCGGCGCAAGAACTCCACGAGCGCGGGGTACGGTAGAACGACCTCCGCTCTTGGAGGACGCACCACACGCAAGGCACGTCCGGTCCAGTCAGGACAGGGCGTGAGTACAGGGACAGGCACCGAGAGGGGGCGCGAGATGGTCGTACTACGGCGAGAGATCGGAGACGTGCTGCGTGACACGCGGCAGCGTCAGGGGCGCACCCTGCGGGAGGTCTCCTCGGCGGCACGAGTGTCGCTGGGCTACCTCAGCGAGGTGGAGCGAGGACAGAAGGAGGCGTCGTCCGAGCTGCTCGGTTCCATCTGCGAGGCGCTCGACGTGCCGCTGTCCTTGGTGCTGCGTGAGGTGAGCGACCGCGTAGCGGTAGCCGAAGGTTTCCAGATCCCCGACACCATCCCGGCGGACTTCGTCGCCGGGCTCCTGGCTCGGGGAGGCGACCGGACCGCAGGGCGGCGGGAGGTCGCACAGTCGGACCTGGCACCGGTCGGCTGAGCCGGCAGCACCAGGAACGGCAGTACCGCAGACACAGAGCCGGGGGGCGGGGGGCGGGCGCCCGGCCCCGGCCCCCCCCCCCCCCCCGGGGGGGGGGGGGGGGCCGGGGCCGGGCGCCCGCCCCCCCCCCCCCGGCTCTGTGTCTGCGTGCGTCACGCCGCGCCGGAGGCCCGGTCAGGGGCCTGGCACCCCGGACACCAGAACACCGGGCGCTCGAAGGGCTTCTCGTTCGCCGTCCCCACCTCGATCGGGGTGCCGCAGCGGTGGCAGGGCCGTCCCGCACGGCCGTGGGCGTGCATCTCGACCGCGCCCAGGCCCCGTGCGCGGCCCACGGCGACGCTGCGCTCCATGAGCCGGCGGGCGGTCCGCAGCAGGTCGTACCGCTCCCGCTCCGACAGCGTCCCCGCCGGGGTCCAGGGCCACAGGCGTCGGGCGAAGAGGGACTCGGCCATCCAGATGGTGCCGATCCCGGCCGCGGTCCGCTGGTCCAGCAGGACGGCGCACAGCGGCCGGTCCGGATCGCGCACCAGCCGTGCGGCGGCGTCGGGCAGCCCGACGGTGGGGAAGTCGGCACCGAGCACGTCGGGGCCGAGCCCGGCCAGCACGCGGTGCTCGTCGTGCGTGCGGAGCAGGTCGAGCATGCCGAGGTGCCATCCGGTGGCGGTCCAGGCGTCGGTCGCGAGCACGGCGCGGATGGCGGGGTGGCGTGCCGTGGCGTCCCGCGAACCGGTGCGATGGATCTTCCAGAGCCCTTCCATCCGCAGGTGCGTGTGCAGGGTGCGGCCGTCGTCGAGCCGGGTGAGCAGGTGCTTGCCGTACGCGACGGTCTCCAGGGCGGTCGCCCCGGTCAGGTGAGCGGCGGCCGCGCTGGGCCAGCGCAGCTCGGCGCGCACGAGCGGCAGTCCGCGCAGCGCGGCGGTGAGCCGTTCGGCGGTCAGACGCAGGACATCGCCCTCGGGCACGAGTGCTCCCCTCGTCGTGGGGCCTTCAGCGTAGTGGGCGTCCTCTGCCCGGTGATGGCGTGCGACCGGCATATCACCCCGGCCGGACCGGGCACACCGGACAGCGGGAGCGGGTGACCAGGGGGATGACCCCCGCAGATGTCAGGGTGCGATCGGGGGGAAACCCGATGGATTCCGTGCCGCCGGTCGGTCAGGCTATGTCCCATGACCGTCGAAGCCGTTGACCTGGGACGACATCCCGAGCAGCCCGCTACGCCCGTAGACGCCCGCAGCACCCGTGCGGTCGGCTGGTTCGGTGCCACCGCGTTGCTTCCCATGGTCGCCGCGCACGTGGTGGGCGCGTCGGTCGTCGACCCGGTGCTCGACCCGATCAGCTGGTACGCCTTCGTTCCCGGGGGTGGCGAGCTCATCCTCGCCGGCGGTGTGACGCTGGCGGTGCTCGGCCTGCTCCTCACCGTCCGGATGTACCGTGCCGGGCTCGCCGTCGGGCCCGTGCCCGCTGCCGCGATGATCGTCTTCGCCGTGGCCATGGTGCTCGTCGGGGCCTTCCCGACGGACCCGCCGGGCACGGCCGCCACTCTCTCGGCCACGATCCATCGCGTGAGCGCGGCGACCGCGTTCTGCGTGCTCCCGCTCGTCGGCCTGAGCCTGGAGCGCTCGATCGAGCGGCCGCGGTCCGCGCTCCCGCAGGGCCTGCGGGCGGCGGCGAGCGCACTGGGCATCGTGGTGGCGGTGTTCCTGGCGGTGCACCTCTCGCTCGTGTTCTTCGCCGACTCGGGGATCATTGCCTTCGGCCTCATCGAGCGGATCGGGTTCGTCATCATGATCGGCTACCTGTTCCTGCTCGCGGCCACGATCGACCGGGAGGGCCCGGTCGAGGAGCCCGGCACCGAGCCGGTTCCGGCGCTCAGCGCACCGAGATCCGCAGACCTCGCGGGGTGATCGCGAACCCGGCCTCCAGGAGCGCGCGCGCCGCCGGCTGACGGCGGGCGGCGTCCAGGGCGGGCTCCCCGTCGACGCGCTGGACCACCAGCCGCCCCAGCCGTCCCTCGCGGACGGCGCGGGCGAGGGCGGCGGCGGCCGCCGCCAACCGGGCGGTGTTCTCGGTGAAGGACAGGACCGTGCGCCCGCCCCGTTCCACGAACAGCGTGAGGTCACCGTGGGTGAGCACCACGACGGCACCGGCCTTGCGACCGGGGCGGTGGGCGGTGACGGCCCTGGTGCCGCTGGTGCCGGGCGCCGGAGCGCCGTTCTCGGACGGCGTGTCGCCCCCGGCGCGGTCGTCCGGCGCCGGGCCCGGGGGCCAGGCGAGCGCCGCGCCGTAGGGGTTGGCGGGGTCCATCGCGGCGAGCACCACGGCACCGCCCGTGCCCGAGGACGCCGGGGCGGACGTGCGCTCCACCGCCTCCAGCTCGGCCTCGACGACCCGGGCGCGGTCCTGCGCGTCGACCCGCAGCCGGTCCACGGCCCCGGGCAGCGCGAACTGCGAGCCACCCAGGTGCTCGACGAAGTACCCGCGCCGCACCGCGCCCCGCTCCTCCAGCCCGGACAGCACGCGGTAGACGTCGCGGTATCCCGCGCCCACGCCCTCCGCTGCGGCACCAGGCCGGGTGAGCACACCGTGCCGCTCGAGCAGCACCTGGGTCAGGGCATGCGCGCGTACGGTCGGATCGGTCTCGCGCGCCGGCAGCGCGGCCCAGCGGCCGCCCCCGCCCGGAACGGACGTGCTCGCTCGCAGCGCGGAGGCCGGGCGCCCCGGGGAGAGCGCGAACCTCGACCGCCGCACCGGGCGCGCCCGCGCCGCCGTGCGCGGCGCCCGGTGGGCGCCCGAGCCACTGACACGCTCGCGCAGGGCGCCCAGCCCGTCGTTGGTGACCTCGCCGGCCCAGACGAGGTCCCAGAGGACGTCGAGCACCGCGTCCGTCTCGGCGCCCGTGAGCTCCGTGATCCGGGGCAGGAAGAAGCCGCCGGACCCTGTCAGCAGGTCCAGCACGGCGCGGTGCAGGTCGGAGTCCAGCGGGCCGTCCTCCTCGACCGGTGCCGGGTCGGCGAGGGTGAGCGGGGCGCCGTCGGCCAGGTGGAGCGACACCAGGCCGTCCCCGCTGCCGGAGCCGGGCAGGCGGGCGTGCCCGGACCACAGCACCTCGCCCGCGACCGTCAGCTCGTCGAGGAGCGCGGGGGAGTAGTCGGCGACCCGGGCGGGCAGCACGAGCGTCTCCAGCGCCGATGCCGGCACCGCCGCCCCCGCGAGCTGCTCGATCGCCTGCACCAGACCGTCCGCACCGCGCAGGAGGCCCGTGGAGACGTTCTGCCAGCGGGGCAGGAAGGTGCCGAGCGCCTCCTGCTCGACCGGTTCCACCTCGGCCCGCAGCACTGCCAGCGAGCGGCGCCGGAGCAGGCGCAGCACGCCGGGGTCGCACCACTCGTCGCCGGTGCCGCCGAGGGAGGCCGGTCGCAGGCTGCCGCGGGCCAGCACCCCGTCGGCCTCCAGCCGCGCCAGGGCGTGCGTCACGACGGCGACGCCGAGCCCGAAGCGCTGAGCCACGGAGGTTGCGCCGAAGGGACCGTGCGTACGGGCGTGCCGGCGCAGCAGATCGCCGAGCGGGTCCGGTACGGGCTCGGTGAACGTCTCCGGCACGCCGACAGGCAGCGCCACGCCGAGCGCGTCGCGCAGCCGGCCTGCGTCCTCCGCGACCGCCCACTGCTCCTCGCCGGCGAACCGGACGCGGATCACACGCCGGGAGGCCTCCAGCTCCTCGAGCCAGCTCCCCACGGCGTGCCGCGCGTCCTCCTGGGTACGGGCCGCCAGGGCGTCCACCGGGTGCGGTCCGGTGCGGCGCAGCAGGTCCCAGAGCCCCTCGGCGTCGCGGGCCTGCCGGTCGGGTGCGAGCCTGGCCAGCTCCGCCTCGGTGCGCTCGACGGCGCCCGGGTCCAGCAGGTCCGCCAGGTCGGCGGTGCCCTGCTCGCCCAGCAGCTCGGCCAGGAGCTCCGGGTCCAGGGACAGCGCGGCCGCGCGGCGCTCCGCCAGCGGCGCGTCGCCGTCGTACAGGAACTGGGCGGTGTAGCCGAACAGGAGCGACTGCGCGAAGGGCGACGGTGTGGCCGTGGTGACCTCGACGACCCGGACACCGCCGGAGGCGATGTCGCGCATCAGGCCGGCCAGGGCGGCGACGTCGAAGTCGTCCTGGAGGCACTCGCGGGCCGCCTCCAGCACGATCGGGAAGTCGGGGAACTGGCTGGCCACCTCCAGGAGCTGTGCCGACCGCTGCCGCTGCTGCCAGAGCGGCTGCCGCCGGTCCGGGCGGCGCCGGGGCAGGAGCAGCGCGCGGGCGGCGGCCTCACGGAACCGCGCGGCGAACATCACCGACGACCCGAGCTCGTCGCGCACGGAGCCGAGCACCTCGTCCGGGTCCAGGAGCAGGTCCTCGAGCGTGATCCGGCCGGACACGTGCCGCGCGTGCGGTGCGCCGTCCGGGTAGCCGTCGTCGTCCGGGGCGGCCGGAGCACCGCCCGTATCCCACGGGTCGCCGTCCGGCCCGCCGTCCCAGCCGCCGCCCGTGTCGGGCAGCCGGAGCACGATGCCGTCGTCGGAGTGCATGGCTGCCACGTCCAGGCCGAAGCGCGCCCGCAGGCGGGCGGAGATCACCAGCGCCCAGGGTGCGTGCACGCGCGCGCCCAGCGGCGAGTGGATCACCACGCGCCAGTCGCCGAGCTCGTCACGGAACCGTTCCACCACCACGGTCCGGTCGTCGGGTACGCGACCCGTGCCGAGCCGCTGCTCGGCCAGGTACGCGGCGAGGTTGTCGGCGGCCCAGTCGTCCAGCCCGGCGGCGCGCAGATGGGCGCGACCGGCGGCCGGGTCGGCGGCGAGGGCGGCGTCGGCCTCCCGGACGAAGGCGCCGACCGCGCGCCCGAGCTCCGCGGGCCGGCCGGGCGCGTCGCCCTTCCAGAACGGCAGCCTGCCTGGTAGGCCGGGCGCGGGGGTGACCAGCACGCGGTCGGTGGTGATCTCCTCGATGCGCCACGTGCTGGACCCGAGCGTGAACGTGTCGCCCACGCGGGACTCGTAGACCATCTCCTCGTCCAGCTCGCCGACCCGCTTGCCGCCCCGCGCACGGGCGGCGCCGCCGGTCACGCTGTCGGCGAGCACGTCGTCGGGAGTGCCGCCGGTGGGGCCCTCGGTGGCCAGGAACACGCCGTAGGCGCCCTTGTCGGGGATGGTGCCGCCGCTCGTCGCCGCCAGGCGCAGCGCGCCAGGACGGCCGCGCAGCATGCCGGTGGCGCGGTCCCACGTGATCCGCGCACGCAGCTCCGCGAAGTCCTCGCTCGGATAGCGCCCCGCGAGCATGTCGAGCACGGCACGCCACGTGGCGTCGCCGAGGTGCGTGAACGGTGCGGCACGGCGCACGAGGGCGAGCAGGTCGGCCTCGGCCCAGTCGTCGACGGCGAGCGCGGCGACCACCTGCTGTGCCAGCACGTCGAGCGGGTTGGCGGGCACGTGCAGGTGCTCGATCTCGCCCGCGCGCATCCGCTCCGCGATGACGGTGGCGGGCACCAGGTCGCCCCGGAACATCGGGAAGACCACACCCCGGGAGACCGCGCCGACCTGGTGCCCGGCGCGCCCGATCCGCTGCAGGCCGCTCGCCACCGACGGCGGGGCACCGACCTGGACCACGAGGTCGACCGCGCCCATGTCGATGCCGAGCTCCAGGGACGACGTCGCGACGACGGCGGGCAGCCGGCCCTCCTTGAGCTCCGTCTCGGTACGTGTGCGCTCCGCACGGCTCATCGAGCCGTGGTGGGCACGGGCCAGGACGGTGTCCTGGTCCTGGCCGTCCTGACCCTGCGCGCCCTGACCCGGTCCGCCCTGTCCAGGGACCGCCTCGGGCAGGCCGCGCCGACCGGGGGCGGGCCGGGGGATCCCGGCCGCCGTGCCGGACTGACCCGGGACGAGCGCGGCCCAGGTGCTGGCCGGGTCGGCGACCTCCAGGCCCTGCCGCTGCGCCCACACCTCGTTCATGCGGGCCGTGAGCCGTTCGGCGCCCCGGCGGTTGTTCGTGAAGACGATGGTGGAGGTGTGGTCCGCGACGAGGTCGACCACCCGCTCCTCGACGTGCGGCCAGACGGAGGCCCGACGCAGCGGGCGGGTGGCCTCGCCCGAGAGGTCGATCTCGTCGTCGCCGGAGCCCGGGTGCCCGTCGTCCCGGGCGCCGGCCGGTTCGGGCGCGGGGGCGCTGTCGAGGTCGGCGAGGTCCGGCACGGGCACGACGACGTCGATGGCCCACTCCTTGCGCGACGGTGGCTGCACGACGACCACCTCGCGGGCGCCGTCGCCGTTCCGTCCGCCCGCGAGGAACCGGGCGACCGCGTCCACCGGCCGCACCGTGGCCGACAGGCCGATGCGCTGGGCCGGCCGGTCCAGCAGCGCGTCGAGACGCTCCAGGCTGAGGGCGAGGTGCGCCCCTCGCTTGGTACCGGCGACGGCGTGGATCTCGTCGAGCACCACCGTCTCGACGCCGGCGAGCCCGGCGCGGGCCGACGACGTCAGCACGAGGAAGAGCGACTCCGGGGTGGTGACGAGGATGTCCGGCGGGCGGGTCGCGAACGCACGCCGCTCGTTCGCGGGCGTGTCTCCCGTGCGCATGCCCACGGTGACGTCGGGCACCTCGATGCCCTCGCGGGCTGCGGCCTGGCGGATCCCGGTGAGCGGGGAGCGGAGGTTGCGCTGCACGTCGGCGGCCAGGGCCTTCAGGGGCGACACGTACAGCACGCGGCAGCGGCGGGTGCGCTCGGCCGGCGGGGGCGCGGACATGATCCGGTCGATCGACCAGAGGAACGCCGCGAGCGTCTTGCCCGAACCGGTCGGCGCGACCACGAGGGCGTGCCGGTCGGCCGCGACGGCGTCCCACGCACCGGCCTGGGCTGCGGTGGGCTGCGCGAACGCGCCCGTGAACCAGGTACGGGTGGCGGGGCCGAAACGGGAGAGCGGGTCGTCGGGCGTGGACATGGACCCATTCTGTCCCCGACCACCGACACACACCCTGACCTGGTGCCCGGCCGTGGAGGAGGCCGGTTGCCGTGGTGCGCCCCCGGGGACGTAGGGTTGACGGGTGCGCGAACGGGATTTCTGGCAGCTGGTCGACGAGGTCTTCGGTCCCGCGTACGGGCGCGCCCTGGCGCGCGAGCAGGTCCTTCCCGCGCTGGACGGCCGGACCCCGGTGGCGGCCCTGGAGGACGGGGACGAGCCCCGTGACGTGTGGCACGCCCTGTGCGACGCGCTCGACGTGCCCGACGCCGAGCGCTGGGGCACCGACAAGTTCCGCCAGGCTCCGCCGCCCCGGCGCTGACCTGACGCGGGCGGTGACGACTGCGGTCCTCGTGCAGGACCGCGCCGTGACGGGCCGCGCGACACGCCCGCGTGTCGCGCCTTGCCTCGAACACGCGTTCGGCTAGACTTCGACCACAGGCACGGATTTCGGAACGTCGTCCACAGGCGGCGGCCGGAGCAGGCGTCCGTGTCAGTGGTTCCGCGTACGGTCGGCAACGACGTACCGAGCCATCCACGCCGGCGCACAGAGCGCCCTGAAGACGAAGGTGTTGCACATGCCCGCACCAGCAGATCGCGAGAAGGCCCTCGAAGCGGCCCTCGCCCAGATCGACCGCAACTTTGGCAAGGGTTCGGTCATGCGCCTCGGCGACGAGACGCGCGCCCCGATCGAGGTGATCCCGACCGGCTCGATCGCCCTCGACGTGGCGCTCGGTATCGGAGGACTGCCCCGTGGGCGCATCGTCGAGGTGTACGGTCCGGAGTCCTCCGGCAAGACGACCATCGCGCTGCACGCGGTGGCCAACGCCCAGCGTCAGGGCGGCATCGCCGCGTTCATCGACGCCGAGCACGCGCTGGACCCCGAGTACGCCAAGAAGCTCGGCGTCGACACCGACGCCCTCCTGGTCTCGCAGCCGGACACCGGTGAGCAGGCGCTGGAGATCACGGACATGCTGATCCGCTCCGGTGCCCTCGACATCATCGTGGTCGACTCGGTGGCCGCACTGACGCCCAAGGCCGAGATCGAGGGCGAGATGGGTGACAGCCACGTGGGTCTCCAGGCCCGCCTGATGTCCCAGGCCCTGCGCAAGATCACCGGTGCGCTCAGCGCGTCCGGCACCACGGCGATCTTCATCAACCAGCTCCGCGAGAAGATCGGTGTGTTCTTCGGCTCGCCCGAGACCACGACCGGTGGCAAGGCGCTCAAGTTCTACGCCTCGGTGCGACTCGACATCCGCCGCATCGAGACTCTCAAGGAGGGTACGGACGCGGTCGGTAACCGCACCCGTGTGAAGGTCGTCAAGAACAAGATGGCCCCGCCGTTCAAGCAGGCCGAGTTCGACATCCTGTACGGCGTGGGCATCTCCCGCGAGGGCGGCCTCATCGACATGGGTGTGGAGCACGGCTTCGTGCGCAAGTCGGGCTCGTGGTTCACCTACGAGGGCGACCAGCTCGGGCAGGGCAAGGAGAACGCGCGGTCCTTCCTGCGCGACAACCCGGACCTCGCCAACGACATCGAGAAGCGCGTCAAGGAGAAGCTGGGCGTGGGCCCGAAGGTCGACGCCCCGGCGGACGCGAGCCCGGCGGCCCCGGCCACGGACACGACGTCGGTCACGGGCACCGTCGCCGCGGCGAGCTCGTCCACCCGGACGACCGCCACGGCCAAGGCCACGAAGTCGACCGCGACGCGTGCGAAGGCCACCAAGCCGGCTGCGACGAAGACCGCGGCCAAGGCGGAGGCGGCCGCCGAGAAGGCACCGTTCTGACGTGCAGTACGGTGATCCAGCGGACGGTCCCGGCGTGGGGAAGCGTCGGGGCCGTCCCGCTGCCCGGGACGGGGACCGTCCGGGCGGTCGAGCAGGCGGTCGCGACCGTCGCGGCGGCGCCGACCGGGCGCCCCGGCTGACCGTCGCGGAACGCCTGGAGGCCGGCGAGATCAGCCGGGACGACGCCGTCGAGAAGGCCCGTGAGGTCGTCCTCCGGATCCTGACGGCGGCGCAGAAGTCCCGCCGCGAGCTCGAGCAGTCCCTGGCCCGCAAGGGCTACCCGGAGGACGTCGTGGCCCAGGTGCTCGACCGGTTCGGCGAGGTGGGCCTGGTGGACGACGCGACCTACGCCGAGACGATCGTCCGCACCCGGCATGCCGAACGCGGTCTGGCCCGGCGCGGTATCGCCGCCGAGCTGCGGCGGCGGGGGATCGACGAGGACACGGCGACCGTGGCCCTGGACCAGCTCGATCCGGACGACGAGCGCGCCGCGGGTGCACGAGCAGCCGCCAAGCTCGTCACTCGCACACGCAGCCTGGACCGACAGGTTCGGGTGCGCCGGGCCGTCGGCTCGCTGGCCCGCAAGGGGTACCCGCCCGGCCTGGCGTTCGAGCTGGTCCGTGACGCGCTGGCCGCGGAGGGCGAGGAGACGGACGACCTCGGCTACGCCGAGGACTGACGACGGCCGAGGACTGACGGCCGAGGACTGACGGCCGGGACGTACGAGGGGGCCGGGCGGGCCGGCAGCCGAAGGCTGCGGACCCGCCCGGCCCCCTCGTCTCCTCCCCGAGGTGTTCCGGGACCTGTCAGATGTTCCCGTGCCCGCCGGCGGCATCCGCCACCGCGGTCGGGTTGCCGATACCCGGCCCGGCATCCGTGGACCCGGACGTGCGGCTCGACAGCAGGCCGGACAGCTTGTGGGCCACGACGGTCAGCAGCCAGTTCACGAGGATGAACACCACGGCCACGAGGGCGAGCACCTGCAGCGGGTTGCCGTCGCCGGAGGAGACGATCTGACCGCTCCGGAGCAGCTCGCTGAAGCCGATGATCGACCCGAGCGCGGAGTCCTTCAGGACGACCACCACCTGCGAGACCATGGCCGGAAGCATCGCCACGAGGGCCTGCGGGAGCTGGATCGAGCGCAGGGTCTGTCCCCGCGTGAGACCGATCGCGAGCCCGGCCTCGCCCTGGCCGTTCGGCAGGTTCCCCACACCGGACCGCACCAGCTCGGCGATGACGGAGCCGTTGTAGAGGATGAGCGCCACGACGACGGCGACGAACGCCTTGTCGGCCACGCCGGGCAGCAGCTGACCGAAGAGCCCGTAGAAGAACACCATCATGAGCAGCACGGGCACGGCGCGCAGGAACTCCACGACCACCCCGCTCACCCAGCGCACGGCGGTGATGTGCGACAGGCGGCCCATGCCGAAGACGAGGCCGAACACGACGGCGCCGACGATCGCGTAGGCCGCGGCGCGCAGCGTGTTCATCAGCCCGGGGAGCAGGTAGAACTCCCACGTGCGGGCCGAGAAGGCCGGCCCCCACAGGTCCCAGGACAGCTGCCCCTTGGCGGCGAGCTCGCTCAGCAACCACGCGATCAGCCCGATCGCGGCGAGGACGCCGAGCACGTTCCCGCCGAGGATCCAGGTCCGGGCGCGGGGTCCCGGTGCGTCGAAGAGGACCGAGGAGCTCATCGCTTCACCGCCAGACGGTTGGACAGCCAGGTGGTCAGCAGACCGATGGGGATCACCAGGATCACGTAGCCGATGGCGAACAACCCGAAGATCTCCCAGCGGTAGTTGGCGTTGAACTCGATCATCGTCTTCATCGTGGAGGCGGTCTCCCAGGAGACCGAGGCCGCGGCGGCGACCGTCGAGTTCTTCAGCAGCGCGATGAGCGTGTTGCCCAGCGGCGCGATGGCGCCGCGGAACGCCTGCGGCAGGATGATGAGGCGCGCGGCCGGCAGGAACGACAGCCCGATCGCCCGGGCGGCCTCGGCCTGCCCGAGGGGCACCGTGTTCACCCCGGAGCGGATCGCCTCGCACACGAACGCGGCGTGGTAGACCGACAGGCCGACCACGGCGAACCGGAAGAAGTTCGCGTTGAAGTCGTCGGCCAGGCTGACCTGGAGCTGCGTCCACACCGCCAGGACCAGGAAGGTCATGATGATGGTCAGCGGCGTGTTGCGGAAGATGTTCACGTACGCGGTGCCGAACCACTGCAGCGAGGCGATCGGCGAGATCCGCATCAGTGCGAGCACGGTGCCGATCACCAGGGCGAACAGAGCGCCCCAGAACGTCAGCTGGATGTTGGTCCAGAACGCCCCCAGGACGTCGTACCGCTCCAGGAGCGAGCCGAGCCCGGACAGATAGTCGTTCACGGGTCACCTTTCGGGTGAGGCGCTGCCCTGACGGGCCCGCCCCGGTCGGACAGGTCGTGGGCGGCGGAGGTGCCGCCGCCCCGCAGCGAACGGGATCGCGTCCGACAGCTCAGACGCGATCCCGGTCACCGCTGGAGGGACGTCAGGCGCAGGCGTCCGGCGTCGGCGGGTTGAGGTCCGCGTTCGGGGTGTAGTCGGCACCCTCGGTGTTCGCGGCCACGGCATCCTCCCAGGCACCCTCCTCGATCATCTTGGTGATCGCGGCGTTGATGTCCTCGCACCGGTCCGAGCCCTTGGGCAGGCCCACGCCGTAGCGCTCCTCGGAGAACGGGTTGCCGACCACCTTGAGGTTGCCGTCGCCGTTCGCCGCGGCGAGGCCCGCGAGGATGATGTCGTCGGTGGTGACGGCGTCGACCTGGCCGGCGGACAGGGCGGTGACGCACTCGGCGTAGCCCGGGCGCTCCAGAAGCTGCACGCCCTCGGCGTAGTCGGTCTTGATCTTCTCGGCCGAGGTCGAGCCGGTGACCGAGCAGAGGTTCTTGCCCTCCAGGTCCTCCGGACCGGTGATGTCCGTGTTGTCGGCGGCGACCAGCAGGTCCTGGCCGGCGACGAAGTACGGGCCGGCGAAGTCGATGACTTCCTTGCGCTCGTCCGTGATCGAGTAGGTGGCGAAGATCATGTCGACGTCGCCGTTCTGCAGCATGCTCTCGCGGTTGGCCGACGGCGTCTCGCGGAACGTGATCTGGTCCTCGCTGTAGCCCAGCTCGTTCGCGACGTACCGGGCGACGTCGACGTCGAACCCGGTGTAGTCGGCGCCGTCCTGCAGACCGAGGCCCGGCTGGTCGTACTTGATGCCGATGGTGATGCCGTCGCCGCCCTCGGACGAGCCGCCTTCCGGCTCGCCGACCTGGCTGCTGCCGCACGCGGACAGCGCGAGGGTCGAGGCTGCCGCCATCGCCAGGAGGCCCATGGTGTGCTTACGCATGATTGCCCTTCGGTAGTCCGGGGCCTGATGGGCCCCGAGGGGTGGGATCGGGTGTGAGATCAGTGGGTCAGGATCTTGGACAGGAAGTCGCGCGCCCGCTCGCTCTTGGGCGCCGTGAAGAACTCCTCGGGGTGAGCCTCCTCGACGATCTGCCCGTCCGCCATGAAGACCACGCGGTCCGCGGCCTTGCGGGCGAAGCCCATCTCGTGGGTCACGACGATCATCGTCATGCCCTCCTGGGCGAGCGCGACCATGGCGTCCAGCACCTCGTTGACCATCTCGGGGTCGAGGGCCGACGTCGGCTCGTCGAACAGCATCACCTTCGGCTGCATCGCCAGGGCGCGCGCGATCGCGACGCGCTGCTGCTGGCCGCCGGAGAGCTGGGCGGGCATCTTGCCCGCCTGGTTGCCGACGCCCACGCGGTCGAGCAGCTTACGGGCCTGCTCCTCCGCGTCCTTCTTGCTCAGGCCGCGGACCTTGCGCGGGCCCAGGGTCACGTTGTCGAGCACGGTCTTGTGCGCGAACAGGTTGAACGACTGGAAGACCATGCCGACCTCGGCGCGCAGCCTGGCCAGGGCCTTGCCCTCCTCGGGCAGCTCCTTGCCGTCGACCGTGATCGTGCCGTCGTCGATGGTCTCCAGGCGGTTGATCGCCCGGCACAGCGTGGACTTGCCGGAGCCGGACGGGCCGATCACGACCAGCACCTCGCCCTTGCGGACGGTGAGGTCGATGTCCTGCAAGACGTGCAGCGCGCCGAAGTGCTTGTTCACGTGCTTCAGCTCTACGAGGGGTGCTCCGAGGGCGCGATCCGACGTCGGAGCGTCCGCGGTCTCGTCGGCCGCCGGTTGGCCGGTGGTCGAGGTGCTCTGGTCCATCCCTTGAACCTAACGATCCGATGTTTCAGGGACCAAGTCGACGGGTCATCCGAGCACAACGTTTCGGTAACAGATGACCGCATTGCCCCTGATTCTCGCGCGAATTCGTTCCTCCGGCACGGTTCGGCGGCACGCCGCGAGGGTCGTAAAATCGACCCCGATGTCCACGACCGCCCTCACCCCAGCCCTGCCCGACGCCGCCTCCGCCGGCGCTGCGGACGACCGCCCCCGCACCTACCTGGTGCGCACGCTCGGCTGCCAGATGAACGTGCACGACTCCGAGCACATGGCCGGCATGCTCGAACAGGCGGGCTACCAGCGCGCGACCAGCGAGGACGAGGCGGCGAGCACGGCCGACGTCGTGGTGATCAACACCTGCGCCGTCCGCGAGAACGCCGCGACCCGGCTGTACGGCAACCTCGGCCAGCTCGCGAGCATCAAGGCGGCGCGTCCGGGCATGCAGATCGCCGTCGGCGGCTGCCTGGCGCAGAAGGACCGCGGCGACATCGTCGCCAAGGCCCCGTGGGTCGACGTCGTGTTCGGCACCCACAACCTCGACGCCCTGCCGGTGCTGCTGGAGCGCGCCCGGCACAACGAGGCGGCACAGGTCGAGATCGCGGAGTCCCTGCAGGTCTTCCCGTCGACCCTGCCGACCCGGCGCGAGTCGGTCTATGCCGGCTGGGTCAGCATCTCGGTGGGCTGCAACAACACCTGCACCTTCTGCATCGTGCCGCACCTGCGCGGCAAGGAGCGCGACCGCCGTCCGGGCGAGGTCCTGGCCGAGGTGGAGGCGCTCGTGGCCGCCGGTGCGATCGAAGTGACGCTGCTGGGCCAGAACGTCAACAGCTACGGCGTCGAGTTCGGCGACCGGGGCGCGTTCGCCAAGCTGCTGCGCGCGTGCGGGCAGATCGAGGGCCTGGAGCGCGTGCGGTTCACGTCCCCGCACCCGGCCGCCTTCACCGACGACGTCATCGCCGCGATGGCCGAGACACCGAACGTGATGCCGCAGCTGCACATGCCGTTGCAGTCCGGCTCCGACCGGATCCTACGCGCGATGCGCCGCTCCTACCGTTCGGAGAAGTTCCTCGGCATCCTGGACCGCGTCCGCGCCGCCATGCCGGACGCCGCGATCACCACCGACATCATCGTCGGCTTCCCGGGCGAGACCGAGGAGGACTTCGCCGAGACCATGCGCGTGGTCGAGGCGTCCCGGTTCAGCTCGGCGTTCATGTTCCAGTACTCGCCCCGCCCCGGCACGCCCGCCGCCACCATGGAGGACCAGCTCCCCAAGGAGGTCGTGCAGGAGCGGTTCGAGCGCCTGCTCGCCCTCCAGGAGCGCATCGGGGCCCAGGAGGCCGAGCGGCAGGTCGGGCGCACGCTGGAGGTGCTCGTCGCCGAGGACTCGGGCCGCAAGGACGGCGCGCGCCGCCGGCTGTCCGGCCGGGCCGCCGACAACCGCCTCGTGCACTTCGGCCTGCCGTCGGACGCCGAGAACCTCCCCGGCGCACCGACGAGCCTGGACGACCCGCGCCTGGCCGACGTCGTGCCCCAGGGGCTGCCGCGGCCGGGCGACATGGTGACGGTGACCGTGACGAAGGCCGCCCCGCACCACCTGATCGCCGACCCGGTCACGCCGGGACCGCTCGCGGTGCGCCGCACCCGATCCGGCGACGCGTGGGCCGAGCGGGAGAAGATCCGCCTCGGCGGTGGTGAGGACACGCACTCGCACGGCACGCCGGCGCCGTCGGGCCCGGTCTCCCTGGGCCTGCCCACCCTCCGCGCGAAGTAGAACGAGGGACAGAACCGGGGCGAGGTAGAACCGCAGGTCCTGCTGCGGTTCTACCTCGCCCCCGGTGTGTGCCCCGGTGTAAGTGGGGGGGGGGGGCCCGGCGGGGTGCCGCGGCGGGGGCCGCGCCGCCCCCCG
>NZ_JBIUAP010000015.1:0-77171 GCF_044547525.1 Promicromonospora sp. NPDC052451
GCACACTGTTGAGTTCTCAAACAACCGACGCACACCGTCAGAGCCACAATCTTCCGACCGTTTCCCTGCCCGGGGCAGTTCCTCTAACCTACCAGATTCTTTCGGCCGATCAAATTCGCTTCCGTTCTCAGAACTGGAAGGAATTGCACCTGCCTGCCGAATTCGGCGACTCACCGAATGAGGGGAACACAAAGTTCCTTGATCCTGCTCGGTGGGTTTCAGCCCCGGCGCGGCCACTCGGTCCCTTGCGGGCCCCGTGTCCGTCTGCCCGTCGGGCTGACCTGGAGAACATTACACACGATCCTGCGTACGCGCCAACTCGGCTGTGGTGGCCTGCGGCACACTGCGTTTCCGCAGGTCAACGGCCCTTTGAACAGTCCATGGGCCGCGCTGGGAGAGTGCATGTGACCGGGGCCACTGGCGGCATCCTGCACGCACGGCCCGCGCACCTCCCCCAGGCTGTTGGTTGCCCGGCGCCCCACCCGCATTTTCCGGTCCACCGCACCGCGCCGTCCCGCAGGCCGGGTGTCAGAGCCTCGTACTACGTTCGTGTCGTGACATCTGAGCCCGCCCCCACCTCCCCGGCCCCGGCGTCCGGCGACGGACGACAGGCGGCACCGCCCGGCGTCGTCCGCCGCGCGACCGTCGACGACGCGGCCGAGGCCGCGTGGCTCGCTGCGCTCACGTTCCCGCTCGCGTGCCCGCCGGGGACCACGCCGTCGGACACGGCCGCGCACATCGCTCGCAAGCTCACTCCTGCGCACTTCCGTGCGTGGGCGGGCAGCGATCGCCACGCGCTGCTGGTGCACGACGACGGCACCCGGCTGCTCGGTTACGTGCTCCTGGTGCTCGGTACGCCGGACGGGGCGGCGGAGGCCCGGGTGGTCCGCGCCGCGACCGGGCAGGAGGCGCCGTACGTCGAGCTGTCCAAGATCTACGTCCACCCCGACGTCCTCGGCGGCGGTGTCGCGAGCGCGCTCATGCGGGGTGCCGTGGCGGCCGCCGCGCAGCTCGGGCCCGGGCTGCCGCTCTGGCTCGGCACCAACGCGCTGAACCAGCGCGCGCAGGCCTTCTACCGCAAGAGCGGCTTCGAGGTGGTCGGCAGGCGCACCTACGTGGTGGGCGGCGTGGAGCACGACGACGTCGTGCTCGTGCGCGCCGGGTCCTGACCCGGGCCCGCCGCGGTGCGGTGTGGTGTGGCCGGCGCCGCAGGGCGCCGGCCACACCGCTCTCATGTCGTCCGGTCCGGCTCAGCAGTCCTTCGCGCGCAGCGAGCGGATCTCGACGTACGACCGCTCGGCGTTGCCGAACGAGTCGACCGGGTAGCCGGGCGCGGCCACCGTGGCGGCGTTGTCCTGCTCCCAGATGCCGTGCCGTCGGCCGGAGCCCGCGAGCGCCGACAGGAACTCGGTGTAGGGCAGGTCGCCGGCGCCGAACTCCACGATGTCGTAGCCCCCGGTGTTGGCCGGGTTCGCGTCCCCGTCCTTGAGGTGCAGGAGCGGGTAGCGGTGCGGGTTGCGCTTGACGTAGTCCACCGGCTCGAAGCCCGGGTAGCGGTGCTGCCCCACGAACGCCCAGTAGACGTCCATCTCGAGGAAGACCTTCCTCGGGTCGGTGTTGTCGTAGAAGACGTCGTAGAGGCGCACGTCGGGGTTGTCGGTGGCGAAGCCGAACTCACCGTCGTGGTTGTGCTGGTAGAACTTCAGGCCGCGGGCGGCAGCGGCCTCCCCGAAGCCGTTGAACTGCTCGGCCGCGGCGAGGTAGCCCGCGACCGTGCGGTTGCTGGTCGGCGCCTGGGCGGTGCCGACGTGCTCCATGCCGAGGATCTCGGCGATGTCGAGCTCGCGCTCCATGTTGTTCGCGAAGTCGGCGATGCCGCGGTGCGACCCGACGGCCCGCAGGCCGTTGTCGTCCAGGAGCTGCCTGATCTCCTCGGGCGTGATCGCGCCGACCTGTCCCTGGGTGTACCCGGCGAACTCGATCTCCGCGTACCCCATGTCGGCCAGCCGCTCGAACACGGTACGGAAGCCGAGCGAGGACACCTTGTCCCTGATCGAGTACAGCTGGATGCCGATGTGACCGGCGGGCACGAGCACCCGGCCGCGGCGGGCGGTCTCCGTCGCGGCCGCCGTCGTGGGGGCGAGGGTCGAGGCGGCGGCGCTGCCTGCGAGGCCGGCTCCGGCCAGCGTCGCCGCACCCACGGCCACGGTGCCGCCGGCCAGCCTCAGGAAGTTCCTGCGGTTGACGTCAGTGCGTGATTCCATCACTGCTCTCCTTCGGTCCGAGCGGCCCCGGTCGGGCCGGTCGAGTCTTGTGCGGCGGCCGGCGGCGTCCCGACGCCCTCACCCACCATGGTGATGGCGTCGAGGTCGAGGCTGCCGGTCGCGGTGACGTAGAGCGTCCCCGTGGCGGACCGGTCGCCGAACGACAGGCCGAGGTCACGCCACGTGCCCGCGGTCACCTTCGCGGTCGCGAACGGCTTGGCCGTGGGCGAGTCCCAGCGGAGCTGGAGCGTGCCCTTGCCGCGCACCGTCGCGGTCGCGCTGTCGATGCCGGCCAGGCTGACGCGGTCGAGGGCGACGGAGTCCCGCTTGCCCAGGCCGGCCACGTACGCGCCGGCCGAGGCCGCCTCGTCCTGGACCACCTCGGCGCCGGTGACCTCACCGTGCTCGGCCTCCTGCAGCTTCGGGTTCAGGCGCAGCGTGGCCTCACCGGCGGCCGGCGGCAGGCCGTTGGCCCCGTTGTCGGTGTAGGTGATGACGACGGCGCCGTACAGGTGCGCGCCCTCACCGTGCTCCGGGGAGTTGGGGTCGGTCGGGAACACGCCGGTGCAGCCCGTGCCGGAGACCTCGGGGTGGGCGTGCTCGTCGTGGCCGAGCCCGTAGGACCAGGCGACTCGCTCGCAGACGGTCTCGGTGCCGTCCTCGGCGTCGTCGGTGGTCACCTGGAAGGCGACCTCGTCGCCCCAGTCGAAGAACCCGCCGTCGGCCGGGAAGTCGACGGTCACCTCGGGCGCCTCGTTGCCGACGCTGATCGACGTCGAGGTGAGCGTGCGCTTGCCGCTGCCGTCGGTGACCCGCAGGCGTGCGGTGTAGACGCCGAGCTCGGTGTAGGTGTGCGTGACCTCCGGCCCGGTCAGGTCGAAGGTGCCGTCGCCGTCGACGTCCCACTCGTAGGTGAGCGCGTCGCCGTCCGGGTCGCTGGAGCCCGACGCGTCGAACGTGACCTCGACGGGCGCGGACGCGGACGACTCCGGCGTGGCCGTGAACTGCGCCTGCGGCGCCTTGTTGCCCTCGGCGTAGTCGATCCGGTAGAGCCCGGAGTCCGGGTTCTGGCGGAAGAACCCGTCGCCGTACTCCAGGACGTACAGCGAGCCGTCCGGGCCGAACTCCAGGTCGATCGGGTTGTCGTTGATCTGCATGCCCGCGGCGGTGAGCGCCGAGTTGGGGAAGAAGTCCTCGATCTCCCCCACCTCGAAGGTGGACCAGTCCACGCTGAACGCGGCGTAGTAGTCCTGGGAGAACTCGCCGAAGAAGGCCTTGCCGTCCCAGTACTCCGGGAGCTTGCCGGGCGCCGTGCTGTCGGCGTCGTAGTGGTAGACCGGACCGCCCATCGGCGCCTGGCCGCTGCCGGAGCCGAAGCTGACGAGCTCGTCGCGCGGCTGCTGGCCAGGCTGGTCGCCGTAGTACAGGGTGGCCGCCCGCGACGGGGGCAGGTTCGTCAGGCCCGTGTTCCACCGGGAGTTGTTGACGGGTGCCGCGCAGTCGAAGAACTCACGCGGCGTCGCCGTCTCGAAGTTCCACTCGTTGTAGGCGGCGTTCGGCCCGTGGCAGTACGGCCAGCCCGCGTTGTGCGGGTCGTCGAGCCCCACCGCGTTCCACTCCACGTAGCCCATGGGGCCGCGGTCCGCGTTCGCCGCACCGGCGTCTGGCCCGTAGTCGCCCCAGGTCAGGGAGTTGGTCTCCGGGTCCACCTCGATACGGAACGGGTTGCGCACGCCCATCACGAAGATCTCGGGACGCGTGCCCTCGGTGCCGGGGGCGAACAGGTTGCCCGCGGGGATGTCGTAGGTGCTGCCCTCGCCCGGCGCGGTGCCGGCGGGGATCTCGTCCTTCACGTCGATCCGCAGGATCTTGCCCCGCAGGTCGTTCGTGTTGCCCGCGCCGCGCCGCGAGTCGAAGCCCGGGTTCATGTTCGGGGCGTCGTTGTTCGGGGCGTAGCCGTTGGCGCCCGGCGTGCCGGCCGGGGCGTTGTCACCGGTCGACAGGTAGAGGTTGCCCTCGCCGTCGAAGTCGATGTCGGCGCCGACGTGGCAGCACTGGCCGCGCTGCACCTCGATGTCGAGGATCGGCTGCTCCGAGTCGAGGTCGAGCGCGTCGCCGGTCCAGGTGTAGCGGGCCAGGCGGTTCACGCCCACCCACTGGTCCCAGTAGCTCTCGTCCTCGCCCGCGGGGAGCGTGTTGGGCGCGTTGCCGGCCGGGGTGTCCGCCGCGCCGTCGCCGTCGGCGTCCCGCGGCGCGTACACGAGGTAGACCTGGTTGCTCTCCTCGAAGTCGGGGGCCAGGGCGATGCCCTGCAGGCCGTCCTCCGAGTTGGCGTACACGTCCAGGGTGTTGACGACCCGCGTGACGCCCGTGGCCGGGTCGGTCAGGCGGACGTCGCCGTTCCGGGCGGTGTGCAGCACACGCTGGTCGGGCAGCACCGCCATGTCGATCGGCTCACCGACGTCCTTGGTGAGCAGGATCTTCTCGTAGTTCCCCCAGTCGGTGTCCGCCGCCGTGGCGGCCGTGTCCTCGTGCCCGTCGTGGGCGGACGCCGGGGTGGCCAGCAGAGCCGTGCCGACCAGGGCGGTCGCGGCGAACGCCGCGAACGTCTTTCGCCGCGCACGCGCGCGAGCCTGGATAGTCTTCATACGTGATGCAGCTCCTCGTCGAGTTCGTCACGCCGGCCGGGCCTCGTGCGCATCCCATTCGTCCGGGGCCCGGTCTTCATGCGGGGTCGGCGTCGCGCGGCGACGCCGGGTGGTGCTGGTTGGTTCCCTGACGTACCTCCCTGTCAGCGGCCCGTGGCCGTCAGCGGGTCGAGAAGGCGGCGTCGAACGCGGAGTCCGGCGCGTCGTACGCGTGGGAGCGCACGAACTGGAGGGCCTCCGGCGCACCGACCAGGCGGTCCATGCCGGCGTCCTCCCACTCCACGGAGATCGGGCCGTCGTAGCCGATCGTGTTGAGCATGCGGAAGGCGTCCTCCCACGGGACGTCGCCGTGCCCGGTCGACACGAAGTCCCAGCCGCGGCGGGGGTCCGCCCACGGCAGGTGGGAGCCCATGCGGCCGTTGCGGCCGTTCGTCATGCGCTTCTTCGTGTCCTTGCAGTCCACGTGGTAGATCCGGTCCTTGAAGTCCCACAGGAAGCTGACCGGGTCCAGGTCCTGCCACACCATGTGGCTGGGGTCCCAGTTCAGGCCGAAGGCCTCCCGGTGGCCGATCGCCTCGAGCGTGCGGACGGTGGTCCAGTAGTCGTAGGCGATCTCGCTGGGGTGCACCTCGTGGGCGAACTTGACCCCCACCTCGTCGAAGACGTCGAGGATCGGGTTCCAGCGGTCGGCGAAGTCCTGGTACCCGGCCTCGATCGCGGCGTCGGAGACCGGCGGGAACATCGCCACGTACTTCCAGATCGCGGACCCGGTGAACCCGATGACGGTCTTGACGCCGAGCTTGGCGGCCAGGCGGGCGGTGTTCTTCATCTCCTCGGCGGCGCGCTGCCGCACGCCCTCGGGGTCGCCGTCGCCCCAGACGCGGTCCGAGACGATGTCCCGGTGGCGCTGGTCGATCGGGTCGTCGCAGACGGCCTGGCCCTTGAGGTGGTTCGAGATCGCCCACACCTTCAGGCCGTGCCGCTCCAGCAGCTCGAGGCGACCGGCGACGTACTCGTCGTCGTCCCACCGCCAGGGGTCCAGGTGGTCGCCCCAGCAGGCGAGCTCCAGGCCGTCGTAGCCCCACTCGGACGCGAGACGTGCCACCTCCTCGAGCGGCAGGTCGGCCCACTGGCCGGTGAACAGGGTGATCGGTCGTGCCATCTTTTCCTCCGTCGTTGGTACCAGGTCCCGTGGTGGGGGGGGGGGGGGGCCCCCCCCCCCCCCCCCCCCCCCACGACGGCGGGCGTGGCCGCCGTGGCGGGCGCACGATGAGTGCATGGACGCCGACAACCAGAGCATCACCCCGATGACCGAGGACGAGTGCTGGGAGTTCCTCGCCATGCAGCCCATCGGCCGCCTGGCCACCGCGGTGGGCGGCGAGCCGGAGATCTTCCCGCTGAACTTCGCCGTCGCGGACCGGAACCTGTACTTCCACACGATCCCGGGCACCAAGGTCGCCGAGGTGGCGATCAACGGGAAGGTGGCCTTCGAGGTGGACCAGTGGGGTCCCGAGATCGCGTACAGCGTGGTGGTCAAGGGCACGGCGGAGATCCTCGAGACGGACGCCGACATCGCGTCCGCCGAGGCCACCAACCTCATCAGCTATCTGGAGGAGACCCGGGACACGTGGGTGCGGATCACGCCCTCGCACGTGACCGGTCGCCGGCTGCGCCGCTGACCCGAGGCCGCGGCAGGTCGATGTCGGTGGCCGCGGTTAGTGTTGCGGCGTGAACGCACCGGGCTACTTCATCTCCTTCGAGGGCGGCGAGGGTGTCGGCAAGTCGACCCAGTCCCGCCTCCTCGGCGACTGGCTGGCCGGCCTGACCGGCCGTGAGGTCGTGCTGACGCGCGAGCCCGGAGGCACCGCGCTCGGCCAGGAGCTGCGGGCCGCCGTCATGCACGGGCAGGACATGGGGCCGCGCGCCGAGGCGCTCATCTACGCGGCCGACCGCGCCCACCACGTCGACACCGTGGTGCGGCCCGCGCTGGAGCGCGGCGGGGTCGTGATCACCGACCGCTACATCGACTCGTCGGTGGCGTACCAGTCGGGCGGGCGGGACCTGCCCGGCCACGAGGTGGAGCACATCTCGCTGTGGGCCACCCGCGGCCTGCGCCCGGACGTCACGGTGCTGCTGGACCTCGAACCCGGGGCGGCCGCCGAGCGGCGGGCCGCCGCCGAGGGCAAGGGTGCGCTCGACCGGCTGGAGCGTGCGGGCCTGGAGTTCCACACGCGCGTCCGGGACACCTTCCTCCAGCGCGCGGCGGCCGACCCGGACCACTGGGTGGTCATCGACGCGGCCGCGCCGATCGACGACATCCAGGCGCAGATCCGCGTGGACGTCGCCGCCCGGCTGGGGCTCACGCCGGTCGTCGTCGAGGCCACCGGCATCCACGGCCTGGGCAGCGAGGATCCCTCCGGGGACCGTGACGGCGAGGGCGCGTCATGACGGTGTGGGACGACGTCGTCGGGCAGGAGACCGCCGTGGCCACGCTCCAGGGCGCCGTGGCCAACCCGGCCGCGATGACGCACGCGTGGCTGGTGACGGGGCCGCCGGGCTCGGGCCGGTCGGTCGCCGCGCGCGCCTTCGCCGCGGCCCTCCAGTGCCCGCAGGGCGGGTGCGGCGTCTGCCAGGCCTGCACCACCACCATGGCGGGCACCCATCCCGACGTGACGCTGCTGGCCACCGAGAAGGTGGTCATCACGATCGACGAGGTGCGCGACCTCATCATGACGGCGTCGCGGTCGCCGTCCGGCGGCCGGTGGCGCGTGATCATCATCGAGGACGCCGACCGCATGGCCGAGCGCACCACCAACGTGCTGCTGAAGACCATCGAGGAGCCGCCGCCGCACACGGTGTGGGTGCTGTGCGCGCCGTCGGTCCAGGACGTGCTGCCGACCATCCGCTCGCGGTGCCGCGGCGTGGTGCTGCGCGTGCCGCCGCCGCAGGCCGTGGCCGACCTGCTGGTCCGCCGGGACGGCGCCGACCCGGCGACCGCGCTGAGCGCCGCCCGCGCCGCGCAGAGCCACGTCGGGCTCGCCAAGCGCCTGGCCCGTGACGCCGGCGCGCGCGAGCGACGCACGGCGGTCCTGAGCATCGCGCGCCGCATCCGGGGCGTCGGCGACGCCGTGCTCGCCGCGGGTGAGCTCGTCGACGTGGCCAAGGCGGAGGCCACCTCGGCCACCCAGGAGCGCGACGCCGCCGAGAAGGCCGAGCTGCTGCGCACCCTGGGCGTGGCCGACGGCGAGACGCTGCCCCCGCGCCTGCGCTCGCAGCTCAAGCAGCTCGAGGACGACCAGAAGCGGCGCGCCACGCGGCACCAGCGCGACGTGCTCGACCGGGCGATGGTCGACCTGCTGTCCCTGTACCGCGACGTGCTGGTGGTCCAGCTCGGCGCGGACGTCGAGCTGGTCAACGCCGAGCTCGCCGAGACGGTGCGCTCCCTGGCCGCCGACTCCACCCCGGAGCAGACCGTGCGGCGCATGGACGCGATCGGCGTGGCCCGCACGCGTCTGGGCGGCAACGTGGCGCCGCTCCTCGCGCTGGAGGCGATGGCGATCGCGCTGCGCCCGCAGGGATGACCCGTGGTCCTGTGAAGATTTGGCGCGGGTGACGCCGAACCACCGAGGCGCATTGTCCTGATTGCCGTCCCTGGTTAGAGTGCGGGGCGCCCCCAGAGCCTTTCCGTGCGACAAGGAGTCCACCGTCCGATGAGGATCCTCCTGCTGGTTTCTGCCTTCAACGGTCTTACCCAGCGGGTGTGGTGCTCCCTGCGGGAACAGGGCCACGACGTGGGCGTCGAGCTCGCCCCGACCTTCGAGTCGGGCGCCGCCATGACCCGCGCCGTGGAGCGGGCCGACCCGGACCTGATCCTGTGCCCGTTCCTCAAGCACCGGGTGCCCGACACGATCTACGACCGGTGGCCGACCGTCATCGTGCACCCGGGCCCGGTGGGCGACCGCGGCCCGTCGTCCCTGGACCACGCGATCCGGGACGGCCGCGACCGGTGGGGCGTCACCGCGCTGTCGGCGGTCGAGGAGCTGGACGCGGGTCCCGTGTGGGCCACCGCCGTCTTCGACATGCCGGACGAGCCCATCACCAAGAGCGCGCTCTACAACAGCCGCGTCGCGGACGCGGCCATGGCCTGTATCGGCGAGGTGGTCCGCAAGGTCGCCGACGGCGAGCGGCCCATCCCGGCGGAGGCCTGCCTGCGGATCGTGCCGGTCGACGGTGAGCTGCCCCTGCTGCGCCGCGAGGACTTCCGCGTGGACTGGAACCGCCCCGCGACCGAGCTGGAACGCCTCGTGGCCGCGGCCGACGGCGCCCCCGGCGCCCCCGCGACCGTGAACGGCCGCTCGGTCTGCGTGTTCGACGCCGTCGCTTCGCCCGAGCACACCGGCGCCCAGCCCGGCACCGTGGTGGGCCGCAACCTCGACGCCGTGGCGATCGCCTGCGGCGTGGGCACGCTCTGGGTCGGGTACGCCGCCGAGCTGAGCGGCCGTCGCGGCCCGAAGCTCCCGGCCGCGCAGGTCATCGACGCGAGCCACGCGCCCTTCCGCCGCGTCCCCGACGCCCTGGCGGAGACCACCTACGTGCGCGACGGCGCCGTCGGGTACCTGACGATCCGCTCCTACAACGGGGCGATGTACACCGAGCAGTGCCGTCGCCTGACGAGCGCCGTGGAGAAGGCCCTCACCGAGGACACCCGGGTGCTGGTGATCAAGGGCACCGAGCACGCGTTCTCCAACGGGATCCACCTCGGCACGGTCGACGCGTCGCCCGACCCGGCCGCCGAGGCCTGGGACAACATCTGCGCCATCGACGAGCTGTGCCTCGCCATCGCGACCGCGGAGCAGCTCACGGTGGCCGCGTTCACGGCCAACGCGGGCGCGGGCGGCGTGATGGCGGGCCTGTGCGCCGACGTCACCCTCGCCCGCGAGGGCGTCGTCCTGAACCCCTACTACGACATGGGGATCTACGGGTCGGAGCTGCACTCCTGGAGCGTCCCGGCACGGGTGGGCGAGCACCGCGCCTCGCTGCTGCTGAACCGCAAGCTGCCGATCTCGGTGGCGGAGGCGGCCCGCATCGGGCTGATCAGCGCCGTCGGGCCGCGGGAGTGGGGCGAGTTCAACTCCTGGCTGGCCTCGGCCGCCCAGGGCTACGAGGAGCCCGCGACGCTCGGCTGGATGCTCGCCGCCCGCGCGGAGCGCCGGGCCACGGACCGCCCGCTGTCGTACTACCAGACCATCGAGCTGGCCGAGATGGCGCGCGACTTCTTCGACGACCGCAACGCCTTCTCCGTCCACCGCCGGGCCTTCCTCCGCAAGACGCCCGCGGACGCCACCCCGGAGAAGCTGCGCTTCTCGACGGCGCGCGTGTGAGCCGCTGACCACCGGACGCCTCCGACCGCACGTGCAAGGAGTGCGGGCGTCGCCACACGAGGAGGGTGGGGGCACAGCCCCGACCAGCGAGTCTCAGTGGCGAGTGGAAGGATCTGGGCATGACGATCAGGCGGATGCAGTGGTCCGGTGGCACGGCGGGGAGCACCACACGAGCCCTGGTGGCCGTTCTCGGTCTTGGGATGACGGCGGCGCTCACCCTGTCCGGGTGCGCGCAGTCCGACGTCGGCGGGGCCGGCGGGAGCACCTCCGACGCGAGCGCGTCCGAGACGCCCCAGGAGAGTGACACGCCCAGTCCGAGCCCCTCGGAGAGCGACGGCGGGGGCACCCTCCCCGACGCGGCCGAGATGGACACCACGCCGGGGACGTCCGGCCGTGGCCTGCCGCCGGGGCTCGAGGGCAGCACCGACTCGACGGTCGGGGTGGCCTGGTCGCCGGAGGAGGGCCTGCTGTACGTCGTGACCAACGGGTCCAGCTCGTGCCCCACCCTCGCCGAGCCGGAGGCGACCTTCGGCGCGGGCGCCAAGTCCGACGCCGTGGCCGCCGCCGACGGCGTGCTGTCGGTGCAGCTCGTGCCGGCGGAGGACGGCATCTGCACCATGGACTTCGTGCCCACCACGACGGTGGTCCAGGTGCCGGCCGAGGCGGACACCGGCGAGGAGATCCCGGTCATGCTGGGTGACAAGGGCAAGGTCGAGCTGATGCCGCGACCTGCGGCGGGAGAGCCCGGACCGGTCGCGTGGCTCGAGTCGTGAGGGTCGCGTGTCGGTTCGCCGACGGGTAAGAAATCTACCCAGCACTACCGATAGGTTGTCCGGGTGATTCGCCCCGCCCGCCGTCGTCAGCCTGCGGCCGTCGTCGCCACGTTGCTCACCACAGCTCTTCTCCTCGCTGCCTGCGGCGCGCCGCCGAAGGTGCAGACGGCGCTGGAGGACGTGGGCCGGTCGGACGGTTCGGCGACGGAGGGCGCGCCCGAAGGTTTCGAGGACTACTACGGTCAGTCGCTCGAGTGGACCGAGTGCGGCGAGGGCTTCCAGTGCGCGACGGCGTCCGCACCGCTCTCCTGGCACGACGCCGGGTCGGGCAGCATCGAGATCGCCCTCAAGCGCATCCCCGCCGAGGGGCAGAAGGTGGGCTCGCTGCTGGTCAACCCGGGCGGGCCGGGCGGCTCCGGCGTGGACTTCGTGGGGGACCCGGCGCGGTTCGGCCAGTCGCTGCGCTCGTCGTTCGACATCGTCGGCTTCGACCCACGCGGGGTGGGGCAGTCGACGCCGGTGAAGTGCTACGACGACGCGGGCAAGGACGAGTTCCTCAGCACCGACTACCCGTACACGCCGGCCGGGCTGGCGGCCCGCCAGGACTCCGTCCGGGCCTGGGGCCAGGCCTGCGCCGAGAACACGGGCCCGCTGCTCGGCAACGTGGACACGCAGTCGGCAGCCCGTGACATGGACATGCTCCGGGCCGCCCTCGGCGACGACGAGCTCCACTACCTCGGCTTCTCCTACGGCACCCAGCTCGGCGCCACCTACGCCGGGCTGTTCCCGGACCGTTCCGGCCGCCTGGTGCTGGACGGCGCGCTCGACCCGACGCTGAGCTCGGACGAGGTGGCCCTCCAGCAGGCCGAGGGGTTCGAGAGCGCGCTGCGCGCCTACGTGACCGACTGCCAGGCGGGCGACGACTGTCCGCTCACCGGCGACGTCACCAGCGGCCTCCAGCAGATCCAGGCGATCGTCGAGGACGCCGAGCCCAACCCGATCCCGACGTCGTCGGGGCGGCCCGTGACCAAGAAGCTCGCCTTCTACGGCGTGGCGGTCACGATGTACGACGAGGCGTCCTGGTCGTTCCTGACCCAGGCCCTGCAGGAGGTCCTGTGGGAAGGCACGGGCGACGACCTGCTCTACCTCGCGGACGTCTACAACGACCGGAACGAGGACGGCACCTTCAAGTCCAACAGCGAGGAGGCGTTCCGCGCGATCAACTGCGCCGACGCCCGCGCCGAGGAGGACATGGGCACGATGCAGGAGCTCGCCACCCAGATCCAGGAGGCGGCACCGACGCTGGGCGAGTCGTTCGGCTACTCGGGCATCGAGTGCACCGACTGGCCGTACCCGGCGGCGGAGCAGGAGTTCGACCCGGCTGCCAAGGGCGCACCGCCGATCCTCGTGATCGGCACCACCAACGACCCGGCCACGCCGTACCGCTGGGCCGAGTCGCTGGCGAAGACGCTCTCCTCGGGCGTGCTGGTCACCTACGAGGGCGAGGGCCACACGGCCTACGGGCGGTCGAACACGTGCGTGGCCGGGGCCGTCGAGGACTACCTGGTGGAGGGCACCGTGCCCGAGGACGGGCTCACCTGCTGACCCCGATCGGGCGCTGTTCGGGCGCCGTTCGGGCGGATCGAGCACGTCACACGGTTTCGCTTTGGAACCTGGGTCGTGCATTGGGTACAGTTAGGGCCGCTCACCCATCCGGTCGTGGCCGGTGCGTGGTGTCAGCGCCGCCTTAGCTCAGTCGGCAGAGCGTCTCACTCGTAATGAGAAGGTCGTGGGTTCGATTCCCACAGGCGGCTCAGACAGGCCCGGAATCTCAACGATTCCGGGCCTTGCTGTTTCTGCTCCACGGTGCGGGCCCAGCGATAACCCCGGCGCAATCACCAGGGAACACCGACACACAGCTGTCGCCTCGTCGACCGACAGTGGGTGCATGACCGACACCACGAACCCGACGATCACGCCCAGCTCCACCGCCCGGCACGCGCTCGACGTGTGGCTGACGATGTGGAACACGGACGGCGACATCGCACGACAGATCTGCGCGGACGACTTCCGCATCCACTTCGCCGTGACGGAGCCCGACGGGTCGACACCCGCGGACGACATCCGCACCGCCGAGGACTTCGTGCGATATCTCGACTGGTGGCACGGGCAGAACCCGGGCGTCGTCTTCACGAGGATCGCCGATGCCATCGACGGCGACCATGGCCGGCTGCTGTGGGATGTCGACGCGAACGGCCAGCAGGCAGGCGGCGTGGACGTCTTCGACTTCGACGAGGACGGTCGGGTCACTCGCGTCTGGTCCGTGGGCGGGCAGCGCAGCATGCGCAGCTGACCTGCCCCGTCCGGCTCCTCTCGCCCTGGGAGAATGGGAAGCATGAAGCGAGCCGAGCGGCAGTACGCCCTGGTCGACCTGCTTCGCGGCGCACGGCGCCCCTGGTCCGCCGCTCGGCTCGCCCGCGAGTTCGGTGTGTCCGCACGGACGATCGAACGAGACATCGGCTCGCTCCAGGTGGCCGGCGTCCCCATCTATGCGGACCACGGGGCCGCGGGCGGCTACTCGATCCTCCGGGAGTACTCCCTGCCGCCCCTCAACCTCTCCGCCGCCGAGTCGTTGGCGGTGCTCGCCGGACTCGGGCTGCTCGAGTCCTCGCCCTACCAGGGCGCTGCGCGCCGCGCGAGCGCCAAGATCACTGCGGTCATGGACGAGGCGCACCGCGCGCCCGTGCGGGAGCTGCTCGGGACGATGCACGTCATCGACGCCGCCCCCGCCACGGGCGGCGCCGTGCCGCTCGGGATCCTCTCCGACGCGATCGCCGCACGTCGCGTGGTGCGGCTCACCTACGTCGGCGAGGGCGTCGACGGCAGCCCGGACCACTCCGCCACGACCGTCCGCGAGGTCGAGACCATGGGTCTTCTGCGCGCCGCCGACACGTGGCTGCTCTCCGGCTGGTGCCGGCTGCGTGACGCGATCCGTGGGTTCCGCATCGAGCGGATCACGCGACTCGAGATCCTCGACGAGGTGCCGCCGCGGCGCGACCCGGCGCTCCTTGAGGCGGACCTGGCCCGGTGGTCGGCGCGGCGGCTCCTGTCCGGACCGGGGTAGCCGGTGGGGCAGCAGGCCCTGGCCCTGTCAGACTGCCCGGATGTCGTTCAGCAGGATCTCCTTGGACGGTCGGCTCACGGTGATCGCCGGCCCGCGACCGCCGTCGGGCGACGGCTTCTGCTCGGACCGGCTCCAGGTGCTGCACTGGCGCGTCGACGAGCCGTACGGCGACGACGGCACCCACCTTCATCGCGCGAGTGACGAGGTCTACGTGGTGCTGGAGGGTGCGATCGACCTGGAGGTCGACGGGTCGCGGGTCACGGTGGAGGCCGGGGAGGCGGTCACGGTCGGTGCCGGCGTCCCGCATGCGCTCGTCGCCGTCCGGTATCCGGCCCGGGGCCTGACTGTCCGGGGGCCCGCGGTCGACGACAAGGTGATCACCGACCGGCGTGCTCCGTGAGACGGACGGCTCGCGCGCGGGCGAGCGCACCGGCCGCAGCGGCCAGCACCCAGCCCAGCGCCGCCCCCACCGCGTAGAACGGCAGGTCCGGTGCGTTGAAGGTCGTGCCGAGCACCAGGCGGGCGAGGGCGCTGTGGGCGCCCAGCGCGGCGGGTACGCCGGTGAGCTGGAAGAGCTCGACGGCCGTGCTCATCGCGAGGGCCACCGCCGCCGCCACCGGCCTGCGGGTGTGCGGCGCCACCACGAGCACGAGCCAGAAGATCAGCAGCGCGTAGAGCGTGTCCCCGGCGTACTTGCCCGCGGCGCCGTCGAGCACCGACCGCACGGACAGGCCGGCGGCCACCGTGAGCAGGGCCGCCAGGGCAGGGGCGGTCCGTCGTCGGACGGCCTGCCGAGCCGTCTCGCGGGAAGCGCCGATCGCCCGCCGGGACCTCACCCGCGTCCCGTCCGCCCGGCGGGCGCTGGCCGGCCGCTCCCGAGCTGGTGCAGCCGGCTGACCGCGCGGGCCAGGTCGGGCGGCGCCGGACGCCCCGGGGGCACCGAGAGCACCGCGTCCAGCGGGCCTGGCGCCGTCAGCACGAGCGGCAGGTCGCGGTCGTAGAGCACGTCCACGAGGCTGACGAACCGCTGCTGGGTGTTCACGTGGCAGTCGGCGAACGGCACGACGTCGGACAGCACCCACCGGTCGAACCGTTCCGCCAGCGACAGCATGTCCAGCGCGGACACCGGCGCCGCGCACAGCCCGGCGAAGTCGAACCAGACGGCGCCGTCGGCGGCGCGGAGAGCGCGGATGCTCCGGCCGCCGCTCAGCGGCACGTCGGTCGCCTCGTGCGGTGCGGGCCGGTCCGGGAGGCCCGTGCGCACCAGCGCGGCGCCGTCCCGCCACCGGGGAGCGGACGGCGCCTCCGGCACGGCGGTCCCGTGCACCGGGCGGAGCGTGCGGTAGTCCACCGGGCCGGCCACCTCCAGCACGTCCAGCGACGACTCCAGCAGCGCGATGAGCGGCTCCGCGAGCTCGTGGAACAGCGGGTCGGGCAGCAGGCCCTGCGGCGGGTAGTTGGACGTCGCCACGAGCGTGACCCGTCGGCCCAGCAGCGTGCGCAGCGCGCGGGAGAGCAGCATCGCGTCCCCGGCGTCGTGCAGGTGGAGCTCGTCGAAGCACAGCACGCGGGCGTCGCCGAGCAGGGCGTCCAGGGCACGGTCCATCGCGTCCGGGGTGCCGGTCCGTGCCCACACCTCGGCGTGCAGCGCACGGTAGAACTCGTGGAAGTGGAAGCGCGGGCCGCCGGACTGCTCGTGGAAGCGGTCCAGGAGCCAGGTCTTGCCGCGGCCCACCGGGCCCCAGAGATAGACGCCGCGCCCGGCCTCGCCCTCGCGGTCCAGGATGTCGAGGGCCCGTGGGCGCCCCGTCGTGCCCAGCAACGCTTCCAGCCGTCCCGCCGCGGCCCGCTGGGCGTCGTCGAGCACGTACCCCGCCGTGCGCGCCGCGTCACGGATCGGGGTGGGGTGCATGCGTCGAAGGTACCCTCTGTCCCATGGCATGGACCCGTCCCCGGCGGCGCAAGCCCGTCACCTTCCTGCTCGGCGAGCCGGTCGAGGAGTACCCCGCGATCGCCCCTGAGGTGGAGCGCGGCCGTGTGCTGCGCATCACCGAGATCGGCGAGCCGGTGCTGCACAGCCCGGCGCGCACCGTCGAGGAGTTCTCCACCCCGGAGCTGGCCCGGCTGATCGACGACCTGTTCGCCACCATGGAGTCGGCGCAGGGCGTCGGCCTGGCGGCGCCCCAGGTGGGCGTGGACCTGCGGGTGTTCGTGTACGACCTGACGGACTCGGCGGGCGACCGGCACGTCGGCCACGTGGTGAACCCGGTGCTCGAGATGGACCTCGACGCCGAGCCGGAGACGGAGGAGGAAGGCTGCCTGTCCGTACCGGGCGCCTACGAGCCGCTGGAGCGTCCGGGCCGGGCGACCGTGAAGGGCGTCGACCAGCACGGTGCGCCGGTCCAGCTCTCGGGCGCCGGCTACCTGGCGCGGTGCTTCATCCACGAGTCGCAGCACCTCGACGGCACCCTCTACTGGGACCACCTCAGTGCCGACCTCCAGACCGACGCGCTGAAGCAGCGCGACGAGGAGCGCGCGCACATCGTCGCGGAGCGCCGCGAGATCGCGATCGAGCTGGACAAGACCCCGCCCGAGTACCCGGAGAAGCCGGCGGGCGGGCGCTGACCGTCCGGCAGCGTCAGAGGGTCGCGACCCAGGCCGCCACGGCCTCGGCCACGGCCTTCTCGCGCCCGACGCCGCGCATGTCGTGCGCGCCGGACAGCGTCACCGAGGTGACCGGTCCCGGGATCGCCGCGACGTGCTCGGCGAGCTCCTCGGGGGTGCCGAACTGGTCCTTGTCGCCGGACACGAACAGCGTGGGCACCCGGATCCCGCCGAAGTGCTCCACGCGGAGCTTGTCCGGCCTGCCGGGCGGGTGCAGCGGGTAGCTGAGCAGCACCAGCCCCGCCGCCGGCAGACCCTCCGCCACGGCCATCGAGCACATCCGCCCGCCGTAGGACCGGCCGCCGAGCAGCAGGCGGTCCGTGGGCACACCGAGCTCGTCCGCCCAGGCCGTGGCCACGGCCCGCAGGTGCGCGACGGCGACCGGCGGCCGGTCCGGCATGCGCCGCCCCTCCAGGCGGTACGGGAAGTCGGCGCGCCGCGTGGGTACCGGCGGATCGGCGTCCGCCAGGGTGCGCTCCACCGCGACGAGCGCCGGGCTCTCCCGGTTCGCGCCCGCGCCGGGCGTCAGGAGCAGGCCTGCGGGAGTGGT
The DNA here is from genome assembly GCF_044547525.1 of Promicromonospora sp. NPDC052451. Lineage (NCBI taxonomy): Bacteria > Bacillati > Actinomycetota > Actinomycetes > Micrococcales > Promicromonosporaceae > Promicromonospora > Promicromonospora sp. NPDC052451. The sequence continues at coordinate 17,405 of NZ_JBIUAP010000015.1, forward strand.
CACGGGGCCAGTCTGCCGTGCGCGGACGACGCCGCACGCCGGAGCCCGGCCGACGCCGCACGCCGGGGCCCGGCCGATCGTCAGGTGAGGCGGCGCCAGAGCATGAGCAGGCCGCCCGCCGTGAGGGCCGCGCCGGTGGCGAGCACGGCCACCCAGCCGAGCGGCGTGACGACCTCCTGCTCCTGGCCCGCGTCGACGCGTGCCCGGACCGGAGACTGCGGCGGGATGCTCGGCATGAGCGCCCCGCTCAGCGCCGTCGGGGAGGGCGACGGGCTCGGTGACGCCGAGGCGGACGGTGACGCCGACGGGCTGGGCGACGGCGACGCGGACGGCGTGGGTGCCGGGCTGGACGGCTCGGCCTCGGCCGGGTCGCTGGTGACCGGCGTCGGCGTGGATCCCGGCTGACCGGCTCCGGGCCTGGGGGTGGCCGCCTGGGTGGGCCGGGTCTTCGTCGCCGTCGGCGTGGGGGTGGACGTGGGCTCGGTGCTCTCGGCCGGCTCCGTGGCGCTGCACACGGCCTGCTCGTCCGACTCGTGCCAGCTGCTCGCGTCCTCGACCTCGACCCACACCACGCAGTAGCCGTCCGGGAAGGACCGGCGGGCCTCCGTGAACGCGGCCCAGCCGCTGCGCTGCTCGTCCCGGGTCAGGTCACGGTCGTACGCCTGCCCGCCGTAGCGGGAACCGACGGGCCGCACGACGTACGCCAGCTCGTCGCTCTCCCGGCCGGGCTCGAAGGCGACACCGTCCACGCTCACCCAGATCTCGTCGCCCGAGACCTCGGCCGTCGCGGTGGTCCCGCCCACGGCGGTACCGGCGAGGGCCAGCAGTGCCGTCAGCAGGAGCGACAGGGTGCCGGCACGCCGGGTCCGGGCGCTGCGCGCCGTCGGCCGCGAGGGCGCGACGGGGGCGGTGGCACGGATCACAGCGGCGATCCTACCGCCGTACCGCCCGGGTTCCGGGGCCTTGCGCGGGTGAGGTGCGGGTCAGAACCGCGGCCCTTCCTCCCCGTGGAGCAGGTTGCGGATGGGCCGGGTGACGACGTCGACCCGGTCCACCAGGTCGGCGGGGCCGGTCACGACCACCGCCCGGTCGGCCGCCGGGGAGTACACGGCGGTCACGTTGCGCACCGTCACGCGCATGCAGCGCTTGGTCTCCCCGTCGACCCGGAACTGGCGCGTCTCGCACGGCACGTCGTCGACCTCGGCGACGATCGCGCGCATCGCGCTGCGATAGTCCTGGTAGGACTCCGCGAGGTCCGCGACGTCGGTGATCTCCGGCGGTGCCGCCGGGTCGACGTCGGCGTGCAGGGGCGCGACGAGCGCCCCGCTGCAGGCGGCGCGGACGATGTCCTCGATCTGGGCCGGGGTGGCCGGCACGCGCAGCGTCTCGACCTCGACGGTCTCGCCGGAGAACGTGCGGTAGGACCGCAGGAAGCGTTCCTCGGTGGGGTCGGCGCTGTCGGAGACACCGGTGACCTCCTCCTCGACGAGGTCCAGTCCCCACGTCAGCGGGTCGTCCACTTCGCCGACGACGCCGGAGAACCGGGCGAATCGCGCGACGATCTGTTCCCAGGACTCGGGGGTCGGGCTCGGTTCGTCCGCCATGTGGCCTCCCCGGGGCGGGTTCGCGTAGACACGAGACTGCCGGGTAGCGGGTGAGGCGTCAACGACCGCGGCCAGAATCGGCACGTAATCGGGGAAGAATCGGCCCGGACTCGCCGTCGGACCGCTGCGCCCGGGCGTGTCGCGCCGGGGCGGGACGTCCTGTGCCGCCCGCACACCCTCCATCGTCACGCCCCTGGCGAACATGGGCATCAACCGGTAGGTCGCCGCGTTGGGAGCGCATAGAGTCGTTGCGGTCAGGCCTGGTACCGCCGGTGCAGGTGCCCGCCGCCCGCGTGAGGAGCAGCACATGTTCGAGAGATTTACGGATCGCGCCCGTCGCGTCGTCGTCCTCGCCCAGGAAGAGGCGCGGATGCTGAACCACAACTACATCGGCACGGAGCACATCCTGCTCGGCCTCATCCACGAGGGTGAGGGCGTTGCCGCCAAGGCGCTGGAGTCGCTCGGGATCTCGCTCGACGGCGTCCGCACGCAGGTCACCGAGATCATCGGTGAGGGGCAGCAGGCGCCGAGCGGGCACATCCCGTTCACGCCGCGCGCCAAGAAGGTGCTGGAGCTGTCGCTGCGCGAGGCGCTGCAGCTCGGCCACAACTACATCGGCACGGAGCACATCCTGCTCGGTCTCATCCGCGAGGGTGAGGGCGTGGCGGCGCAGGTGCTCACCAAGATGGGTGCCGACCTCAACAAGGTGCGCCAGCAGGTCATCCAGCTGCTGAGCGGCTACCAGGGCAAGGAGCCCGTCTCCGCCGGTGGTCCTCAGGAGGGTCAGCCCGCGGGCTCGGCCGTGCTCGACCAGTTCGGTCGCAACCTGACCCAGGCTGCGCGCGAGGGCAAGCTCGACCCGGTCATCGGGCGCACGCAGGAGATCGAGCGGGTCATGCAGGTGCTGTCCCGCCGCACCAAGAACAACCCGGTCCTGATCGGCGAGCCGGGCGTCGGCAAGACGGCCGTCGTCGAGGGTCTCGCGCAGGACATCGTGAAGGGCGACGTCCCCGAGACGCTCAAGGACAAGCAGCTCTACACGCTTGACCTGGGCGCCCTGGTGGCCGGCTCGCGCTACCGCGGTGACTTCGAGGAGCGCCTCAAGAAGGTGCTCAAGGAGATCCGCACCCGCGGCGACATCATCCTGTTCATCGACGAGATCCACACCCTGGTGGGTGCGGGTGCCGCCGAGGGCGCGATCGACGCCGCCTCCATCCTGAAGCCCATGCTGGCGCGCGGTGAGCTCCAGACCATCGGCGCCACCACCCTCGACGAGTACCGCAAGTACGTCGAGAAGGACCCGGCCCTGGAGCGCCGCTTCCAGCCGATCCAGGTGTCGGAGCCGTCGCTCGAGCACGCCATCGAGATCCTCAAGGGTCTGCGCGACCGCTACGAGGCGCACCACCGCGTGTCCATCACGGACTCCGCTCTGGTCTCCGCCGCGACGCTGGCGGACCGGTACATCAACGACCGGTTCCTGCCGGACAAGGCGATCGACCTGATCGACGAGGCCGGTGCCCGGCTGCGCATCCGTCGGATGACGGCGCCGCCGGAGCTCAAGGAGCTCGACGAGTCCATCGCCGAGGCGCGCCGCGAGAAGGAGTCGGCGATCGACGAGCAGGACTTCGAGAAGGCCGCCGGTCTGCGTGACAAGGAGAAGCAGCTCACGCAGGTCCGTGCGGACAAGGAGAAGGCCTGGAAGTCGGGCGACCTCGACACGGTCGCAGAGGTCGACGACGAGCTGATCGCCGAGGTGCTGGCGATGTCCACGGGCATCCCGGTCGTCAAGCTCACCGAGGAGGAGTCCAGCCGGCTGCTCCACATGGAGGACGAGCTGCACAAGCGGGTCGTCGGCCAGGAGGCCGCGATCAAGGCTCTGTCGCAGGCGATCCGCCGTACGCGGGCCGGCCTCAAGGACCCGAAGCGTCCCGGTGGCTCGTTCATCTTCGCCGGCCCCACGGGTGTCGGTAAGACCGAGCTCGCCAAGGCGCTCGCCGAGTTCCTGTTCGGCGACGAGGACGCGCTCATCCAGCTCGACATGTCCGAGTTCTCGGAGAAGCACACGGTCTCGCGACTGTTCGGTTCCCCGCCCGGATACGTCGGCTACGACGAGGGTGGCCAGCTGACCGAGAAGGTGCGGCGCAAGCCGTTCTCCGTGGTCCTGTTCGACGAGGTGGAGAAGGCGCACGCCGACATCTTCAACTCGCTGCTGCAGGTGCTCGAGGACGGTCGCCTCACGGACTCGCAGGGTCGCGTGGTCGACTTCAAGAACACCGTGATCATCATGACCACCAACCTGGGCACGCGGGACATCGCCAAGGGCGTCCAGACCGGCTTCAACTCCGGCGGCGACCTGGTGACCTCCTACGAGCGCATGAAGGCCAAGGTCAACGAGGAGCTCAAGCAGCACTTCCGGCCCGAGTTCCTCAACCGTGTGGACGACACGGTCGTGTTCCCGCAGCTCTCGCAGGACGAGATCATCCAGATCGTCGACCTCGAGATCGCGAAGCTCGACCGTCGCCTGCGTGACCGGGACATGGGCATCGAGCTCACGCCTGCCGCCAAGCACCTGCTGGCGGAGAAGGGCTACGACCCGGTGCTCGGCGCCCGTCCGCTGAAGCGAGCCATCCAGCGGGAGATCGAGGACACGCTGTCCGAGAAGATCCTGTTCGGCGAGCTCACGGCGGGTCAGCTGGTGATCGTCGACGGCGAGGGCGAGGGCATCCTCGGCGAGTTCACGTTCCGCGGTGTGGAGCGCGACGAGCGTCGTCGGCCGACCCAGGCCGAGCCCCAGTCGGTGCCCGCGGGCGCCGGTCTGGTGCCGCGCGACCTGCCGCCGTCGGGCCAGATGGCGGCCGGCGGGGCGTGATCGCCCGGTAGGACCCGGTCCTGACACAAGGCCCGGCCATCCCGCGAGGGGTGGCCGGGCCTTTGTCGTGCCCGGTGGGGGCCTGGTCGACGGCGGTCTGGTGGATGCCGGCCTGGTGGATGCCGGTCCGGTCGATGCCTGTCCGGTCGATGGCAGCTCGGCCCCCTCGGACCGCCTCACCGGCTCGGCCTCGTCGGGAGGGGGTGTCAGTCAGGTTGCCGTCACGCCGTCGGCGGGATCGTCAGGCCCGCCGGGAGCAGCCCCGGCAGCACCTCGCGGAGCGCGCCGACCCGCTCGGCCCGTGACGCGCCCTGCAGCCGCTCGACCGGCGCCGTGATGCTGACCGCCGCGACGGCACGGCCCGCCCGGAGCAGCGGCACCGCGACGCAGGCGATGCCACGCTCGTTCTCCTCGGTCTCGCTGCCGACTCCGGTGCGCCGGGCCTCCGCGAGCACGTCGCGCAGGCGCTCCGCCGGGGTGCTGCCCTCGGCGAACCGCTCCAGCGCGGCGTCGTCCAGGTCCTGGGTCGAGAGCAGCGCCCGCCCCAGAGCGGTGGTCGCGGCCGCCCGCCGCCGTCCGACGGCGGACCACACCCGGACCGCGCGCTGCGGCTCCACCTTGTCGAGGTAGACCACCTCGCGCCCGGCGAGCACCCCGAGGTGCACCAGCTCGTCGACCGCCTCGCTGAGCGCCGTCAGGGCCGGGTGCAGCAGTGCGGGGAGGTTCTCCTCGGCCAGGTAGGAGCTGCCCAGGGCCAGGGCGGAGGGGCCGAGCCGGTAGGCGCCGTCCGGCGTCTGCTCGGCAAAGCCGCGGTGCCGCAGCGCGGCGAGGGTGCGGTGCAGCGTCGGCTTGCTGACGCCCACGGCTTGGGCCAGCGTGGCCAGCGGCGCGCCCGCGGCGCCGAAGCCCGCGAGGGTGTCGAGGGCCAGCAGCGCCTTGTCGACGCTGCCGAGCGGGCTGGCTTCCATGGGACTCCCTCACGTAGCATGCGTTTCGCAGTGAACAACAGGCGTTCACCATAGCGAAACGGAGCACGCATGTCATCCCCCGACAACCCGGTCCTCGACGCGCTGGCCGCGCACCGGCTCGTCCCGGTCGTCGTGGTCGACGGCGCCGACGAGGGCGCCCGCCTCGCCGACGCGCTCGTCGTCGGCGGCCTGCCGGTCGCCGAGATCACGCTGCGGCTCGCGGGCGGCCTCGACGCCATCCGCGCGGTCGCCAAGAACCACCCCGACGTCGTGGTCGGTGCCGGCACCGTCACCACGGTCGCGCAGGTGGACGACGTCGTCGAGGCCGGCGCGCGCTACATCGTCTCCCCGGGGCTGTCGGCCGCCGTCGTGCGCCGCGCCCAGGAGCACGGCGTGCCCGTGCTGCCCGGTGTCGCCACGCCGTCGGAGATCATGGCCGCGCTCGACCTGGGGGTCGACGTCGTCAAGCTGTTCCCCGCGTCCGTGGTCGGCGGGCCCGCCGCGATCAAGGCGTTCTCCGCGCCGTTCCCAGGCCTGCGGTTCGTGCCGACGGGCGGCGTCAGCGCCGCCAACCTCGGCGACTACCTCGGCCTGGCCCCGGTGCTCGCCGTCGGCGGCTCCTGGATGGTGGACCGCACGCTCGTCACCGCGGGGGACTGGGACGGGATCACCAGCCGCACCCGCGACGCCGTGGCCCTCGCCGCCCAGATCGACCAGGAGAAGAACCGATGAGCTCGCTGACCGTCCGCCCCGCCGCCGAGAGCGCCTACGACGTCGTCGCGCTCGGCGAGGTCATGCTCCGCCTCGACCCGGGCGACCGCCGGGTGCGCACCGCCCGCAGCTTCGACGTGTGGGAGGGCGGCGGCGAGTACAACGTGGCCCGCGGCCTGCGCCGCTGCTTCGGCCTGCGCGGCGCGATCGTCACCGCGCTCGCCGACAACGAGATCGGCCGCCTGGTCGAGGACTTCATGCTCACCGGCGGTCTCGACACGCAGTACGTGCAGTGGGTGCCCTACGACGGCATCGGCCGCACGGTGCGCAACGGTCTGAACTTCACCGAGCGCGGCTTCGGCGTGCGCGGCGCGGTGGGCGTGAGCGACCGCGGCAACACCGCCATCTCACAGCTGAAGCCCGAGGACGTGGACTGGGACGCGCTGTTCTCCCGCGGCGTGCGCTGGCTGCACACCGGCGGCATCTTCGCGGCGCTCTCCGAGAGCAGCGCGGACGTCGCGGAGGCCGCCATGTCCGCGGCCCGCCGACACGGCACCATCGTGTCCTACGACCTGAACTACCGGCCCTCCCTGTGGAAGGGCATCGGCGGCGAGGAGCGGGCGCGCGAGGTCAACCGGCGCCTGGCGCAGCACGTGGACGTCATGATCGGCAACGAGGAGGACTTCACTGCCTCGCTCGGCTTCGAGGTCGAGGGCGTCGACGAGAACCTCACCGACCTGGACACGGGCGCGTTCCGCGCGATGATCAAGACCGCGTCGGAGGCGTACCCGAACTTCCAGGTGATCGCGACGACGCTGCGCGGCGTGCGCTCGGCGTCCCGCAACGACTGGGGCGCCATCGCCTGGTCGCGCGCGGAGGGCTTCGCCGAGGCGACCCACCGGGCCGACCTGGAGATCTTCGACCGCGTGGGCGGCGGCGACTCGTTCGCCTCCGGCCTGGCCTACGGCCTCATGGAGCTCGGCTCGCTCCAGGAGGCCGTCGAGTACGGTGCGGCCCACGGTGCGCTGGCCATGACCACCCCGGGCGACACCACCATGGCGACGCTCGCCGAGGTGGCGAAGCTGGCCGGCGGGGGCAGCGCGCGCGTACAGCGCTGACCTGCTGCTGGACGTGGTTCGGGGGCGGGATCGGCGGGTGTCCGCACCTCGGACCGATCTTGCCCCCGACCAGCGCAGACAGGGTGCTCGGTGCAAGGATTGGGGGCATGTCCCAGAGCATCCTGTTCATCGGCGGAAGCGGAATCATCAGTCATGCCTCGGTGGCCCGGGCCGCGCGGCTCGGACACCGGGTGACCGTGCTCAACCGAGGCAGATCCACGACCCGTCCGGTGCCGGCCGGGGTGGAGACGCTCGTCGCCGACGCGAACGACGCGGAGGCCGTCGCCGCCGCTGTGGGCAGCCGGGAGTTCGACGTCGTGGCGCAGTTCCGGGCGTTCAGCCCCGAGCACGTGGCGCGTGACGTCGCCCAGTTCTCCGGGCGGACGGGGCAGTACGTGTTCATCTCCTCGGCCTCGGCCTACCAGACGCCGCCGTCGCGGCTGCCCGTCCGGGAGTCGACGCCGCTGCGCAACCCGTTCTGGCAGTACTCCCGCGACAAGATCGCGTGCGAGGACCTGCTCGTGCGCGAGTACCGCGAGAACGGGTTCCCCGCCACGATCGTCCGGCCGTCGCACACCTACGACCGCACGCTGCTGCCGACGTCGGGCGGCTGGACCGACGTGGCCCGGATGCGGGCGGGCAAGCCCGTCGTCGTCCACGGCGACGGCACGTCCCTGTGGACCATCACGCACACCGAGGACTTCGCGGTCGGGTTCGTGGGCCTGCTGGGCAACCCGCTGGCCGTGGGGGACACCTTCCACATCACCGGGACGCACGCCCCCACCTGGGACCAGATCTACACGTGGCTCGCCGAGGCGGCGGGTGTGCGCAGCCCCGACCTGGTGCACGTCGCGTCCGAGACCATCGCCCGCGTGCTGCCCGACCTGGGTCCCGGCCTGGTGGGCGACAAGGCGCACTCGATGGTCTTCGACAGCTCGAAGGTGCGCACGCTCGTGCCCGAGTTCGGCACCACCATCACCTACGACGTCGGGGCGCAGGAGCAGGTGTCCTGGTTCGACGCCCATCCCGAGGCGCAGGTCGTGGACACCGAGCTGGACGCGGCCTTCGACCGGCTCGCGGCGCACGCGCGCTCGATCTGACGGCCGGTCACCCCGCGGGCGCCGTCGACTCCCGCACGACCAGCTCCGTCGACAGGTTGAGCCGGCGCACCGTCGGCGACCGGCCCTGGGCGAGCTCCAGCAGGATCTGCGTGGCGGCCGCTCCCATCTCGCGGAGCGGCTGCCGCACGGTGGTCAGCGGCGGCCCGACCCAGGAGGCCAGCGGCAGGTCGTCGTAGCCCACCACCGACAGGTCCTCGGGTACCCGCAGCCCGAGCTGGTGCGCGGCGCGGAGCAGCCCCAGGGCCTGCATGTCCGACCCGGCGAACACCGCGGTGGGCCGGTCGGGGAGCGACAGGAGCTCCAGCCCGTGCTCGAACCCGGCCTCCACGTAGAAGTTGCCCTGGCGCACGAGCGCCGGGTCGACGGCGACGCCCGCCTCCTCGTGCGCCGAACGGAACCCGTCCACGCGCGCGCGGCTGCACAGCATGTCGCCGGGCCCGCCGATCATCGCGATGCGGCGGTGCCCCAGGGCGAGCAGGTGGCGCGTGGCCTGCAGCCCGCCGTTCCAGTTGTCCGAGCCGACGGAGGCGACGTCGGCGGGTGGCTCCCCGTCGGTGTCGATCACCACGTACGGGATGCCCCGGCGGTCGAGCTGGTGGTGCTGCCCGTCCGACAGGTTGGCCGCCACGAGCAGCACACCCAGCGGCGGCCGCGCCATCGTGGTGTCGAGCCACCGGGCGGGCGGGCGGTGCTCGCCGCCCAGCTCGGACAGGATGACGCTGAGGTGCGACTCGGCGGCCGCGTCCTCGACGCCGCGGATGATCTCCATGGACCAGGCCGAGCCCAGGCGGTGGAAGACGAGGTCGATCAGCCCGGTGCCGGCCGGTGCGCCGGTCTGTCGCCGCCGCCGGTACTGGTGCTTCTCCAGCGCGGCTTCGACCCGGTCGCGGGTGGCCGGGGCCACGTCGGCGCGGCCGTTGAGCACCTTGGAGACCGTCGGCACCGACAGGCCGAGCTCGTTCGCGATCGACGCGATGGTGGGGCCGGGCCGCGTGCCGGTCATTCCGTAGGCCTTTCGATCTCACGTCGAAACTTTCCCTGCTGACGGTACACCAGTACGGGAGCAGTCCCTGGCCGCCTACGGCGTGATCGCATCGTGACACCCGACGATCGAGGGATGCCCTTGACGTGACGGTGATTATCACCCTAATGTCCCAGCCACAGACTATCGGTAAAGGTGTCGATAGTTTCGAAAACGTTCCACGACGACGTGGCGTCCTCGGACGAGGCCCGGCACGGCGCGGTGACCGGAGGACTTGATGGCACGAGGCACGGGAACGGTCGATGCCGTACCGCGGACCGGTGGTGGGCTGCCCGGGGGCGCGGGTGGCGCCGTCGTCGGCGCAGGGCTCAGGCCGCCGCAGCAGCTCCGGAACAACGAGACGTGGCGCGTGTCCCTGCGCCGGCACTGGCGCCTGTACACGTTCGTGCTCCTGCCGGTGATCTTCCTCCTGGTGTTCCGCTACGTGCCCATGATCGGGAACGTGATCGCCTTCCGGAGGTACCGGCCGGGCGGGTCGATGTTCGGCGACGAGTGGGTCGGCCTCTACTACTTCCAGATGTTCATCCAGAGCAAGCCGTTCTGGGACGTCTTCTGGAACACGGTCGTCCTCGGCGGCCTGACCCTGGCGATCTGCTTCCCGCTGCCGATCATCCTCGCGCTCCTGCTCAACGAGCTGCGGTCGCGGCTGTTCAAGCGGGTGGTCCAGACCATCACCTACCTGCCGCACTTCATGTCGATCGTGATCGTGGCGGGCATGGTCTTCCAGCTCACCGCCGTGAACGGCACGATCAACCAGATCATCGAGGGGTTCGGCGGCGAGGCGATCCCGTTCATGCAGCGGGCGGACTGGTTCCGCACCATCTACCTGACGTCCGAGGTGTGGCAGACGGTCGGCTGGGGCACCATCCTCTACCTCGCCGCGCTGACCACCATCGACGACCAGCTCTACGAGGCGTCGCGGATCGACGGGGCCAACCGGTGGCAGCAGACCTGGCACATCACGCTCCCCGGCATCCGGCCCACGATGATGGTGCTGCTCATCCTCAACATCGGCACCTTCATGGCGGTCGGGTTCGAGAAGGTGCTGCTGCTGTACAACCCCCTCACCTACGACACGGCCGACGTGCTCTCCACGTACCTGTACCGCGTGGGGATCGGTGAGGGCGGCAACTACTCGTTCGCCGCCGCGATCGGCCTGTTCGAGGCGCTGATCGGCGTCGCCCTGGTCGTCACGGCCAACCAGATCTCGAAGCGAGCGGTGGGAGCCTCCCTGTGGTGACGACGAACACCCCTGACATCACGGCGGTCCGTCCCGCCACTACCACGGTCAAGGACACGCCCGGCTACCGGGCGTTCCGGATCGTCAACGGGCTCGTGCTGGTGGTGATCACGTTCCTCACGCTGTACCCCTTCCTCAACATGGTGGCGAAGGCGTTCAGCTCCCAGGCCTACATCGCTGCCGGCGCGGTCAACCTGTGGCCGCGCGGGTTCAACCTGACGACCTTCGCGAGCGTGATGGGCGACTCGATCTTCTGGGTCAACTACCGCAACACGGTCGTGTACACGCTGCTCGCCACAGCTATCGCGATGGCGCTCACCACGACCTTCGCGTACGCGCTGTCCAAGCCGTACCTGAAGGGCCGAGGGGTCCTCATCGGCCTCGCCATGGTGACCATGCTGTACGCGGGCGGGCTGATCCCGAACTACCTGCTCATCGACGCCCTCGGGTTCAAGAACACGATCTGGGCGATCGTCGTGCCGGGCGCGATCAACGTCTTCAACCTGCTCGTCATGAAGTCGTTCTTCGACAACTTCCCCCAGGAGCTGGAGGAAGCCGCAGAGATCGACGGCATGTCGCAGTACGGCGTGTTCTTCCGCATCGTGCTGCCGCTGTCCAAGGCGGTCATCGCCACGATGACCCTCTTCTACGCCGTGCAGTTCTGGAACTCGTGGTTCCAGGCGTACCTGTACCTGAACGACCGCGACATGTACCCGGTCACGCTCTACCTCCGCAACCTGCTCGCCGCGGCCACGTCCACGACGGACCTCGGCAGCGACACGGTGCAGATCCAGGCGAACGTCCAGTCCGTGGCGATGCTGCTCACGGTCCTGCCCATCGTCTGCGTGTACCCGTTCATCCAGAAGTACTTCGTGTCCGGCGTGATGCTCGGCTCCGTCAAGGGCTGACCGCACGCCGCAGGTGCACGACGACCACCCGAACCATCCTGACCGTCAGAGGCGACGGCGTTCACACCCTGAAGGAGAACCATGAGGATCACCCCGAGGAGGGCCGCCGCGGGCCTGGCGGCGTCGGCCCTGGCCGTCACGCTCACCGCGTGCTCGACCAGCGGCGGCGGCGCGGAGGAGTCCGGCGAGATCGACATGGAGTCGCAGGTCGGCTACATGGAGGACTTCGAGGTCGGCACCACGTTCAAGGCGACGGAGCCCGTCGACTTCAGCCTGCTGTACCGCGACCACCCGGACTACCCGTTCAAGGAGGACTGGCCGATGGTCGAGCACCTCAAGAACGACCAGAACGTCGAGTTCGAGTACGTCAACGTGCCGCTCGCCGACCTGGCGACGCGGCGGTCGGTGCTCATCAGCTCGGGGGACGCGCCCGACATCATGCCCTCGATCTACGCGGGCGAGGAGACGCAGTTCCGCAACGCCCTGCTGCCGATCTCGGACTACGTGGAGCACATGCCGAACTTCCTCGACAAGATCGAGAAGTGGGGCCTCGAGGCCGAGGTCGAGCAGCTCCGGCAGGAGGACGGCAAGTACTACATCCTGCCCGGCATCCACGAGATCGCGAAGCCGCAGTACTCCATCGCCGTGCGCTCGGACCTGTGGGAGAAGGCCGGGATCACCGAGGACCCCGAGACCTGGGACGAGTTCAAGGAGCAGCTCGAGGCCGTCAAGGAGGCCAACCCGGACATCAAGTACCCGTTCAGCGACAAGTGGTCCATCAACAGCCCGATGGAGCAGACGCTCAACGCGGCGGCGCCCAACTTCGGCACGTCGGCGGGCACCGGTTTCATCAACGGCCTGTGGTGGGACGAGGAGGCCGGTGAGTTCACCTACGCCGGCGCCTCCGACGGCTACCGGGAGCTGGTGACCTACTTCGCCTCGCTCGTGGAGGAGGGTCTGATGGACCCCGAGTCCGTCACCCAGGAGATGGAGCAGGGCGAGCAGAAGTTCGCGTCCGGCAGCGTCGCCGCCATCAGCTCGAACGACCAGGAGCTCGTGAAGTACCGCGACAACTTCGACCAGCTCGGCACCAAGGACGCGGAGGTGCACCAGATCGTCGTGCCCGCCGGCCCCTACGGGAGCTACCTGTCGGCGGGCTCGCGCCGCGAGTCGGGCATCGTGTTCGGTGCCGAGGCGGCCAAGCAGGACGACTTCCTCGCGATGCTGCAGTTCGTCGACTGGCTGTACTACTCGGACGAGGGCCTGGAGTTCGCCAAGTGGGGCGTCGAGGGCGAGACGTTCGAGTGGGACGGCGACAAGCGCGTCCTCAACGAGGACATCGACGTCAACGGCCTGAACCCCGGCGCACCCCAGGAGCTCCGTAAGGACTTCGGCTACCACAACGGCGTCTGGATGCTGGCCCACGGGTCCACCGAGGAGCTGGACAAGTCGATGCTGCGCGACGAGGTCGTCGAGTTCCTCGACGGGATGAACGAGAAGGAGGAGCTGCCCCTCCCGCCCGCCATCACGTACGACGAGATGGAGCAGGAGCAGGCAACCCTCTACCTGACGAACCTGCAGGACATCGTGTACCAGAACACCGCCCAGTTCATCGTGGGCGATCGGCCGCTCAGCGAGTGGGACGACTACGTGGCCGAGCTCGAGGCAGCCGGCATGACCGACTACGTGGAGCTCGCCAACAGCGCCGTCGCCGGCGGCGAGTGACAGCAGTCCTTCCCCGGGCCGGGTGCGCGGTGCGTCGACCACGCCCGCGCACCCGGCCGCGCTCGACCGAACGACCGAGGAGACACGTGCCCCGCACCATCGTGCCGACCGAGCCCGCCGGAACCCTCAGCGACGCCTGGCGCACGTGCGTCGGCACCGGGCGGTTCAACCTCGCGCTGCGGCGCGACTACCAGGACTCCCTGGCCCTGGTGCAGCGTGAGATCGGCTTCCGGTACATCCGCGGCCACGGCATCCTGCACGACGACGTCGCCGTCCACCGGCCGTACGACGTCGCAGGTCACCGGGGTACCGCCTACGTATTCACCTACGTGGACCAGGTGGTCGACGCGTACCTGGAGCTGGGGATCAAGCCGTTCCTGGAGCTCGGGTTCATGCCCCGGGCCCTCGCCTCGGGCGACCAGACGGTGTTCTGGTGGCTCGGCAACGTGACCCCGCCGCGCGACCACGCCGAGTGGGCCGCCCTCGTGCGCGCCCTCCTACGGCACCTCGTCGACCGGTACGGCCTCGACGAGGTGCGGACCTGGCCGGTCGAGGTGTGGAACGAGCCCAACCTGCCCCACTTCTGGGCCGGCGCGGACCAGGAGGCGTACTTCCGCCTCTACGAGGCGTCCGCGCTCGCGGTGAAGGACGTCGACGCCGAGCTCCAGGTGGGCGGCCCCGCGCTCTCCCCGGGTGCCGACGACTGGTGGAAGCCCTTCGCGGACTTCGTCGCCGAACGCGACCTTCCGGCGGACTTCCTGTCCGTGCACGCCTACACCTCCGGGCCCGCGCAGCACGTGCCGTTCGGCGTCTACCAGACCCTGGGGCGTCCGCAGGAGCTGCTGGACCAGTTCGCCAGGCCGCGGACGATCCTGTCGGGGACGGCGCTCGCGGACCGGCCGCTGCACGTCACCGAGTTCAACACGAGCTACCGGCCCGACAACCCGGTGCACGACACGGCGTACAACGCCGCCTGTCTCGCGCCCGTGCTCGCGGGCGGCGGACAGCACGCCGACTCGTTCGCGTACTGGACGTTCAGCGACGTCTTCGAGGAGGAGGGTGTCCCGGCGTCGTTCTTCCACGGCGGGTTCGGCATGCTGGCGCACCGTCAGGTGCGCAAGCCGACCTACCACGTGTACACGTTCATGGCGCGGATGGGGCGGGAGGTGCTCGCGCTCGGCGCCGACCACCTGGTCACGCGGCACCCCGGGACGGGACGGGTGACGGTGCTCGCCTGGCAGCCGGTGGGCGGCTCGGCCGACCCGGTCGAGCCCGACCGGCACGAGGTGCGGCTCAGCGTCCCGGTCGGCCCCGCCGGGGCGAGCCCCGCCACGGCGGGCGGCCGCGTGTTCGTCCTGCGGTACGACGTCGACGAGTCCGCCGGCAACGCCTGGGCCGCCTGGCGCGAGATGGGTCGGCCGGCGTCGCCGTCGGCCGGGCAGCTCGACGCGCTGCACGACGCGAGCGAGCCCGCGCGGCGGGCGTTCTCCCTGCCCGTGGTGCCGACGGCGGACGGCGGCCGCGCCGACCTCGACCTGACGCTCGGCCGCCACGGCGTGACCCTGGTGACCCTCGACCCCGTCCGCGACGAGACCCCGCCCTGGCTCGACGACGCGAGGATCGTGGCCCGTGGCTGAGCGCAGGGAGTACGGCGACGGCCCCCTGGGGCGCGGCGCGAACGCGGTCTACTGGTATCTCGTGGTCGAGCTGCTGCTCGTGCTGACCTCGCTGCCCGGCCTGGTCGCCCTGGCGCTGCTCGACCGGTCGGTCGGCAACGCCCCGCTGGTCGTGCTGTGCCTGGTGCCGCTGGGCCCGGCGGCGTCGGCGGGACTGTTCGCGCTCCGGGACCGCACCAGGACCGAGGGGCTCGCACCGGCCGCGTCCTTCTGGCGCGGATACCGCCTGAACTGGGCCGACGCGTTACGGGTGTGGACGCCCGCGGTCGTGGTGCTCGGCGTGGTGGCGGTCTCGCTCGCGAACCTCGACGCGGCCGGCGTGCCCGGCTGGTTCGCGCCCGCGCTCGTGGTGATCGGGGCCGGCCTTCTGCTCTGGTCCGTGAACGTGCTGGTCATCGTCTCGTTCTTCGGTTTCCGGACGCGTGACGCCGCACGGCTCGCCGCCCACTACCTCGCGGCCCGCCCGCTGGTCACGCTGGGGACCCTCTCCCTGCTGGTGCTCGCGGGAGGGGTGATCGTGCTGACGACGGAGGTGCTGTTCGGCCTGCTCGCGGTCGTCTGGCTCGCGCTCGTGCTGCGCAACGCCGGGCCACTGCTGACCGACGTCGAGGAGCGTTTCACCGCCGCGGCATGACCGTGCAACATTGTCCAATCTGTGGCACTTGCGCCAGGGTGTGCCCATGGTGATCAAGCAGGGGGACCCGGCACGGCTGACGTATCGCTACCTGCGCGTGGCGATCGTCGCGGTGGTGCTGGTGCTGTTCGTGTCGCTGGGCCTGCAGATCGTGGCCGACCACGGCCGGCTCGGGTCGGGCGAGGAGTGGTGGCACGCGTCGATCAGCGCGTACTTCTACTCGCCCGTGCAGAGCGTGTTCGTGGGGTCGCTCGTCGGCATCGGCACGTGCCTCGTCGCGATCAAGGGCCGGCACGGTGCCGAGGAGGTGCTCCTCAACGTCGCGGGCCTGCTGGCGCTCGTCGTGGCCCTGGTGCCGACGCCGCTCGACGCCGCCCTGTGCACGGCCGAGCCGTACTGCGTCGACATGCCCGAGCGGGTGGGCAACAACATCGGCACCCTGCTGCTCGTCGGCGGTCCGGTGCTCCTGCTGGCCACCTGGCCGCGCCGTCGTGACCTCGCCGGACCGGCGGGCTGGGACCTCTGGCTCACCTGGCTGACCTGGGCGGCGACCGGGGTCTGGCTCCTGGCCTGGCCAGCGAGCTTCCTGCAGGTGGCGCACTACGCGGCGGCCGTGCTGCTGTTCGCCTGCCTCGTGGCGGTCGCGTGGATCAACGGTTCCGACCGGGCGGTCACCGCGCAGGCCCTGGAACGGTTGCGTGGCATGTCGGCGGCCGCCTTCCGGGCCTGGTACCGGACGATCGCCGTGGTGATGGCGGTGGTGCTGGTCGGCGGTCTCACGATGATGGTCGTGCTCGACCGGTTCTTCCCCGCGGTCTTCCCGCAGACGCTGTTCGTGGTCGAGGCCGTGCTGATGCTCGTCTTCGCGCTCTTCTGGGTGCTGCAGACCATCCAGTTCTGGGACATCGGCCTGCCGGCCCGGGCCCGCGTCGAGGACGTGAAGGTCCCGGGCGACACGCCGCTCTGAGCGGTCCGTGCGTCAGCGGCCGGCGTCCGGCTCGTCGTCCGACGCCGGCGCGGGGCCCGCGTGCAGCACCGCGCGGGCCTGCTCGGCGGCCCGGACGATGCTCTCGCTGATGAAGTCGAGGAACCGCGCGATGTTCTCCAGCCGGTCGGCGGCGGGCGTGTGCGCACCGAGCACGGAGACGCCCTGCCGCGCCGTCGCGGCGAGCTGGTCGTTGGACCGGGCGCTGGCGAGCGTGGACTGGTACCAGACGTCGTTGTCGGCGAAGTAGCGCTCGCGTCGCCCCTCGCCCCGTTCCCGGCGGACGAGTCCCTGGCTCTCGAGGTACGTGATCGCCTTGGAGACGGACGCCGGGCTGACCTGGAGGCGACGCACGAGGTCGGCCGCGGTGAGGCTGCCGGCGTCGGTGGTGAACAGGCACGTCAGCACCCCGGCCGGGATCCTGGACAGGCCCGAGGCCATGAGCACCCCCGTCAGCGTCTCCTCGTAGACGGCCACCGCCGCGGCGTCCCGCCCGTCGGGCCGGGCGGGCGCCTGCGCCGGCCGGGGCGCGGCCGGCCGCTTGCGGCGGACGCGTCGCTCGGTCGCGTGGTGGGCCAGGTCGGCGCGGTACGAGGTGGGGCCGCCGTTGCGCAGCACCTCGCGCGTGACCGTCGACGTCGGCCGGTCCAGACGCCGGGCGATCTCGGCGTACGGGAGGCTGTCGGCCAGCCCCAGCGCGATCTGCTGGCGTTCCTGCTTGGTGAGCCTGCCTCCGGGCATCGCGGTCTCCTCGTCGTGGTCCTGCCGGCCAGCATAGCGTTCACGCCTGATCTATTGCAACGCGCTCGTTGGCGCATCGTTGCTTTAACATCACGCTCGTTGCAACAATATATACGTGTTGACCTGGTGCGACGCTCGTGCAACGCAACAAGTGTGTTGCCATGAAGTGGAATGCAACGTAGCGTTTCCCACATCAGAAACCACGAGCACCACCGAGCACAGGAGCAGGTCATCATGCAGAACTTCACCACCCCCGCCCCCATCTCCGCCGTCCTCGACATCCCGGCCGGCCGGGTCCAGATCATCGCCGCGGACCGCACCGACACCACGGTCGAGGTCCGGCCGGCCGACGCGGGCAAGAGCCGCGACGTGGCCACCGCCGAGGGCACCACGGTCACCCTCACCGAGGGTGTGCTGCGGGTCGCCACCCCCGAGCCGAAGAACAAGCTCGTGGGCACCGCGGGCGCCGTCGAGGTCACGGTCCAGCTTCCCGCCGGGTCGGCCGTCGAGACGCGGTCCGCCAGCACCGAGCTCCGCGTCGTCGGCCGCCTGGGCGACGTCGTCGCCGAGGGCGTCTACCGTCAGATCAAGATCGACGAGGCGGACAGCGTGCGGCTCAGCGCGGTGGACGGCGACGTCGAGGTGGGTCGGCTCAACGGTCCCGCCGAGATCAGCACCCAGCGCGGTGCCGTCCGGATCGCCGAGGCGGCGCGCGGCACGGTCGTGCTGAGCACGCAGCAGGGCGACATCTCAGTCGGGGCCGCGGCCGGCGTCTCCGCGACCCTCGACGCCGGGACCAGCCTCGGCCGCGTCAGCAACGCCCTGAAGAACGACGGCGCCCCGGTGCTCGACATCCGCGCCACCACGATGCAGGGCGACATCACGGCCCGCAGCCTCTGACGCCGTCCCGCACCACCGGGCCGTCAGGTCGCACGACCTGACGGCCCGGCTCCACGACCCACTGATCCAGGAGGCACCATGACGAACGACAGCACGTCCCCGAAGACCTCGGCGTGGTCCGGCATGGTGCCGGTCGACGACACGGCCCTGCACGTCACCGACACCGGCGGCACGGGCGTCCCCGTGATCTATCTCAACGGCCAGTTCGCCACCCAGGGCTACTGGCGGCGCACGGTCGCCGAGCTGGGCCCGGGCTGGCGGCACATCACCTACGACGAGCGTGCCCGCGGCAGGAGGTCGGGCGCCTCGGCGGACTACTCCTTCGAGGCCGCGGTCCGCGACGTCGACGCCGTCCTCGCGGCGCGCGGCGTCGAGCGGGCGGTGGTCGTCGGGTGGTCCTACGGCGCGGTCGTCGCGGCGCACTGGGCCCACCGCAACCCGGGCCGCGCCCTGGGCGCCGTGCTGGTCGACGGGGCCTTCCCCTACGACTGGCTGGACGACGCCATGGCGGACCGCATCCGCACGATGTTCCGCCGGATGCGCTGGATGACGGTCCCGCTGCGCATCACCGGCCTGACCCCGCGCATGACGGCGGACCAGCAGGCGGAGAGCAACATCGAGCTCGGCGTGCTCTCCCGGGAGGCCGAGCTGGGTCCGGTGCTGGACGGGCTCACCGTGCCCACGCGGTACGTGGTGGCCTCGGGCACGTCGCTCGGCAGCAAGGGCGACGAGCAGGAGCGCATCCGCACCAGCCTCGACGGCGTGACGGCCCGCAACCCGCACATCACCGTCGGTGCGAAGGTGTCGAGCAACCACGGCGCGATCCTCAGCAAGGACTTCCGGGCGATCGCCGCCTCGGTCCGCGAGGTGGCCTCCCTGGCCGCGCGCTGACCCCGGCACGCGCAGACCCTCAGGTCACTCCGGTGACCTGAGGGTCTGGCGCGTTGCCGAGGGCGTGCTGCCTCTGGTCGAGGGCGGTCAGGGTCGGTGAAGCTTCTCGGGTGGGTCGAACATCGACGCCAGCTGGTCGGCGATCCAGTCCAGCTCGGGATGATCGGAAGCGACCTTCAGCACGAGCGCCTCCTGCTCGTCGACCGTGCCGGCGAGGCCGGGGAAGCCGTTCACACGGTACGTCGCTGCGACGACGATCCACGCGAGGCGCTGGTTCCCGTCGATGAGCGGGTGGTTGCGGTTCACCGAGTCGAGCGTGGCCGCCATCTTCAGATGAATCCCGGGGTAGAGCTCCTGGCCGTACGACGTCATGCCTGCGCGGGTCAACGAGGACTCGAGCAGCCCCAGATCGCGGACCACCGGCTTGATCTGCTCGGCGGCCTCGAACATCCGCAACGCGATGTGCGGCGGGACCAGGTGGGTCACTGGGCGAGTCTGTTCAGGAGCTCACGGTCACGCGTGCCGACATAGTCGGCTGCGGCGAGCCAGTCCTCGGCGGTGGGGCGTTCCTCCGACCGGCGCCCGAGCTCCACCTTCGAGATCACCACCGTTCCGTCGACCACCGCGAAGTCCAGGGCGTCACCGACGTGCAGGCCAGCCGCCTCGGCGATCTCCTTGGGGACGGTGACCTGGTTCTTGGGGCGAAGAGTCAGGATGGTCATGCCGGCCTCCGGTGAGAAATTCCTACTGTCCGACCATCGTACTCCGCCGCATCGGCCCGGAGCGATGAGTCGCCGGGGCGCCCGTCGTCGGCCCTGGTATGACCGACCTCGCCAAGCAGGTGCAGACGCGCGCCCAGGCCCTCGTGGACCGGCTCGTGGCCGAGGGCGACGAGGTCGGCCTGCAGGTCGCGGTGGTGCACCGGGGCCGGCTCGTCGTCGACGCCGTGGGCGGCCCGGCCGACCCCGAGCGCGGCCTGCTTGTCACACCCGGCACCCTGTTCTTCGCCGCGTCGGCGGCCAAGAGCACGGCCTCCGCCGTCGCGCACGTGCTCGTGGAGCGCGGCGAGCTGGCCTACGACCTGCGTGTCGCGGACGTGTGGCCCGAGTTCGCGGCGCACGGCAAGGGCGGTACGACGCTGCGGCACGTGCTGATGCACACCGCGGGCGTGCCCGCGCCGCCCTACGGCACCACGGCCGAGGACCTGTGCGACTGGGACGGGATGTGCCGTGCCCTTGCGGCCGCGGAACCCTGGTGGGAGCCGGGCACGCGGTTCGGCTACCACGCCAAGACCTTCGGCTTCCTGCTCGGCGAGACGGTGCGCCGGGCCACGGGGCACACGTTGTCGTGGTGGCTGCGGACCGCCGTGACGGGACCGCTCGGCGTGCAGGACGACGTGCACTTCGGCGTCCCACCGTCCCTCCTGGACCGGGTCGCGCGACAGGTGCCAGGCGCCGTACCGCTGTCGGCCCCGGTTCCTGGGTCGCCCGCCGACCGGGCGCTGCCGCCCGGGATCCGGCCGGACGCCGGGTTCGCCAACCGGCGTGACGTGCTCACGAGCGACATCCCGTCCGAGGGCACCATGTCGGCCCGGGGTGCCGCATCGGTGCTGGGGGGCCTGCTCGGGGACAGGGACGTGACGCTCGTGTCGCCGGCCCGGCTCGCGGAGCTGGCCCGGCCCGCGTTCGAGGGGCCGGACGAGGTCATGGGCATGCGGGCGTCCTGGGCGTTCGGGTTCGCCCCGCTGCGGCCGGGCGGAACCGCCCGGCAGGGCTCGGCCTTCGGGATGCTCGGCGCGAACGGGTCGGGCGCCTGGGCCGACATCGACTCCGGGGTCGCGGTCGCCGTGCTGCGCAACCGGTTCACCCCCGACTGGACGGCCGCCGGCGAGATCGACCGGCTCGTCGCGGAGCTCTTCCCGGCCCCGTCCGCCGAACACCGCCCGTCCGACCGACCCTGAGGAGCAGGCCCATGGACGACCCGATCACCACCCTCGACGCACGGTTCAGCGACCCCGGCGCCGCGCCGACCACCTGGCAGGCGGCCGTCGAGGTGCTGGAGAACGCCCAGATCACCTGGCTGACGACGGTCCGCGCCGACGGCCGGCCGCACGTCACCCCGCTGGTCGCCGTCTGGCTCGACGGGGCGCTGCACTTCACCACCGGCCCCGAGGAGCAGAAGGCGGTCAACCTGGCCGTGAACCCGAACGTGGTGCTGACCACGGGCACGAGCGCCTGGGACCGGGGCCTCGACGTGATGGTCGAGGGCCCGGCGGTCCGTGTCACCGAGGCAGCGCAGCTGGCGCGCCTGGCGGGCGCCTGGCGCGGCAAGTGGACCGGTCAGTGGCAGTACGAGGTGGGTGACGGCGCGTTCCGCAACGACGTCGGCGGCACCGCGCTGGTGTTCGCGGTGGACCCGGCCAAGGTGCTGGCCTTCGGCAAGGGCACGTACACCCACACCCGGCACGTGCCGCGCGGCTGACCGGTCCCGCTCAGTAGATCGTGCGTCCCTGCTCGTCCGGGATGCCGGACTTCCGCAGGAAGTAGGTGTTGACCTGGTCCCGCCACTCGGTGGCGCTGCGGAGCTGTTCCGCGAACCGCTCCGCCACGCGCTCGGCGAGGCGGGGCTCGACCAGTGGTGCCGCCGCCGACCACGCGGCGATCATCCGCTCCACGCGGGACACACCCTCGAAGTGGGTGTCGTAGATGTGCTGGATCACGGTCCTGCCGCTGTGCAGCACGTGCGTGTACGGCACGTGGTGGAAGAACAGCAGCAGCTCGTCCGGGCACGTCGCCGTCGACCCGTACGTCTCGCGCCACGGCGAGGGGTACTGCCCCGCGAACCCGGTCCCCGTGCGCACCGTCCGGTCGACGCCGATCCCGTCGCGGTCGGCGAAGTGGTAGGTGCCCCACGGGGTGTACTCGTACCCGTCGACGTCGGGCCCGTAGTGGTGGCCGGGGCGCACCATGAAGCCGACACCCAGCGGCGCCGTGTACTGCTCGTACGTCTCCCACGACCGGTCGAGCACGGCGTGCAGCGCCTGCCGGACGGTGTCCGGCGCACCCGGGAACGTCAGGCCCGCCCACTCGTCGAGCAGGTCGGCCGGGTCCAGCGCCGGGTCCCAGCACAGCCGCCCGTAGGCGTAGAGGTTGGCCTGGGCGAACGGGTGGCCGGTCCAGAACTCGTCGTCGCCCGCGCTGGACACGGCGGCGAACCCGCCGGCGGGCTTGTGCCAGGTGCCGGTGCCCGGGTCCTCGACGGCCTTGGCGCGACCGGTGGCCAGGTCGGCGACCGTGGGGGAGCCGCCCGTGCGGTCGGCCGACCAGAACCGGAAGCCGAGGATCTCGCTCCACTGCGGGCCGAGGTACACGGCGTGCTGCTGCTGGCCGGTGTACTCCTGCGTGACCTGCAGCTCCAGCGCGATCCGGGTGCGCGGCATCGCGGCCAGGACGGGGGAGACGGGCTCGCGCACCTGGAAGTCCATGGGCCCGTACTTGATCTGCACGATCACGGCGTCCGCGAACGCGCCGTCGAGCGGATGGAAGTGGTCGTACGCGGCGCGGGCGCGGTCGGTCGACCGGTCGCGCCAGTCCTGGTGGTGGTCGTAGACGAACGCCCGCCAGTGGACCAGGCCGTCGTGCGGCGCGACGGCGGCGGCCAGCATGTTCGCGCCGTCGGCGTGCGTGCGGCCGTATGCGAACGGGCCCGGCTGACCCTCCGAGTCGGCCTTGACGACGAAGCCGCCGAAGTCCGGGATCGCCGCCCACACGCGTGCCGCGGCGCGCACCCACCAGTGGGCGACGTCGGGGTCCAGCGGGTCCGAGGTGGGCAGCCCGCCGAGCGTGATCGGGGACGCGAACGACACCGACAGGTGCACGCGGATGCCCCAGCGCCGGAAGACGGCGGCGATCCGGACGACGTCGCCCAGGTCGTCGGTGAGCAGGCGGGCCTCGCGCTCGTGCACGTTGACGTTGTTGATCGCGATGCGGTTGATGCCCACGGCGGCCAGCAGCCGGGCGTACCGCTCGACGCGCGAGAGGTCCGCGCGGACGAAACCGTTGTCGTAGAAGAGCGAGCCCCCGGAGTACCCGCGTTCGACCTGGCCCATGACGGGGTGCGGGGCCATGTTGTCCCAGTGGTCGAGCATGCGCAGGTGGGTGGCGGGCGCGTGGGTCTGGTCGGTGTCCGGCCCGGCGAATGCCGCCTCGCCCAGGCGCACCACGTGGAACAGGCCGTGCAGCAGCCCCGCGTCGCACCGTGCCTGCACGACGACGGCCCCCGCCTCGCGCGTGAACCGGAACGTCTCGTCGGGCACAGGTTCGCCGCCGGCGCCGTCCGGGTCGTCGGGCCCGGGCGGACCGTCGGAACCCGGCGGGCCGTCGGACGCGGCCGGTGCCAGCGTGAGCACGAGCTCGGCGTCGGCCACGCCGTCGCCCACCTCGAGGCGGGAGAACGAGCCACCGAACCGGGCGGTGGCCGCCGCCACCTCCTCCGCGACGGTGCCGGCCAGGACGCCGTCGCCCGCGACCACCACCCGGCGTCGGCCGAGCGCGGCGAACGCGTCGTCGGGCAGCCAGGCCGGGTGGGGCGCGGGGGCGGTGCCCGGTACGTCAGCGGTCATGAGGTCGTCGTCCTGCCCGTCTCGCGGTGATGTACGGATGTGCGCCTGTACCCGGCACTCTGCCTCAGCGGCGCCGCCGAGGTCCACCTGTCCTGCTGGGCAACCCGGTCAGGGGCGGGCATAGGCCAGCTTCGGGAGGTGGTAGGCCAGGTCGGCGGCGGTGTCGACGGCCTCGTCCAGGTCGAGCCGGTGCTCCGCGACCAGCCGGGCGAGGTACCCGGCGTCGACCCGGCGGGCCAGGTCGTGGCGTGCGGGGATCGAGCAGAACGCGCGGGTGTCGTCCACGAACCCCGACATGTTCGAGAAGCCGGTGGTCTCCGTGGCCGCCTCCCGGAACCGGCGCATCGCGTCCGGCGCGTCCAGGAACCACCACGGCGCACCCAGGCGGAGCGACGGGTACACCCCGGCCAGCGGCGCGAGCTCGCGCGAGTACACGTCCTCGTCGATCGTGAACGCGATCAGCCTGAAGCGCTCCGCGTGACCGAAGGCCTCCAGCACCGGCCGCAGGCCGCGGGCGAACTCGACCGCGACCGGGATGTCGTACCCCTTGTCGGGGCCGAACGCGGCGGCGACCGCGGGGTCGTGGTCGCGCAGCACGCCCGGGTGCAGCTGCATGACGAGGCCGTCCTCGGCCGACATCGCCGCCATCTGGAACAGCATGTGCGCGGAGAAGGCGGCCTCCTCCTGGGCGCTGATCCCGGGCTCGCCCGTCCTCGCGGCGTCGAAGGCCGTGCGGAACAGGGCGCGGGCCACGTCGTCGGGCAGCGGGGTGGTGTCCGCGGCCAGGTGCCCGTGGTCCGTGGCCAGGCCGCCCGCCGCGACGAAGGCCGCGCGCCGCTCGCGGAGCGCCGCCAGGTAGCCCTCGTAGGTGTCGGTGGCGATGCCCGACGCCGCGGCGAGCCGCTCCAGGTCGCCCCGCCAGGTCTTCCGGGCCGGGTGCAGCAGCGGGTCCGGGCGGAAGGTCGGCAGCACGCGTCCCGGCAGGTCGGCGGCGAGGCGGGCGTGGTCCTTCAGGTCGCTCCACGCCGGGTCGGTGGTGGTGATCGTCTCGATGCGGAACCGCTCCAGCAGCGCCCGCGGGCGGAACGCCGGGTCCGCGATGGCCGCCGCCACCTGGTCGTAGACCTGGTCGGCCGTCTCCGCGGACGGCCGTACGGTCACGCCGAAGATCTCGACGAGCTCGTGCTCCGTCCAGTACCGCGTCGGGGTGCCGCGGAAGTGCTTCCAGCCCGCGCAGAACCGCCGGAAGATCTCGCGCGGGTCCGTCTCGAAACCGGGTCCGTCGGCCGGGCCCACACCCAGCTCCGGGAGCCGCGTGCCCTGGGACACGAGCATGCGCGTCAGGTAGTGGTCGGGCACCACGAGGAGCTGGGCGGGGTCGGGAAAGGCCTCGTCGTCGGCGAAGGCCGTGACGTCGACGTGGCCGTGCATCGAGACGATCGGGAGGTCCCTCGTGGCGGCGTAGATCTCGCGGGCGATCGGCCTGGTGACCGGGTCGGCGGGCAGAGCACGGTCGGGGTGCAGCGTCCAGGTCTCGGTCACGGTGGTCCTCCTGAGGCATCGTCGCCGGGTGGGTAAGCGCTTCCACATCCTAGGGGCTGCCTGCGCGGCCCCCGGTTCCGGCCCGGTCTCAGGCGTCGCGCCGTCGGATGACCACCAGCCCCAGCACGACGAAGGCCGCGATCCAGGCGAGGATCGCCGCGACCGCCGGGCCGAGGGGAAGATAGCCCTCGCTCCCCGGCACGGACAACCCGGACAGGCTCTCGATCAGCGCGCCCGGCATCCACCGCGGCACGGTCTCGCCCCAGGCCGGCGGCAGGTACTGCGCGACCACGACGGGCAGGAGCGAGCCGAGGAACAGGATGATGGCGGCGGCCGCCGGCCTGCGGACCACCACGCCGAACAGCATCGCGAAGCTGCCCCACACGAGCATCTGCACCGGGATGAAGACGAGCATCACCCGGACCAGGCCGGGGTCGCGCAGGGAGAGCGCCGGGTACCCCGCCAGGTGCAGCATCCCCTGGGTCAGCGCGAAGTCGACGGCGGAGATCGCCAGGCCCGCCACGACCCCGAGGCCCGCCACGGACACCAGCTTGGCCAGCAGCACCCGGGCTCGGTCCGGCGTCGCCACGAACGAGTAGCGGATGACGCCGCTGCCGAACTCGCCGGCGCTCGTCGTGGCCCCGAAGAAGGCGAAGGCCCAGACGCCGAGCGTCGGCCCGAAGAACAGCACCTCGTAGGTGGCGCCGCCGCCCTCCGCCTGCCGTTCGTACAGGGTGCCGGCCCCGCCGCCGACGGTCACCAGCGCGGTCAGGCCCACGGCGATCGCGAGGGTGACCAGCAGCAGCACCCACAGGCTGGGGCTGTGCCGCACCTTGATCAGCTCCGCGCGGACGGTCGCGCCGAAGCCCGGCGCCGAGATCTGCTGGTCGGTGGTCATCGTGCCTCCCGGGTCAGGTCGAGGTAGGACTGCTCCAGGCCGCGACCGGCACTGAGCTCGGCGAGGGTGGTGTCGGCGGCGACGCGGCCGTCGTGGATGACAACGATGTGGTCGGCTAGCTGCTCGACCTCCAGCAGCAGGTGCGTGGACAGGAAGACCGTGCGGCCCTCGGCGGCCAGGCGGCGCAGCAGGTCGCGCAGCCACCGCATCCCGGCGGGGTCGAGGCCGTTCGCCGGCTCGTCCAGCACCAGCACCTCCGGGTCGGCCAGCAGCGCGCACGCGAGGCCCAGCCGCTGCCGCATCCCGAGCGAGTAGCCGCGGACCTTCTTGTCGGCCGCGCCCGCGAGGTCCACCTGGGCCAGCACCGTGCCGATGCGCGCCGCGGGCACGCCCGCGGCGGTGGCGTACCACTGCAGGTGCCGTCGCGCGGTCAGGTAGCCGGGCAGGTCCTCGGGGTCGAGCAGCGTGCCGACGCGGGCGGCCGCGGCCGGCAGCTCGGCGTAGGGGGCGCCGAGCACGGTCGCCGTGCCGGACGTGGGGCGGGTCAGGCCCACCAGCATCCGCATCGTGGTGGACTTGCCCGCGCCGTTGGGCCCCAGGAAGCCGGTCACCTGCCCGGACGGCGCGGTGAAGGACACCCGGTCCACCACCGCACGGTCGCCGTACCTCTTGGTCAGTCTCGTGGTTCGGATCATGCGTCCAGCCTCGGCGTCCGGCCGGGGCCGGCGACAGCGTCATCCGGACCTGTCGCATCCGTCGTCCGTCGGTCCTCGACCAGTACCTCCGGAGGGGGTCGCGGGGCTTGACCGCGGGTGCCCCGGGCTGCAAACGTTCGCAGTCAAACCCTGCTATAGGGTGCAAACGTTTGCAGCGTCGCAATCCGGTCACGAGGGGGTGCCATGGTCACGGTGCACGACGTCGCGCGCGCCGCCGGGGTCTCGATCTCCACCGTCTCGCGCGCCCTCTCCGACCCCGACCGGGTGGCCGCCGCGACCCGCGACCGGGTGACCCGCGCCGCCGCCGAGCTCGGCTACCGCCCCAACCGGGCGGCCAGCGGACTGCGGAAGGGGCGCACGCACGCCGTCGGGCTGCTGGTGCCCGACCTGGAGAACCCCTACTTCGCCGCCGTGACCAAGGCCGTCCAGGCGCGCGCCCGCGCCGAGGGCTACGAGATGTTCGTGGCCGACTCCGACGAGGACGCCGACGTCGAGGCCGAGCTCATCGGCGCCCTCGCCGCCCGCACCGACGGGCTGCTCGTCGGCTCGCCCCGCTGCGGCGAGGCCGAGCTGCGGGCGGCGCTCGCGGGCGTGACCGCCGTCCTGGCCAACCGGGAGCTGCCCGCCGAGCCGGGTACGACCGCGGTCCCGTCCGTCCACGTGGACGACGCCGACGGCGCCGCCCAGGTCATGGGCCACCTCTCCGCGCTGGGGCACCGGACGGTGGCGCTCGCGGCCGGACCGC
The DNA here is from genome assembly GCF_044547525.1 of Promicromonospora sp. NPDC052451. NCBI lineage: Bacteria > Bacillati > Actinomycetota > Actinomycetes > Micrococcales > Promicromonosporaceae > Promicromonospora > Promicromonospora sp. NPDC052451. The sequence continues at coordinate 45,060 of NZ_JBIUAP010000015.1, forward strand.
CGTCATCGTGGTCGGGCCGGCGGCGCGTCGCCGGGCTGGTCGCTGCAGCCGCGCACCGGGACGTCGAGCTGGTCGAGCTGGGCACGTTCCAGCCCTACTTCGCCGGTGGCGTCCAGGCGGCCGACCACGCGGTGGCGAGCGGCGCGACCGCCGTCGTCGCGTTCAACGACCTCATGGCGCTGGGCATCCTGGACCGACTGCGGCAGCGCGGCGTCGACGTGCCGGGCCGGATGACGGTGGTGGGGTTCGACGACGTGCCCCAGGCCACCCTCGTCTCACCGGCGCTCACGACGGTGCGTGCGCCGCTCGCGCGGCTCGGCCGGCGCGCCGTCGACCTCCTGCTCGCCCGGCTGCGCGGCGATCTGCCGGCGAGCGTACAGCTCCCCGTGGAGCTCACGATCCGCGGGTCCTCCGGACCTGCCCCCGCCGGGGCGGCCGGCTGACGCCGGTCCCGGCGACCAACCCGGGCGACGATGCCCGAGAGAGGAAGGCACCATGCGCACCTCGAAGAAGGTCGCGGCGCTCGTCGGCGTCGCGGCGCTGTCCCTGCTGACCGCCTGTGCCCCGCCCGCGCCCCCGGGCGGTGACGGCGGCGCCGCCGTCACGGACCCGGCCGACGTGCCCGACACCCCGTCGGAGCCCGTCACCCTGAACATCCTCGACGTCGCGGGCAACCAGCGGCTGACCGAGGGCATGGTCGAGGAGTTCGTCGAGAACAACCCGGACGTCATCGAGTCGGTGACCTGGGAGACCGGCGGTGCCCCCGACGTCACGGGCATCGTCAAGCCCCAGGTGGACAGCGGCAACCTGTCCATCGACGTGGTCTTCACCGGCAACGACGGGCTCGCGGCGGGCATCAGCCAGGACCTGTGGCTCCCGATCGTGGAGGACTACGGCGACCGCGTGTCCAACCAGGACAACTACCTGGAGGCGGCCGCGAACATGCAGGAGCTCGCCCAGGGCTACGGCGTGGTGACCACGTACTACCCGTCCGGGCCGCTGCTGCAGTACGACCCGGAGGTGGTCGGCACGCCGCCGGCGACGCCGCAGGAGCTGCTGGAGTGGGCCGAGGCCAACCCGGGCAAGTTCGGGTACGCCCGCCCCGCCAACTCGGGCCCGGGCCGCACGTTCCTCATGGGCCTGCCCTACCTCCTGGGTGACGAGGACCCGGCCGACCCCGAGAACGGCTGGGACAAGACCTGGGCGTACCTCGAGGAGCTCGGTCAGTACGTCGACACCTATCCCACGGGCACCGGCCAGGTGATCACCAACATGGCCGACGGCACCTGGTCGATGATCCCGACCACGACGGGCTGGGAGATCGCGCCGCGCGCCGAGGGTCAGCTCCCGGACACGCTGGAGGCGGCCGCCTTCGACGACTTCACCTGGGTCACCGACGCGCACTACGCCGCGATCCCGAAGGGGCAGAGCGCGGACAAGATCAGCGCGATCATGCTGCTGCTGCAGGACATGCTCACCCCGGAGCAGAACGCCAAGGCGTACGACGCCGGCTACTTCTACCCGGGCCCGGCCGTCGAGGGTGCCACGCTCGACCTCGCGCCGCAGGAGTCGCAGGACGTGATCGAGGAGTTCGGCCGGCCCCTGTTCGACGAGCTCATCGAGTCGCAGGACGCCGTGGTGCCGCTCGACGCCGACTCCATGGTCACGGCGTTCGACATCTGGGACCGCGAGGTGGGCGGCGGCAAGGTGGAGGACGAGGAGTGAGCGGCTTCGAGACGCTGGAGCTGCGCGGCGTCGGCCGGCGCTTCGGCGGCGTGGACGCGCTGTCCGGGCTGGACCTGACCATCCGGTCGGGTGAGTTCGTCGCCCTGCTCGGCCCCTCGGGCTGCGGCAAGTCGACGGCGCTGAACTGCCTGGCGGGCCTGCTCCCGCTCACGCACGGCGAGATCCTGCTCGACGGCCGGCGCATCGACACGCTGCCCCCGGAGCGCCGCGGGTTCGGCATGGTGTTCCAGTCGTACGCGCTGTTCCCGCACCTGTCCGTGGAGAAGAACGTCGCGTTCGGCCTCCAGATGCAGGGGCTGCCGCGCGCCGAGATCGACACCCGGGTGCGGGCGGCGATCGAGCTGGTCAAGCTCGGTGAGCACGCGCGGAAGCTGCCCGGCCAGCTCTCGGGCGGGCAGCAGCAGCGCGTGGCCATCGCGCGGGCCGTGGTGCTCGAGCCGTCGCTCGTGCTCATGGACGAGCCGCTGTCGAACCTCGACGCCAAGCTGCGGCTCGACATGCGCACCGAGATCCGGCGCCTGCACCAGTCGCTCGGGCTCACCACCATCTACGTGACGCACGACCAGGAGGAGGCGCTGTCGCTGGCCGACCGCCTCGTGGTCATGCGTGAGGGCCGCGTGCAGCAGGTCGGCACGCCCGGCGAGCTCTACGAGAGCCCGGCGAGCTGGTACGTCGCCGACTTCATGGGGTACCGGAACATCCTGCCCGCGACGGTCGTCTCGGTGTCCGGGGGCGAGGCTGTGGTGGAGCTGCCGGGTGCGGCGGGTTCCGGCGGCGGCGTGCGGCTCACCGGGCGCGCGGTCGGTGGCCTGGGCGCAGGGGACCGGGTGCGGGTGGCGGTGCGGCCGGAGGACTTCTCGGTGGTGGCGTCGGGTCCGGTCAGCGGTGCGGGCTCGGCGGGTGGTGCGGGCGGCTCGGCCGGTGCGAGCGGCTCGGTCGGTGCGAGCGGCTCGGTCGGAGCAGGCGGCTCGGCCGGCGCCGTGCCGGGCACCGTGTCCGTGGTCGAGTACCACGGCCGCGAGTTCGCCGTCGGCGTGCAGGCCGGCGAGACCATGCTGCACGCGCGTGCGACGACGGCGCCCGACGTCGGCGGCGCCGTGCGGCTGACGGCCCCGGTCGAGCGGGTGCTGGTGTTCCGGGAGGCGCTGGACGCCGCCGTCGTGCCGCAGGGGGTGGCGGCGTGAGGCGCGGTCCGGACGTGGCCGGCCGGAGGGGCGTCGGGCGGGGGCGCCATGAGTAGCGCTCTCGGGCAGCGGCCGGTGCGAGCGACCGCGAGCCTGCGGCACCGGCTCGCCGAACGCGGCGTGGACCCGGCGCTCCTGCTGCTCGTGCCCGGGCTCGTGGTGGCGGTCGCGCTGTTCGTCTACCCGTTCTCCTACGGGATCGGGCTCACGATCCAGCCCACCGCCGCGATGCGGGAGCAGTGGGGCGGCGGCATCTTCGCCAACTACGTGGCGTTCTTCAGCGACCCGTTCGTGTTCGACTCCGTCGGGCTCACGATGCGGCTCGCCCTGCCCGCCGCGCTGTTCAACGTGCTCGCGTCCGTCCCGGTCGCGATGGTGCTGCGGCACCGGTTCCGGGGCAAGCGGCTGCTGACGTCGCTGCTCGTGCTGCCGATCACGCTCGGCACGGTGCTCACGGCGCAGGGCCTGCTGATCTTCGCGGGGCGGCAGGGCTGGCTCAACCGGGCGCTGCTGGCGTCCGGGCTGGTCGACGAGCCTCTCCAGCTCGTGAACAACTATCTGGGCGTGATGTTCTCCCTGGTCATCACGGGCTTCCCCTTTGCGTTCCTGCTCATCTCGTCCTACCTGTCGGGCATCGACCCGTCGCTGGAGCAGGCCGCCCGGACGCTCGGCGCGGGCTGGTGGCAGCGGTTCCGGCGGATCGTGCTGCCGCTGCTGGCCCCGGGGCTGGCCACCACGTTCGTGCTGACGTTCGTGCTCGCGTTCTCGGTGTTCCCGTCGGCGCGCCTGGTCGGTGACGCCATGGGCGAGACCCGGGTCATGTCGCTCATGGCGTTCCGGGCGTTCGGGGAGCAGAACGACTACGCGATGGCGTCCACCATCGCGCTCATGATGGGTGCGGTCGAGCTGGTGGTCGTGGTCGCCGTGCTGGGCCTGCGCTCGCTGCTGTACCGCGGCACCACGGGAGGTAAGGGCTGATGGCCGCAACCGTCGCACCGGGGGAGCGGTCGCTCGCCGCCCGCCCGTCCACCTGGTTCGTCTGGGCCGGCATGACGGCGTTCGGGGTGTTCCTGCTCGGCATCCTCGTCGCCGTGGTGGTCGACTCGTTCGGCCGCCAGTGGTTCGACACCTGGCTGCCCGACGGCCTCACCGTCGACCGCTACGTCGAGGCCTGGGACCGGTTCTCGCTGGGCGAGGTGGTCGGCGTCACCGTCGGCGTGGCCCTGCTCGTCGTCGTGATCTCCGTGCTCGTGGGCGTGCCCGCCGCCTACGTGCTGGCCCGCCGCGACTTCCCGGGCAAGCGCGTGGTCATGCTGCTGTTCCTGCTGCCCGTGCTCATGCCGCCCATCACGTACGGCATCCCGCTCGCGACCGTCATGTACTCGTTCGGGCTGGGGCGCACGCTCACCGCCGTCGTGCTGGTCAACCTGGTCCCGTCGGTGCCGTTCGTGATCCTGACGATGACGCCGTTCATCGAGCAGATCAACCCTGCCATCGAGTCCGCGGCCCGCATGTGCGGGGCCCGGACCCGGCAGATCTTCACGCGGATCCTCGCGCCGCTGCTCGTCCCGGGGATCCTCGCGGCGGCCATCCTGGTGCTCGTCCGGACGGTCGGGCTCTTCGAGCTGACCTTCCTCGTGTCGGGCCCTGGTTCGGACACGCTGGTCGTGGCGATCTACCGTGGCATGACAGCAGCCGGCGGCGGCGAGGCGAGACAGCTCATCTCGGCCATGTCGGTGATCTACACCGCGACCATGCTCGTCATGCTCGTGGTGGCGCTGCGGTTCGTGAACCCGACGCAGCTCGTGGCACAGGTGAAGGAGACACGCGATGACTGACCGCCTGCACAGGGACCATGTCCCCGCAGGGATCGACGCGCCCGTGACGCCGACGGCGGTGGGCATCGTCCACCTCGGCATCGGGGCGTTCCACCGGGCCCACCAGGCCGTCTACACGGAGCGCGCCGCGATAGCCACCGGCGACACCGTGTGGGGCATCCTCGGGGTGACCCAGCGGTCCGCGCGGGTGCGGGACCAGCTCCGTCCCCAGGGCGGGGTGTACTCGGTGCTGACCGCGGGGGAGAAGGAGTCGTCGGTCGAGCTGATCGGGTCCGTCGTCGACGTCGCGTACCCGGCCGAGGAGACCGGTCTGGTGCTGGCGGCGCTCGCGGCGCCGTCGACCCACGTGGTGACGCTGACCATCACCGAGAAGGGGTACGCGCGGCAGCCCGACGGGTCGCTCGACGTGACCGCCGTGGCGACGGACCTGGAGGCACTGACGGCGGAGCACGGCGGTGCCGTCGACGCGCCCCGGCCCGCGTCGTCGGCGATCGGGCTCCTGGTCCGCGGCCTCGCGGCCCGTGCCGCGTCCGGAGCGCCGATCACCGTACTGACCTGCGACAACATGGTGGACAACGGGCACGTGCTCGAACGTCTGGTGCGCGAGGCCGTCGACGCCGCGCTGCCGGGTGCCGAGGGCGACACGCTGCGCGGCTTCCTCGACGCGCGGGTCACGTTCCCGTGCTCGATGGTGGACCGCATCGTGCCCGCCACCACCCCGGAGCAGCGCGACGAGGTGGGCCGACTGCTCGGCGTCCGGGACGAGGGCCTCGTGGTGGGCGAACCGTTCGCGCAGTGGGTGATCGAGGACCGGTTCGCCGGGCCGCGACCCGCGTGGGAGGCCGCCGGTGCAACCCTGACCAAGGACGTGGCACCGTTCGAGCAGGCCAAGCTGCGGCTGCTCAACGGCACGCACTCCCTGGTCGCCTACTCCGGCTGGCTCGCCGGGCACGCGACGATCGCCGAGGCGGTGACCGACCCCGAGATCGCCGCCCGCGCACGGCAGTACCTGTTCGAGGACGCGCTGCCGACGCTCACCGCGCCCGAGGGCCTGGACCTGCGCCAGTACGGCGAGCAGATCCTGACCCGGTTCGCCAACCCGCACACCGGTCACACCACCGTGCAGGTGGCGATGGACGGCACGCAGAAGATCCCGTTCCGCTGGGGCGGCGTGCTCGCCGAGTCCCTGGCCGCGGGGCGGGAGCCGCTGGGGGTGGCGTTCGGCCTGGCCGCATGGGCCGAGTTCGTGCGACGCCGGCTCGTGACCGGGGAAGGCGTGGACGACCCGCGGGCCGCTGAGCTGGCGAACCTGGTGAACGCCGCCGACGTGCCGGGCGGGTCCGACGGCCTCGGCGACGTCGAGGGCCTGGCCGGCGCCGAGGAGGACCTGCGGGCGCTGCTGGCACTGCCAGGGCTGCTGCCGGAGGGGACGCCGGACGGGTTCGTGGACCGGGTGGCGGAGGAGCTGGAGTCGGTGCTGGGCTGAGGGGGTGCTGGGCTGAGGTGCGCTGGGCTGAGCTCGCGCTGGCCACGGCGTCCCGAGGCCTGCCGCGTCGTCGTGACGCGGGGCCGAGTGGAAGTGCGCTTCTACCCAGCGATCAGGCCCAGATCCAGCCTGGATCTGGGCCTGATCGCTGGGTAGAAGCGCACCTTGCCGGAGCAGGCTGCGGTCGTGCGTCGGCCGGCGCCGTGCCCGGTCACGCCGCCGCGCTCGACCCCCGCACCACCAGCGTCGGCTGGAACATCACGTGTTCCGCCGTGTCAGCCCCCGTGAGCAGCAGGTCCGCCGCGCGCACGCCCAGCTCGTGGGTCGGCTGGCGCACCGAGGTCAGGGGGGTGGACAGCTCGGCGGCGAAGGCGACGTCGTCGTACCCCACCACCGCCATGTCCGTGGGGACGGCGATGTTCTCGGTGCGGAGCGTGCGCAGCACGCCGAGGGCGACCAGGTCGTTGACGCAGAACACGGCGGTGGGCTGGTCGCCGGACTCCAGCAGCCCCCGGATCGCCGCCTCGCCGCCCTCGGCGTTGAGGCTGGTCACGGTGGTCTCGGTGAGTGCCTGCTCGGGGTCCAGACCGGCGGCCACCAGTGCCTTGACCACGCCCTCGTGCCGGTCGGCGCACTGCCGGATCGTGTGCGGACCGTTGAGGAACGCGATGCGCGTGTGCCCCTGGTCCAGCAGGTGGCGGGCGGCGAGCTCGCCGCCGCGCACGTCGTCGACGGCGACCGACGAGAGGCTCGGGTCGGGCGAGGGGCGGTCCAGCAGCACGACGCCGGTGCCGCGCCGGCGGACCGCCAGGAGGTGCTCGATCTCGTCGGTGGTCGGCACGACCATGATGCCCTGCACGCCGTGCTCCTCGAACAGGCGCAGGTAGCGCTGCTCCCGGCCGAGGTCGTCGTCGGAGGAGGCGACCATGAGCGTGAAGTTGTCGCGGTCGAGGCGCTCCTCGATGCCGCGGGCGACGTCGGTGAAGAACGGGTTGGCGATGTCCAGGACGATGGCGCCGATGGTCGTGATGGTGCCCGCCCGGAGCTGCCGGGCGGACCCGTTGCGCACGAAGCTCAGCTCCGCGATGGCGGCCTCCACGCGCTCGCGGGTGCCGGGCAGCACCCGGTCGGGCCGGTTGAGCACGTTGGACACGGTGCCGACGGAGACGCCGGCGGTCCGGGCGACGTCGGCGATGGATGCTCGGCGGTGAGCAGCCGGTCGGGTCATGGAGCACCTCCTGCTTCGGGCTACATTATGAACCGTTTCATGGGCGCCGGGTCGAGGAGGACCGACATGACGAGCGGGACGAGGGGCGGGCGTGTGTGCTTCACGTCCCGGGTGCGGGCGGACCGGCTGGACGAGTACCGCGCGGCGCACGCCGCCGTCTGGCCGGAGATGCTGGAGGCGCTGCGGGACACGGGCTGGCGCGACTACCACCTGTTCCTGCGGGACGACGGCCTGCTGGTCGGCATCCTGGAGACCGACGACTACGACGCGGCGCAGCGGGCGATGGCAGCCACCGAGGTCAACGGGAGGTGGCAGGCGGCGATGTCGGGCTTCTTCGTCGACGAGGGCAACCCCGACGAGGCGTTCGTGCTCCTGGACGAGGTCTTCCACCTGGAGTCCCAGCTGGCGGCGCTGCGCGACGACAGGTGACGTGCCGGACGTGCAGGTCACCTGGGTGATCCGCACGTCCGGCACCGGCGGAAGGGGCGACTAGTTGACCCCGCCCTCCGGCTCGTTGATCGCCTCCAGGTCGCTGATCTCGCTGCGCTGCCCCAGGAGGCGGTTGGTGATCCACGTCAGCACCCACAGCACGAAGCCGATGCCGAGCAGCCAGCCCGCGATCTGGTACTGGATGACGTCGCGCCCGGTCCACGGCCCCACGAGGAACAGGCAGCACAGCGCCCCGAGGATCGGCAGCACCGTGGGGGCCACGAAGTGCCGGCGCTCGATCGGGTCGCGCCGCAGCACCAGCACGCAGACGTTCACCACGGCGAACACGGCGAGCAGCAGCAGCGCGGTGGTGCCGCCGAGCGCGGCGACGACGTCGTTCTCCGGGTCGCGGCTGACGAAGTAGATCAGCCCGAACGAGATGGCGGTGGTCACCAGGATCGACACCCACGGCGTCTGCCGCCGGGCGCCCACGCGGCCCAGCGCGCCGGGCAGCACGTTCTGCTTGGCCATGCCGTACAGGAGACGGCTGGCCATGAGCATGTTGATGAGCGCGGAGTTGGCGACGGCGAACATCGAGATGAACGGCAGGATCGTCGCCGCAGGGATCCCCGGGGCGGCGGTCTCGACCACCGTGACCAGCGGGGTGTCGCTCTCGGCCAGCACGCCCACGGGGACGATCGCCACCGCGAACAGGGAGACCAGCACGTAGATGACGCCGGTGATGCCGATGCCGGTGATCATCATCTTGGGGAAGTTGCGGACCGGGTCGTGGGTCTCCTCCGCCATGTTGACCGAGTCCTCGAACCCGACCATCGCGAAGAACGCCAGCGAGGTCGCCGCGGTGACGGCGAAGAACGCGCCCTTGTCGCCCGGGTCGTCGAACACGACGGTCCGGGAGAAGTCGACGTTGCCGGCGAACGCTGCGTAGAAGCCGATCAGGATCACGAGCAGCAGACCCGACAGCTCCACGAGGGTGAGGAACACGTTGGCCTTGACGCTCTCGCCCACGCCCCGCAGGTTGATCGCCGCGACCAGGGCCATGAAGATCAGCGCCACCGTGATGATCAGGGTCGCGTTCGTCTCGTCGAGCCCGAAGCCCACCGCGAGGTTCGAGGCGAAGGCGCGGGCCGCCGTCGACGCCGAGGTGATGCCCGAGCACATGACCGTGAAGCACACCATGAAGGTGAACAGGTGGATGCCGAAGGCCTTGTGCGTGTACAGCGCGGCGCCGGCCGCCCGCGGGTACTTGGTGACCAGCTCCAGGTACGAGAAGGCCGTGATCAGCGCCACGAGGAACGCGACGATGAAGGGTGCCCACGCGGCACCGCCGACCTCGGCCGCGACGTCACCCGTCAGGGCGTAGACGCCGGTGCCGAGGATGTCGCCCACGATGAAGAGCAGGAGCAGCTTGGGCCCCATCACGCGCTTGAGCTCGGTGGGCTCCTCGCCGAGGGCTGCATGCTCCTCGGCCGTTGGCTGGCTCATCCGATCGCCTCCGTTTCTGAGGCGGCACGTCGTCGGGTCGCCTCGGTGAGCTGCGGGCAGTCGATCACCCCTGATCGCCCAAGGGTTCCGCAACTGCCACGGCACGGCAACGGGCGCGCCGGTACTTCTTGACGCTCTGACCTGGCGGGTCTATCTTCCCAACTACCTGTTTGAACGATTCAAACGAGTGGCAGGACAGCCTCGCGGTCACCGCCGACCGCCCGCACCCTCGACGGAGAGAGATGCCCGACGCCGCACCGACGCTGCGCCTCGACAGGGTGGCCAAGTCCTTCGGACCCGTGGCCGCGCTCCGGTCCGGGTCCCTCGTGGTCCGGCCCGGCAGCATCCACGCCCTGGTGGGGGAGAACGGGGCGGGGAAGTCCACGCTGGTCAAGATCGTGGGCGGGGTGCACCGTCGCGACTCGGGCCTCGTCGAGCTCGACGGCGAGCCCGTGGACTTCGCCGGGCCCGCCGAGGCCAAGGCGGCCGGCGTCGCCGTCATCCACCAGGAGCCCGCGACCTTTCCCGACCTCACGGTCACCGAGAACATCTTCCTGGGACGCGAGCCGCTCGGCCGGTTCCGGCGGATCGACCGCCGGGCCATGCGTGACGGCGCGCGCGAGCTGTTCCGCAGCCTCGGCGTCGACCTCGACCCGGACCGGCCCGCCGAGGGCCTGTCCATCGCGGACCAGCAGATCGTCGAGATCGCCAAGGCGATCTCGCTGGACGCCCGCGTGCTGGTCATGGACGAGCCGACGGCGGCGCTGAGCGCCGTCGAGGTGGCCCGGCTGTTCACCGTCGCCCGTGGCCTGCGCGACGCCGGCCGCGCCGTCGTCTTCATCTCGCACCGCCTCGACGAGGTCGCCGACCTCTGCGACACCGTCACCGTGATGCGCGACGGCGAGCACGTCTCGACCGACGCCGTCGCCGACGTCACCCCTGACGAGCTGGTGCGGCGCATGGTGGGCCGCGAGGTCGCCGAGCTCTACCCGAAGGTGCCGAGCGCCCCCGGCGACGTGGCGCTGCGTGTCGAGGGGCTGGAGTCCGCCGGCACGTTCCACGACGTGTCCTTCGAGGTGCGGGCGGGCGAGATCGTCGGCCTGGCGGGACTGGTCGGCGCCGGGCGCAGCGAGATCGCGCGGGCCGTGTTCGGCGTCGACCGGTACGACGCGGGGCGGGTCGTCGTCGGCGGGCGCACCCTGCGGCCGGGCGACCCGGCCGCGGCCATCGCCGCCGGCCTGGCCCTCGTCCCCGAGGACCGGCGCCTGCAGGGCCTGGTCACCGAGTCGTCGGTGGCGCGGAACGTGTCGGCGGTCGCCCGCGGGCGGCTCGCGCGGTTCGGCGTGCTGCTCCCCGGCGCCGAGGCCGGCCTCGCCCGTGACTGGGCCGGCCGGCTTGCCGTCAAGGCCGGGGCGCTGGACGCCCTCGCCACCACCATGAGCGGCGGGAACCAGCAGAAGGTGGTGCTCGCCAAGTGGCTGGCCACGGGGCCCACGGTGCTGATCGTCGACGAGCCGACCCGCGGCATCGACGTCGGCACCAAGGCCGAGGTGCACCGTCTGCTGTCCACCCTGGCCGCGGAGGGTCTGGCCGTCCTGATGATCTCGTCCGAGCTGCCGGAGGTGCTGGGCATGGCCGACCGCGTGCTGGTGGTCCGCGAGGGGCGCGTGGTCGCCGAGCTGGACCGGGCCGAGGCGACGGCCGAGGCGGTGATGCGCGCCGCCACACCGGGAGCGTCCGGCCAGGACGCCGCCCCCGGGACGGGTCCGGACGCCGCCGCCGCGGACGCCGCCGCGAACGAGGGCGCCGCGAACGAGGGCACCAGGAACGAGGGCACCGCATGAGCCTCCTGCGCCGTCGCGAGGCCGGCATCGCCCTCGCCCTGCTGGTCGTGATCGGCGTGACCACGGCCGTCCAGCCCGGCTTCCTGCTCAGCGCGGGCGGCTGGCGGGACCTGTTGCTCACCCCGGCGATCCTCGTCGTGCTCGCCGTGGGGCAGGCCGTGGTGGTCATCACGCGCAACGTCGACCTGTCGGTCGGCTCGGTGCTCGGCCTCACGGCCTACCTGACGGGACGCCTGTTCCTCGACGCACCGGACCTGCCGATCGTCGTGGTCGCGCTCGTCGCCGTCGCGACCGGGACCCTGCTCGGCCTGGTCAACGGGGCGATCGTGGCGTTCGCCCGCGTGCCCGCGCTCGTCATCACCCTCGGCACCCTGTACGTCTACCGCGGCGTGACCCTCACCTGGGCCGGGAGCGACCGGATCGACGCCGGGGACATGCCGCGCGCCTTCCTGCGGCTCGGCACCCAGCAGGTGCTGGGCGTGCCCGTGCTGACGATCGTCGCCGTGGTCGTGCTGGCCGTCGTGGCGCACTACCTGCACACCTCGCGCGGCGGCCGCCAGCTCTACGCCATCGGCTCCGACCCGGACGCCGCGGCCCTGGCGGGGCTGCCCGTCCGGCGCCGGCTGCTCGGCGCGTTCGCGCTGGGTGGCGCGCTGGCCGGGCTGGCCGGCGTGATGTTCGCCGCCCGCTACGGCACCGTGTCCTCCGGCGCGGGGACGGGGATGGAGCTCCAGGTCGTGGGCGCCGTGGTGGTGGGCGGCGTCGCGATCTTCGGCGGCAGCGGCACGGTGGCGGGCGCCGCGCTGGGCGCGATGCTGCTGCTCACCATCAACCGGGCCCTTCCCGTGGTGGGCATCCCCGACTTCTGGCAGCGCGCCGTCGTGGGCGCGCTCATCATCGGCGCCATCGCGCTCGACCGCCTGCTCGCGGGCCGGCGCTCGCGGCGTCTGGCGCAGGCGCGCGACACCGACCCGCCCGGAGGCTCCGGCGTCGGCCCACCGTCCGCAGGCCCGCCGCCCGGACCGCACCCGGACGGCCCGCCCGACCGTGAGGAGGCGACCGCATGAGGACCCACGCCCGCCCGTGGTGGCAGCGCGCGCTGCTCACCCGCGAGATGCTGACGATCCTGATCCTGGTGGCGGCCTGGGTGGTCGCCTCCGCCGCCGTGCGGGGTTTCGACGGCCCGCTCACCATCACCTACCTGGTGCTCGACGTCGCCCCCGTGCTGCTCATCGCCCTGCCCATGACGCTGATCGTCGCCACGGGGGAGATCGACCTGTCGGTCGCGTCCGTGGTCGGGCTCTCGAGCGTCACCTTCGGGCTGCTGTACCAGGCCGGGTTCGGGCTCTGGTCCGCCCTGCTGGTGTCGGTGCTGCTCGGCGCGGTGTGCGGCGCGGTCAACGGCGCGCTCGTTGCGTACGCGGGCCTGCCGTCGCTCGCGGTCACCATCGGATCGCTCGCCCTCTACCGCGGCCTCGCCGTGGGCCTGCTCGGCACGACGGCGGTCACCGGGTTCCCCGACGCCTGGACCGACGGCGCCACCGAGAACCTGGGCGAGTCGCCCTACCCGGTGATCACGCTCGGGCTGCTCCTCCTGGTCGGCGTGTTCGCGGTGCTGCTGCACGCCACGCCGTTCGGCAGGAACGTGCTGGACATCGGTCGCAGCAGCGAGGCCGCCCGGTTCTCCGGGGTGGACGTGAGGCGGACCCTGCTGATCCTGTTCGTGCTGTCCGGGGCGGTGTCGGCGCTCGCCGGCGTCTACTACACGCTCCGTTACGGCAGCGCCCGCGGCGACAACGCGACCGGCCTGGAGCTGCAGGTCGTGGCGGCCGTGCTGCTCGGCGGCGTGTCGATCTTCGGCGGCCGCGGTGCGATCCACGGCGTGGTCGCGGGCGTGCTGCTCATCGGCGTGCTCGGCAGCGCCCTGCGGCTGGAGGGCGTCACGGTCAACGTCATCAACATCGTGATCGGCGCGGCGCTCGTCGTGTCGGTGGTCGCCCCGCGCGTGGCGTCGGGCATCCGGGTCCGACGGCGGAGCACCGCGCCGGCCCCATGAGACCTCCTCGCACCGCTGCGAGGCGCACAGTGACCCCGGTGGCCGTACCGCCGTCGGGCAACGAGCTAGGGAGACGGACGATGAAGTTCACATCTGTGGTCGCGGCCGGCACGGCCGCGGTGCTGGCGCTCGGGCTGACCTCCTGCTCGGGCGGGGACGGCGGGGGTGACGGCGGCGGGGGCGAGGACGTCACCGTGACGATGCTGCCCAAGAACCTCGGCAACCCCTACTTCGAGGCGTCCACGGCGGGCGCGCAGGAGGCGGCGGGAGAGCTGGGCGTCACCGTGGAGGAGGTCGGCCCGGACGCCGCCTCGCCCGACGCCCAGGTGCCGTTCATCAACACCGCTGCCCAGCAGGGCGTGAGTGCGCTGGTGGTGTCGGCCAACGACCCGACGGCGATCGGCGACGCGCTGGAGGAGGCCCGGTCGGCGGGCACCAAGGTGGTCACGTTCGACTCGGACACCGAACCGCAGTTCCGCGACCTCTTCGTCAACCAGGCCTCGGCCGAGGGCATCGCGGACAAGCAGCTCGAGCTGATCTCGGAGCAGATCGGCGGCTCGGGCGAGATCGCCATCCTCTCGGCGTCCGCCAACGCGACCAACCAGAACGCGTGGATCGCGCTCATGGAGGAGAAGCTGGCCGCCGACTACCCGGACATCGAGCTGGTCGAGACGGTCTACGGCGACGACGACGACCAGACGTCGTTCGACAAGACGGCGGCGCTGCTCCAGTCGCACCCGGACCTCAAGGGCATCGTGTCGCCCACGACCGTCGGCATCGCCGCGGCCGCGCGCTACGTGTCGACGTCCGAGTACCAGGGCAAGGTCGCGGTCACGGGCCTCGGCACCCCGAACCAGATGCGCGAGTACGTCGAGGACGGCACGGTCGAGGCGTTCGCGCTGTGGAACCCGACCGACCTGGGCTACCTCGCCACGCAGGCGGCCGCCGCGCTCGTCGCGGGCGACATCACCGGCGAGGAGGGCGACACCTTCGAGGCGGGCCGCCTCGGCGAGTACACCGTGGGGGCCGACGGCGAGGTCCTCCTGGGTGAGCCGTTCGTCTACGACGCGAGCAACATCGCGGACTTCGACTTCTGACCCGGCGCTGACCCGGCGCTGACCCGGCTCTGCAGCGGCGGTGCGGTCGGCGCTGCCCCGGCCCTGGGGTCGGCAGGATGTCAGGTGGTCGGTACCCCGGGGTGCCGACCACCTGACATCCTGCCGACCTGGCCGCCGAGTCAGCCGGCGAACAGCCAGGGGGCGTCGCGGTGCAGGAGGGTGTCCAGGTAGGGCGCCACCGTGCGGACGTACGTGGCCGAGATGTGGTCGTCGTCGCGGTACACCAGCACGTTGCCCACGACGGCGGGGCACTCGTCGGCGGTGCACAGCGCGTCGGTGAGGTCGAGCGGGACCAGCGAGTCGGGGATCCCGGCCGTCGTGGTGAGCGGGTCGGGCGCGCCCAGGAGGTCCGCGCGGGCGCGTCCGCAGTCGCCGTCGGCGCCGTGCTCCGCGACGCAGTCCACGGGGTTGGTCTCGAACCGCATGTTGTCGCGGAGGGCGAGGACGGGCACGCCCCGGGCGTCCAGCTTCTGCCAGGCGGCGAGCTGACCGGGCAGGATGCGTTCGGCCGTGCCGGCGGCGACACCCGTCTCCGTGCCGTCCACGACCACGGCGTCGGGCGCGATCCCGTCCAGCACGCCCACGAGGCTCTCGTTCCACGGCCGGCACGACGGGAAGCCCTGCACCTCCGTCGCCGGGTCCTGCATGCGGCAGCCCTGCTTGGCGACGAGGACGAGGTGCCAGTCGTTCTCCTCGGCGATGCGCTCGAAGGCCGGCACCCACTGCATGATGTGCGAGGCGCCCACCATCGCGACGGTCCGCGTCGGTGTCTCGGGCGTGGTGATGTCGCACGTCAGCACGTCGATGTCGTTCGGCATCTCGCGCCCGTGCCCCTGCACGCAGCCGGGCTGCACCTGGGACTCGGGCAGGTCCTCGGCGGCCACCACCGGGTCCGGCCGCACGGTCGCGTCGCGGGGGGACGCGCCCTGGGTCAGGACGAGGGCGCCCGGGTACTGCTCCGAGGGCACGGGCTCGTCGAGCGCGGCGAGCTCGGCGGCCTGCTGACGCTCGGTGGCGTTCGCCCAGAGGCCCGTGGGCACGGCGACCAGGGCGATGGCGAGCACGGCGGCGACCAGGGCCGGCCGGTCGCCCCGCCGGTCCCGGAAGGCCTGGGCGCCGCGGGCCACCGTGAGGTCCGTGAGCCAGGCGAGCAGCACGGCGACCGCGAGGATCACCACCGCGCCGCGGATCCCGACCTGGTCCCGGTCGCGCAGGTTCAGGTACGCGATCAGCAGCGGCCAGTGCCAGATGTAGAGGCTGTAGGAGCGGTCGGCCACCCACGTGAGGGGACGCCAGCCGAGGAAGCGCATCAGGGGGGTCGGCGTGGTCGCGGCGCGGTCACCGCCCGAACCGAACATGACGAACAGGGTGCCGAGCACCGGCCACAGCGCCAGCGGCCCGGGGAACAGCGACCCGCCGTCGAGCACGAAACCACAGGCGACGACCAGGGCGAGCCCGGTCCAGGCGAGGGCCGGGCGCACCGCGTCGGGTACCCGCACCCAGCGGCCCAGCAGGAACGCGAGCGCCCCCGCGCCGAGCTCCCAGAACCGGGCGCCGGAGTGGAAGTACGCCACGGCCTGGTCGGCCGCGGCGAGCTGGGCCGCGAACACGAAGGACCACACGGTGGCCACGGCGGTGACCACGGTCAGCGCCGGGCCGGCGGCGACCCGGGCCCGGCGGGCCAGCCAGGCCGTCAGGAGGATCACGAGCGGCCACGCCAGGAAGAACTGGGCCTGGACCGACAGGGACCAGAAGTGCTGCACCGGGCTGGTGCCCGGACCTGCCGCGCCGTAGGCGAGCTGCCCCGAGATCATCTCCCAGTTCACCCAGTACGTGGCAGTCGCGAAGATCTCGCGGAGCGTCTGCAGCCACGTGTTCTGGGGTGCCGTGAGCACCATGAGCAGCGTGGTGGCGGCCAGCACCACCAGAGCGGGCGGCGCCAGGCGCACGAACGTGCGGCCCCAGTAGGCGACCGGGTCGAGGGCCCGTCGCTCGGCCCGCCGCAGCAGCGTCGCCGTGGCGAGGTAGCCGGACACGACCAGGAAGACGTCCACGCCGCCGGAGACCCGGCCGTGCCCGAACAGGTGGAACATCACCACGAGGGCCAGGGCGAGGCCGCGCAGGCCGTGCAGCTCCGGCACCCAGCTCGATCGGGCGCTCGCGCTCGGCGCGCCCTCGGTGACGGCCGGGCCGACATGGCGCGGGGAGGGGCGGGACAGCGTGGTCATGTGTTCTCCGTTGCGGTGCCCGGCGGGGGCGTTATCCCTACCGGATTGGCCGGACAAGGCTACTCCCGATCCCGGGGTACCGATCCACCTCGCCGCGGGCCGCACGCGGACAGGGCGGGGTTGACCCGGGCCGAACCGCCGCCTAGGCTCCGACTGAACCGCAATGAATCGATTCATCGTTCGGATCGGCACCGGTTCGAGGCGGCCGTCGCGAGGATGCGCGACCGCCGGTGCGTGACGAGGCGCGACAAGGAAGGATCACCCGTGGTGGGCACGGATCAGATCGCGGCGGCCCAGGCGGCGCTGCAGCAGCAGACCATCGAGCTCCCGTCCTGGGCGTTCGGCAACTCCGGTACCCGGTTCAAGGTCTTCGGCCAGCCCGGCGTGCCGCGCGACCCGTTCGAGAAGCTGGCCGACGCCGCCCAGGTGCACCGGTACACCGGTGTCGCCCCGCGGGTCAGCCTGCACATCCCGTGGGACCTCGTCGACGACTTCGGCGCCCTGGCCCTGCACGCCGAGGACCTGGGCGTGCGGATCGGCATGATCAACTCGAACGTCTTCCAGGACGACGAGTTCATGCTCGGCTCCCTGGCCCACCCCGACCCCCGGGTCCGGGCCAAGGCCGTGGACCACCACAAGCAGTGCATCGACGTCATGCGGGCCACGGGCTCCAAGGACCTCAAGGTCTGGCTGTCGGACGGACTCAACTACCCCGGCCAGGACTCCATCCGCGCCCGCCAGGACCGGATCGCAGAGTCGCTGGCCGAGATCTACGCCGCGCTCGACGACGACCAGCACATGGTGCTGGAGTACAAGTTCTTCGAGCCGGCCTTCTACGTGACCGACGTACCGGACTGGGGCACGTCCCTGCTGCACGTCCTGGCGCTGGGCGACCGGGCCAAGGTGGTGCTCGACACGGGCCACCACGCGCCCGGCACCAACATCGAGTTCATCGTGGCGCAGCTCCTGCGCCAGGGCCGCCTCGGCGCCTTCGACTTCAACAGCCGCTTCTACGCCGACGACGACCTCATGGTCGGCGCCGCGGACCCGTTCCAGCTCTTCCGGATCATGCACGAGATCGTGCAGGCCGGGGCGCACGCCCCCGACGGCGGGGTGAACTTCATGCTCGACCAGTGCCACAACATCGAGCCGAAGATCCCCGCCCAGATCCGGTCGGTCATGAACGTCCAGGAGGCGACGGCGAAGGCGCTGCTCGTGGACGCCGAGGCGCTCGCCGCCGCCCAGCGGGCCGGCGACGTGCTGGGGGCGCACGCCGTGCTCATGGACGCCTACGACACCGACGTCCGGCCGCTGGTCGCGCAGGTGCGCGAGCAGATGGGCCTGGACCCGAACCCGACCGCGGCCTTCGCGGCGTCGGGCTACGCCGAGCAGATCGCGAGCGAGCGCGTCGGTGGCGCGCAGGCTGGATGGGGAGCATGAACGACGTCGTGCAGGACCTGGTGAGCCGGTCGAACCGGCTGGGCTCCGACCCGCGGGTCACCAACTACGCGGGCGGCAACACCTCCGCGAAGGGCACCGCCACGGACCCGGTCACGGGTGAGCCCGTGGAGCTGCTCTGGGTCAAGGGCTCGGGCGGCGACCTGGGCACGCTGCGGCCGGAGGGGCTGGCCGTGCTGCGGCTGGACCGGATGCGGGCGCTGGCGGACGTGTACCCGGGCCTGGACCGCGAGGACGAGATGGTCGCCGCGTTCGACTACTGCCTGCACGGCAAGGGCGGCGCGGCACCGTCGATCGACACCGCCATGCACGGCCTGGTCGACGCCGCGCACGTGGACCACCTGCACCCCGACGCGGGCATCGCCGTGGCGACGGCGGCCGACGGCGAGGCGCTCACCCGCGAGATCTTCGGCGACCAGGTCGTGTGGGTACCGTGGCGCCGCCCCGGCTTCCAGCTCGGCCTGGACATCGCGGCGATCAAGGCGGCGAACCCGCAGGCCATCGGCTGCGTCCTGGGCGGGCACGGCATCACCGCCTGGGGGGACACCAGCGAGGAGTGCGAGGCGCGGTCGCTGGAGATCATCCGGCGGGCGGAGGAGTTCATCGCGTCCCGCGCGGCGGCCCCGGCGACCGGGGGCAGGCACCCGTTCGGCCCCGTCCGTCCCGGCTTCGAGGCCCTGCCCGACGACGAGCGCCGAGCTCGCGCGGCTGCGCTCGCCCCCGTGATCCGCGGTCTGGCCAGCACCGACGCGCCGCAGGTGGGGCACTTCACCGACTCCGACGTGGTGCTCGACCTGCTGGCCCGCGAGCGGCTCGTGCCGCTGGCCGAGCTGGGCACGTCGTGCCCCGACCACTTCCTGCGGACGAAGGTGAAGCCGCTGGTGGTCGACGTCCCGACGACGGCGACGGTCGAGGAGACCGTCTCCGCGCTGCGGGCCGCCCACGAGGCGTACCGCGCGGACTACGCCGCCTACTACGAGCGCGGTGCGTCCGCGGCGCGCTCGCGGGGCGAGGAGCCACCGGCGATGCGCGGCGCGGACCCGGCGATCGTGCTGGTACCGGGCGTGGGCATGTTCTCCTACGGGCGCACCAAGCAGACGGCGCGCGTGGCCGGCGAGTTCTACGTCAACGCGATCAACGTGATGCGCGGCGCCGAGACGATCTCCACCTACGCGCCGATCCCGGAGTCGGAGAAGTTCCGCATCGAGTACTGGGCCCTGGAGGAGGCCAAGCTGCGGCGCATGCCCGCCCCCAAGCCGCTGGCGACGCGGGTCGCCCTGGTGACCGGGGCGGCGTCGGGCATCGGCCGGGCGATCGCGGCCCGGCTGGCCGCCGAGGGCGCGTGCGTGGTGGTCGCGGACCTGGACGCCGGGAAGGCTGCCGCGGCGGCGGCCGAGCTCGGTCCGGCCGACGTCGCGGTGGGCGTGGCCGCGGACGTGTCGTCCGAGGCGGACGTGCGGGCCGCCGTGCGGGAGGCCGTGCTCGCGTTCGGCGGCGTCGACCTCGTGGTGAACAACGCCGGGCTGTCCCTGTCCCGGTCGCTGCTGGAGACCACGGAGGCCGACTGGGACCTGCAGCACAACGTCATGGCCAAGGGGTCGTTCCTGGTCTCACGGGAAGCGGCGCGGGTGCTCGTCGACCAGGGCATGGGCGGCGACATCGTCTACATCTCCTCGAAGAACTCCGTGTTCGCGGGGCCCAACAACATCGCCTACTCCGCCACCAAGGCCGACCAGGCGCACCAGGTGCGGCTCCTGGCCGCCGAGCTCGGCGAGCACGGGATCCGCGTGAACGGCGTGAACCCCGACGGGGTGGTGCGCGGGTCGGGCATCTTCGCCTCCGGCTGGGGTGCCAACCGCGCCGCCGTGTACGGCGTGCCCGAGGAGAAGCTCGGCGAGTTCTATGCCCAGCGCACCCTGCTCAAGCGCGAGGTGCTGCCGGAGCACGTCGCGAACGCCGTGTTCGCGCTGTGCACCTCCGACTTCTCGCACACGACCGGGCTGCACGTGCCCGTCGACGCGGGCGTGGCCGCGGCGTTCCTCCGGTGACCGGGACCGCGCCCGCGGGCGGGAGCCCCGGCTTCGTCGCCGTCGACCTGGGCGCGACGAGCGGCCGGGTCATGCTGGGGGTGCTGCACGGGTCCGCGCGCACCCCCGCCGCGGACGGCGGTCCCCGGGTCGAGCTCGTCGAGTGCGGCCGGTTCGCCAACGGCCCGCGGCCGGACGAGCACGGTGCGCTGCGGTGGGACGTGCGGGCGCTCTGGCGCGGGGTGCTCGACGGGCTGCGGTCCGCGGGTGACCTCGCGCGGGAGCGGGGCGTCACGATCCGGGGCATCGGCGTGGACGCGTGGGCCGTGGACCACGCGTTCCTCGACGCGTCCGGCGGGCTGGTGGCGGACCCGTTCAGCTACCGCGACCCGCGCACCGACCCCGTGCCCGACGACGTGTACCGGCGGATCCCCTTCGCCGACCACTACGCCGTCAACGGGCTCCAGCACCTGCCGTTCACGACGGAGTTCCAGCTCGTCGCCGGCCAGGACGGCGACGAGTGGGCCCGTGCGCGGCGCCTGCTGCTGGTACCCGACCTCATCACGTCCTGGCTCACGGGCCGTCACGTCGCGGAGGTGACCAACGCGTCCACCACCGGGCTGCTCGACGCGACCTCTCGCACCTGGTCGGCGGGGCTCCTGGACCGGCTCGCGGCGGAGTACCCGGCGCTCGCCGGACTCCGGGACCGGCTGCCGGAGCTCGTGGAGCCGGGCACCGTCGTCGGGCACCTGGTGCCGGGGGTCCGGGAGGCGACCGGGCTCGGCGAGGTGCCGGTGCTCGCGGTCGCCTCGCACGACACGGCGTCCGCCGTGGCGGCGACGCCGCTCGGGGCGCGGGGGGCGTACGTCTCGTCGGGCACGTGGTCGCTGGTCGGCCTGGAGCTGCCGTCGCCCGTGCTCACCGCGGCGAGCCGCGCGGCGAACTTCACCAACGAGCTCGGCCTGGACGGCACCGTGCGCTACCTGCACAACGTCATGGGCCTGTGGGTGCTCGACGAGTGCGTCCGTGCCTGGACCCAGCACGACGGCGCGCCCGTCGACCTGCCCGCCCTGCTGGCGGAGGCGGCCGCCGAACCCGGCGGCCGCTGCCTGGTCGACGTGGACGGCGGCGAGTTCCTCGCCCCGGGCGACATGCCGCGCCGCGTGTCGGACTCCGTCGCCCGCCGCGGCGTCGAGCTGCCCGGTACGCGGGCAGCGCTGGTGCGCGTGGTGCTCGACAGCCTCGCGGACTCCACCGCGCGGGCCGTCTCCGCCGCGTCGTCCCTGGCCGGCGTGGTCGTCGACACCGTGCACGTGGTGGGCGGCGGCTCACGGAACGAGCTGCTGTGCCGCCTCACCGCCCGGGCCACCGGGCTGCCGGTGGTCGCCGGGCCGGTCGAGGCGACCGCGCTCGGGAACGTGCTGGTGCAGGCCCGCGCCGTGGGCGCCCTGCCGGGCACCGCCGACCTGACCGCGCTGCGCGACGTGGTGCGCGCGAGCACGGACCTGCGCCGCTACGAGCCCGAGCTGGCGGGCTGACCGGCGCTCGACGCCCGCACGATCAACCGGGGGTTCAGCTCGATCCGGTGCACCGGGCGGTCGGCGTCGGCGAGCCGCCGGGTCAGCAGCTCCACCGCGCCCGCACCGATCGCCGTCTTGGGCGGGCTCACGGCGGTGAGGGGCGGGTCGGCCAGGCCCGCCACCTCGTCGTCGTAGGCGATCACGGCGAGGTCCGCGGGCACCCGCACACCCCGTTCGCCGGCCTGCTCCACCAGCGAGATCGCCTCCCGGTCGGAGTGCACCAGGAGCGCCGTCACGCCCGTGTCCGCGCACCGGTCCAGCACGGACGCGGCGTCCTCCGCCCAGCCGGCGTCGGACAGCGGCACCGTCTCCACGTCGAGCACGACGTCGAGGTCGAGTCCGTCCGTCACCGCGAGGAACCCGCGACGCACGGCGGCCGAGTGCGGGCTGGTCCGCGACGTCACCAGGCCCACCCTCCGGTGGCCGCGCTCCGCGATGTGGCGCGCCGCCGTCCCCGCGCCGAGCGCGTGGTCGGTGGCGACCGACTCCAGCGGCTCGCGGTACGGGCCCGCCGCCAGGCGGCGCTCCATCAGCACGACGGGCAGGTTCAGGCCGGCGAGCCAGTCACCGAGCCGCGTGGCGTCGGGCCCGTCCACGGGCGGCGCCACGAGCAGGCCGTCGACCCCCGGCGCGTCGTCGTCGCCGACGAGCGCCGAGAGCTGGTGGCGGATCTGCTCGACGTCGTACGACCCGCCCCGCAGGATCAGCCGCGCGGTGCCGTGCGCGGCCGCGCGCGCACCGCGGATCACCTCGGGCCAGTAGTAGTCGAGCGACGGCACGACCATGCCGATGGTCGGCCGCCCGTCGTCCTCCGCGAGCATCCCCTCCGGCAGGGGGACGCCCGTGCCCGCCCCGGTGCGCGCGCCCAGGCCGGTGCCGGCGCCGGTCCCTGCGCCGGTGCCCGTGCTGGTGCCCGTGGTTCCGCGGGCGGGGATCCGGGCTCCGCCGTGCACCTTCTCCAGCGCGCCCTCGGCCACGAGCAGCGTCAGGTCCCGCCGCACGGTCACGGGGGTCACGCCGAGCCACCGCGACAGGTCGCTCACGCGCGCCGACCCCGTCTCCCGCACGCGCGCGATCAGGCGCTCCCGACGCTCGCTCGGCAGCGGCGCTTCCTGCTGCGTCATGCATCCTCCTGCGGTCCGGACCCGGTGGGTCTCATGGTGACCCGGAACGTGCCCGACGGCGCCTCCGCGCGCGCCGTGAGCCGCAACCGGGTCAGGTGTTCACCCCAGACGGCGGACAGCTCGGGGTCGTCCAGCGTGCGCACGTCGAGCGCGGCGTCGACGGCCCGAGGATCCCACGTGATCGCGAGTGCGCGGCGGGGTGGCGTGCCGGTGTCGGCGGCGTCTGCGTGCCCCGCTGCGTCGCCGGTGGTGCCGGTGGTGCGGGTGGTGCCGGTCGGGGGAGTGTCGTCCGGGCGCATGGCGTCCGGGGGCGTGGCGTCCGGGGGCGTGGCATCCAGGGGCGGGTCGTCCGGCGTGAACCGGACGACCGCGCGGCCGGGGGTGAGGCGGACGTCGCCCGCGAGCAGCCAGTGCCACGCCGTCGGCCCGACCGGTGGCGCGAGCACGTCGTCCGCGAACCGCCAGGAGTCCTCGACGGTCACGCGCTCGGCGGCCGGGTCCAGCGTCACCGCCCGCCGCCACTGCTCCAGCCCGGCCACGGGATAGGCCCCGGCGACCTCGACCCGCGCCTGCCAGCCGGCTGCCCGGCCGGCCGGCACACCGGCTGTGCGGACGTCGAACGTAGGGTCCGTCGCGTCATCGGGGCTGACAACGCGACGGACCTGACGTTCGACGTCGCCCGCGGTGCTAGAGCCCGGGCTGCCGGCGGCCGGGCCGTCGGCGTCCCGGCCCCCGGAGCCCGCGGCGTCCGACACCTCGAAGGCGGTCGCGGCGTACTCGGGGCCGGGGGGCTGCTCCACGCCGCGCACCCGCGGCACGTTGTGCCAGTCGCCCCGGACCGCCCACAGGTCGTAGCGGTCCGGTCCGAACGTCCCCGCGCGGTAGGTGGGCTTGCCGGCGTCGACGACCACCGGGACGCCGTCGAGCGCCACGATCACCGAGCCCACGTCGACGTGGTTGTGGTTCTCGTCGTTGTGCCCGCCCTTGACCGACACCACGAGCCCGCGGGTCGAACCCGGCGTGGTCCGCGCGACCGCGACACCGGTGGCCGGGAACGTGGCCCGCCCCACCAGCGGCGGCGCGGTGGCCGGGGCGTCCGCCCAGGCCGCTGACAGCAGGCCGACGGCGCGGGGCAGCGAGGCGCGCTCGTCGAACAGCCCGCCGGGCCGCCCGCGGTACGACGCCGCGTGCTGCTCCGCCTCCTTCTCGCCCACCCGCAGCGCCCAGGCGTGCACGACGTTCCAGGGCCAGGTCGCGAGGGGCCGCGCGGCGCCGTCGGCGACGTTGACGTACCAGTCGCCGCCCAGGTGCATCGCGTGCGGGAAGGACAGGGTGGCACGGATGCGCTCCAGTGCCGCCGGCTCGGGGTCCACCCCGGCGAACGCCAGCAGGTCCTGCGCCTCCAGTGCGCGGGCGGCGCCCTGCCACCAGTAGTGGTACCCCTCGTCCACCCCGCCGTCGGCAGGCAGCGTGGCCCAGTACGCGGCGATGCCCTGCGCCACGAGCGCGGTGGTGGCCCGGCGGCGGTCCGGGTCCTCCTCCAGCGCGAGGTTCGCGGCCAGCACGTTGCCCTGGATCCAGGGGCTCCAGTTCATGATCGGGTGGTCGACGCCGAGCCACCACCAGTCCCGCCGGTCGGTGAAGGGCCGCAGCACCCGGGCCTGCGCCTCCTGCCGGATGCGCCAGCGCACGCCGGGCGCCCGTTCGTCGAGCGCGGGCCCGAGCAGGTGGTCGACCCAGGCGAGCTGGCCGGCCACCTCGCCCGCGCCGAGGTCCAGGTAGTGGTCCGTGACCGTGGGCGTGACCCGGCCGAAGCGGTCGAACGTGTCGTCGTGCGCGGCCCAGCACCAGGTCGACTGCTCGCACAGCAGCAGCACGCCGTCGACCACCTCGTCGAGCCGGTCTGCCGCCGGTTCGACGAGCGCCGCCAGGGTGGCGCGGGTCAGCCGGGCCTGGCGCGCGGCGACGTGCGCCTCGTAGACCGTGCGGTCGCCGTCGCCGTCGCGGAAGAACCGGGCGTACTGCGAGGCCAGGGGTTGCGGCCAGGGGGTGCCGCGCTCGGCGGCGGCCACGGTGAGCGCGGGGGCGAGGGTGCCCGCCACGCGGCGCGCGGTCCAGAAGCTGCGGGCCGTGACGTCGGGCGCAGGCAGCGACGCTGCTGTCATGTGCGTGTCTCCAATGATCGAAAATGATCGTAGTAGAACTCTTGGTGGTGCGCCAGGGGCTTGCCAACGGCCGGACTCGTGGGCTTCAATGGGCGCACCCGATCATTGATGATCGGAAGTGTTCGTCTGAACGGTCAGGTGAACGCGGACTCGATGGAGAGGAGCGCGGTGGTGCGGCGACCTGAGGCCCTGCTCGTCATGGACGACCGGGCACTGCGTATGCAGTTCGGCCCCGACGAGGACTCGCGGCTGCGTGCGATCGCGAGGCTCGGCGAGCCGGCGCGCGTGACCGCCTACGACACACCGGAGGCGAGGGCCCGCCTGGCCGACGTCGAGGTGCTGGTCACCTCGTGGGGTGCGCCCCGGATCACGGCCGACGTGCTCGACCTCGCCCCGAACCTGCGGGCGGTGCTCCACTGCGCGGGCTCGGTCCGGTCGCTGGTGTCCGACGCCGTGTGGGACCGCGGGCTGCTCGTCACCAACGCGGTGACGGAGAACGCGCTGCCCGTCGCGGAGTTCACGGTGGCCGCGATCCTCATGGCGGGCAAGAAGGCGCCGTTCCTCGCGAACATCGCTCGCAAGCGCCGGGACGACTGGTCCTACCTCGAGGAGCACGGCGCCCTGTCCAACCGCGACCGGGTGATCGGCATCGTCGGCTTCTCCCGGACGGGCCGGCAGGTGGTGACGCGGCTGACGGTGCCGGGCTCCGGACCCGAGACCCGCGAGATCCTCGTCGCGGACCCGTACGCCGACCCGGCCGCGGTGGCCGCCGCCGGCGCGCGGCTGGTGCCGCTCGACGAGCTGCTGGCGGCCTCCGACATCGTGTCGCTGCACGCCCCCGAGCTGCCCTCGACGCGCAAGCTGATCGGCGCACGGGAGCTCGCCCTGCTGCCCGACGGCGCCACGCTGATCAACACCGCGCGCGGCGCCGTCGTCGACACCGCGGCGCTGGAGCGCGAGTGCTCCACCGGCCGCCTCTACGCGATGCTCGACGTCACCGACCCGGAGCCGCTGCC
This sequence comes from Promicromonospora sp. NPDC052451, assembly GCF_044547525.1. Taxonomy (NCBI): domain Bacteria; kingdom Bacillati; phylum Actinomycetota; class Actinomycetes; order Micrococcales; family Promicromonosporaceae; genus Promicromonospora; species Promicromonospora sp. NPDC052451. The sequence goes on from NZ_JBIUAP010000015.1 coordinate 71,093, forward strand.
CGCGTCGTCGGTGCTCTACGACCTGCCGAACGTCATGATCACGCCGCACGTCGCGGGCTCGCTGGGCACCGAGACCCGGCGGATGACGGCGGCCGCGCTCGACGAGCTGGAGCGGTACGCGCGGGGCGAGGCCTCCCGCAGTGCCGTGACGCGCGAGGACATGGAGTTCGTCGCATGACCGCCCGCACCGGTGCCGAGGAGCGCGCCTGGCTCGCTGCCTACGCCGACCGGCTGCTGGCCGCCGTCGAGCCCTACGCGTCGCCGAGCGGGTCGCTCGTCACGCTGCCGGGCACGCCCGGCGGGTACGGCACGGCCGTCGACGGGCTGGAGGGCTTCGCACGCACGTTCCTCCTGGCGGGGTTCCGGCTCGCGGGCGAGGACGGCGCGGACCCCACGGGCCTCGCCGAGCGGTACGCCGCGGGCCTGGCCGCCGGTACCGACCCCGCGCACCCCGAACGCTGGACCCGGCCGGACGAGCACGGCCAGGCCAAGGTCGAGGCAGCCTCGCTGGCGCTGATCCTCGACCTGACGCGGCCGTGGATCTGGGACCGGCTGGCACCGTCGGCCCAGGAGCACGTGGTCGGCTACCTCGGGTCCGTGGTGGGCGACGACGGTTACCCCGACAACAACTGGGTCTGGTTCCGGATCGTCGTGGAGACGTTCCTGCGGTCGGTCGGCGGCCCGTTCTCCGCAGACGACGTCGCCCGGGACCTCGCCGCCCACGACCGGTTCCGCCGCCCGGGCGGCTGGTTCGCGGACGGCCCGGAACGCAGCTTCGACCACTACACGGGCTGGGCCCTGCACCTGTACCCGGCGCTCTGGGCACGCATGTCCGGCGCGGCCGACGTCGCCGCGGCGGCCGGCGACGACCTGGCCGTGCGCTCGGCGTCGGACCGGGAGCACCTGGCGCGCTACCTGGACGACGCGCTGGCGCTGGTCGGCGCCGACGGCGCGCCGCTGCTGCAGGGCCGCAGCCTCACCTACCGCTTCGCGGCGGCCGCCCCGTTCTGGGCCGGTGCCGTGTCGGGTGTGGGCCGGCCGGGCCGGCTCCGGGAGGCGGCCACCCGCATCGTGCGGCACTTCGCCGACCACGACGTGCCCGGTCCGGACGGGCTGCTCACGCTCGGCTGGCACCAGCCCTGGCGGCCCCTCGCGCAGCGGTACAGCGGCACCGGGTCACCGTACTGGGCGAGCAAGGGCCTGCTCGGGCTCGCCCTGCCCGCCACGCACGACGTGTGGACGGCGGCGCCCGAGCCGCTCCCGGTCGACGTCGGCGACGTGCTCACCGTCGCGGCCGCACCCGGCTGGGCCGTCAGCGCCACGCAGGACGACGGGATCGTGCGGGTGATCAACCACGGTACCGATCACGCGCTGCCCGGCACGGACGGCGGGGACTCGCCGCTGTACGCGCGGCTCGGCTACTCGACCGCGACCTCCCCGCTCCTGGACCCCGAGGCGTGGCTCTCTCCGCTGGACCAGTCGGTGGTGCTGCTCGACGCAGCCGACCGAGCCACCCACCGGGCGGGCTTCGAGACCGTGCCCGTGGAGTGCGGTCCGCCGGACGCTCCCGGTCGCCCCGCCGTGGCCGTCGCGCTGGGATCCGTGGCCGGCGCGCACTGGCTGCGCGTGGACACCACTGCACCCGACCACGGGTCCGGCCGGCCCGGCACCGCGACGGCGGCCGGGGAGATCACCACCGTGTCGATCGTGCGCGGTGCCTGGGAGGTCCGGCTGGTGCGGGTCGCGGACGGGGCCGACGCCCGGGCGACGGCGCTCCGCATCGGCGGCTGGGCCGCCGGCCCCGACCTGGACTCGACCCTGGTGCCGCTGCTCGGCGACGTCGCCCCGGTGAGCGGGTCGGCCACGCACGACGACGCCACGCCGCTCGCCGGGCCGACCACCACCCCCTGGCTCCGGTACGCGCCGGTGCCGGAGGGCTGGACCGGCGTCGGCGTCCGCCTCGGGCGGGGTGCCGCCGGACCGCAGGACCCGGCGCCCCGGCTCGAGCTCACCCCCGGCCAGGCCGTCGTGACCTGGCCGGACGGTGTGCTGACCACGGCAACCCTGCCCTGACCCACCCCGCGCCCCGATGACCCCCCTCACCGGGGCGCCGCACGACCGAACTCGAAGGAGAGTAGGAATGAACCGCAAGATCACGAGCGCGTTCGGCATCGCCGCCGTCGCGTCGCTGGCCCTCACCGGGTGCGGCAGCCAGGAGGAGCCCGCGGCCGCCGACGGCCCGGTCACCATCAGCCTGGCCGGCTGGGACTTCGCCTCCACGCCGGAGTTCCAGACGCTCGCCGACGCCTATCACGAGGCGAACCCGGACGTCACCGTGGAGCTCAAGGAGTACCCCGCCGGTGACGACTACGACACGGCCCTCACCGCGGACCTGTCCGCGGGCGCGGCGCCCGACGTCTTCATCGTCAAGAACCTGAAGAACTACATCACGTTCCAGGAGGGCGGCACGCTCCTCGACATCTCCGACGTGGCGGCCGACCTCGACCCGGCCACGGGCGGCCTGGAGCAGATGGCGGTCGACGGTGCCACCTACGCGGTGCCGTACCGCCAGGACTCGTGGCTCCTGTACTACAACAAGGACCTCTTCGAGAAGGCCGGCGTCGACCTGCCCGACGGGTCCTGGACCTGGGACGACTACGCCGAGGCCGCCGAGCAGCTCACCGAGGGCATCGGTGAGAAGGAGGTCACGGGCACCTACCTGCACAGCTGGCAGTCCACCGTGCAGGGCTTCGCCCTCGCGCAGACGCCGGGCGCCTCGCTCGACGGCGGCGACTTCTCGTTCCTGGCCCCGTACTACGAGCGCGAGCTCGCGCTGCAGGACGCCGGCGCACAGCCGTCGTACGCGACCGTGACCACGAACGAGCTGGCCTACCAGTCGCAGTTCGGCACCCAGAAGGCCGCGATGCTGCCGATGGGCTCCTGGTACATCGGCACGCTGGTGGCGGAGCAGGAGTCGGGCGCCGCGGACACCTTCGAGTGGGGCATCGCGCCGATCCCGCAGCTCGACGAGTCCACGACCGGCACGGAGAGCACCCCCGTCACGTTCGGTGACCCGACCACGATGGGCATCAGCTCCGCGATCGACGAGTCCAAGGTCGAGACCGCGAAGGACTTCCTCCGGTTCGCCGCGGGTCCCGAGGGCGCCGCGGCGCTCGCCGGGATCGGCATCACGCCGGCCCTGATCGACGACACGGTGGCCGACGCGATCTTCGGGCTCGACGGCACGCCGCAGGACGACCTGTCCCGCTTCGCCTACACGACGCACGACACCCTGCCGGAGAACCCGGTGGGTCAGCAGACGGCCGCGATCCAGACCATCCTGGGCGAGACGCACTCGGCGATCATGTCCGAGTCCACCCCGGTGGACGAGGCGATCACGGAGGCCGAGGAGCGCGTCGCCAACGAGGTCGGCTGATGGCGACACCTGTCGCCGACGACCGGCGGACGCTCGGGCTCACGCAGCCCGGGCGCCCGCCGCTCCGGAAGCCGCGCACGTCGCTCAAGCTGCGCAACGCGCTGGTGGGCTGGACGTTCATCCTGCCGAACTTCATCGGCTTCGCCGTGCTCACGCTCGTGCCGGTGCTCACGCTCTTCTACATCTCGCTGACGAGCTGGAACATCTTCGGCGCCGCCCAGTGGGTGGGCCTGGACAACTTCGAGCGCCTGATCGGCGACAAGAGCTTCCACACCGCGCTCGGTAACACGTTCTACTACGCCGCGCTGCACATCCCGATCACCATCGTCGTGTCGCTGAGCCTGGCGCTGCTGCTGAACCAGAAGCTGCGCGGCGCCGCCTTCTTCCGCACGGTCGCCTTCTTCCCGTACATCACGTCGATCGTCGCGGTCGCCGTGGTGTGGAACATGCTGTTCAGCCCTGAGTACGGGCCGATCAACCAGTTCCTGAGCCTGTTCGTGGGCGGTGAGATGCCCGGCTGGACGGTCTCCAAGGACTGGGCGATGCCCGCGGTGATCATCGTGGGCACCTGGAAGGACATGGGCTACTACATGCTCCTGTTCCTGGCCGGCCTGCAGACCGTGCCGGGTGAGCTGCACGAGGCCGCGCGGATCGACGGTGCGAACGCCTGGCAGCGGTTCTGGAACGTCACGCTGCCCTGCCTGCGACCCACGATGTTCTTCGTGACGGTCATGGTCACGATCCAGAGCTTCAAGGTCTTCGACCTGATCCTCGTCATGACCGACGGCGGCCCGGGTCAGGCGACCCTCGTGCTCAGCCAGTACATCTACCAGAAGGGCTTCGAGCAGTTCGAGTTCGGCTACGCCTCGGCCGTCGCCGTCGTCCTGTTCTTCATCTGCATCACCGTGACCGTGGTGCAGTTCCTGTACAACAAGCGGAAGGAGGCGTGATGGCCGCCCGTCCGTCCGCCCTCCGGAGGTCCGGCCGGGTGCTGCTCTACGCGGTGATGATCGTCGCCGCGGCGGGCATCATGCTCCCGTTCGCCTGGATGGTGATCTCGTCCCTCAAGCAGAACAACCAGGTGTTCACGGCGCCCGTGGAGTGGATCCCGGACCCCGTGCAGTGGCGCAACTACCTCGACATCTGGGTCAAGGCCGACATGGTCACCTGGGTGCGCAACACCCTGGTCCTCTCGGTCGCGGTGACGGCACTGCAGGTGCTCACCGGGAGCTTCGCCGCCTACGGCTTCGCCAAGATGCGCTTCCCGGGCCGCGACGCGCTGTTCCTGCTGTACATCGGGACCATCGCGGTGCCCTGGCAGTCCTACATGATCCCGCAGTTCCAGATGCTCTCGAGCTGGGGCCTGAACAACACGCTGTGGGCGATCATGCTGCTCCAGGCGTTCGGCGCCTTCGGCGTGTTCCTCATGAAGCAGTACTACGAGTCGATCCCCGACTCGTTGTCGGAGGCGGCGCGCATCGACGGGCTCAACGAGTACGGCATCTGGTGGCGCATCATCATGCCGCTGTCGGTGCCGGCGCTGGCGTCGCTGACGATCATCACCTTCGTCTCGACGTGGAACGACTACCTCGGTCCGCTCATCTACCTGCGCGACCGCGAGCTGTGGACCATCCAGATCGGCCTGCAGTCGTTCATCGGCGAGTACAACGCCGAGCACGCGCTGATCATGACGGGCTCCGTGCTGTCGGTGCTGCCGATCGCACTGATCTTCCTGCTCGGCCAGCGGTACTTCGTCCAGGGCATCGCGACCACGGGCGTGAAGGGATGAGTTCCGTGGGTTCCGTGGGTTCCGTGGGTTCCGTGGGTTCCGTGGGTGCGGGCCGGGCCGGTGCCGGCTCCGCCCCGCGGCGCCGGCGGGCCCTGATCGGTCCCGAGACGTACGAGCTGGTGTTCGGCACGGTCTACACGGGTCTCATGACCAACCTGCTGCTGGCGGTCGCCTGCCTGCCGCTGGTGGCCCTGGTCGTGGCGACCGACGTCGCCGCGACCTGGCCGCTCGCGGCCCTCACGGCACCTCTGCTCGGCCCGGCGCTGATCGCCGCCTTCGCGGTGTTCGGCAGCTTCAGCGCGGACGGGTCGACGGCGGTGGTGCGCACCTTCGCACGCGCCTGGCGCCGGCACCTGCGCCGGGGACTGGCGATCGGGGCGCTCGCCACGGGTGCCGTTGTCGTTGCCGCCGTCGACATCCTGTTCTTCTGGGGCCGGACGGCGGGTGCGGTCGCGATCCCGGTGCTGGTCACGCTGGCCGTGGGTGCGGTCGCGACCGCGGTCCTCGCTCTGACCGCCGTGCCGGAGATGCCGGGCGCGCGCCTGCGCGACGTACTCCTGGCTGCCCTCGTCCTCGGTGCGCGCCGCTGGTACCTCACGGCCGGCGCACTCGTCGTGCTCGGCCTGCTGGTGTCGCTCGTGGCGACCCGCCCGGCGGTCGGCCTGGGCTTCGCGGTCGCCCCGCTCCTGTTCGCGGTCTGGGGCGCCTGCCGCTTCGCCCTGCGCTCCGCCCGCTAGACCAGCCACGCGGCTCCGCCCGTGGCCTGCCCCCAGGCCCGCCGTTCGCCTGCCTGCCAGGCCCGCAGCTCGGGCCGCCAGGTCGGCCGTTCGGCCTGCCCCCAGGCCCGCCGTTCG
>NZ_JBIUAP010000015.1:77265-165767 GCF_044547525.1 Promicromonospora sp. NPDC052451
CGTTCGCCTGCCTGCCAGGCCCGCAGCTCGGGCCGCCAGGTCGGCCGTTCGGCCTGCCCCCAGGTCCGCCGCTTGGCCTGCCTGCCAGGCCCGCTGCTCGGGCCGCCAGGTCGGCCGTTCGGCCTGCCCCCAGGTCCGCCGCTTGGCCTGCCTGCCAGGCCCGCTGCTCGGCCCGCCAGGCCGGCCGCTCGGCCTGCCTGCCAGGCCTGCCGCTCGGCCCGCCAGGCCTGCCGCTCGGCCTGCCCGACCTGCTCGGTCTGCTCGGTCTGTACGGCATGTCCTCTCGGCCCGCTTCGGCCGGTGCGTCCCGCTCGCCGACTCGTCCAGGCGGAAAGGTGCCCCGCGGAGGTGGGTTGCGGACAGTAGACAACGTCTACAGACAGCAACCCACCTCCGCGGGGCACCTTCACTGACGCGCAGTGCGGCCTCCGCCTCCCGGTCTCAGGGTCGAGCCGCGGGGCCGCGGGGCCGCAGGGCTGCGGGGCCTTGGGGCCTCGGCGCGCCGGGACCGGGGGCCAGGAGCCCGGCGCCCCTGTATCGCAGCGGCCCCGCCCGGAGCCGCTCAGAGGTGCGGGGCCACGTGCTGCTGGTAGCGGTCCAGGACGGTCGCCGCCGTCTCCGCCGCGGGGCGGGCCCAGATCTCCTCGTTGAAGATCTCGGTCTCGACGTCGCCCACGTACCCCGCGTCACGCACCCACGAGGTGATCGTCGCGAAGTCGACGTACCCGTCGCCCACGTGCCCGCGCGAGTTCAGCGGCTCGGCCGCGAGCGGCAGCGCCCAGTCGCACACCTGGTACGACGCGATGCGGTCCTCCCGCCCGGCCCGGGCGATCGACTGCCGCAGCGCCGGGTCCCACCACACGTGGTAGGTGTCGACCACGACACCCACCTCGGACGGCGCGAACGGCGCCGCCAGGTCCAGCGCCTGCGCCAGCGTCGAGATCACGGCCCGGTCGGCGGCGAAGATCGGGTGCAGCGGCTCCAGCACGATCCGCACGCCGTGCTCCGCGGCGAACGGCACCAGGTCGGCGATGCGGTCGGCCACCCGGCCGCGCGTCGCCACGAGGTCGCGGTCCACGTCCGACGTCGGGGCGCCGCCCGGAGTCGAGCCCACGAGCCCACCGACGACGAAGACCAGCTCAGCGGTGCCGATCGTCGCGGCCTCCTCGATCGCCAGCTTGTTGTCGTCGAGCGCGGCGCGGATGCCGGCGTCGTCCGCCGCGGTGAGGAACCCGCCGCGGCACAGGGACGACGCGCGCAGCCCGGCGTCCGCGATGATGCGCGCCGCCTGCGGCGCGCCGACGGCCTGCACCACGTCGCGCCACGGCCCGACGGCGCCGAAGCCCGCCGTGGCCGCCGCCTCGCACGCCTCGGCCAGCGAGGCGTGCTTGACGGTGGCGGTGTTGAGCGATGCCCGGCTCATGCTGTCACCCCGTTCGTCGTGAGGAACGCCCGCAGGCGCGCGGCGGCCAGGGGCGGGTCGAGCAGCATGCCGCAGCCGTCGGCCAGGCGGGCCAGCTCGACCAGGTGCCGCACCGACCGGCCGGAGTGCAGGCCGCCTACCAGCGAGAACCCGGACTGGAACCCGTTCAGCCAGGACAGGAACGCGATGCCGGTCTTGTAGTAGTACGTCGGCGCTGCGAAGATATGCCGCCCCAGTGCCTCGGTCGACGCCAGGATCTTGTGGCCGCCCTCGGCATCCCCGGCGTCGAACGCCTGCAGGGCCGTGGAGGCCGCCGGGTAGATCGCGGCGAAGATGCCGAGCAACGCGTCCGAGTGGCCCTGCTCGTCGCCCGCGATGAGCTCCGGGTAGTTGAAGTCGTCGCCCGTGTACAGCCGGGGCCGCACGCCGTCGGCCGACGCCGGCAGCGCCGCCAGCGACCGGCGCAGCCCCACCTCGTGGGCGGCGTCGAGCAGCGACACCTTGACGCCGTCGACCCGTGCCTGGTGCGCGCGGATCAGGTCGAGGAACGTCGCGGTCGCGTCGTCCACGGAGTCCGAGCCCCAGTAGCCCGCCAGTGCCGGGTCGAACATGGTGCCCAGCCAGTGCAGGATCACCGGCTGGTCGGCCTCGGCCAGCACGGCGTCGTACACGCGGGCGTAGTCCTCGGGGCCGCGGGCAACCTGGGCCAGCGCGCGGGACGCCATCACGATGACCTGCGCCCCGGCGTCCTGCACCACGTGCACCTGCTCGCGGTAGGCCTCGGTGACGACGGCCAGGCCGGTGTCACCGGGTTCGAGCGCTGCGACGACCGCCGGGTCGAGCTGATCCGTGCCCGCACCGCACGCGACGCGCGCGCCCACGGACGCCGCCTCGGCCGCCGAGCGCCGGACGAGCTCCTGGGTCGCCGCCCAGTCGAGGCCCATGCCGCGCTGGGCGGTGTCCATCGCGTCGGCCACGCCGAGCCCGTGCTCCCAGATGCGGTGCCGGTAGGCGAGGGTCGCGTCCCAGTCGACGACGGCGGGTGCGCCCGGCACGTTCTCCGCACCGACCTGCGGCACCACGTGGGCGGCCGCGAAGGCGATGCGGGACGTGATCGGGGCGGACGGCGTCGTCCAGGGGCCGGGAGCGTTGAGCTCGACGGCCTCGGAACCGGCGACCCGGCCCTCGGCGTCGAACACGGGGAGGACGGCGGCGACCCCGCTCACAGGGTGATCTCCGGGATATCGATGCGGCGGCCCTCCGCCGACGACCGCAGGCCCAGCTCCGCGAGCTGCACGCCGCGCGCGGCCGAGAGCAGGTCGTAGCGGTGCGGGCGCCCGGCGACGACGTCGCGCAGGAACTCCTCCCACTGCAGCTTGAAGCCGTTGTCGAGGTCGGCGTTCGCGGGGACGTCGAGCCACTGGTCGCGGAACGGCTCGGTGACCGGCAGGTCCGGGTTCCAGACGGGCTTGGGGGTGTGCGCGCGGTGCTGGGCGCGGCACTCGCGCAGGCCGGCGACGGCGGAGCCGTGCGTGCCGTCCACCTGGAACTCGACCAGCTCGTCGCGGAACACGCGCACGGCCCACGAGGAGTTGATCTGCGCCACGACGTCGTCCCCGCCCGGGGTGGTCACGTCGAAGATGCCGTACGCGGCGTCGTCGGCCGTGGCGGCGTACTCGCGGCCCTGCTCGTCCCAGCGGGTCGGGATGTGCGTGGCGGTCTTCGCGGTCACGGTCTTGACCTGCCCGAGGATGCCCTCCAGCACGTAGTTCCAGTGGCAGAACATGTCGGTGGTGATGCCGCCGCCGTCCTCGGCGCGGTAGTTCCACGAGGGGCGCTGGGCGGGCTGCGAGTCGCCCTCGAACACCCAGTAGCCGAACTCGCCGCGCAAGGACAGGATGCGGCCGAAGAAGCCCTCGTCCACCAGGCGGCGCAGCTTCACCAGACCCGGCAGGTACAGCTTGTCGTGCACGACGCCGACGGTCACACCGGTCTCGGCCTGGAGCCGCGCGAGGTCGATCGCCTCGGCGAGGGTCTCCGCCGTCGGCTTCTCGGTGAAGACGTGCTTGCCCGCGCGCATCGCCTTGGACAGCGTCGCCGGGCGCAGGTTGGTCATCGCGGCGTCGAACACGATGTCGGCGTCCTTGATGGCCGCGTCGACGTCGGTGGTCCAGTGCTCGACGTCGTGCTTGGCCGCGAGCTCCTTGAGCTTGTCCGCGTTGCGGCCCACCAGCACTGGCTCGACCTGGACGCGCGAACCGTCGGCGAGCGTGACGCCGCCCTGGTCGCGGATCGGCAGGATCGAGCGCACGAGGTGCTGGCGGTAACCCATGCGGCCGGTGACGCCGTTCATGGCGATGCGAAGTGTGGTCACGGGCGGGACTCCATCGTCGGTGTTCGTCCGCGGACTGTCGCACAGTCCGGGAATGCGCTTTCCGGGCTGACAATAGCGCAGGTTTCCTGGGGAGTACATGGATGGTGCTGGCCGTGCGCACTGCGGCGGCGGTCGTGCACGCTGCGGCGGCGGTCGTGGGCACTGCGGTGGCAGTCATGGGCTCGAGGTCGGCAGTTTGCGCCGCGAACTCGGCAGTTTGCCTCGAGGTCGGCAGTTTGTACCGCAGACTCGGCAGTTTGCCTCGAGGTCGGCACAGGCCTGTACCGACCTCAAGGCAAACTGCCGACCTCACAGGAAGGTGCCGACCTCACAGGAAGGTGCCGACTTCGCAGGAAGCTGCCGACCTCGGCGCACACCGCCGACGGCAGCCTCAGCGGCGCCTGTCCCCGCCGAGGTGGTTCGGCGTCGACTCGCGCAGCACCACCTCGCCGCGCACCGGCGTGCCCGCGTCGCCCGTCTGGCCCAGCGCGAGGTCGGTCGCCAGCTCACCCACCTCGGCGAGCGGGATCCGCACGGTCGTCAGTCCGGGGGAGACGTCACGCAGGGTGTGGATGTCGTCGAAGCCCGCCACGGCGACGTCGTCGGGCACGCTCAGGCCCGCGTCGCGGGCGGCGGCCATCGCGCCCACCGCCATGACGTCGTTGACGGCGAAGACGAGCTCCGGCAGCCGGACCATGCTCGGTGCCGTACCGCCGGACTGCGGGTCGGCGTCGGCCGCCGACGGCGCACTGCCGTCGGCCCGCCGGATCAGGTCACGCATCGCGGAGTACCCGCCGTCACGGGTGAACGAGCAGGCCAGGACGTCGTCGGGCGCGACGGGGCTGCCGAGCTCCGCGAGGGCGCCGGTGAAACCAGTCGTGCGGTCCGCAGCCGTGCGGTGACCCCGGGGACCGGCCAGCACCGCGAACCGGCGGTAGCCGAGCCCGTGCAGCGCGCGGGCGAGGTCGGCCGCGCCGTCGGCGTTCGCGATCTCGACCACCGGCAGGCCGCCGATCGGCTGGCCGATCAGCGCCACCCCGCCGCCGGCCTCCTGGAACGCGTTCAGCGCGGCCTCCAGCGCACCCGAGGCCGGGCGGACATCGTCGACCGGCGTCTGCCCGCCGTCCGGTTCCAGCCGTCCGCCCGCGAGGATGATCGCGCGGGACCGCTGGCGCCGCGCGAGCTCGACGAACGCGAGCTCCCGCTCGGCGCTGTGCTCCGTGGACGCGAGCGTGACGATGAGCCCGGCGCGCTCCGCCGCCCGGGCGACCCCCGCGGCGATGGTCGAGAAGTACGGGTCGGCGATGTCGTGCACCACCAGGCCGAGCGCCGTCGTACGGCCGCGGGCCATCGCCTGCGCGCTCGGGTCGGGCGAGTAGCCGAGGCGGCGCGCGGTCTCCAGGACGCGCTCGCGCAGGTCCTCGCGGACGCTGCGGGTCGCGCTGCCGTTGATCGCGCGCGACGCCGTGGCCAGGGACACGCCGGCCTCGCGGGCGACCTGGCTCAGGGTGACGAGGGCGTCGGACATGAGGTCATCCTGCCGTGTCCGACGCCCCCGTGGGTCGTGAGAGGTCCCGACTCAGACCCGTGCCACGCGTAAGCCCGCGTCGCGGTGGGTGCGCTCGATGACGCTCGAGTAGCCCGCGATCATCCGCACGTGGCTGAACCGGGGTCGCACGGCGGTGCGCGCGGACTCCAGCTCCTCGCGCCGCGCGGCCGCCTCGATCCAGGTCGCGGCGATCTCCGCCGGTTCGTACGAGGTCACGAACCCGATCCGCTCCACGATCGACGGGGCGTCGCCCACCGGCGTGGTGACGGGCACCGCGCCGCACATCGAGCCCTCGATCAGGCACAGCGGTGCGGCCTCACCGAACGCCGAGGTGAGCGCGACGACGTCGGCCGTCGCGTAGACCAGCTCCATGTCGTGCCGCACGCCGAGCAGGTCCAGGCGCTCCAGCAGGTCCGGCCGGTCGCCGAAGATGCGGTCGAGGTCGTCCTGGAGGTCGGGGTTGGCCGCGGTCATGCCCGCACCGCACATGAGCACGTGACCGCGCGGCTCCAGCGCGAGGAACGCGCGGGCCGACCGGAGGAAGAGCTCGGGGTTCTTCATCTCGTCGTACCGCGCCGCGTAGACCACCACGGTCGCGTCGGCGGGCACCCCGGCGGCGCCCCGCAGGGCCAGCCGGCGGGCGCCCTGGACCGGCCGGAACCGGGCCAGGTTGATGCCGTTGGGCACCACGCGCAGCAGGTCGGCAGGCACGCCCGCCTCCCGGTACGCGTCCCGGGTGGACTCCGCGCAGCAGACCACGGCGGCGAGCCGGCCGCGGTCCGCCGCCGTCAGCAGGTCGCCGAGGGCGTCCCCCTGGTGCTCGGGGTCGGACCGGTGCAGGCACGCGATGACCGGACGGTCGGGGAACGCGTCCTGGTTGACGAGCCGCAGCGGCTGCTCCTTGAGGGACAGCACCACGTGCGCACCGCCCACCTCGCGGGCGGCCGTCCCCAGCTCGGTCTCGGTGAAGACCCGCGGGTCGTGGCCGGCGTCGGTGCTCCGGCCCAGCGAACCGATCCGGACGCCGGCGGCGCGCAGGGCGCGGTAGCGCGGGTCGTCCTCCATCCGCTGGAGGGTGGCCTCGCGCCGGACCTCGTGGTGCAGGCTCAGCACGGAATGCTGCTGACGGCCGCCCTGGTGCAGACCGGCGACCACCGTCGAGTGCAGGACACGAGCCCCGCCGCTGAAGAAGCCCTCGTAGAGCGAGAGCACACGCAAACCGTTGCGCTGGATCACAGACACCACCTCCTGCGCCCAGGGTGAGCCCCGCGGATGTGCGAGACATGGCAGTTCGGTTACACGAGGATTACGTATCCGAGGACTTCTGCACAAGAAGGTTTCGGATGTCGCGTTCGGCCTGGGCGGGTGAGATCTCGCGACAGCCCAGTGCCACCCAGCGCCGGATCATCTCCGGTTCGGCGCGCAGCAGCGTCGTCCCGCGGCGCAGCAGGGTGCCGATCGGCTTGCGCGCCTCGGCGACGTCGCGCAGGAACCGGAACCAGAAGGTGATCAGGCGGGGGCGCGACAGGCAGATCGCGTCGGCGAGCAGGCCCTCGGCGCGACAGACGTCGACGAGCTGGGCGGCGAAGACGCCCTCGGCCAGGATGATCGGCGCGTCCCCGATGTCGAGGCGCCGGATGCCGGTCCGGCGCGACGTCGGGATGTCGTACACCGGCACGTCGGCGCGGCCCTCGGTGGTCAGCTCCTGCAGCGCGGCGAGGGCACCCTTGGCGTCCCAGGTCGCGGGGTCGTCCCAGTCCACGCTGCCGTACCGCTGCGGCAGGCCCGGGTGGTCGATGTCCAGGTAGAAGTCGTCGAGCTGCACCACGGGCAGTCCCAGGCGGCGGGTGAGCGACGTCTTGCCCGACCCGGACGGTCCCGTCAGGAGCACCACCCGCGCGCGGGGACGGCGGGCACCCGGGGGCAGGTCGAAGAGGGTGGGCTCGGGCGCTGGGTCGGTCACGAGAGGCCATTCTCCCGCACCCTCGTGGGCTCGCGGTGTGGATGTCACCTTCTACCCAGCGATTGTGCCCAAGACCACGGCCGGTTCTGGGCGCAATCGCTGGGCAGAACGCCACTTCTGTGTGGCCGTGCTGGCCGGCGCCCGCTCGCCGTCCGTCCCGCGCCCGGCCACGTCAGTCCCGCGCCCGGCCACGGCCGTGCCCGCCCCCGGCCACGGCTGTGCCCGCCCGGCCCGCCCGCCCCCTTCGGCGGTCCGCCGTGCGCCCCGTCACCCTCCGGCCGCACCCCGCTGGTACCGCCCCGGGGTCGTACGCAGCAGCCGGCGGAAGTGGCGGGTCAGATGGGCCTGGTCGTGGAATCCGGTGGCGACCGCGACGTCCGCCGCGGACTCGCCCGCCAGCAGCCGGCGCCGGGCCAGGTCGAGGCGGCGGCCCACGAGGTACCGGTGGGGTGGCACGCCGAGCTCGCGGGTGAACGCACGCACCAGGTGGGGCACGGTGACGTCGAGCTCGGCGGCGACGTCGGCCAGCCGCACGGGACGCGTGGGGTCGGCGTCGAGCAGGTCGCGGGCCCGGCGGGCCGTCGATGCCGCGGGCGGTTCGCGCGGCGGCGTCGGGCGGCCGGACAGGTGCCAGGCCAGGCCTTCGGTGACCAGGGCCAGCAGGCCCTCGGCGGCGACGTCCTCGCGGACGGTGAGCGCCCGGTCCAGGCCCGCGAACCGCGCGCGGAGCGTGTCGTCGGGGACCAGGGGTGCGTCGACGGCGCGTCCGGTCAGCCCGGGGTCGAGCACCGCGGGTTCGAGGTAGAGCACCCGCTTGCGGAATCCGGCCGCGGTCACGGACCGCCCGTCGTGCACGACGCCGGGCGGCAGCACCGTCACCCCGGTGTGCTCCGCGGCGTGCTCCTGGCCGCCCAGGCCGTAGCCGATCAGTCCGCGGTCGACGACCAGCACGGTCCAGGTGTCGTGCGTGTGGGCCGGGTAGGCGTGCTCGTGCCATGCGGCGTGCAGCACCTCGGCGACCCCGGGCACCCCGGGCCGCCACGCGCGCACCACGTCCGAGGCCATGTCAAGAACGTACAAGATTCGCGCCGCGCCCCGCCCGCACGCTGGAGAACATGACCTTCGAACAAGCCAAGATCGTGATCGTGCTCCGTGACGACCTGCTCGGCTGGCAGGAGAACAACGTCACCGCGTTCCTGTCCAGCGCCGTGACCGCGGCCTACCCGGAGCTCGTGGGCGACACCTACCGGGACGCGGACGGCCAGGAGTACCTCGCGATGCTCGGCACCCCGGTCATGGTCATGGTGGCCGACGGCGACCGGCTCGCCACCGTCCGCGAGCGCGCCGCCACCCGTGGCCTGCGCATCGGCATCTACACGGCGGACCTGTTCGCCACGGGGAACGACGTCGACAACCGGGCCGCCGTCGCGGGCGTCGCCACCGAGAAGCTCGACCTGGTCGGGGTGGTGGTGACCGGTGAGCGGCGCGTCGTCGACAAGGTGGTCAAGGGGGCGCGGCTGCACCCCTGAGACCTCAGGACACGAGCGCCACGTGCAGCGTCCGGGGGCCGTGCACGCCCTCCACCCGGTCGAGCTCGATGTCGCTGGTGGCGCTCGGCCCGCTGATCCAGGTCAGCGGCCGACCGGGATCGGTGCCGAGCAGCCGCACGGCCTCCGGCACGGTCTGCACCACCTGGTCGGTCCGCACCACGCACACGTGGACGTCGGGGACCAGGGAGATCGCGCGCCGGCCCTGGTCGGGCCCGCCGTCCAGCACGATCGTGCCGGTCTCGGCGACCGCCACGCGCGCGGCCGTGACCACGGCGTCGATCCCGTCCAGCTCGACGGCGGAGAGCGGCGCCTCCCGCGAGTCGGTCCGCACGACGATGTCCCCGAGCCCGGCCAGCCACCCCGGCTCGATCCCGGGCGGCACGACGACGCTGCTCCGCGCCCGGGCCCCGGCCTCGGCGGCCCCCCGGCCGGTCGGCAGAACGTCAGATGATCGGTCGCTCGAGCTGCCGACCACCTGACGTTCTGCCGACCGCCCGGGATCGGCCGTCAGCCCACCCGGCGCCAGCAGCTCCGCCAGCAGGCCCGGCAGCTCCGCCGCCGTCACCCGGTGCACGTGCGCCTTGTAGTCCACGAGCCGGTCGACCAGCTGGTCCAGCACCGGTGCGGACCCGGGCGCGTGCTCGCCGGCGGCCCGGTACGCCCGGGGCACGGCGCGAGCCTCTCGCTCCGCGTCCGCCCCCAGCGCCGTCCTGATCCGGGACAGGATCTCCGTCCGCGCGTCGCTCATCGTCGGTCCTCCCGCTCTGCCCACCAGTCGTGGAACGTCTGCCGCGGTGGCTCCGGCAGGTCCCGGGACCGGGTCCACAGCGAGCCCGGGAACGGCAGCCGCCGGATCACGCCGTGCCGCGAGATCGCACGCAGCACCCGGGGCAGGCGGGCCGCCCGGCGGAACCGGCCGCCGTCGGCCATCGCGAAGGACGCCGCCTTCATGGCGGCCTTCCAGACGCGGTCCGGCACCTCGGGCGAGGCGCCGGCGAGCTCGACCTCGCGCGCCCGCAGCTCCACCAGGATCGACGGGATGTCGATCTTGACGGGGCACACCTCGTAGCAGGCGCCGCACAGCGTGGAGGCGTAGGGCAGGTCGGACTTCTCTCCGGTGAGCTGCGGCGTGAGGATCGCGCCGATCGGGCCGGGGTAGACCGACCCGTAGGCGTGCCCGCCCACCCGTTCGTACACGGGGCAGACGTTGAGGCATGCCGAGCAGCGGATGCAGTGCAGCGCCGAGCGCCCGGCCTCGTCCGCGAGCACGTCGGTACGGCCGTTGTCGAGCAGCACCAGGTGGAACTCCTGCGGCCCGTCGCCCGGAGTCACGCCCGTCCACAGGGAGGTGTACGGGTTCATCCGCTCGCCCGTCGACGAACGCGGCAGGAGCTGCAGGAACACCTCCAGGTCGCGATAGGTCGGCACCAGCTTCTCGATACCCATCACGGTGATGAGTGTCTCGGGCAGCGTGAGGCACATGCGGCCGTTGCCCTCGGACTCCACCACGGCGAGCGTCCCGGTGTCCGCGACGGCGAAGTTGGCCCCGCTGATCGCGACCTTGGCCGAGAGGAACTTGCGCCGCAGGTGCGCCCGGGCCGCCATCGCGAGCTCGCGCGGCACGTCCGTCAGGTCCGGCGGGGCGTCGCCCATCCGTTCGAGGAAGATGTCGCGGATCTCGGTGCGGTTGCGGTGGATGGCGGGCACCAGAATGTGCGACGGCATGTCGTCCGCGAGCTGCACGATGAGCTCCGCCAGGTCCGTCTCGACCGCGGCGACGCCCTCCTCGGCCAGCGCCTCGTTCAGACCGATCTCCTGGGTGGCCATGGACTTGACCTTGACGACCTCGTCGGTCTGCTTCTCCCGGACGATCCCGGCGACGATCCGGTTCGCCTCGGCGGCGTCCCGTGCCCAGTGCACGACGCCGCCGCGCGCGGTCACGTTCCGTTCGAGCTCTTCCAGCAGATCGGGCAGCCGGGCCATGACATCGGTCTTGAGCGCGGAGCCGGCGTCGCGCAGCGCCTCCCAGTCCGGCACCTCCCCGACGACGCGCGCCCGCTTGGACCGGATCGTGGAGGTGGCGTTGCCCAGGTTCCGGCGGAGCTGGTCGTTGGCCAGCGCGGCCCGTGCGGCCTCGGGGAAGGAGGCGCCCCAGTGCAGCGGGTCCTCCGGCCTGCCGACGCCGTCCAGCGTGCCCGGTGCGGCGTCCGGGCGCTGCCCGCCGGTGCGCGCGGAGGGCATGCCGAGGAACGTGCTCATCGGGCCACCTCCTGACGGTCGCCGGGCACCACGGGCGCCTCCCGCGTCGAGGCCAGGATCTCCGCCAGGTGCATGGGCCGCACTCCGGTACCGCCGCGCGAGAGGCCACCGCCGATGTGCATGAGGCACGACCAGTCGCCCGCGGTGAGCACCTCGGCGCCCGTGCCCACCACGTTCGCCACCTTGTCGTCGAGCATCGCCGCCGACGTGTCCGCGTTCTTCAGCGAGAACGTGCCGCCGAACCCGCAGCAGCCCTCCGCCTGCTCCAGCGGGACGAGCTCCAGGTCCTCGACGGCCCGCAGCAGCCGCTCGGGCTTGTCGCCGACGCCGAGCATCCGCAGCGAGTGGCAGGTGGGGTGGTAGGTCACGCGGTGCGGGAACCAGGCGCCGACGTCGGTCACGCCGAGCACGTCGACCAGCAGCTCGGAGAGCTCGTAGGTGCGCTCGGCGACGGCCGTCGCGGCGCGCGCCTCGGTCGGTAGCCCGGCGCGCTCCAGGACCATCTTCTGCTGGTGCCGGATCGAGCCCGTGCACGAGCCGGACGGCACGACGACGGCGTCCCACTCGCCGTCGGCCACGGGGGCGAAGGTGCGCACGTGGTTGCGCACCACGGGTACGGCGTCGGCGAGGTAGCCGGTGTTCACGTGCATCTGGCCGCAGCACGCCTGCTGGTCGGGGAACACCACCTCGTGGCCCAGCCGCTCCAGCAGCGTGACGACGGCCTGCGGAGCCTGCGGGAACATCGCGTCGGCGATGCAGGTGGCGGCCAGGGCGATGCGCATGGGCACTCTCCTTCGAGGTCTGACCACACCATAGCCCACTGTGGACAGACCACACCACGTACCATGCACCGGTGAGAACCCACGAGCGCGTCCTGGCCCGGATCGAGGAAGGCCTCGCCGCGGGCACCTGGTCCCTCGGGGACCGGCTCCCGGCCGAGCGGGCGCTCGCGGAGGAGCTGGGTGTGTCCCGCCCGTCGGTGCGCGAGGCCATCCGGATCCTGGAGGCGATGGGCATCGTGCGCACCGCTGTCGGCTCGGGTCCCGCGGCGGGCGCCACGGTGATCGACCGGCCGGCCGCGGGCCTGGGGGCGGCGGTGCGCCTGCACGTGGCGTCCGGCACCCTCCCTGTGTCCGACGTGGTGGCCACCCGCGTGCTGCTGGAGACCGGCGCGGTGCGCGACGCGGCCCGGCGGGCACCGGACGCGGCCGCCCTGGCGCCGCTGCGCGAGCACCTCGCGGCCATGGCGCGCCCCGGGATCGGCGTCGCGGAGTTCCTGGAGCGCGACCAGGACCTGCATCTCGGGCTCGCCCGGCTCGGCGGCAACCAGCTCGTCGAGGCGTTCCTGAGCGGGATGCGGGCCGCCGTCGCCTCCTACGTGACCGCGGGCGCCGAGGCGGTGCCGGACTGGCCGCGGACGGCGGCCCGGCTGTGCGCGGAGCACGAGGGGATCGTGGACGCCGTCGCGCGGCACGACGGCGAGGAGGCCGCGCGCCTGGCCCGCGAGCACATCGAGGGCTTCTACCGCGAGGCGGGCCTGGGGGAGCGCTGACGCGTCATCCGGCGTCCGAGGGCGGCCGGGTCGCCTGGACCACGGTGCGGCACGGGTCCGCGTCCGGGCCGTTGCCCAGCGCGGCCCGCTCCAGGAGCTCGCGGAGCAGGGTGCGCTGCCCGGGTTCCAGGCCCGCGAGCAGCTCGTCCTCCGCGGCGGCGACGCGGGCGTCCATCGCGGCCAGCACCTCCTGGCCGCGCTCCGTGGCCACGATGCGGCGCGCGCGCCGGTCGGCCGGGTCGCGCTGCCGTTCGACGAGGCCACAGCTCTCGAAGGCGTCCAGCAGGTAGGTCATGACGGTGCGGTCGATGCCGAGGGAGGCGGCCAGGGCGGCCTGGCTCGGCAGGTCGGCGTGCACCACCGCCGTGAGCAGCTGGTAGCCGCGCGTGCCCTGTGGCAGGTCGTCCGCCGCGGCGTCGACCCGGGCGCTCCACTCGCGCAGGAGCGACGCGAGCGACCAACCGAACAGGGAGTGCGCGCCGGTCGTCGTGGTGCCTGCCGTCGTGCTCATGGCCACATCCTACGGGAATGTGCGGTGATCCAGAAGAGTTGTGAGTAATATCGTCTGCAGCACAGACGATCTGCCGCGGATGCGGCAGCGGAGAACGAGGACGAGGGACACCGCGCGCATGACCGACTACGGGCACGACCTGCTCTTCGGTACCTTCATCACCCCCACGAACAGCGACCCCCAGGTCCCGGTGCAGCTCGCCCGGCTCTCCGAGGAGCTGGGCCTGGACCTGGTCACGTTCCAGGACCACCCCTACCAGCCGGGCTTCCTGGACACCTGGACCCTGATGTCGTGGGTGGCCGCGCAGACCGAGCGCATCCACGTGTCGGCCAACGTGCTGAACATGGGCCTGCGCCTGCCGGCCCACGTGGCACGGTCGGCCGCCTCCCTCGACCTGCTCAGCGGCGGCCGCTTCGACCTGGGCATCGGCGCGGGCGGATTCAACGACGCCGCCGTGGCGATGGGTGCGGAGCGCCGCACACCGGCCGAGAGCGTGACCGCGCTGGAGGAGGCCCTGGAGATCATCCGGGGCGTCTGGGACGCCGGTGAGCGCACCCCGCTGCGCGTCCACGGCGAGATCCACCGGGTCGACGGCGCCAAGCGCGGCCCGGCCCCGGCGCACGACATCCCGATCTGGCTCGGTGCGTACAAGAAGCGCATGCTCCGCATCACCGGTGCCCAGGCCGACGGCTGGCTGCCCTCGCTGCCCTACTTCAAGGACGGCGACCTGGCCCGCGGCAACGCGGTGATCGACGAGGCCGCGGTCGAGGCCGGGCGCTCGCCGAGCGCCGTCCGCCGGCTGCTCAACCTGGGCGGGTCCATCACCGCCCGGTCGACCGGGCAGCTGCAGGGCCCGGCCGACCAGTGGGTCGAGGAGCTGACGCGCCTGGCCCTGGAGGACGGCGTGAGCGGGTTCATCGCCACGGCCGACGACCCCGACCAGATCCGGGCCTTCGCCCTGGAGGTCGCGCCCGCCGTCCGCGAGGCGGTGGCGGCCGAGCGGAAGCGCGCCGGCACCGTGCCCGCCACGGCCCGGCGGGGCAGCGCGGCGCTGGCCGCGCGCCGGCCCGGGATCGACTACGACTCCCTGCCGCCCGAGCTGGCCGCGCGCGCCGTCGAGCCCGGTGACCGCGAGTACGGCTCGGTGCGGCACAACTACCTGCGTTCCGGCGCGCCGGGCCTGGTCCTGCGGCCGCAGGGCGTGGACGAGGTCGCATCGGGCCTGGCCTGGGTGCAGAAGCAGGGCGTCGAGTTCGCGGTCCGGTCCGCCGGGCACGGCATCTCCGGCCGGTCCACGAACGACGGCGGCGTGGTGCTCAGCATGCGCGGCATGCGCTCGGTCGAGGTGGTCGACGAGGCCACCCGCCGCGTGCGGATCGGCGCGGGCGCCACCTGGGGCGAGGTCGCGGCCGTCCTCGCGCCGCGCGGCTGGGCGATCACCTCGGGCGACTACGGCGGCGTGGGCGTGGGCGGCCTCGGCACCACGGGCGGCATCGGGTTCCTCGGCCGGCTCCAGGGCCTGACGATCGACCACGTGGTGGCCGCCGAGGTGGTCACGGCCGACGGCCGGGTGCTGCACGCCTCGCGCGACGAGCACCCGGACCTGTTCTGGGCGCTGCGCGGCGCGGGCGGGAACATGGGCGTGGTGACCTGGCTGGAGGTCGAGGCGGGCGCCGTGGGCGACGTCGTCTTCTCGCAGATGACGCTCGACGCGACCGACACCGCGGGGCTCCTGGAGAAGTGGGGGGCCACCGTCGAGGCGGCCCCGCGCGGGCTCACGTCGTTCATGATCCTGGCCCCCGCGCGGCGCGGCCAGCCGCCGATGGCGCAGCTCCTGACCGTGTTCGCGGCCGAGGGGGCGGACGCAGACCCGGAGGAGGCCATCGCCCAGCTCGAGCTGCTCGCGGACTCCGGCCCGCTGCTCGGCCACCAGGCGCAGCTCCTGCCCTACTCGGGCGTGGTGCGGCGCGAGGACGCCCACCACTCGGGCGGGGGCGACCCCTCGGCCCGGTCCGGTCTGCTGACCCACCTGGACCAGGGCACCAGCCGGGCCGTCGAACGGCTGCTGGGCACGGGCGAGTCGTACTTCACGTCGATCCGGGCGACGGGTGGCGCGGGGAACGACGTGGCGCCCGACGCCACGGCGTACGCGCACCGGCACCAGAACTTCGCGCTCTCGGCGCTCGCCACGAACCAGGACCGGCTCAACGGGGCCTGGGACACCGAGATCGGCCCCGTGATGGACGGTTCGTACCTGTCGTTCGACACCGACAGCCGGCCCGAGCGGCTGCTGGAGGCGTTCCCCGAGCCGACGTTCTCGCGGCTGCGTACCGTGAAGGCGGCCTACGATCCCTCCAACGTGTTCCGGACGAACTTCCCGATCCCGCCGGCAGATCCGGCCGACCCGGGTGCTGCGTCGGGACCGGCCGGGGACGGTGCCTGACCCCGGCTGTGGATAACTCCGCCCGGGTGTGGGTGGCAGCCCGTAGGTTCGATGCGTCCGGCACGGCAGGTACGGCACGGCCGGGCGTACCGACCTACTGACGATCTCTGCAGGGGGACCCATGAACCTTGTCGCCGCCTCGCGCCTGGCGCGCGAGCTGATGGACCAGCACGGCCTGAAGACCTGGACGTTCGAGTTCGACGACGCCGTCCGGCGCGCCGGGATGTGCAACTACACCAAGCGCCGCATCAGCCTGTCCGCGCCGCTCACGCGCATCCACGACGGGCCGGAGGTGCGGGACACGATCCTGCACGAGGTGGCCCACGCGCTCGCGGGCTCGACGGCGAAGCACGGTCCGGCGTGGCGTGAGGTGGCGGTGCGCATCGGCTGCTCGGGCCGGCGGTGCGTGGACCCGGCGGCGCCGTCGATCGACGGGCCGTGGGTCGGTGCCTGCCCGGCCGGGCACCGGATCACCCGGTTCCGGAGGCCGCAGGGGATCATGTCCTGCCGCGCCTGCGGGCCCCGGTTCGACCTGGCGCACCTCATCGCGTGGACGTACAAGGGTCGCAACGCGGCGATGGGCGAGCGGTACGACGCGCAGCTCCACGGGGCGTTCCGCGAGGTGGGCGAGGTCCCGGCGCCCGGGCCGGGGGCCGAGGAGCGGATCGCGCGGGCCGCGCGTGCACGGGTTCCGGGACTGACCGTCGAACCCTTGGACCTCGGCGCGCTACGTTGACCCCATGGCTACGTCGCCCGCACTGACACTCCCCTCCGGCGCCGCCGGCTCCCGCATCATCGGCCTGGGTCACCACCAGCCGCCGAAGACGCTCACCAACGAGGACATCGCCCGGCTGGTCGAGACCAACGACGAGTGGATCCGGTCCCGGACCGGCATCGTCACGCGGCACGTGGCCGCCGACGACGTCACGGTCGCCGACATGGCGACGGCCGCCGCCGAGCACGCGCTCGCCGACGCGGGCGTCCCTGCCGACGCGGTGGACCTGGTGATCGTCGCGACCACCACCGCGGAGGACCGGTCGCCCAACACGGCCGGCCGCGTCGCGTACGCCCTGCGCACCGGCGTGCAGCCCGGCGCCTCCACACCCGAGGGCGAGGAGGCGCCGGACCTGCGCCACGTGGTCGGGCCGGCGGTCCTGGACATCAATGTCGCCTGCTCCGGGTTCGCGCACGGCGTGGGCCTGGCCGACCAGGCCATCCGTGCCGGCTCGGCCCGGACGGCGGTGGTGGTGGGGGCCGAGAAGCTCACCGCCTACACCGACTGGACCGACCGCTCGACGTGCATCCTCACGGCCGACGGCGCGGGTGCGGCGGTGCTCCAGGCCACCGACGTCCCCGCCGTCGGGCCGGTCGCGTGGGGTACCGAGCCGGAGCTGACGCCCGCGGTGCGGATCGAGGTGCCGGACGTGAAGTTCCAGCAGGACGGTCGTGCCGTCTTCAAGTGGGCGATCACCCGCGCGGCCGACCGCGCGCGCGAGGTGGTGGCCCGGTCCGGACTGAGCCTCGACGACATCGAGGTGCTGGTGGCCCACCAGGCCAACCTGCGGATCATCGAGCCGCTGGCCAAGGCGCTCGGGCTGGACGGCAAGGTGGTGGTCACGGACATCACCGAGTCGGGCAACACCTCGGCGGCGTCCATCCCGCTCGGTCTGTCGAAGTGGTGGCACGCCGGTCAGATCCCGGCGGGCGTCCCGGCGCTGCTGTTCGGGTTCGGCGGTGGGTTCGCGTGGGCCGGCCAGGTGGTGCTGACGCCCGAGCGCTGAGCGGTCCCCAGGGGGCAGGGCCCGTCCGGCCACCGTCCGGACGGGCCCCGGACACCGTGGACAGCGCTTTCCCGCCGCCGGTATCGTGTCCCGCGACGTCGACGACGACCGAAGGAGCTCACCACCGATGCCCGAGCCCACCAGCGAGCCGACCAGCCGGTCGACCGCCGCGCCGACCACGGAGCCGATCACCGGTCCCACCACCGAGCCCCTGCCGCCGTCGGGCCCGCTGCCCGCCGGGCGGCGCCGCTACGCGGTGGTCGGGACCGGGCACCGCGCCTCGATGTACATCGACGCCCTGATCGGCACGCACGCGCCCGACGGCGAGATCGTCGCCTGGGTGGAGCCCAACCCCGTGCGGGCGGCCGCCTACGAGGCGCGGGTCGCGGCCGCGCTGGGCGGCACCCGCCCGGTCTACCACCCGGACGACCTCGAGAAGGCGATCGCGGAGCAGTCCGTGGAGCGGGTGATCGTCACCTCGGTCGACCGCACGCACGCCGACCTGGTCACCCGCGCGCTGCGGGCCGGCACCGACGTCGTGGTCGAGAAGCCCATCGCGGCGCACCCGGACCAGGCCCGGCAGATCGTCGACGCCGTGGCCGAGACCGGCCGCGGCCTGGTCACGACGTTCAACTACCGCTACTCGCCCCGCAACAGCGCGCTGCGCGAGGTGATCGCGAGCGGTGAGATCGGCCGGGTGCTGTCGGTCCACTTCGACTGGGCCCTGGACACCGTGCACGGTGCCGACTACTTCCGCCGCTGGCACCGCGAGAAGGTGAACAACGGCGGGCTCCTGGTGCACAAGTCCAGCCACCACTTCGACCTGGTCAACTGGTGGATCGACGGTGTACCGCGACGCGTCTTCGCCACGGGCGGGCGCCGCTTCTACGGCGACGACGCCGCGCACGGCACCGACTACGAGCCCACCGCCGCCGAACGTGCGCTGAACGAGCGCGGCGTCGACCCGTGGCACCTCTCGGTGGAGCAGAACCCCTGGTTGTCCACGCTGTACGGGCCCGAGGCCCAGGCCGTCGACGGGTACGTGCGCAACCGATCGGTCTTCGACGCGGGCATCACCACCGAGGACACGCTCGGCCTGGTGGTCGAGTACGAGGGCGGCGCGCTGCTCACCTACTCCCTCACCGCGCACTCGCCCTGGGAGGGTTACCGCGTGGTGGTCAACGGCACGCGTGGCCGCGCGGAGCTGGAGGTCACGGAGCGGGGCTCGGTCGAGTTCGGCGACAACGGCGCGGCCATCCTGGACCCGAGCGCCACCGCCGTGTTCGCGCAGGACCCGGTGCGGCCCACCGGTGAGCGGCTCGTGGTGCAGCGGCACTGGGAGCGCGCCGAGGAACGGCCGATCGTGCGCGGCGGCGGCGGGCACGGCGGTGGCGATGCGCTGCTGCTGGCCGACGTGTTCCGCCCGTCGGCCACCCCGGACCCGCTGGCCCGCGCGGCCGGCTACGTCGACGGCGTTCGCGCGTCGTCGGTCGGGTACGCCGGCAACCGTTCGCTGGAGACGGGCGACCCGGTCCGTATCGAGGACCTCGACCTGGGCATCTGACCCCCGCTCGCCGAGGGAGGACGGCAGCGAGACAGAACCGCAGACGCGTTCCATCTCGCTGCCGTCCTACCTCGGCAGGGTTCGGGGTGGGTCAGGTGAGCAGGGCGCCCGCGGCCACGAGCACCGGGACGCAGGCGGCCGTGGTCCAGACCGTGGCGCGGGCGGCCACGCCGTCGAACACGCCGTAGCGGGTCGCGTACGTCGTGACGTTCACCGCCGTGGGCAGGGCCGCCATGGTCACCACCAGAGCGAGAGCCGGTGCGTCCAGGCCGGCCGCCGTGCCGAGGGCCCAGGCCGCGAGGGGGTGCAGCACGTTGCGGACCAGCACCGCCAGCGCGATCACCCAGCCCACCACGTGCCCGCCGCGGGCGGTGGCCGCACCGAGGTCGGCGTCCGCGGGCGGCATGGGCACCGCGAGGGTCATGCCGAACGCCAGCAGGCCCAGCGGCGGGGCGGCGGCGCCGATCAGGTCGAAGGGGATGAGCACGACCTCGGGCAGGCGCGCGCCGGTCACCTCGCTGACCAGCGCCACGAGCAGGCCCGCCAGCGTGCCCAGCGTGATGGGGTTGCGGAACGCCGCGAGGAACACCTGCCCCACGGAGCGCAGCCCCCGCCCGCCCGTCGATCCTGCCGACCCTGCCGAGGCGCCCGCCCGGTCGAGCACCGAGAGGGCCAGCGGCGCGAGCACCAGGAGCTGGAAGAGCAGGGTGGGCACCACGGCCAGCGCGTCGTCGAAGAGGTACACGGCGAGCGGGATGCCGATGTTGCCGCCGTTGACGTAGACGGCGGCCAGCGTGGTCACGGCGGCGGGACCCGCCGGCAGGCGCAGGAGCCACCGCGCCACGGCGGCCGTGACCAGGCCGAGCACGGCGGTCGTGACCCACGTGACCACGGCGCCGCGGGACAGCACGTGCGCGAGGTCCGTCGAGGCAAGGGTGCTGAACATCAGCGCCGGCGCGCAGATGGTGAACGACAGCGTGGCCAGCGTCTGCCGGGCGCCCGCCCCGCCGTCGCCCGGCGTGTCACGCGCAGGCCCTCGTGGCAGGCCGCGTCCGGCCAGCAGGCCGGTCCGCTGGATCACCCAGCCGAGCGCGACCACGCAGGCCATGGAGACGATGGCAGTCAGGACGGACAGCACCCGAGCACCATGTCATGTCCCGCGGATCGACGGCCGGCCCGTCCACGGAGCGCCCAGCTCCGTGAACGTGCGCTGCTCGCGCGCCGCCCGCTCGCACCACGCAGCGACGTCGTGCACCACCGGATGCCGTGTGTCCCCCGAGGGGTTCCCCTGGCCGACGACGCCCGGGTCAGCGGCGCCGTCGGCCCAGTCCACGAAGGTGTCCCCGATCGGAGCCGGGTCGGGCGCCGTCCGTACCGCCTCCAGGACCCGCATGAACGCGCCGGTGTCCCGTACGTCGCACAGGAGCCGCCCGCCGCCGCGGCCCGCCGGGACGCCGTCGGCGCTCTGAGCACCGCCCGCCCCGCCGCCGGCCCGCACGGCGAGCAGGTTCTCCAGCAGCCCCGTGCGCTCGTACTGCTTCTCGGCGACCACGCGTCCGGTCCGCAGCCGCACCAGGTCGTGCTCGTACTCCAGCTCGATCTGGCCCGCGGTACCCCGCACGATCACGCGGGCCGGCGTCCGTGCCGCGGCGCACAGGGTGAGCCCGAACCCGTACCGCGTGCCGTCGGTGCCCACGACCCGCAGCGACGAGGTGTCGTCCGCCTCGATCGGGTTCGCGCGCCACAGGTCGGTGTGCACGTAGGCGATGTCGGCGGTGGTGCGGGCGCCGCCCACCCAGAGGGCCGTTGCGACGGCGTGCGCGAGCGGGTTGGTCACCACGCCGTCCACCACCGCGCGGTCGCCGATGCGCCGTCGGCCCGCCCAGGGTGACCGTGCCCAGTACGCCGCCGTGCGCACCCACGTGCCCACGGCGCCGATGCCGGTGACCTGCCCGATCTCGCCCCGCGCGATCATGTCGGCGACGGCGGGCAGCGCGTGCGACCCGAACGTCTGGAACCCGACCTGGCACAGCTGCCCGGTGCGCCCGGCGACGGCGACGAGCTCCGCGTGCTCGGCCAGGGAGGCGGTCGTGGGCTTCTCCAGCAGCACGTCGATGCCCGCCTCCATCGCGGTGCGCGCGAGCGGCAGGTGCGTATGGATCGGGGTGGAGAGCACCACGACGTCGGGCAGCGCGTCCCTGCCTGCCGACAGCAGGTCACCGAGGTTCGCGAACCACGGCGCCGCTGCGTCCGCGGGTTCGCGCGGGTCGACGACGGCGCTCAGCCGCGCCAGCCCCCGGGCCTCCAGGCCGGCGACCGTGCGCAGGTGCGAACCGCCGTGGCCGTGGATGCCGACCACGGCGACCTTCGGCGGTCTCACCGGAGGCCGCCGTCCGGGACGCCGCCGTCGGTGAGGTGCGCGGCGAGTGCTGCGGCGGCGGTGCCGGTGAGTGCGCTGTCGAGCAGCACGGCGACCAGGCCGACCGACACCGAGCCGCCGTCGGGCACGAGCAGGGGCGCGTCCCAGGCGAGCGCGGGGCACGCGCCGGGGTACTCGGCGGAGCGCAGGAACCACGGGCGGACCTGGCCCGGCTGCACCAGCAGGAGCGTCGTGGACCGGCCGCCGTGCTGCTGCACGAACGCCACCCACGGCGACGTGCTGCCGTGCGCCCGGCTCTCGCCCGTGCCCGTGGCCGACAGGACGGTGGTGCTCTCGGCGATCGGGAGCCGCCAGAACAGGCCGCCGTAGCCCGCGCCCGGCCGCCCGTTGGTGGCGGGGGAGCGGATCTCCAGGGGGCCGTGATCGGCGTGCAGCGTGGAGCGCCAGTCGAGCACCCAGCCGGGCGCGGCGTCGGTCCCGGGGAGCCGGGGCAGCAGGCGGGCCGTGATGCGGCGCTCCTCGCGGAGCTGCGGGCCGCCGTGCTCGTCCGACCACAGCACGTCCTCGACGAGCGTCTCGCCGGCTCCGGCCCCGGCTTCCTCGGCGGGGCCGGTCAGGTCCGGCGCGGCCTCGACGCGGACGCCCGTCGAGGTCTGCCGCCCGTGGTTCTTCAGCAGCGTGGGGCCCACGTCCTCGATGAACGTGCGGCCGCCCCAGTGGCTGGTGCCGTTCACGTCCGGCACCGCGATGCCCACGCCGTAGTGGTGCCGGTGGTCCACGGGGCTCACGTCGGTGAGCGGCACGCCCGCCAGGGTGTGCACGGGGTGCAGGTAGGGGCGCCGGGCGTGCACCCTGGGCATCCGGTCACCCGTGTCGCGGCGGGCGAGCTCCAGGCCGTCACCGCAGGTCAGCACGACGGCGTCGCTCGACCCCGCGGGCAGCGACCACGTGGGTGCCACGGTGGGCGGCACGGTGAGGATCTCGTCGCGGCGCGGGAGCACGGCCTCCGCGCCGCCGTCGTCGGTGACGTGCACGCGCTCCGGACCCTGCGGCACGGGACCGGTGCTGCCGCGCACCTCCAGGCGGGGTGTGAACCGTGCTGAGCGTGCGGGGTGGGCGTCGTCGTCGATCACGGCGTGCAGCTCCCTCCAGGCGTGTCGGCCGAGCTCGGCCTGCGGCACCGCCACCGTCGTCAGGGCGGGTGTGGCGTAACGGGACAGCTCGATGTCGTCGAACCCGGCCACCGAGATGTCGGCGGGTACGGCGACCCCGGCCTCGTTGAGCCCGGCGAGGAGGCCGAACGCGACCAGGTCGTTGAAGGCCACCGCGGCCGTGGCCCGGGTCGCCAGCACGGCGGGCGCGGCGGCGTGGCCGGCCTGGATGTCCGGCCCGGCGGGCAGGTCGAGGATCTCCAGGTCGCCGTGCTCCGCGCGCGCCCGCGCCAGGCCGGCGCGGCGCATCTCGTCGGAGGCGCTGCGCACGGGGCCCCCGAGATACACCAGCCGCCGGTGCCCGAGCGCCACGAGGTGCTCGACCACCTGGAGCGCCGCGTCCTCGTAGTCCACGACGAGGCTGGGCGCCGCGCCGCCGGACTCGCGGTTGACCAGCACCACGGGTTCGACGTCGGCGACCAGTGCGCTCAGCTCCGCGTCGCCGATGCGGGGTGACACGAGCACGAGGGCGTCGCACCGCAGCCGGGCCTCCAGCGCGATGGCGCCCTCCTGCTGGTCGTCCTCGACCGTGTCGGCGACGAGCACGCGGTAGCCGTCCTCGGCGGCGCCGTCCATGACACCGCGCAGGATCTGCTGGAACACCGGGTTGCCGAGGTCCGGCACCACGAGCGCGACCGTCTGGGTGCGGCCCAGCGCCAGGCTGCGCGCGGCGTTGCTGGGCCGGTAGCTCAGCTCGGCCGCCGCGTCCCGCACGCGTTCCGCGATGGCGGCGTCGACGGTGCTGCGGCCGTTCATGACGCGCGAGACGGTGGCCCGGGACACCCCGGCCGCGGCCGCGACGTCACCGATCGTGGCCACGACACGGCGCTGACCTGCACGCTGACCGGTGTCCCGTGGGCTGCGGCTGACCATCTGCACTCCTTGCGTCACTGTCCGGCCCGCCGGGCGGGCTCCTGCGCCGTCCTTGGCGCGGCACCCGGCGGTACCGGTTTCCCGAGGTGACCGTACACCATGGGAAACCGGTTCCTCATGTGGTACGTTCCTCCACCAGAGACCGGTTTCTCACAGGTGAGGCCGGGGATCGACGACGATCCGGAGGACAACGCGATGCGCCACCCGACCAGCGAGCCCGGACCCTGGTGGTCCCCGCCCGTACCCCCGCCCGGCAGCGTGGGGGTGAGTCCGTGTCCGTGATCCAGGAGCTGTCCCGCACCGAGCAGAGCGTCAGCCCCCGCAAGAAGGGGGACGGGCGCTGGGCGCTGCTGTTCCTCGCCCCGTGGTTCGTGGGGCTCGTGCTCATCACGGCGGGGCCCATGGGGGCGTCGCTGTACCTGTCCTTCACCGACTACGACCTGCTCTCGGCCCCGCAGTGGATCGGCCTGGAGAACTACACGCGGATGTTCGACGACCCGCGGTTCCTCACGTCGCTCGGCGTCACGTTCACCTACGTGCTCGTGTCCGTGCCGCTGCAGCTCGCCGCGGCCCTCGGCCTGGCGCTGCTGCTCGACAAGGGCATGCGCGGGCTGGCCCTGTACCGCTCGGTGTACTACCTGCCCTCGCTGCTCGGCGGGTCGGTGGCCATCGCGATCCTGTGGCGCCAGATCTTCGGCGCGGACGGCCTGGTCAACCAAGTCCTGGCGCTCGTCGGCATCCAGGGGCAGGGCTGGGTGTCGCACCCCGACTACGCCCTGGGCACCCTCATGGCGCTCAACGTCTGGACGTTCGGCGCGCCCATGGTGATCTTCCTGGCGGGCCTGCGGCAGATCCCGCAGATGTACTACGAGGCCGCCGCGATCGACGGTGCGGGACGGTGGCGGCAGTTCCGGTCCATCACGCTGCCGCTGCTCACGCCGATCGTCTTCTTCAACCTCGTGCTGCAGCTCATCGAGGCGTTCCAGTCGTTCACGCGGGCGTTCGTCGTCAGCGGCGGCAACGGCGGCCCGTCCGACTCGACGCTGCTCTACACGCTGTACCTCTACCTCAAGGGGTTCGGCTCCCTCGACATGGGCTACGCGTCGGCGATGGCCTGGTTCCTGCTGCTGATCATCGGCGGCATGACGGTCGTCAACTTCCTCGCCTCCAAGTACTGGGTCTTCTACGATGACTGACGCCTCGACGACACAGACCGCTCCGACGGCGCCGGCC
The DNA here is from genome assembly GCF_044547525.1 of Promicromonospora sp. NPDC052451. NCBI lineage: Bacteria > Bacillati > Actinomycetota > Actinomycetes > Micrococcales > Promicromonosporaceae > Promicromonospora > Promicromonospora sp. NPDC052451. Next base: position 101,932 of record NZ_JBIUAP010000015.1, read on the forward strand.
CCGGCGTCGTCGTCCCGCACGGCGGCCCGGCGGGGCGAACCCGCCCCGGTCGCCGTCCGCCCCCGAGGCCGCCGCGTGCGGGCCCGGCTCGGCAGCGTGCTCAAGCACGCGGGCCTGATCGCCTTCGGGTTCGTGATGCTGTACCCGCTGCTGTGGATGGTGGCCAGCTCGTTCAAGCCGAACGCGCTGATCTTCCGCGAGCCGGGCCTCATCCCCACCGACATCGACCTGTCCAACTACACGGACGGGTGGAACGCGCTGCTGCACCCGTTCAGCCACTACCTGATCAACTCGGCGCTCGTGGTGCTCGGGTCGCTGCTCGGCAACCTGCTGTCGTGCTCGATGGCGGCCTACGCGTTCGCCCGGCTGGAGTTCCGGGGCCGGCGGCTGTGGTTCGCGGTCATGCTGATGTCGATCATGCTGCCGATCCACGTGGTGATCGTGCCGCAGTACGTGCTGTTCTCCCAGCTCGAGTGGATCAACACGTTCCTGCCGCTGATCGTGCCCAAGCTGCTGGCCACCGACGCGTTCTTCATCTTCCTCATGGTCCAGTTCTTCCGCGGCATCCCGCGCGAGCTGGACGAGGCCGCGACGCTCGACGGCTGCAACCACCTGCGCATCTACCTGCAGATCATGCTGCCGCTGTCGCTCCCGGCCCTCGCCACCACGGCGATCTTCACGTTCATCTGGACCTGGAACGACTTCTTCAGCCAGCTCATCTTCCTCACCCGGCCGGAGATGTACACCGTGCCGATCGCCCTGCGCACGTTCGTCGACTCCACGGGCGAGAGCTCGTGGGGATCGCTGTTCGCGATGTCGATCGTGTCCCTGATCCCCGTCTTCATCGCCTTCCTGTTCGGACAGAAGTACCTGGTCAAGGGCATTGCGACCACCGGAATCAAGTAGCTCCACCGCGATGAGACAACGACGTCACCGAAGGAGAAGCACATGAGCATCACCCGTACCGGACGACCTGCGCGACGCGGCAGGAGGATCACGTCCTCGGCCGCGGGCATCGCGGCCGTCGCCCTGACCCTCGCGGCCTGCGGGGGCGGCGACTCGGGCATCGGCGGAGGCGGCGACGACGCCCCGGCCGCCGCCGAGGAGTGCCCCTGCGAGATCCGTTTCGCGTGGTGGGGCTCCGACACCCGCCACGAGTCGACGCAGCAGATCATCGAGGCCTTCGAGGCCGAGAACCCGGACATCACCGTGGTCCCCGACTTCACCGACTGGGACGGCTACTGGGACAAGCTCGCCACCTCGGTGGCCGCGGGCGACACCCCCGACGTCATCACCCAGGAGGAGCGCTACATCTCCGACTACTCGACCAAGAACGTGCTGGCCGACCTGGGCACGCTCGACATCGACACCTCGAAGGTGGACGACGGCGTCCTGGCGGGCGGGCAGATCGAGGGCACGCAGTACGGCATCCCGACCGGCATCAACGCCTACGCGCTCGTGGCCGACCCGGAGATCTTCGCCGACGCCGGCGTCGACGTGCCGGACGACAGCACCTGGACGTGGGAGGACTACGTGACCACCGCGAACGCCGTCGCCGACGGTGCGGGCGACGGCGTCTGGGGCACGCAGGACTACGGCTTCAACGAGGCCGGCCTCAACGTGCTGGCGCGCCAGCGCGGCGAGACCCTGTTCACGCCGGACGGCGAGCTCGGCGTCTCCGAGGAGACCGTCGCGGACTTCTTCCAGGTCTCGCTCGACCTCATGGCGGGCGGTGGTCAGCCGGACGCCGCCCGCACCGTCGAGTACCAGGCGGCCGGGCCGGAGGGCGGCCTGCTCGGCACCAACCAGGGGGCCATGGGGGTCTGGTGGACCAACCAGCTCGGCGCGCTGACCGAGTCGTCGGGTCACGAGCTCGAGCTGTTGCGCCTGCCCGGCGAGACCGAGGGGGAGCGCACCGGTATGTACTACAAGCCGGCCATGTTCTACTCGGTCTCCGCGGACACCGAGTACCCGGAGGCGTCCGCGAAGTTCGTGGACTTCATGCTGAACTCCGAGGAGGCCGCGAAGATCATGCTGACCGACCGCGGCCTGCCGGCGAACGCCGACGTGCGCGAGGCGATCCTGGGCGACCTGTCGCCCACCGACCAGAAGATGGCCGACTTCATGGCGGACATCGAGGACGAGATCGTCGACACCCCGCCCGTCCCGCCGCACGGCTCGGCCGAGCTCGCCGACATCATGGAGCGCATCAACACGGAGGTCCTCTTCGAGCGCCTCACCACGCAGGAGGCGGCCACCCAGTTCACGGAAGAGGTCACGGCGGCCATCTCGAACTGACCGACGTCGAGTGCGGGATCTTCGCCCTGGCAGAGCCTCTGCGAGGGCGAAGATCCGCACTCGACGTCGTCTCGGTAGGATGAAACGGTTCAACGGGAGGTCTCACGTGTCACAGGAACTGCTCGTGCTGCGGGACGGGGACGACGTCGCCGTCGCCACGCGGGACCTGAGCCCGGGCGAGACGCCCGAGGCTCCCGGGACCGGTCCGGTCGACGTCCGCCAGGCGGTGCCGCGCGGGCACAAGGTCGCGCTGCGGGCCGTGTCCGCGGGCGGCCCGGTGCGCAAGTACGGGCAGGTCATCGGGGTGGCCACCGCCGACATCGCGGTCGGCGACCACGTGCACTCCCACAACCTCGGGTTCGAGGAGACCCAGCGGGAGGCGCCGCTGGGCGGCACGCACACGCACCTCCCGGTGCCCGACGACGAGCCCCGGCCCACCTTCCGCGGCTACCGCCGGGCCGACGGCCGCGTGGGGACCCGGAACTTCGTCGCGATCCTGACCAGCGTGAACTGCTCGGCCTCGACGGCGAAGATGATCGCCGACCAGTTCCGCGGCGCGGCGCTGGACGAGTTCGAGAACGTGGACGGCGTGATCGCCCTGACCCACACCTCGGGCTGCGGCCTGGTCCCGGACTCCGAGGGCGGGCAGATCCTGCTGCGCACCCTGCGCGGGTACGCCGCGCACCCGAACGTCGCGGGCCTGCTGGTGCTCGGGCTGGGCTGCGAGATGGTGCCGGGCGCCGCGCTGTCGGCCCGCTCGGGTCAGGTCGCCGACCTGGGGATGCCCGGGATCGGTGCCCCCGACGAGCGACGGTCCGGGCTGCTCGCGGCCATCCCGGACGACACCGTGGTGCGCTCCCTGACCATCCAGGAGGCCGGCGGCGTGCGGGCCTCGGTCCGTGCCGGAGTGGCCGCCGTCCGCGAGCTGCTGCCTCTGGTCAACCAGCGCGAACGCGTCGAGTGCGACGTGTCCGAGCTGGTCCTCGCCCTGAACTGCGGCGGGTCGGACGGCTACTCCGGCATCACCGCGAACCCGGCCCTGGGCTGGGCCTCGGACCGCCTGGTCGCCTACGGCGCCACGTCCGTGCTGGCCGAGACGCCCGAGGTCTACGGCGCGGAGCACCTGCTCACCGCACGGGCGACCGAACCCGCCGTGGCGAAGAAGCTGCTGGACCGGATCGACTGGTGGCGCGGCTACGTCGCCGCGGGCGGCGGCACCCTGGACAACAACCCCTCACCGGGCAACAAGGCCGGCGGGCTGACCACCATCCTGGAGAAGTCCCTCGGGGCGGTGGCCAAGGGCGGGCAGGCCGACCTGGGCGCCGTGTACGAGTACGCCGAGCCGATCACGGAGACCGGGTTCGGCTTCATGGACACCCCGGGCTACGACCCGGTGTCCGTGACGGGCCTGGTCGCGGGCGGCGCGAACGTCGTCGTCTTCACCACCGGACGCGGTTCGGTGTTCGGGTGCCGCCCGACGCCGTCCATCAAGGTGGCCACCAACACCCCGATGTACTCGGCGATGTCCGAGGACATGGACATCAACGCGGGCGTGGTCGTGGACGGCACCGCGACCGTCGCCGAGGTGGGCCGGCAGATCTTCGACCGCGTCCTCGCCGTCGCCTCGGGGGAGCAGACGGTCAGCGAGGAGCTGGAGATCGGCGCCGAGGAGTTCATCCCCTGGCACATCGGCGCGGTCACCTGACGGCTGCCGCGGCCCCCTGGAGACGACCATGCACCTGCTGCCAGGCAGGTCCTGGTTCTGGCAGCAGGTGCATGGTCGTCCGGGCATGGTCGTCCGGGCAGGGTCAGGGGTAGCTCACCACCTTCGCCGGGATCGTCTCCGTGCCCGCCGCGCGCGGGCCGACGCCGTTGATCACGTGCTCGTATGTGCCCACCCCGCCCAGCGACACGGTGAGCAGCGAGTGCATCCGCACGCCCGACGTGACCGGCACCTCGAACCCGTTGTCCGAGGTGATCGACGCGTCCGAGGTGAACACGCAGTACGACCCCAGCCCCCACGCCTCGTGCTGCGTCACGCCGTCCGCGACCTTGTACGCCGCCCAGCCCTGGATGCCGTCGTGGTTCCACGCGGCCTGGTTCGGCGGGTCGTACGGCAGCTCGTTCTGGTAGAAGATCGTGCGGCCGCGCTCCCCGGTCCACAGGGTGTTGTACTCCTGGTAGTGCTCGACGAAGAGCCCGTACCCGTCCACGTCGTCGCCGTTGACCACGAGCCCGTTGCGCGCGGTGTTCACGTCCCAGCCGACGCCGTCGCCGTGGTCGCCCCGCCACGACCAGATGTGGTCCACGATCGTGTCGTCGGCGTTGACCACGATCGCCTGGTCCACGCGCCCGGCGTGTGCCCCGCCCACACGGACGAACACGTCGTGCAGCGAGATCGGGTCGTCCGCGTGGTCCGCCGTCGACCCCGCCGTGCCCACGGTGAGCATGGACGGCGACTCGGCCGCGCCGGCGTCGAAGAGCACGCCCGCCACGCGCACGCCGTCCACGTCACCCACCCGCATCGCCGTCTGCCCGGCCGTCGGCACGATCGTGGCGTACCCGAGCCCGAGCACCACGGTGTCGGCACGGTCCACCTCGATGGTCCCGGTGGTCTCGTAGACGCCCGGCGTGAGCAGCAGGTGCAGCCCCTGGTCGAGCGCCTGGTTGATCCGCTCCGCGGAGTCGCCGGGCCGGGCCACGTAGAACTGGTCCAGCGGGATCGAGGTGCCCGACGTCGTCCCGCCGTCCCAGGTCGCGCCCCGCGTGCCGGCCCGGTGTGCCGGCACGAACACCGCGTAGTCGTCCCCGTCGAGGTACAGGTACGGCTTCTCGCGGATGACGCCGGTGGTGTCCAGGGTGGTCACCGCGGGTTCGGGGAACGACGTCGGCGGGGCGTTCTCGGTGCCGGAGAACACCATGTTCCACAGCGTCCCGGCCCAGCCGCCCGTGAGCGTCGAGTCGCGGGTGTACCACTGCTGCTGCGTCCAGGCGCGGACCTGCCCGTCGACCACCGAGTCGGCGATGTACCCGCCCGACGCCCAGCCGTACCGCGACGAGTGCAGCATGAGGTTGCCCTTGACGTGCACGCGCCGCATGGGCGCCGCCTGCGACACGGCCCACCGCATGTCCCCGCCCGACGGCGTCACGGCCAGGTTCTCGACCGACCGCCAGAAGTTCTGCGTGGCGTTGCCCTCGAACCACTCGGCGTCGGCCCAGACACCGCCCGTGATGTTCACGTCGTCGGGCCTCGTCCCCAGGCCGGAGATCGAGGTGTGGAAACCGGCGTTGACGTGCACCGGGTAGGTGCCCGGCTCGAAGAGGAACTGGTGCCGCCCATCGCCGAACTGGTCCGCCTCCTGCTGGTCGTAGACGGCGTCGACCGCCGCCTGGACCTGGGCCGTCGGCGTGTCCGGGCCGAAGACGTGCACGTTCGGGCCCAGGTCGCCGCCGCCCGGGATCGGGTCGCCGGGCGTGGTGCCGCCCTCGCCGGCGAACACCTTGAGCTCCCAGAGCGAGTAGCCGTACCCCGTGCCCCGCTCCGTGCCGGTGAGCCGTACGTACCGGCCCGACCCCGTGACCTCCAGCGACTGGTTGCCGCCGGTCCCGTTCGTGACCGTCGTCAGGGTGCGCCACGCGGAGCCGTCGTCCGAGGCCTCGATCCGGAACCCCTTGCCGTACGCGGCCTCCCAGGACAGGTCGACCCGGCACAGGTCCTGCACGGAACCGAGGTCCACGCGGATCCACTGCGGGTCGCTGAACTCGCTGGCCCAGCGGGTACCGGGGTCGCCGTCCACGGCCGACGCCGCGCCGAACGGACCCTCCGTCGACGATGCCGTCGCCGGCCGCCCGAGCGCCACGTTCGTGCTCCCGCAGGCGGCAGCCGCCGCCTGGTCCGGCCCTGACGCCGGGACTGACGCCGGGACGGGTGCCTGGACCGACGCCGACGCCGGGACGGGTGCCTGGACCGACGCCGACGCCGGGACGGGTGCCTGGACCGACGCCGACGCCGGCCGCGCCGTCGTCCCGGGAACCGGCGCGGCCGCCGCCGTCAGCGGGGCCGCGACGCACGCCGCGACCGCCGCGGCAGCCAGCCAGGCCCGTGTGCCGGCCCCGTGCGCACCGCTGGGGACGGCCCTCACGACGCCACCTCCTCACGTGCTGCCGTGGTCTCGGGCACCAGCTCGTAGTTCTCGTCGAGCACGGTGCCCCGGTGCGGCTTGTACAGGTCGTAGCCCCGCGGGTTGCACTGGAGGCCGCCGTTGATGCAGTGCTCCACCAGCCGGCGCAGCACCTCGGGGTCCCAGGCGTTGACGAAGTCGTAGTGCCACGACTGGTCTGACCCGCTCACCAGCGCGACGTCGGACATGTCGCCGCTGACCGGCCACGCGATCTTGAACTCCAGCATCGGCACCGCGACGGGGTGGCTCATCGGGCACTGGCCCGCCACGGGGTACGCCATGTGCGAGCCGTGGCCCATGTGCGCCGACTCCTCCGGCGTCAGGTGCATCCCGTCCCAGCAGCTCGGCGCCTGGTACCGGATGTTGAGCTGCGTCCCCTCGGGGCAGTACGCCGGGATCTCCCAGCTCTTGGAGATGTCGCCGCACTCCCAGCCCTCGACGGCGCCCGGCGCGGTGCGGAACTCGTCCACCGTCGCCATCATGTCGCCGGTCACGAACTGGAGCCCCTCCGGGAACGGCACCACGTCGCGGTAGTCGTCGATCCCCGACTTGTAGTAGACGGTCAGCGGGATGTTCGGCTCCACCGGCACGCCCGCCCTGGTGATGGCCGGGAACCAGTACGCGGAGTGGTCCTGGGGTACCGTGCAGGTGCTCTCCGGCATCGCGTGCAGGCTCGTCGGCGTGGTGAAGGCGTCCGTCGAGCGGTTGCCGATGAACGTGTGCAGGTGCGACCGGCCCGGCTGGTTCGGGTAGACGATCGAGTCGTCCGGCAGGAAGTGCGAGAAGGTGCAGTTCGCCTGGAACTCGTGGTGGGTCACCTCGTCGCCGGGGAACGGCGGCGGGTCCTCCGGCCCGCCCGCCTCGCCGTCGCCGAACACCTGGAGCTCCAGGAGCGAGTAGCCGTAGCCGGTGCCGCGGGCCGTGCCGACGAGCTGCACGTAGCGGCCGGTCGCGGTGATGTCGTAGACCTCCGTGCCGCCGGTCCCGGCACCCTCGGTGACGACGGTGGTCCAGGCGGCGCCGTCGACCGAGACCTGGATCGTGAACGCCGCGCCGTACGCGGCCTCCCACTCCAGGGCGACGTGGTCCAGGGCGTAGGACTGCCCCAGGTCGATCCGGATCCACTCGTCGTCCGTGGGGGCGCTGGCCCAGCGGGTGGACCGGTCGCCGTCCACCGCGAAGCGCGGGCCGAGGCCCGCGGACTCCGAGCTGGACGCGGCCGTGAGCGCACCCTGCGAGAGCAGGGTGTTCGGCTCGGCGACGGCGGTGGTGGCGCCGATCGTGCCCGCTGCGCTCAGGGTCGAGGCGAGCAGGGCCGTGGCGAGTGCGCCCGCGAGCACGCGGGGTCTGCTGAGGGTCGTGCGCATGGTTCCTCCTTCTTCGCAGGTGTGCCGTGCTGACCTGTCACTGCTGATCTGTCACTGCTGGTCTGTCACTGCTGGTAGACGCCGACCTCGTACAGCGAGTAGCCCCACTCCGTGCCGCGTTCGGTGAGGTTGAGCCGCACGTACCGGCCGCTGCCCTGGACGTCGAGGCTGTCGACGCCGCCGTTGCCGCCCGTGACCGTCCGGACCGTGGTCCAGGTGTTCCCGTCGTTCGACGTCTGCACCTGGTAGGACTTGCCGTAGGCCGTCTCCCAGACGAGCTGCACGTGGTCGAACGACTGCACCGACCCGAGGTCCACCTGCCACCACGCCGACGGGCCCCACTCGCTGGCCCACCGCGTCGTGGCGTCGCCGTCGACGGCGCGGCCGGGCGTCCAGTCGCCGTTCCACGGGTCGAAGCTCGAGGCCGTCGCCGTCCTGCCGCGCGCGATGTTCGTCCCGTCGACCGGCGGCGCGACGACGCGGAACGACCTCGTCTCCACGCCCACGTTGCCGTGCCCGTCCTCGGCGAACACATAGACCTTCCAGACGCCGAGCATCTCGGGTGCCGTGACCCGGAACGTGCCCGGCGCCGTCTGCGTGAACTGCGCCTGCGCGATGCCGCCCGCGTTGTTGACGTACTTGCTGTTCAGCATCACGTTGGCGTCGATCGGGTCGCCGTCGGGGTCGGTCACGTCCACGCTGACCGTGAACTCCTCGCCCGCGGACACTGCCGTCGCGCCCTGGACGTTCATCGCGGTGATGCGCGGCGGGGTGTTCATGCCGGAGGTGTCGACGCCCCAGGCACGCGCGATCGAGTAGTAGCCGAGGCGCCGGTTGTCACCGGGGATCACGTTGAACCACACGCCGCCGAAGTCGCCCTCGATGCCGTAGTGGAAGAACGTGGCGCCCAGCGCGACGCCGTCGTGCTCCCGCAGGCAGCGCCACGAGTCGACGTACGCCTGCTCCTTCTCGAGGTCGGTGGGCTCGTCCGGGACGCCGTTGGCGTCGTCCGGCACCTCCCACTCGCCGGCCGCGCCGCCCTCCGTGATGAGGTACGGCCGGTCGTAGCCGCCGGCCTCCCAGGCCGCGGGCACGTTGCACAGGTCGCCGTACGCGTTGACCGAGAGCAGGTCCAGGTCGGGGGCGTTGCGCTCGATGTACGGCCAGGCGCCCACCCAGGCGTCGGTGCTGGTGGTCGGGTGGTTCGGGTCGGCCTGGTGCACGGCCACGCTCACCTCGTTGACGAACGCCGCGTACGCGTTGCGGATCTGCTCCAGGTCGGTGCCCGAGTAGCAGTTCTGCAGGCCGAGCAGCGACTCGTTGCCGATGTTCCACATGAGCACGCCCGGGTGGTCCTTGTACGCCGCGACCTGACTGAGGATGTCGGCCTTGGTGTTCGCCTTGTAGGTGGCGTCGGTGCGGTAGTCGATGCAGCCGCCCGACCCCGGGCCGCCGCCGGGCAGCAGCCAGAAACCCATCACGACGCGGACGTCGTGGGCCGCGGCCGAGTCCAGGAGCTGGCGGGTGTCCGCCCCGGTGCCCCACGTGCGGATCGTGTTGGCGCCCATCGCCGTGAGCGTCGGCATGTAGTGGTCGGCCGTGCTGAACGCCGGGCCCCAGGTGAAGCCGCGGACCGTGTACGGCTGCCCGTCCACCTGGAGGTCCCAGTCGCCGTTGCCGCCCACCACCTCGACGGTGCTCGGGCCCGAGTCCCGGACCGGGACGTCCGGGTGGCCCGGGTCCACGTAGGCCGGCCCGCCCGGATCGGTGCTGCCATCGCCCTCGCCGAAGACGCGCAGCTCCCACAGCGAGTTGCCGTACCCGCCCGAGCGGGCGGTCGACAGGAGCCGCACGTACCGGGCCGTCCCCTCGACGTCGAACGCGTCGGTGCCGCCGTCGCCCGACGTGGTCGAGTACACGGTGGACCACGCAGCGCCGTCCGCCGAGACCTGGAACTGGTACGCCGTCGAGTACGCGGCCTCCCACACCAGCTCGACACGGTCGAGCGTGGCCGGGCGACCCAGGTCGACCCGGATCCACTGCGGGTCGCTGAACTCGCTGGCCCAGCGGGTGGTCAGGTCGCCGTCGACGGCGGCGCTCGCGGGCGTGTAGTCGGGGTTCTCCACCGACGACGCCGTCGCGGGCCGGCCCTGCGACAGCAGGACCGGTTCGGCCTGCGCCGTCGTGGCGGGCACGACGAGCGCCGCCGTGGCCAGCAGCCCGGCCGCCAGGGCCGCGACGGTGGCGCGCCCGTGCCTGGTCCGGGTGGCGTGCGTGGTGCGTCGGGGGCCGGCGACCGGCGTACCGGGTGATCCGGTGGTGGTCATGGTGTTCCTCTCCGTCCGCTGCTCGGCCGGGCAGAGCGGCCGTGGCGCGGTTCGTCGTTGAGCCTGCGAGCGCGACGCTCCAGTGCGTCGCGAGTGGGAGAGCGCTCTTACCCGGCTCATCCTCGACCCGTGCTCGGTCGAGCGTCAAGGGTCTGGGACCCCTTGGCCGTCTCTGTTTATCGGCTTCATTACCTGTTTTGTTGGCGTCTGGTGCACCTTGCTGCATCCCAGGCTGAGTGGAGAGGTCACCCGGCGCGGCTCGCTCGGAGAGCGCTCTTACTCTGTTACCGTCGGCCTGTGAGCAAGGACCCGCGGCGTGCGGCGCCGACCCTGGAGGACGTGGCGAAGGTCGCCGGCGTCTCGCGCGCGACCGTGTCCCGCGTCATCAACGGCAAGCGCAAGGTGGCGCCGGCGGTCCAGGAGGTCGTGCTGGAGGCGGTGGCCGAGACGGGCTACGTGCCCAACCGGGCCGCGCGGTCCCTGGTGACGCGACGCACCGGTACGGTCGCCGTCGTCATCTCGGGCGCGGACGCCGATCCCGAGGGGGAGCTCGACCTCTCGGGCGTCTTCTCGGACCCGTTCTTCGGGCGGGTGGTCGGGTCGCTCGTGCGGACGCTGCGCCCGCACGACGTGCACCCGGTCCTGATGTTCGCCGACGACGAGCAGACCCGGGCCCAGGTCGTCTCCTACCTGCGGTTCGGCAACGCGGACGGCGCCCTGCTGGTCTCCACCTACGCGGACGACCCGCTCCCCGAGGGGCTGATCGGCACCGGCCGCCCGATCGTGCTCTTCGCGCGGCCCGGGCATCCGATCCCGGCCAGCTACGTCGACCTGGCCAACGCCGACGGCGCCCGCCTGGCCGCGAACCACCTGCTCGACCGGGGCCGCCGCGCGCTCGGCGTGATCTCGGGGCCGCTCGACGTGCCCTCCGCCCGGGACCGCCTGGAGGGCTTCCGCGACGCGGCGGCCCGGCGCGGGCACGCGTTCGTCCCGAGCGTCGCGGGGTCGTTCACGTTCGAGAGCGGTGAGGCGGCGATGGCCGAGCTGCTCACCGTGGCCCCGGACCTGGACGGGATCTTCGTCTCGAACGACCTCATGGCCCAGGGTGCGATCCACGTGCTGCAGGCCAACGGCCGGCGCGTGCCCGACGACGTCGCGATCGTCGGGTTCGACGACAGCCCCGTCGCCGTGCAGACCCGGCCCCGGCTGACGACCGTCCGCCAGCCCGTGGAGCAGATGGCCCAGGAGATGGCGCGGATGCTGCTGGAGCAGATCGACGCCGACGAGCCGGCGGTGCGCTCGTCGATCTTCGAGCCGACGCTGGTGGTGCGGGACTCGGCGTGAGCGGCTGGGGGTGATGCTGGTCGCGGCGGCGGCGGCGTGGTGCTGGGGGGCTGCTGGGCGTGATGCTGGCCGCAACGGTGGCGTGTTCGGTCCGTTGCCCCGAGATCGGCCTGTCGATGGACCGATCTCGGAGCAGCCGACCGATACGTGCGGCAACTGACCGAACATGCGCGGCAACTGACCGAACATGCGCGGCAACTGACCGAACATGCGCGGCAACTGACCGAACATGCGCGGCGGCAGGCCGAGCACGCGGCAGCTGAACGAACACCACCCGCGGCAGTCGACCGAACATGCGCGACGGCAGGCCGACACGCGGCAGCCGACCGAACACCGCCCGCGGCAACTGACCAACACGCGCAGCAGTAGACCGAACTGCGGCAGCCGACCGAACCTGCGGCAGCAGACCGAAACCGCCGCCGCAGAACGAAACCGCCGCCGCAGACCGGTCCGGGGCAACGGACCGAACCGGGCGGCAGCTGACCGAACCCCCCGCTGTCGTCTCCCGCCGGGCACGTACGGGTACCCGTGTGGGAATCCCTCACGACCCGGCTGGACGTACCTTGCTAGGTTCCTGAACAAATCGGTCGCCGTCGTCCGCGGCGGCCCAGGACCCGAAGCGAGGTGGTTCCCCATGAGATCTCGTCGCGTACCGCTCTTCGTCACCAGCCTTGTCGCCGCGCTCCTCACCGCAGGTGCCGTGGCAGTCCCCGGTGCGGCCGCGCCCGTCGCCGACGCCCCGGCTCCCGCCCCGGCCGCGGTCGCCGACTGCACCGCCGCCGCCTGGAGCAGCAGCGCCGTCTATGTCGGCGGCAACCTGGTCACCTACGGGGGCGCGGCCTGGCGCGCCAAGTGGTGGACCCAGGGGGAGACACCCGGCACCACGGGTGAGTGGGGCGTCTGGGAGCGCGTCGGCACGTGCGACGGCGGCGAGCCGCCTGTCGACCCGCCCGGCACCGACGCGTTCCCGGTAAGCCAGGCCCAGTTCAACTCGTTCTTCCCGAACCGGAACTCGTTCTACACCTACGCGGGCCTCGTCGACGCGCTCAGCGCGTACCCCGGGTTCGCCAACAGCGGCAGCGAGACCGTCCAGAAGCGTGAGGCGGCCGCCTTCCTCGCCAACGTCTCCCACGAGACCGGCGGTCTGGTGCACATCGTCGAGCAGAACACCGCCAACTACCCGCACTACTGCGACACGACCCAGCCCTACGGCTGCCCGGCTGGCCACGACAAGTACTACGGCCGTGGCCCGGTCCAGCTCAGCTGGAACTTCAACTACAAGGCGGCGGGCGACGCCCTCGGCATCGACCTGCTCAACAACCCGAACCTGGTGCAGACCAACTCGGCCATCGCCTGGAAGACCGGCCTCTGGTACTGGAACACGCAGAACGGTCCGGGCACCATGACGCCGCACAACGCGATCGTCAACGGCGCGGGCTTCGGTGAGACCATCCGCAGCATCAACGGCGCCATCGAGTGCAACGGCGGCAACCCGGCACAGGTCCAGAGCCGGGTCGACACCTACCTGCGCTTCACGAGCGCCCTGGGCGTGGACCCGGGCGGCAACCTCTACTGCTGACCCCCTGCCGACCATGCGGTTGCTGCCAGATCAAGACCCGTCCTGGCAGCAACCGCATGGTCAGCTCTCCGAGCCGGTCCGAGCCGGTCCGAGCTGGTCCGAGCTGGTCCGAGCTGGTCCGAGCTGGTCCGAGCTGGTCCGAGCTGGTCCGAGCCGGTCCGAGCCGGTCCGAGCCGGTCCGAGCCGGTCCGAGCAGGCCCGGCCGGCCTGGCCGACCCGAGCCGCCCGGCCGATGTCCAGGCCGCCACGGTCTTCGTGCCACGATGACCCCATGCCTCTCGCACCCCGGTATCTCGCAGCCGACGACCGCTACGAGACCATGACCTACCGCCGCACCGGACGCTCCGGGCTCGACCTGCCCGCGCTGTCCCTGGGGCTGTGGCACAACTTCGGCGACACCAGCCCGTTCGACACCCAGCGCGCCATCCTGCGCCGTGCCCTCGACCTGGGCGTCACGCACTTCGACCTGGCCAACAACTACGGCCCGCCCTACGGCTCCGCCGAGGAGAACTTCGGCCGGCACCTCGCCGCCGACCTGCGGCCCTACCGCGACGAGCTGGTCCTGTCCACGAAGGCGGGCTACGACATGTGGCCCGGCCCGTACGGCGACCACGGCTCGCGCAAGTACCTGCTGGCCAGCCTGGACCAGTCGCTGACCCGCATGGGCGTGGACTACGTGGACGTCTTCTACCACCACCGGCCGGACCCCTCGACCCCGCTCGAGGAGACCATGGGTGCCCTGGCCTCGGCGGTCCGGCAGGGCAAGGCGCTGTACGTCGGCGTCTCCAACTACTCGCCGGCCCGTACGCGTGACGCCGCGCGGATCCTCGGCGAGCTGGGCGTGCCGCTGCTCATCCACCAGCCGTCCTACTCGATGTTCAACCGGCACATCGAGAACCCCGCGCACGAGGACGGCTACGACGGGGTGCAGAGCGAGGCCCTGCTCGACGTCGTCGGCGAGCTCGGCGTCGGCACCATCGTGTTCTCGCCGCTCCAGCAGGGCCTCCTGACCAGCAAGTATCTCGCCGGTGCGGCCCCGGCCGGGTCCCGGGCGGCGCGCACCGACTCGCCGTTCCTCTCCGACCGCGCACTCACCGACGACTACCTGAGCCGCGCCAAGGCGCTCAACGAGATCGCCGCGGGACGCGGCCAGACCCTCGCGCAGCTCGCCCTCGCCTGGGTGCTGCGGGACGAGCGCGTGACGTCGGCACTGATCGGCGCGTCGTCGGTGGCGCAGCTCGAGGACAACGTCGCGGCGCTCGCGGCGGGCCCCCTCGGTGACGACGAGATCGCCGCGATCGAGCCCCTGGCGCAGCCGCTCGGCTGAACGGGCGGGCCGGTGCGGCGTCGCGTCCGGCGCCGCGCCGCCGATCCCACACACCCTGTTCGGCCGCACTTCACGGGAAGGTCGCGCCGAATCGACCCGTCGGGCGGACGATGAGGGCGACCGCCGCTCGACGGGGAGGGGTACTGGCAGGTACTGCACTCGCGAGAAGGAGCAACAAGCGTGCCCGAGACGAAGAGCGCCATCATCGTAGGGGCCGGCATGGTCGGTCTCTCCACCGCGTGGCACCTGCAGGAACGCGGCGTGGAGGTGACGATCCTCGACCGGCACGGCGTCGCGGCCGGGGCCTCCTGGGGCAACGCCGGGTGGCTCACGCCCGGCATGGCGATGCCGCTGGCCGACCCGTCGCTCTGGGCCTACGGCCCCCGGGCGATGCTCGACCCCGACGCCGCGCTCAGCGTGCCGTTCCGCTTCGACCGTGCCCTGTGGGGCTTCGTCGCGCGGTTCATGGCGCACGCGACGCCCGGCGCGTGGCAGCGCGCGATGGCCGCCCTCACGCCGATCGACCGGGTGGCGCTCGAGGCCTACGACGAGCTCGAGGCCGGTGGCGTGCACGCGACGTCCTACCCCAGCCGCTGGGTGGTCGCGTTCGAGCACGAGCGGCAGTCGGTCCCGTTCGTGCACGAGCTGCGCAACGTGGCCAAGGCCGGCCAGGAGGTGCGGCTCTCCCGGGTGCCCGACGGCGTCCGCGTGCCGCACCTCTCCCGAGCGGTGCGGTCGGTCTGGTCGCTCGAGGGGCAGCGGTACATCGAGCCCGGGCCGTACGTGGAGGCGCTGGCGACGTCGGTCAGCGCCCGCGGGGCGAAGGTGCTCACCGACGCCCGGGTCACGGCCGTGCGCGCGGTGCCGGGCGGCACCGAGGTCGCCGTGAACGGTCACGACACGGTGCGGGCCGACGCCGTCGTGGTCGCCACCGGGGCCTGGCTCCCCGAGCTGGTGCGCCCGCTGGGCGTCCGGACCCGGGTGCAGGCGGGACGGGGCTACTCGTTCAGCGTGCCGGTGGAGGGACCGCCGATCGACCACCCGGTGTACTTCCCGGCCCGGCGGGTGGCCTGCACGCCGTACCAGGGACGGCTGCGCGTGGCGGGCACCATGGAGTTCCGCGGGCCGGACGAGCCGTTCCAGCCCGGCCGTGTCCGGGCGATCGTGCGCTCGGTCCGCGACCTGTTCGAGGGCGTGGACCTGGACTCCCGGGCCGACGAGTGGGTGGGCTCCCGGCCGGTGACCCCGGACGGGCTGCCGCTCGTGGGCCGGACGGCCGCCCCGGGGGTCTACGTGGCTGGCGGTCACGGCATGTGGGGCATGGTGCTGGGGCCCGCGACCGGGCGGGCGCTGGCGGAGCAGATCACGACGGGGCGGACGCCTCAGGAGATCCTGCCCTTCGATCCGCTGCGGTGAGCGGGCCGGGGCGGCTTACCGCTGGTCCGCGGCGAGCCGCTCCAGCCCGTCGAGGATGAGGTCGAGGCCGAACTCGAACTCGGTCTGGTCGTCGCACCAGCCGAGGGTCTGGCCGGGTTCCTCATGGCCCACCTCCGCCAGCATCTCGACCATGTGCGGCACCTGGTCGGCCATCTGCTCCAGCAGTGCGGTGGCGGTGGCGTCGGCACCCTCGGTGGCGGCGCCACCGGCTGCGGAGCCCGCCGTGGCGCCGTCCGGTTCGAAGAGCTCCTGCGAGAACCCGAGGGCACGGCTGCCGAGGGCGTGCATGGCATGGTGGATCAGGTCGTACGAGAGGCCGCCGCGCCGCATCAGCCCGAGCAGCGAGTCGTAGTAGCGCACCACGTGCAGGCTGAACGACGTCCTCGACTCCAGGACGGTCGTGGCCCACGGGTGCCGCAGCAGGACGGCGCGCGCCGTGAGGATCTGCCGGCGCACGGCGGACCGCCAGGCGGACGGCGGCGCGTCGTCGGGCAGCGGGTCGAGCCGGCCCACGGCCTCCTGGATCTCCCCGGCGACGACGTCGACCACGCCGTCGAGCAGATCCTCCTTGTTCGAGACGTGGTGGTACAGCGACATCGCCTCGATGCCGAGCTCCCGGGCGAGGCTGCGCATCGTGAGCGCCCCGAGCCCGTCGCGGTCCGCGAGGGCGACGGCCGAGCCGAGCACGCGGGCGCGCGTCAGGGCGCTGCGTGGTGCGGTCGCCGCTCTCTGCCGGGAAGTCATGGTCCCGCGATCCTACGTCGCCCTTCACCCTTGACGCGGTGGTGCGCCGGCTCTACCTTACGGCGTAAGGCTTACAACGTAAGGCTGCGACCGGAAGGCGGTACGTCATGTGGGGCTGGATTCTCTGGACGCTCCTCGGGGTGGTGGCGCTGCTGCTGGCCGGCGTCCTCGCGATCGTGCTGGTCATGCGCTCGAAGAACCCGCGCGGACTCGGCATGGTCCGCCGGTTCAACCGGCGGTTCACCAACAGGCAGGCCATGCGGCACGCGGGGGAGGCCGGCTCGGAGTACGCGGTGATCCGGCACGTCGGGCGCAGGTCGGGCGCGCCCTACGCGACCCCGATCGGGACCTACCCGGTGGGCGACGACTTCCTGGTCTTCCTCCCGTACGGCGCGGACGCCGACTGGGTGCGCAACATCCGCGCGGCGGGTACCGCGGAGCTGATGACCGACGGCCGGGTGCACCAGGTGACCCCGCGGGTGGTCGACGCGGCGGAGGCGCTGCCCCACCTGCCCGCCGGTGACCGCCGGATCGCCCGCCTCTTCCGCGTCACGGACTTCCTGGTGCTGGAGCGTGCGGCGGTCGCGTCGGGCGGCGCACGGTGAGGGGGACCTGGTGAGAGCCGTCGTCCGCGAGCGGTACGGGCCGGCCGACGTCCTGCGCGTGGCAGCCGTCGAGGTACCCGTGCCGGGCGGGGGTGAGGCCGTGGTCCGGGTCCGCGCCGCGTCGCTGAACACCGCCGACCTCGACCACCTGCTCGGTCGCCCGCGGATCGCCCGCATCGCCACGGGCCTGCGGCGGCCCGTGAACCGTCGCGTCGGCGTCGACCTGGCGGGCACGGTCGAGGCCGTCGGCCCGGGGGTCACCGCGTTCCGGCCGGGCGACCGTGTCTGGGCGGACCTGTTCGACAGCGGGCACGGCGCGCTCGCCGACCGGGTACGCGTGGCGGCGTCGGCCCTGACGCCGCTGCCCGGTGACGTGCCGTTCGACGTCGCCGCGACCGCACCGCACTCGGGCGCGCTCGCGCTGCAGGCCCTGCGCTCGGTCGGCCCGGTCCGGCCGGGCGAGCGGGTGCTGGTCAACGGTGCCGGCGGCTGCGTGGGCCCGTTCGCGGTGCAGCTGGCGAAGGCGCGGGGCGCCGTGGTCACCGCCGTCGACCACGGGGACAAGCTCCCGTTCCTCCGCGACCTGGGCGCCGACGAGGTGGTCGACCACACGCGCGAGGACGTCACCCGGGGCCGGCGCAGGTTCGACGTGGTGGTGGACATCGCCGACACGCGGTCGCTGCTGAGCCTCCGCAGGTGCCTGGCGCCCGGCGGCCGGTACGTGCTCGTGGCGCGGCGGATCGGGTCGTTCGCGGAGAAGGCCCTGCTCGGACCCGTGGTGGGCGGCCTCACGGGCGTCCGCATGGGCACGTTCGTCTGGCGCCCGAACCGCCGGTCCGACCTCGACGAGCTGGCCGCGCTGCTCGCCTCCGGCGGGGTACGGCCCGTCGTCGACCGGCGGTACCCCCTCGACGAGGCGGCGGAGGCCTTCCGGCGCCTGGCCTCCGGCGCGGCCCGCGGCAAGATCCTGGTGCTCCCGTGAGGGCCGGCCGGGCCCGGTCCGGGCCTCGCCACGGAGTGGGAGGATCCCTGTATGACGCAACGTCGCATCCTGATCCTCGCCGGCCGCGGACGGTACGAGGACCCCTGGCACGACCACGCGGCGACGTCGCACGCGGTCGCCGGCCTGATCGGTGACCTGGGCGCCGTGGAGGTGCGCGGGCTGTTCCGGGACGCGCTCGACGACCTGGGCCCCGACGACCTGCTCGTGGTGAACAGCGGCACGGGCCGCCGGGACCCGGAGTTCGACGGTTCGGACGACGACTGGCTCGGCGTCCACGCCCGGCTCGCCGGCTGGGCGCGGTCCGGCGGCGCGCTGCTCGGCCTGCACCAGGCGGCCAACACGTTCTACGACGCTCCGGACTGGGAGGCGGTGCTGGGCGGCCGCTGGATCCCGGGCGAGTCGATGCACCCGCCGATCGGCGAGGCCCGCTTCGACCTGGCGCACGGGCATCCCGTCACGGACGGGCTGGCCGCCGTCGAGGCCTTCGACGAGCGGTACTGCCACCTCCGCACCACCCCGGACGCCCGGATCCTCGGCACCACACGGGACGACGCCGCCGCCGCCCACCCCGTCCTGTGGGTCACCGAGGCGCACGGAGGTCGCACGGTGTACTCGGCGCTCGGGCACGACGTCCGCTCCTACGCCGCGGAGAGCCACCGCGCCCTGCTGCGCCGGGCGGTGTCCTGGCTGCTCTCCTGACCACTTGACCTCAACCCTTGTTGAGGTTGTTGGCTGAGCCGCATGCAGATCACGAGCGTCGACACGGTGACCCGATCGATCGCGGAGACGGCCGCGTACTACGAGACGGTCCTCGGGCTGCCGGTCCGGAAGGAGATCCGGGCGGTGGAGGTCACGCTCGGTCGATCGGTCGTCCGGTTCCGCGAGGACCCGGACGCCGAGGGCGACCAGCACCTCGCGTTCCTCGTCGACGACGCGCGTCTCGACGCCGCCCGGGCCTTCCTCCAGGCCGGCCCCGGCCTCCTGGCCGACGGCGACCGCACCGAGTTCGAGGCGCAGCCCGCGTGGAACGCACGCTCGCTGTACTTCCCCGGTCCGGACCGGTCGGTCCTCGAGGTCATCGCCCGCCGTGATCTGCCCCAGCCGCTGAGCGCCGGGACCGCACCGGGGGCGAAGGCCTCGAGCCCGGCCGCACCCGGCGCTCAGCTCCTCCCGTTCGGCCCGGCGGACCTGCTGTCCGTGAGCGAGGTGGGCATCGCGGTGCCCGACGTCGTGGGCACCGCCGACCGGCTCGCCCGGGCGGGGATCGGCCGCTACCCCGACGGGTCGGCGACGTTCACCCCGGCGGGGCACGTCGACGGCATGCTGATCCTGGTGAGCCCGGGCCGGACCTGGTTCCCGACGTCCGACCGGGTGGCGGGCGAGCCGCCCGTCACCGTGGTCGCGCAGGCCGGGCCGGCGAGCCCCGGCGTCGTGCCCGGTCGGTACGAGCTGGCCCCGGGCCGCGTGCTGGTGGTGCGTCCGTAGGCGGCGTCACGCGCCTTCGGCGAAGCCGAGCTGGCGCCACACCTCGTACACCGCGATCGACGCCGCGTTCGTCAGGTTGAGCGAGCGCCGGCCGGGCAGCATCGGGATGCGCAGCTCGTCCGTGACGCGCGGGTGCGCCAGCGCCTCCGGCGGCAGGCCCGTGGGCTCCGGGCCGAACAGCAGCACGTCTCCGGACCGGTACGCCACGTCGGTGAACCGGGTGGTCGCGCGGGTCGTGAACGCGAACACCCGGGCGTCCGGCAGCGCGTCGAGCGCGACATCGAGCGAGGGGTGCACGTCCATGACGGCGAGGTCGTGGTAGTCGAGGCCCGCGCGCTTCAGCTTGGCCTCCGACAGGTCGAAGCCCAGCGGCTCCACCAGGTGCAGGCGTGCGCCCGTCACCGCCGCCAGCCGGATCGCGGAACCGGTGTTGCCGGGGATGCGCGGCTCGAAGTACACGATGTGGGCGAGCGGGGGCGGCATGGGGGCGTCAGCGGAGTGCGGCACCCGTCCATTGTCGCTGTAGCCTGGGAGCATGACGCACGGGCTGAGCTGGTGGCGGCTGCACTCGCAGCCGTGACCTGACGCGCCCACCCGCACCGAAGTCCCGAGCTGCCCGCCGCAGCCGGGACTTCTGTCGTCGTACCCGACGTCGCGCACGGGCGGCTCCCTCACCAAGGAGACCCGCATGTCCGTCATCACCTCACCCGGAGCACCCACGCCCGCCGTCGCGGCCGCCCGGGAACGCAGCGCCGAGCTGGAGCACCTCGTCGCTCGCAACCCCGCCGGGTACCGCGTACTGACCGGCGACCGCCCCACCGGGGCGCTGCACCTGGGCCACCTGCTCGGTACCGTCGCCAACCGCGTGCGGCTGCAGAACCTGGGTGTGGAGGTGTTCCTGATCGTCGCCGACTACCAGGTCATCACCGACCGGGACGACGCCGGGGACCTGCCCGCCACCGTCCGTGAGGTGCTGCTCGACTACCTCGCGGCCGGCGTGGACCCCGCGCGCAGCACCGTGTTCACCCACTCGGCGGTGCCCGCCCTGAACCAGCTCCTGCTGCCGTTCCTCTCCCTGGTGAGCGTCGCGGAGCTGGAGCGCAACCCGACCGTGAAGGCCGAGGCGGAGGCCTCGGCCGCGCAGGGCCGCCGGGGCACGAGCGGCCTGCTGCTCACCTACCCGGTGCACCAGGCGGCCGACATCCTGTTCTGCCACGGCAACCTGGTGCCGGTCGGCGCCGACCAGCTGCCCCACCTGGAGATCACGCGCACCGTCGCCCGGCGGTTCAACCAGCGCTACGCGGCGGCGCGCCCATACTTCGCGGAGCCCGACGCACTCGTGACGCCGTCCCTCACCGTGCTGGGCGACGACGGGGTCAAGATGTCGAAGTCGCGGGGGAACGCCCTGGAGCTGCGCGCGTCGGAGGACCAGACCGCGGCCTACTTCAAGCGCGCCAGGACCGATGCCGACCGCACGATCACCTACGAGCCCGAGCGCCGGCCCGAGATCGCGAACCTGCTCCGGATCGGCGCGCACTTCTCCGGCACGTCACCGGAGGCGCTCGCCGACGAGGTCGGTCCCGCGGGCGCCGGGCGGCTCAAGGCACTGGTCACCGAGGCGGTGGTCGAGGGCCTGCGTCCGCTGCGGGCCCGACGCCGGGAGCTCGCCTCCGCGGGCCCGCGGTACCTCGCGGACGTGCTCGCGCGCGGGAACGCCCGGGCGAACGAGATCGCGGACCGCACGCTCGACGACGTGCGCGGGCTGATGGGGATGCGGTACTGAGCAGGCAGGGGAGCTCCCCGGCCGGGATGCCTCAATAACCCGGCCGGGGAAGCCTGTTCGGGCGGCCGGCGGCGCGACGGGTAGCCACCCGGGAAGGTCGCGCCGCCGACCGCCCGAAGCTCATCGGGCCAGTCGCTCCCGCAGGGCGTCCAGCTGGTCGCGCAGGGCAGCCGGCGTGTGGTCGCCGAACTGCGCGAAGAACTCCTCGGTCAGGTCGGCCTCGGCGAGCCAGGGCCCGGCGGGGACGTCGAACAGGGCGGCGAGATCGGCGTCCGGCACGTCCAGGCCGGTCAGGTTCAGCGTGCCCGGCGCGGGCAGCAGGCCCACGGGCGAGCTGACCGCGGCGTCGTCGGGCCGCAGGCCGCGGCCGGCCTCGACCTGGCCCACGATCCACTCGACGACACGCGAGTTCTCGCCGAACCCGGGCCAGAGGAAGCGGCCGTCGTCGCCCTTGCGGAACCAGTTGACCTGGAAGATCCGCGGGCGCTTCGACTCCTCGATGCCCGCGCCGACCTCCAGCCAGTGCGCCCAGTGGTCGGCCATGTTGTAGCCGCAGAACGGGAGCATCGCGAAGGGGTCGCGGCGCAGCTCACCGAGGGCACCCTCGGCGGCGGCGGTCCGCTCCGAGGAGATGGTCGCGCCCATGAACACACCGTGCTCCCAGCCGAACGACTGGGCCACGAGGGGCACGTTGGTGGCGCGGCGCCCACCGAACACGATCGCGTCGACCGGCACGCCGGCCGGGTCCTCCCAGGTGTCCGCGATGGTGGGGCACTGTGCGGCGGCCACCGTGAAGCGGGAGTTCGGGTGCGCCGCAGGGGTCCCGGAGTCCGGCGTCCAGTCGTTGCCCTGCCAGTCGGTCAGGTGCGCCGGGGGCTCCGGCGTCAGGCCCTCCCACCAGACGTCGCCGTCGTCGGTGAGCGCCACGTTGGTGAAGATGGTGTCGCGGTCGAACGTGGCCACGGCCGTCGGGTTGGTGTCGATGCCCGTACCGGGTGCGACACCGAAGAAGCCGGCCTCGGGATTGATGGCGCGCAGCGTGCCGTCCGGGCCGGGGCGCATCCACACGATGTCGTCGCCCAGGGTCTCGACCGTCCAGCCCGGGATCGTGGGCTGCAGCATCGCCAGGTTGGTCTTGCCGCACGCGCTCGGGAAGGCCGCGGCCAGGTGGTACTGACGCTGCTCGGGCGAGGTGATGCGGATCAGCAGCATGTGCTCGGCGAGCCAGCCCTCGTCGCGGGCCATCGCCGAGGCGATGCGCAGCGCGAAGCACTTCTTGCCGAGCAGGGCGTTGCCGCCGTACCCGGAGCCGTACGACCAGATCTCGCGGCTCTCCGGGAAGTGCACGATGTACTTCGTGTCGTTGCACGGCCAGGCGACGTCCGCCGCGCCCTCGGCCAGCGGCGCACCCACCGAGTGCACGGCGGGGACCCACTGCTGCCCGGCGTCGATCAGGCGCAGGATCTCGTCCGAGACCCGCGTCATGACGTGCATCGACACCACGACGTACGGGGAGTCCGTGATCTCGATGCCCACCTGCGAGATGGGGCCGCCCACGGGGCCCATCGAGAACGGCACCACGTACATGGTGCGGCCCTTCATGGAGCCGGCGAAGACGCCCTCCAGCTCGGCGCGCATGTCCGCCGGGGCCACCCAGTTGTTGGTGGGGCCGGCGTCCTCCTCCCGCTCCGAGCAGATGAAGGTGCGGGACTCGACACGGGCCACGTCGGCCGGGTTGGAGCGGGCCAGGTACGAGCCCGGCCGCTTCTCGGGGTTCAGGCCGACGAGCGTGCCGGCGGCCAGCATCTGGTCGATCAGGCGCTGCTTCTCGCCGGCCGAGCCGTCGCACCACACGATCCGGTCCGGCTGGGTGAGCTCGGCGACGCTCGCCACCCAGGCACGCACGTCCTGCCGTCCGGCCTCCTGCGTGTCGCGGCGCGCGGCCCGGGCGTCCGCGTCGGCGGGGGCGGAGCCCTGCTCGGTGGTCACGTCGGAGACGAGCTCGGCGACGAGCCGGGTTCGGCGGGGGTTCGCGAGGACGGACATGTGCGCTCCGATCGTCAAAAGCGGGCCACGGTGGCGGGCTTGTTTCCACTCTCATGTGCGGATCGCCCCGAATTCCAGCCCTCCGGCTGTCAAGAATCGCCGATCTTCACGTAGTGTGAAGGAGCGGGATCCTGCTGCCCGGTCACGGCACGGGGTGGCCGGCCGGCCACGGCGCAGCGGACGGAGGGAGCGAGCCATGCCGAACACCAGCGACACGAGCACCGGCGGCGAGACCGACCTGATCACGCTGGGGCGGCGCATCCGGCACCTGCGCACCGCACGCGGGCTCACGCTGGACGCGCTGGGCGAGCAGGTGGGCTCGGCACCCAGCCTGCTCTCGCTCGTGGAGAACGGCCGGCGCGAACCCCGGCTCGGGCTCCTCCGGTCGATCGCCGAGGCCCTCGGCGTGCCGATGGGCGAGCTGCTCAGCCCCGAGCCGCCGTCGCGCCGCGCGGCCCTGGAGATCGCGCTCGACCGCGCGCAGCGCTCGCCCCTGTTCACCACCCTGGGCGTGCCCGCCGTCAAGCCGAGCCAGAAGCTCCCCACGCCGGTGCTGGAGCAGCTCGTGGGCCTGCACGACGAGCTGGCCCGCCGTGAGCAGCTCGCCATCGCGACGCCCGAGGAGGCGCGCCGCGCCAACACCGACCTGCGCCTGGAGCGGGAGGCCCGCGACAACCACTACCCGCAGTTCGAGGCCGTCGCGGAGCAGATGGTCAAGGCCGCCGGGTACACGGGCGGCGCACTGACCCACCGCACCGTGGCCCGGATGGCCGAGCAGATGGGCTTCACGCTGCTGCACGTCGACGACCTGCCCCGGTCCGCCCGGTCGGTGACGGACCTGCGCAACGGACGCATCTACCTGCCCCCGGCGTCGACCCCGGGCGGCCACGGGCTGCGGTCGCTCGCGCTCCAGGCGCTCGCGCACCGCGTGCTGGAGCACGACCGGCCCAGCTCGTACGGCGAGTTCCTGCGTCAGCGCGTCGAGATCACGTACTTCGCCGCCGCCTGCCTCGCGCCCCAGTTCGTGGCCGTGCCGTTCCTCCAGGACCGCAAGCGCGAGCGCGACCTCGCCGTGGAGGACTTCCGCGACGCGTTCGGCATCACGCACGAGGCGGCGGCGATGCGGCTCACCAACCTCGCCACGCACCACCTCGGCATCCCGCTGCACTTCCTGCGCGTGGGGGCGGACGGCGCCCTCTTCCGCGGCTACGCCAACGACGGCCTGCCGTTCCCCCAGGACGTCACGGGGGCCATCGAGGGGCAGCTCATCTGCCGGCGGTGGGCGGCCCGCGAGGCGTTCGAACGGCGCGACCGGGCCACCGAGTTCTACCAGTACACCGACACCCCCGCGGGCACCTTCTGGTGCTCCACCCAGACCGGCTCCATGTCGCCGTCGGGCGGGCCGGACGGAGGGTCGGGCGCGTTCTCCATCACCGTCGGCGTGCCCTACGCGCACGCCAAGTGGTTCCGCGGCCGCGACACGCAGGTGCGGCGCACGTCCACGTGCCCGGACCCGGCCTGCTGCCAGCGCCCGGCGCCCGAGCTCACCCAGCGGTGGTCCGGCGAGGCGTGGCCGTCCGGCCGCATGCACCAGCAGATCCTCGCGGCCCTGCCACGCGGCGCCTTTCCCGGTGTGGACGACGCCGAGGTCTACGCGTTCCTCGACAAGCACGCCCCCGACTGACCCGAATGTCGGACAGGTCCAGGGGGTCCGATTCCGCCGAGTCCTCCGGGCGTCGCCGGGTTAGCGTAGGCAACCGTGGCATCCAACCTGGCATGTATCGGACTGAACGTCTGGCGGCGTAGCGACTTTCGCGACATGGTGGCGGCGGCCCGCTCGGAGGCGGAGACCATCGCCAAGGACGGCGAGGTCGGCGTCCATATCTGGACCGACGCGTCCGGTGCCCGCCTGGTCATCACCACCGAGGGCGACCTGGTTCGCGTGGTCACGCCCACCTTCTACGCAGCCCCCGGCGCCGTCATGTCCGAGCCGCAGGCGGTCGACGGCGGGCTCGTGCTCGCCGAGCTCGTGAACGACCAGGACGAGGTCTTCACCGAGATCGCCTGCCAGCTCGAGGAGCTCGCCCTGCTCGGCTCGGCGGAGCCGCCGATCGAGGCCCCGGTGTCCGTGGTCGTGCTCGGCAACACGGTGCACGTCACCGGCCGGGCCGACGGCGTCCCGCCCGGCCTGGTCTTCGAGCCTACCGGGGCCTACGCCGCCTCGACCGATGCCACGGCGCACCTGACCGGCGTCGTCCTGGCCGTCGAGGAGCGGTCCGTCAGCCGGACCGGCCAGGGCTTCACCGCCGCCCGCGTGCAGACCGACGGCTTCCAGGTGACGCTCTGCGTCCCCGTCGGCGAGCCGCGCCTGGCTCCCGGCGACGTGCTCGAGATCGACGGCTACGTGGTGGCGTCCATCCCGTCGCTGCGCTGACCCCGACGGCGGCCGGGGCGCCCGCCCGGGAGCTGTGGGGAAATCACTGATGACAGCGGGTGCGGCCCCCTGGTGTGATGGCGTCCGGCCGGTGCGCGTGCGGCCTGCCCCACCGGATCCCGGCCCGAGAGGAAGGCCCCGCCGGATGAGCACCTCCCGAGCCCTGGCCGGCACCACCGCGGCGCTCGTCGCCGTCGTCACCGCTGTGTCGGTCGTCGCTGTGTCGGTCGTCGCTGTGTCGGCCGTCGCTGTACCGGCCGCTGCGGTGCCGGTCACCGCCGTGTCCGCCGTCGCCGCACCGCCCGCGCCCGCCACGCCGCCGGCCGCGTCCGCGGCGTCCCCCGTCGTGTCCGCCGCGCCGCCCGGCGGCACGTACTACGTGCAGAGCGTCACGACCGGGCTCAACGCGGCCGACGCGGCGGGTGCCGTGGAGCAGCACCGCCCCCGGGGCGACGAGGACCACCAGCGCTGGAGGTTGCGGGCCGAGGGGTCCGCCACCGTGCTGGAGAGCGCGGACACGGCGGGGCGCTGCCTGGGCCGGTCCGGGACGCAGGCCCGGACGGTCGCGTGCGGCACGGTGGAGGCGGCCTGGGAGATCGTCGACGTCGGCGCCGACCGTTACCGGCTCAGGGCTCCCGGGACCGACGGCTACCTCGCGGTCGGTCCCCGGCCGAGCGGGGCCGGCTACCCGGCGCAGCTCACGGTGGGTGCGTCCGGGACCCTCGCGGAGTGGTACCTGACCCCGGAGGGCCCGGTGACGAACCCGGCGCCACCGGCCGGCGAGCGCACCCTCGACCAGATGACGTTCCTCACGGCGCACAACGCGTACGCGAACGGTGTGGACGGCGGCTTCGCACCGCCGTTCGTCAACCTCGCGCCCAACCAGGTGCGCGGCATCGAGCAGCAGCTCGCGGACGGCGTGCGCGGGTTCCAGCTCGACGTCCACCAGACGCCGGACGGCGCGATCCTCTGCCACAACAGCTGCACGCTGGTGGGCAGCCCGGTCGCACTGTGGGTCGACCTCCAGCGCATGGTGGACTTCCTGGCGGCCCACCCCGACCAGTTCGTCACCGTGTTCCTGGAGGACTACGTGGACCCGGAGGTGCTGCGCGCCGAGCTCGACCGGGTGACCGGCCTCGCGGACGTGCTCTACCGCCCGGACCTGACCGGGGTCCGCGAGCACGGGTGGCCCACCATGGAGCGGCTCGTCACGGACGACGACCGGCTCCTGATCTTCAGCGACCACAGCCGGTCCGCGGACGAGTCCGCCGGGCTCACGCGGGACAGCTTCGGAGTGCTGTACCAGCGCGAGTGGACGGTCGAGAACTACTGGTCCATGGGGCCCGGCATCGGCGACTCGGATTGGTCCTGCTACAGCCGGTGGTACGACGCGGGCACGAACATCCCGCTCACGGAACCCGGCTCCGGGTTCCGGCCGCTGTTCGTGATGAACCACTTCCGGGACGTCCCCGTCGCGGCCACGGCCCGGACGGACAACGAGCGGCTGCTCAACCGGGCGCAACGGTTCTGCCAGCCGGCAGCCCGCAAGAAGCCGACCTACCTCGCCGTGGACCGCTACGACGTGGGCGACCCGGCCGCGGCGGTGGCGACCCTGAACACCTACACCTACTGATCCTGCCGACCGGCACGTGTCAGGCGTACAGGTCACCTGAGGGATCTGTACGCCTGACACGGTTCAGCCGCGCAGCGGGCCGCCTCGGGCGTCCAGACGGTCCAGCAGCCGGGGGAGGACGTCGCCGAGCCGCAGCCCGTCGTGCTCGAACTCGTTGGTGACCCACGGCTCCACGTTGCCCACGTGCGCGGCGGTCTCCAGCGAGAGCGACGCGTCGACGAACATGTCGTCGAAGTACACGGCGGCCTCGACGGGCACCTCGTTCTCCGCGAGCCGGTGCAGGTCGTACAGGTCGCGCCAGTCCTGCCGCTCCGCGAGCGCGTGGGCGGCCGCCTCGAACGGCCGCAGGGTCTTGATCTCGGAGAACATCCAGGGGTAGATCATCTCGCCGGTCAGCAGCAGCGGCCGGGCCGACTCGTCGAACGCGGGATCGGCGTCGCGCACGGACTGGGCGGCCCACGCCGTCGGGCCGGTGTGGGACTGGGCGTAGATGGACTCGTGCAGCACCGCGTACAGCGGGTTGGTGGCGAACGAGGTCTCGGCCGCGACCGTGGCCAGGAACGTGTCGCTGAGCGGCCCGCCGTGCGGGGAGTCGAACGCCTCGTCGACGATCCAGTGCACCCGCTCGAAACCGGGCTGCATGCCGAAGTCCATGCCGAGGGTCTGGAAGCGACGCGTGGTCAGGACGTCCCCGCCGGGCTCCGTGACCCCGCCCGAGGCGAGCCGGTCGGCGATCTGCCCGAGGGTCTTCACGGCGTGCGGGTAGCGCGCGCGGAACCGCTCGTTCTTGGCCACCACGCGCGGCTGGGTGCGCTCGTAGACCTCCCGGGCCGACGCCGTCAGCCCGGGCAGGCCGCCGGTGACGAGGCTCGCCGCCAGGCCTTCGGGGGCGAACGAGAGGTACGTCATGGTGATGAACCCGCCGTACGACTGCCCGAGCGACGTCCAGCGCCGGCCGTCGAACAGGACCTGCCGCACGTGCTCGGCGTCGTGCACGATGTTGTCGGCGCGGAAGTGCGACAGGTACTCGGCCTGGTCCTGCGCCGAGCCGAGCGCGCCGAGCGTCGCCGCCCGGACGGGCGTGGACCGGCCGGTGCCGCGCTGGTCGAGGAGGATCACGCGGAACCGCTTGAGCGCCTCGCCGACCCAGCCCTCGGGGCCGGTGGGGCGTGGCCCCTTGCCGCCCGGGCCGCCCTGGAGGAAGACGAGGAGCGGCAGGTCCTCGGTGCGGCGGGCCGGGTCCACCAGCTCGCGGGCGAAGACGGAGATGGCGGGGGAGCCGTCGGGCTGGGACCAGTCCAGCGGGACGTCGACGGAGTGGTCGGTCACGTGGACGCCGGGGAGGGAGTAGCTGATGGGCACGGGGCAACGGTATCGGGGCGCGGGGATCCTTCAACCACGACCCGTCGGGGTCCTGCGTCGATCCGGCCTCGACGTCGGCTGGCCGGCGCTCAGGGGGGTGCGCAACGTGATCGCACACGTCTACGACGGCGTGGACGACGAGCTGGTGTGGCGCGCGCTGGAGAAACGCGTGCCGCAGATGATCGAGCAGCTCGTCGACCGGGACGGGCGAGCGTTGCAAAAATAGAGTAGCTGCTCTAATAATTGAGGTATGACGACCACCCCGGTGCGCCAGCCGCCCGCGCTCCCCGTCCTGATCGGCCTCGGCACGCTCGCCCTCGGCCTCGTGCTGGGCTGGTTCGCGTCGCCCCTGGCGGGTGGGCTGGCCGGGCTGATCGACGCGACGCCGCTGCCGGTGCCCGGCGTGCTCCGGCTGGTCGAGTCGCTGTCCCTGCCGTGGTCCCTCGGCATCCTCGGCGGCCTCGGTCTCGTGGGCGGAGCCTTCCTCGCCATGGTCACCGTGGGCGAGGCGCCGGTCCTGACCGTGGCGCGTGACCACCTGGAGCACGAGCAGGAGGAGCGGGCCGCCTGGGTCGAGCGCTCGGACGTCGGAGCCGTGTTCCGGGACCGGAGCGACCTGGTGCTGCTGCGGCCCGACGGCGGTCTGCGTGCCCGGCTGGACGTCGACACCCTGCCCGCCGCCCGGGTGCGCGACGCACTGGCGGAGCACGGCTGGCCGTGGTCGGAGGCCGACCCGCACGAGCAGCGGTTCGAACGCTGGGTCGACGGCCGGCCGGGGTTCACGGCGGCCGAGCACGAGGTGCTGCGCCGTCGGCTCGCGGAGCGCAAGGACGCTGTCGCACGCCGGGCGGCGGACGAGGAGCTGGACGCGCTCGGGCTCGTGGCGCGGCTCCGGGACGACCGGCTCCAGGTCCGTCGCACGGCGTCGGCCGCGGGGGGTTCGCGTGGCACGGACCGTTGATCCCGCACGGCACGAGGCCCGCCGGCTCGTCATCATCGACGCCGCGTTCACCGTCTTCGCCGAGCGGGGGTACGACGGCGCCACCACCGCCGCGATCTGCCGGCAGGCGGGCATCGGGTCGGGCACGTTCTTCCACTACTTCCCGACGAAGCGGGACGTGCTGCTGGCGATCCTGACGCTCGGCGTGGCCGAGGTGCGGGAGCGCGCCGAAGCCTATGCGGGACGGACGGATGCGCTCGGCGTGCTCCTCGACGTCGTACGGCGCGGCGCCGAGGATGCGGCAGACCCCCGGATGCCCGGGTTCGTGCGCGCGGTGGGCGGCATCATGCAGCAGCCGGACGTCGCGGCGATGCTGGAGGAGGACGCCCGGGCGCAGCGCGAGCTGATGCTGCCGTGGGTCGAGCGGGCGCAGCGGGCGGGGCAGATCCGGGCCGACCTCGGGCCCGAGCGGATCGTCTCGTGGCTCTACCTGCTGACCGACGGGTTCCTCGGCCGTGCGGCGTCGGAGGACGGCTTCACGGTCGAGGCCGAGACGGAGACGCTGGTCGACGCCGCCCGTCGCTTCCTGGCCCCCTGACGCGGCAGACGCCCAGGTCACCGGGGTGACCTGGGCGTCTGGCGGTGCTCCGGACGTCTTCGCTACTGGACGTCCTCGTCGACCCAGTCGAAGGTCTTCGTGACGGCCTTCTTCCAGCTCCGGTACAGGCGGTCCCGTTCGGCCTCGTCCATCGCCGGTTCCCAGCGCCGGTCCTCGGCCCAGTTGGCGATCACGTCCGACTCGCCCTGCCAGAAGCCGACGGCGATACCGGCCGCGTAGGCGGCGCCGAGCGCCGTCGTCTCGGCGACCACCGGGCGGACGACGGGCACGCCGAGCTGGTCGGCCTGGAACTGCATGAGCAGCTCGTTGGCGACCATGCCGCC
This sequence comes from Promicromonospora sp. NPDC052451, assembly GCF_044547525.1. Lineage (NCBI taxonomy): Bacteria > Bacillati > Actinomycetota > Actinomycetes > Micrococcales > Promicromonosporaceae > Promicromonospora > Promicromonospora sp. NPDC052451. The sequence continues at coordinate 132,769 of NZ_JBIUAP010000015.1, forward strand.
GTCGACCTTGAGCTCCGTGAGGTCCACGCCGGAGTCGGCCTTCATGGCGTCCATGACCTCGCGGGTCTGGAACGCCGTCGCCTCCAGCGCGGCGCGCGCGATGTGGTTGCGGTTCACGTACCGGGTCAGGCCCACCAGCGCACCGCGCGCGTCGGGCCGCCAGTACGGCGCGAACAGGCCGGAGAACGCCGGCACGAAGTAGGCGCCGCCGTTGTCCTCGACCTTGCGGGCGTACCACTCGACGTCGGGTGCGTCCGCGAACAGGCCCAGGTTGTCGCGCAGCCACTGCACCAGCGAGCCCGTGACGGCGATGGAGCCCTCCAGGGCGTAGATCGGCGCGGCGTCGCCGATCTTGTAGCAGACCGTGGTGAGCAGGCCGTTCTCGGAGGGCACCTTCTCCGTGCCTGTGTTGAGCAGCATGAAGTTGCCGGTGCCGTAGGTGTTCTTCGCGGTGCCGACCTCGAAGCACGCCTGGCCGAACGTCGCGGCCTGCTGGTCGCCGAGGATGCCCGCGATGGGGACGCCGGGCACCATGCCGCGCGGGCGGCCCTTGCCGTACACCTCGGAGGAGGAGCGGATCTCCGGCAGCATCGACAGGGGGATGCCCATGTCGGCGGCGATGTCCTCGCGCCAGGACAGCGTGTCGAGGTCCATGAGCATGGTGCGCGACGCGTTCGTGACGTCGGTGACGTGCACGCCGCCGTCGGGCCCGCCGGTCATGTTCCACAGCACCCACGCGTCCGTGTTGCCGAACAGCAGGTCGCCGCGGTCCGCCGCCTCGCGGGCGCCCTCCACGTTGTCGAGGATCCACTTCACCTTGGGGCCGGAGAAGTAGGTGGCGAGCGGCAGGCCCACCACCGACTTGTACTTGTCGGGGCCCTCGGAGCCGCCGAGCTCGTCGACGATCGCCTGCGTGCGGGTGTCCTGCCACACGATCGCGTTGTAGACGGGCTTGCCCGTGGTCTTGTCCCACACCACCGTGGTCTCGCGCTGGTTGGTGATGCCCACGGCGGCGAGGTCGGTGTGGTTGAGGTTCGCCTTGGTCAGGGCGAGCCCGACCACCTGGCGGGTGTTGTCCCAGATCTGGTCGGGCTTGTGCTCCACCCAGCCGGCCTTCGGGAAGACCTGGTCGTGCTCGATCTGGCCCGTGGACACGATGGTCCCGGCGTGGTTGAACACGATCGCCCGGGTGCTCGTGGTGCCCTGGTCGATCGCGAGTACGTAGTCAGCCATCGGAAGAGACTCCCTTGTCCATGTCGTGGTCCGTGTCGAGGATGCGGCTACAGGGCCGCGATGAGCAGGCCGCCCAGGGCGCCGCCGACCAGCGGGCCGAGCACCGGGACCCACGAGTAGGCCCAGTCGCTCCCGCCCTTGCCCGGGATGGGGAGCAGGAAGTGGGCGATGCGCGGACCGAAGTCACGCGCCGGGTTGATGGCGTACCCCGTGGGGCCACCGAGGCTCGCACCGATACCGAGCACCAGGAGCGCGGCGGCCAGCGGTCCCATGTCCCCGGGCCAGTTCGCGAACGACAGGATGACGAAGACCAGCATGAACGTCGCGATGGCCTCGGTGACGAAGTTCCAGGCGTACGACCGGATCTCCGGACCCGTGGAGAAGACGCCGAGCTTGACCGCCGGGTCGGCGTCCAGGTCGAAGTGCTGCTTGTACGCCAGGTACGCGAGGACGGCGCCCACGAAGGCACCGACGAGCTGCGCGGCCCAGTAGACGAGCATGTTGCCGAAGGTGGCGGCGATGCCGGGGCCGAACTCCTCGGCGCCGCTGGTGAGGATGCCGAGCGTCACCGCCGGGTTGATGTGCGCGCCGGACTTCAGCGAGACGAACACACCGGCGAAGACCGCGAGGCCCCACCCGAAGTTGATCATCAGCCAGCCGCCGTTGAAGCCCTTGTTCTTGGGGAGGATCGCGTTGGCCACCACGCCGGCGCCACCGAGGATCAGGATCATGGTGCCGAGGAACTCGGGCACCACGATGTCCGTGAATGCGTTCATCGCTGACTCGCTCTCTGCCGACAACGCTGTCGGCGTACGGGGGTGAACCCGGCGGCTCCACAGGGGTAGCTCGTCGGCGGACTAGTGGGGATGTACTGGTCGGTCTCCTTGGTTGCTTGCGTGACCCCGGGGCGCGTGGTCCCGGGGTGTCTCAGCCCCGGAGCGGCTGCATCGCCGCCACGTCCGGGGTCGTCTGACGTGCCTGCTCGGCGGCCTCGTCGTCGGGCGCCTCCTCCGCGTGCCGCTCGGCCTCGATCCGCGCCTGCCACGACCGGACCTCGCGCTCCGTGTCGGACGCGTCCCAGCCGAGCAGCGGCGCCACGATCGAGGCGACCTCCTCGGCGGCCTCCGTGCCGCGGTCGGGGACCTCGTAGACCAGGCGGGTGCGGTGCGACAGCACGTCCTCCAGATGGAGGGCGCCCTCGTGGCTCACCGCGTAGTACACCTCGGCCCGCAGGTACGCGGGGGCGTGCTCCAGCGGTACGGCGAGCGACGGGTCGGCGTCGCACAGCTCGACGATCTCGGCCAGGTTGGCGCCGTACCGGTGCAGCAGGTGGTCCAGCAGCGGGGGAGCCCAGCCGAACCGCTTGCCCCAGGTGCGGGCCTGGCGCTGCACGGCCCGCAGGCCGACGGCGCCCGTGAGCGGGATCTGGTGCGTGATCGACGGGAGGGCGGCCGCGCGCTGACCGATCGCGAAGTCGACCGCGTCCTTGGCCATGACCCGGTACGTGGTGAGCTTGCCGCCCGCGATGACGGTCAGGCCCGGCGTCGGGGAAGCCACCGTGTGCTCGCGGCTCACCTTCGCGCTGCTGGTGCCGGCCTTGGTGCCCGGCTGGAGCAGCGGGCGCAGGCCCGCGTAGGTGCCGATGATGTCTTCCCTGCTCAGCGGGTGTGCGAGGACCGCGTTGGCGTGGTCCAGCACGTAGTCGATGTCGGCGCTGGTGGCCACGGGGTGGGTCGGGTCGAGGTCCCACGGCGTGTCCGTGGTGCCGATGATCCAGTACCGGCTCCACGGGATGACGAACAGCACCGACTTCTCGGTCTGCAGGATGAGCCCGGCGTTCCCGCGGATGCGCTCGCGCGGGACGACAAGGTGCACGCCCTTGCTGGCGAGCACCCGCAGGCCGCCCTCCGACCCGGCCAGGGCCTCGGTGTCCTCGGTCCACACGCCCGTCGCGTTGATGACCGAGCGGGCCCGGACGGTGATCTCCTTGCCGCTCTCCAGGTCCACGACGACGGCGCCGTTCACCGCACCCGTCGCACCCTGCGTGAGGCTCACGACCTGCGTACGGCTCGCGGCGTGGGCGCCGTAGCTCGCGGCCGTGCGGATGAGGGTGGCGACCAGGCGGGCGTCGTCGACCGAGGCGTCCCAGTACTGCACCGCGCCGACGGCGGCGTCGTGGGCCAGGTCCGGGAACTTGGCCTCCATCTGGGCCTTGCTCAGGTGCCGGTGGAACGGCATCGGACGGCGGCCCGGTGTGAGCGTCGCGAGCACGTCGTACAGCGCGATGCCCGTGCCCACGTAGGCCCGCTCCCAGACGCGGTGCTCCAGCGGATACAAGAACGGGACCGGTCGCACCAGGTGCGGTGCGAGGTCCCGGAGGAGCAGGTCGCGCTCGGTGAGCGCTTCGTGGACCAGCTCGAAGTCGAGCATCTGCAGGTAGCGCAGGCCGCCGTGGACCAGCTTGCTGCTGCGGCTGGACGTTCCCTGCGCCCAGTCCTGCGCCTCGACCACGGCGGTGGACAACCCGCGCGTGACGGCGTCGAGCGCTATGCCGGCGCCGGTGACGCCGCCCCCGATCACCAGGACGTCGAGCTCGGCCGAGGGGCTCACGCTGGCCTCGAGGGCCGCCAGCGCTTGCGCCCTCGCATCTGCGGTCAGGCGTGTGGATGCCATGCGCCAAACTCACCACGCATTCCGCTACTTGGCAAGACCTTTGCCCTGCGGGTCGGGGTGTGGTGGGATGTTCTCTTGCTCACTTCCTGTTCAGGGTGGGTTTTCGCCAGGCGTTTTGCCTGGAATTGTGCGCCGGCGGGCGGTGGGGACGGCAGCGGTGCGGCGCGGTGTCGCGCCCCGGCCGTAGTGTGGCGCCGTGACGACACCCGAGGCGCCCGCTGCGCCCGTGATCCGGCCTGCTCTCCCCGCCGACGTGCGGACGATCCGCGACCTGGTCGAGCCGCTCAGCCGCCGGCGCATCCTGCGGCCGTACGAGATGGTCGGCTACTACGAGGCGGTGCAGGAGTTCCTGGTGGCGACCGACCCGGCCGCGCCCGCGGACGCCCCCGCCGTCGGGTGCGGGGCGCTGCACGTGATGTGGGACGACCTCGCCGAGGTGCGCACGCTCGCGGTGCACGAGGACTGGCGCGGTCGCCGGGTGGGTCACGCCCTGCTGCAGGCGCTCGTCGAGCGGGCCCGTGCGCTCGGGCTGCGCCGGGTGTTCTGCCTGACCTTCGAGGTCGAGTTCTTCGCCGCGCACGGCTTCCGCGAGATCGACGGCACCCCCGTGACGCCGGAGGTCTACACCGAGCTGCTGCGCTCGTACGACGAGGGCGTGGCCGAGTTCCTCGACCTGGCACGCGTCAAGCCCAACACCCTCGGCAACTCGCGCATGCTCCTGGAGCTCTGACCGCCACAGGGACCGGCGCCCCGGCGAGCGGGGGCTACCGCGGCAGGTGGAGGCGGTCGGCGTCGTCCTGCTCCGCGAGCCCGTCCTCGACGAGGCCCGCGATCGCGCGGTCCAGCTGCGCCCGGTCGGGCCACAGGGTCGCGAGCAGGGCCCGGGCCACGGGCTCGTCCGCCTGGCGCAGCTCGGCCATGACCCGCCCGCGCGCCTGCCGGTCGGTACCCGCCCAGGCCTGCGTGCGGCGCTTGTCGGCGTGGGCGTCCGGCGGCGAGCCCGCCCTGCGCCAGGCGCACAGCCCGGCGACGGGGCAGGCCGTGCACCGCGGTGCCTTCGCCGTGCAGACCAGCGCGCCCAGCTCCATCGAGGCGGCGGCCCAGCGCGCGGCCCCGGCGTCGTCGTCCGGCGCGAGGACGGTCGCCAGCGCCCGCTCGGCCGCGGTGTACGACGGCGCGGGGAGCGCCACCCCACCCACCGCCCGGGCCAGCACCCGCCGCACGTTGGTATCCACCACGACCGACCGCAGGCCGTACGCGAACGCCAGCACGGCGGCGGCCGTGTACTCGCCGACGCCGGGCAGCGCCCGCAGCTCGTCCTCCGTACGCGGCACCACACCACCGTGCCGCTCGACGATCGCCCTCGCGCACTCCTGGAGCCGCAGCGCACGGCGCGGGTAGCCGAGACGACCCCAGGCCCGCAGCACGTCCGCGGTCGGGGCCTGCGCGAGGTGCGCCGGCGTCGGCCACTGCTCCAGCCACGCCCGCCAGGCCGGCTCGACCCGGACCACCGGGGTCTGCTGCAGCATGACCTCGCTGACCAGCACGCCCCACGGCGTCCGGTCGGGCGCGCGCCAGGGCAGGTCCCGCGCTGCGCCGTCGAACCAGCGCACGACGCCGGAACGCAGCTCGTCGTGCCGTGTCTCCTCCACAACCGTCACGAGCCCTCATCCTGCCGCACGACGCACCGTGCGCGACGTCCGGGGGCTCTGCGCGGGGCTTCACCCGGTACCAGGTGAAGTAGGACACGTGACCGACTCGGCGGCGCGGCTGCGACCCGGGCCGCGGGCGGCGTCGTATTTTGGAGGCACGGATCGTGGTGACGCGAAGCGTCATCGCACGTCAGGACGTATCAGCAGGGGGATCAGCAGGTGGTCAGTGCACCGGAGCGGGCCGAGCGGGCTCCGGGCCCGGACATGGACCAGGGGCCCGGGGGCAGGCGTCCGCGCCGGCGCGGACGCGCGATCGCCGTGCTGGCGGTGCTCGCGCTCGGCGGCGTCGGGGTCGCGGTCACGTGGCCGCGCGCCGAACCGTCCATCGTGTCGGACAAGGTGAACCCGCCGTCCCCCGTGGACCCGAACGCCGCCGCGTCGCCCTGCACGGCCGAGGACCTCGACGTCGGGCTCGCGGCCGACCGCCTCGCCGTCACGCCCGGGGAGCCGGTGCGGTTCACCGTGTCGGTGCGGAACGAGGGCGAGGTGCAGTGCCTCGTCGACGCTCCCCGGCGGAACCTCGCCGTGACCGTCTACCAGGGCGAGGTGGGCGAAGCCACGGCGAAGAGGGTGTGGTCGTCCGCCGACTGCGCCGACGCCGAGGAGGAACGACTGCTGCTCCTCGGCCCCGGCGACGTGGACGTCACCGAGACGAGCTGGTCCGACGCCCGTTCCGTGCCCGGCTGCGAGCCCGGTCAGCCCCGGCTGTCCGCCGGCGAGTACACCGCGCAGGTCACGCTCGCCGACGTGGAGGGTGCGACGAGCGACGTCGTGCGGCTGACGTACACGGTGCCGGAACCCAGTGGGTCGCCGTCGCCGTCAGCGTCGGGGTCGGCGTTGCCGTCGGGGTCGCCGTCTCCGTCGGCGAGCGAGCCGGGAGAGGCGGGAACCGAGCCGGGCGAGGACGCCGGGTCGGAGCGGGACTCGTCGGAGGCCGACGCGTCGGAGGGGGACTCGTCGGAGGGGGACGCGTCGAAGAGGGACGCAGGGCCGAGCGAGAAGTCGGCCCAGTCCTGAACCGCCCCGAACCGTCCGTCCGGTTCGGCGCCGGGACCCGACGGGTCAGGTCGCAGCTCCGGCGGTCCCCGCCGCGTCAGACGTAGCGTTCCAGGATGCTCGACTCCGCGAGGCGCGACAGCCCCTCGCGGATCGTCCGGGCGCGCTGCTCGCCCACACCGTCGACCGACATGAGGTCGTCCACGCTGGCCGCGAGAAGCTTCTGCAGGCTGCTGAAGTGGCCCACGAGCCGCTCGATGGTGGAGCTCGGCAGCCGCGGCACCTTGGACAGCAGCCGGTAGCCGTGCGGCGCGACGGCGGCGTCGAGCGCGTCGCCACCGCCGGGCAGGTCCAGGATGCGGCCGATCTGGCTCATGTCGAGGAGCTGCTGCGACGTGAGCGCGGACAGCTCGGACTGCACGTCGGCGAGCGTGCGGTCCTTGCGGCCCAGCACGTAGTCGCGGATCACGAACTCCCGGTCCGAGCCGACGTCGCCGATGAGCTCGTCGAGCTGCAGCGCCAGCAGACGGCCGTCCACCCCGAGCTCGATCACGTAGCCCGCGATCTCGTCCGAGATGCGCCCCACCATCTCCAGGCGCTGCACCACGGAGCAGACGTCGCGCACCGTGACCAGGTCCTCGATCTCCAGCGCGGACAGCGTGCCCGACACCTCGTCGAGGCGGGCCCGGTAGCGCTCCAGCGTCGCCAGGGCCTGGTTGGCGCGGCCGAGGATGGTGTCCGAGTCCTCCAGCACGTGCCGCTGGCCACCCACGTAGAGCGCGACGATCCGCATCGACTGGCTCACGGAGATCACCGGGAAGCCGGTCTGCTTGGCCACCCGCTCTGCCGTGCGGTGCCGGGTGCCGGACTCGGTGGTCTCTATCGTCGGGTCGGGCAGGAGCTGCACGGCCGCGCGCCGGATGCGGGTGGCGCCGCGGTCGAGCACCACCGCGCCGTCCATCTTGGACAGCTCGCGCAGGCGCGTCGCGGAGAAGTCGACGTCGAGCGCGAAACCGCCGGAGCAGATCTGCTCCACGATCGGGTCCAGGCCGAGCACGATGAGCGCTCCGGTCCGGCCGCGCAGGATGCGTTCCAGTCCGTCGCGGAGCTCGGTCCCGGGCGCGACGGCGGCCAGGGTCTCCCGGAGCAGCTCGTCAGGGTGCGAGGAGGTCGTGGCCACGAAGAAATCCTACGCTGTGCGCTGGGTCACAAGCAGTTCGTTTCACGAACCGGTCACGCCCCGTCCATCCTCCTGTCGTCTCCGCGACCCGTGGACTGGGCCCACTCCACGGCGTCGCGGATGTGCGCCGCCTCGACCAGGCGGAGCCCGTCGGGTGCCTTGACACCGGTGCCGTGCGGCACGACGGCGTGCTCGAACCCCAGGCGTGCGGCCTCGCCGAGCCGGCGCTCCAGACCGGCGACCGGGCGCAGGTCCCCGGCCAGGCCCACCTCGCCGATGGCGACGGTGGCACCGGGCAGCGGCCGTCCGGTCCGTGCGGACACCAGGGCCAGGGCGGCAGCGAGGTCCGACGCCGGCTCCGTGATCCGGGCGCCACCCACCGTGGAGGCGTAGACGTCCTGGTCGGCGAGCCGCAGCCCGCCGTGCCGGTGCAGCACCGCCAGGATCATGGCGAGCCGGCTGGAGTCCACGCCGCTCGTCGCGCGGCGCGGGTTGTTCAGCGGGCTGGGCGCCACGAGACCCTGGACCTCGACGGCGAGCGGACGCCGTCCCTCCAGCGTGACCGTGATGCACGACCCCGCGATCCCCGAGCCCGCGTGCGACAGGAACAGGCCCGACGGGTCGGGCAGCCCGACGATGCCGTCCTCCGACAGGTCGAAGCAGCCCACCTCGTCCGTGGGGCCGTACCGGTTCTTCACCGCGCGGATCATCCGCAGGCGGGAGTGCCGGTCGCCCTCGAACTGGCAGACCACGTCGACCAGGTGCTCCAGGGTGCGCGGACCGGCCACCGAGCCGTCCTTCGTCACGTGCCCCACCAGGATGGTCGGGATCTGGCGCTCCTTGGCCACGGCGATCAGCGCGGCGGCGACCTCCCGGACCTGCGACACCCCGCCGGGGGCGCCGTCCACCTGCGCGGACGCGATGGTCTGCACCGAGTCCACGATGAGCATGTCCGGCTGGTTGGCCTCCAGGTGGCCCAGCACCGTGCCCAGGTCGGTCTCGGCCGCGAGGAGCAGGGTGGGCGACAGAGCACCGATGCGCTCGGCGCGCAGCCGGACCTGACCGGCCGACTCCTCGCCGGTCACGTACAGCACGGTGCGCGGCGACTCGAAGCCGTCGCGGCCCAGGGCGCCGTCGGCCACGTTGCTGGCGACGGCGAGCAGCAGCGTGGACTTGCCGACGCCCGGCTCGCCCGCGAGAAGGATCACGGCGCCGGGCACCAGGCCGCCGCCCAGCACCCGGTCGAGCTCGCCCACACCCGTCGGGTTGGCGCGCGCCGACTCCACGTCGATGTCGGCGATGGGCCGTGCAGGCTCGCGTGCGGGGGACACGGCAGCGGTGCGCGGGCCCGACGGCGCCGCCCCCTCCTCGCTGACCGTGCCCCACGCCTGGCACTCCCCGCAGCGGCCCACCCACTTGACGGTGGTCCAGCCGCACTCGGTACAGCGGTACGCGGGCCGGGCCCGCTTGGAGGTCGATGAGGTCACGGCGTCACGGTACGTGCCACCACTGACACGGGCCGGGACGGGCACGCGTGCGGGCCCGGGGTCCCGGCCGCGTGCCTCCGCGCGAATGTCGGTGCCGCGACATAAGGTGCCGACTGAGCCCGCGCCGTACCCGGCGGCAGGGGCACAGCGGCAGGAGTGCAGGGGAGCCAGACATGACGGACCAGCGTGTGAGGTCACCGCGTACCGGTGCCACCGCATCGGTCGCGCCCAGGAAGGCGTCGCCCGCGGTGTACCGCCGTCGCCGGCTCGTCGTCGTGGTCGGCCTGCTCGTCGTCGTGCTCGCGGTGGTGCTCGTCGCCGGCTTCGTCTGGCCGGGTTTCTGGCGTGCCGAGCAGACGCCGCAGCCGGTCCCCACCGTGACGGTCACCGCCCCGGTCCCCACCCCGACGGTGAAGGCGATGGAGCGCGCCTCCGACGAGACCGCCTTCCAGAAGGCGCTGCCGTCGTCGGTGCTGCAGTTCGCGCTCGGGTCCCTCGGCGAGGCCGAGGAGCCCAAGGAGCAGGGCGCGCTGGAGGCGTGGAACGCCGAGTACACCGACGGCGACCAGGGCGAGGTGGCGCTCGTCGCGGGCCAGTGGGCCACGTCCGAGGAGGCGGCCACGGCGGCCGCGGCCTGGACCAAGGCCGCGGGCGAGGCCGACCGCGAGGGCGACGTCAAGGTCGGCAAGAAGGTCGTGGGCCAGTACGCGATCGTGCCGGCGGACGGCGGCACGGCCGTGGTCGTCTGGCAGAACGGGACCGCTGTGCTGCAGGCCACGGGCCCGGCCGACACGATGGAGGACTTCTACGCGGCGTTCCCGCTGTGACCCCGCTGGGGGAGAATGACGGTGTGAACCAGCGACTTGCGGTGCTCGGTGCCGGGAACATGGGTGAGGCGGTGCTCGCGGGGGCACTGTCGGCGGGCTGGGCGGCGTCCGACGTCGTGGCCACCGTGCGGACCGAGGCCCGCGCCCAGCATCTTCGTGAGACGTATCAGGTGGCGACCACGAGCGACAACGTCGCCGCGGTGCGGGGTGCCGGCCTGGTCCTCGTGGGTGTGAAGCCGAAGGACGTCGGTGCGCTGCTCGACGAGGTCGCCCCGGCGCTGGACCCGGCGGCCGTGGTCGTCACGGTCGCGGCCGGGCACCCCACGACGTTCTACGAGGAGCGGCTGCCCGCCGGCATCGCCGTCGTGCGGACCGTGCCGAACACGCCCGCCGCGATCGGCGCCGGCATCACGGCGATCGCCCCGGGCGCGGCAGCCACCGAGGCGCACCTCGCCGCGGTGGAGCACCTGCTCGCGGGCACGGGCGCCGTGGTGCGCGCGGCGGAGAAGGATCTCGACGCCGTCACCGCGATCTCCGGGTCCGGCCCTGCGTACGTCTTCTACGTGGCCGACGCGCTCGCCGAGGCCGGCGTGCTGCTGGGGCTGACGCGCGACGTCGCGCGCCGGCTCGCGACGCAGACGCTGCTCGGCGCGTCGCGGCTCATGGAGGAGTCCGGCGAGCACCCGGTCCTCCTGCGGGAGCGCGTCACGTCACCGGGGGGCACGACGGCGGCCGCGCTGCGGGCGCTGGACGACGGCGGTGTGCGCGCGTCGTTCCTGGCAGCCGCCGCCGCCGCGCGTGACCGCGCCCGGCAGCTGGGTGGATGATTCCGCCGTGACCATCTCTCGACCCGCGACGACGCGGCCGCCGGCCATGGCCGACGTCGCCGCGCTGGCGGGCGTGTCCCACCAGACCGTCTCCCGGGTGCTCAACGGGCACCGGAGCGTGCGCCCGGAGACGCGCGAGAAGGTGCTGGAGGCCATCGCCGAGCTGGGCTACCGCCGCAACAGCGCCGCGCGGGCGCTGGTCACGGCGCGGTCGACCACGGTGGGCGTGGTAACCACGGGGTCGCCGCTGTTCGGCCCGTCGAGCACGCTGATCGCCGTCGAGGAGGCCGCGCGCGAGCAGGGCTGGTACGTCAGCGTCGCGACGCTGCGCCGCTACGACGCCGCGACCCTGCACGACGCGCTGGAGCACTTCATGGACCAGGCGGTCGAGGGCATCGTGGTCATCGCGCCGCACACCGACGTGGCCGAGGCCGTGGAGTCGTTCCGGGCGCCCGTGCCCGTGGTCCTCATCGCCGCCCGCGAGCTGCGGCCGGACGTGCCGGTGATCCCGCTGGCCGTCGACCAGCGGGCGGGTGCGCGGCTCGCCGTCGAGCACCTGGTCGAGCTCGGGCACCAGCGGATCCTGCACGTCGCCGGACCCCGGGACTGGCTGGACGCCGTGCAGCGCGAGGACACCTGGCGTGCGGTCCTGGTCGAGCACGGCCTGCCCGTGCCCGAACCGGTGGTCGCGAGCTGGACCGCGGACAACGGCTACACGACGGGTATCGACCTCGCACAGCGCATCAAGGCCGGCGACGGCCCGACGGCCGTCTTCGCGGCCAACGACCAGCTCGCCCTCGGGCTGCTGCGCGCCTTCTGGGAGTCCGGCCTGTCGGTGCCCGACGACGTGTCAGTGGTCGGCTTCGACGACGTCGCGGGCTCTGGTCACTTCATCCCGCCGCTGACCACTGTGCGGCAGCCGTTCGTCGCCCTGGGGAGGCGGAGCGTCGCGTTGCTCCTCGCCGCCGTCGACGGCGGCGACCCGGCGGCCGAGCTCATCGCGCCGGAGCTCGTGGTCCGCCGGAGCGCGGCCGCACCGCGGCGGTGAGGACACCGGCACCCGGCGTCAGGCTGCCGGGCGTCCGGCTGTCGGGTGCCAGGCTGTCGGGTGCCAGGCTGCCGGGAGTCCGTCCGGCGCGCTGACGAGCCCGCCGACGGGGCGTTGACACGTCCGCGAGGCAGTGGCAGAGTCGCGGGCCACGGGATGTTCACGTTCACATTCCGCTATCGGGTGATGTCGCCCGATGTTCCCGGACATCGACGTCCAGGTGAGTCCGGACACTGTCGTCCGGAGAAAGGGGGTGCGCCGGTGCCTGGTCGTCGCCTGCCGAGCCGCCGCGTGTCCGCGGCGGGCTGGACCTTCGTCGTGCCGTTCCTGGCGGCCTTCGCCTTCGCGTTCCTCGCGCCGGTGCTCTACTCGCTCTACCTCAGCCTCTTCCGCAACCAGCTCATGGGCGGCAACCGCTTCGTGGGCCTGGACAACTACTCGGCCGCGCTCACCGACCCGAAGTTCTGGGACGGCGCCGGCCGCGTGCTGCTCTTCCTGGTGGTCCAGGTGCCGATCATGCTCGCCGTGGCCCTCGCCGCCGCGCTCGTCATCGACAGCGGGCGGCTCTTCGGCAAGCGCTTCACCCGGATCGCGCTGTTCGTGCCCTACGCGGTGCCCGGCGTCGTCGCCGTGCTCATGTGGGGGTTCCTGTACGGCGACCGGATCGGGCTCGTCGGGTGGATCAACGACGCGCTGGGCTCCGACCTGCTGGCCCCGTTCTCCAGGCCATGGCTGCTCGTCTCGATCGGCAACATCGTGACCTGGGAGTTCGTGGGCTACAACATGCTCATCCTCTACTCGGCGCTCCGTACCGTCCCGGGCGAGCTCTACGAGGCGGCCGCGATCGACGGCGCCGGGCAGTGGCGGGTGATCACCGCGGTGAAGCTCCCGGCGCTGCGCGGCGCGCTCGTGATCGCGACGATCTTCTCGATCATCGGCAGCTTCCAGCTCTTCAACGAGCCGAACATCCTCAAGGTCCTGGCGCCGACGCTCATCTCGTCGTCGTACACGCCCAACATGTACGCCTACAACCTGAGCTTCCTGGGCCAGCAGGTCAACTACGCGGCGACCGTCGCGATCATCATGGGCGTGCTCACCGCGGTGATCGCCTACGTGGTCCAGCTCCGCGGCACGAGGGGGGACGGCTGATGGCGCACTCGTTCGCGCGGCCGCGCAGGTCCGTGGTCCTCACGGTGCTGATGGCGGGACTCGTCGTCTACTCGCTGGCGCCGCTCTGGTGGCTGCTGGTCAGCTCGACCAAGACGCAGGAGGCGCTGGCCGGCTCCTTCGGCCTGTGGTTCGCGGGGCCGTTCGCCCTGTTCGACAACATCGCCGCGGTGCTCACCTACCAGGACGGCGTCTTCGTGCGCTGGTTCGGCAACACGGTGGTCTACGTGGTGGCCGGTGCCGGCGGCGCCACGCTGCTGGCGACCCTCGGCGGCTACGGCCTGGCGAAGTACCGGTTCAAGGGCCGGTCGGCGGTGTTCGCGACGATCATCGGCGCGGTCGCCGTGCCGGGCGCGGCCCTCGCGGTGCCGACGTTCCTCATGTTCAGCGAGCTCGGGCTGACCAACACGATGTGGTCGGTCATCCTGCCCACCCTGGTCTCACCGTTCGGCCTCTACCTGATGTGGGTGTTCGCCACGGAGGCCATCCCCACGGAGCTGCTGGAGGCCGCCCGCGTCGACGGGGCGAGCGAGTGGCGCACGTTCTTCACCATCTCGTTGCGCCTGCTGGCACCCGGCGTCGTCACCGTCGCGCTGTTCGCGATCGTCGCGACGTGGAACAACTACTTCCTGCCCCTGATCATGCTCTCCGACCGTGACCTGTTCCCTCTCGCCATCGGGCTCGCGAGCTGGAACGCGGATGCGACCGGCGTGGGCGCCACACCGGTCTTCCACCTGGTCATCACGGGTGCGGTGCTCACCATCCTGCCGATCGTCGTGGCGTTCCTGCTGCTGCAGCGCTACTGGCAGTCCGGTCTGGGAGCCGGGGGTGTGAAGGGATGAACGGTTGCGTCAAGGACCTCAAGGAGGAGGACTCATGAGCATCACACGGAACGGGCGGATCACGGCAGGAGCCGTCGTCGCCGTGCTGGCCACGTCGCTGACGGCCTGCTCGGCAGGCGGCGGCGGTGGCGGCGGGTCCGACGAGGGCGCGACCGCCGAGGAGATCGAGGCGGCCCTCCAGGAGGGCGGCACCATCGACTACTGGACGTGGACGCCGCAGGCGGAGAAGCAGATCGAGGCCTTCGAGGCGGCCTACCCGAACATGACCGTGAACCTCACGGACACCCAGGGCGCGGAGGAGCACAACACGGCGCTCCAGAACGCGATCGCCGCCGACAAGGGCATCCCCGACGTGGCCCAGCTCGAGTACCAGTCGGTGCCCCAGTTCCAGCTCCCGGGTCAGCTCACCGATCTGACGGCCTACGGGCTCGGCGAGCACGAGGACCTGTTCACGCCGTCGACGTGGGGCGCGGTCGCGCTGGCCGACGGGCTGTGGGGCCTGCCCCAGGACTCCGGCCCGATGGCCCTGTTCTACAACGCCGACGTCTTCGAGGAGAACGACCTCGTGGTGCCGACCACCTGGGACGAGTACGTCGAGCAGGCGCGGAAGCTGAAGCAGTCCGACCCCGAGAAGTTCCTGTTCAACGACGACGGCAACGGGCCGGGCGGGGTCACCTCGATGATCTGGCAGGCCGGCGGCAAGCCGTTCCAGGTGGACGGCGACACCGTCACGATCGACCTCGCCGACGAGGGCACGCAGAAGTGGGCGGAGACGTACCAGCAGCTCCTCGACGAGGACCTGATGTCGAACATCACGGGCTGGAGCGACGAGTGGTACCAGGCGCTCGGGGACGGCACCATCGCGTCGACGATCGTCGGCGCGTGGATGCCCGGCATCTTCGAGGACGGCGTGCCCGGCGGGGCCGGCGCGTGGCGCGTGGCGCCGATGCCCACGTACGACGGCACGCCGGTCAACGCCGAGAACGGCGGATCGGCCGACGTGATCCCGGCCGGCGCCGACGACAAGCTGCTTGCCGCGGGCTTCCTCCAGTGGCTCAACACCGATCCGGAGAGCATCCAGGCGTTCCTGGACACGGGCGGGTTCCCCGCCACGGTCGCGGAGCTGGGCTCCGAGGAGTTCCTCGGCTACGAGTCGGAGTACTTCGGCGGGCAGAAGATCAACGAGGTGCTCGCGGCCGGCGCGGGCGACGTGGTGGAGGGCTGGCAGTACCTGCCGTGGCAGTCGTACGCGAACAGCATCTTCTCGGACACGGTGGGGCAGGCGTACCTCGACAAGTCGTCGCTGCTCGACGGGCTCGCGGCGTGGCAGGAGGAGAACGTGCGGTACGGGCAGGAGCAGGGGTTCACGGTCAACGGCTGACGCCGCTCGCGCCGGGCTGAGGTCGGTCCCTTGCGGGGGCGGCCCCGGCCGGTTCGGTCCTCTGCCTCGAGATCGGTCACTTGATGGACCGATCTCGAGGCAGACGGCCGAACTGGTGGCAGCGGGGGCCGCGACGGGCCGATCTCAGCGGGAGCGGGCCGATCTCGGGCGGGAACGTGCCGATCTCAGCAGGAACGGGCGATCTCAGCAGGGCGGGTTCCGGTCACCCCAGGTTCCGGTCACCCCGGGTGCCGTCGGCCACGGGTGCCGGGGTCTGCGCCCGGCCCTGTCCCGATTCTTGCGGGCCGGCTGTCGTAACGTATCGTGTGAGCGCTAACATCGCCCTCGGCGGGATGCTCTCGCCGTGGTGAACGACGACCACACGAACGACGCCCCGCGACGGTGCGGGCAGGACGGAGCGGCCAACGATGGCGGAGCGGCAGGACGACGCGGCGGGGCTCACCGGTCTCCGGGAGGCGATCGAGCAGGGACGGACCGCCCTCGGCATCGAGCTCGGTTCCACCCGGATCAAGGCGTGCCTCGTCGGTCCCGGCAACGCGCCGCTCGCCAGCGGCAGCCACGACTGGGAGAACCAGCTCGTCGACGGTGTGTGGACCTACTCGCTGGACGCCGTCTGGTCCGGTCTGCGGGACGCCGTGTCCGGTCTGCTGGACGACGTCGAGCGGCAGTACGGCGTGCGGCCCACCACGTTCGGCGCCATGGGCGTCTCGGCGATGATGCACGGCTACCTCGCGTTCGACGAGGCGGACGAGCTGCTGGTGCCCTTCCGCACCTGGCGCAACACGAGCACCGAGCGGGCCGCCGTCGAGCTGACGAGCCTGTTCGGGTACAACATCCCGCTGCGCTGGTCGGTCGCGCACCTCTACCAGGCGATCCTCGACGAGGAGCCGCACGCCCCGCGGGTGCGGCACCTCACCACGCTCGCCGGCTACGTGCACTGGAGGCTGACCGGGCAGCAGGTGCTCGGCGTCGGCGACGCGTCCGGCATGTTCCCCGTCGACGCGGCCACCACGGACTACGACGCCCGCATGCTGGCGCAGTTCGACGAGCTCGTGGCCGGACGCGGTACGGACGCCGACGTCGCCGCCCTGCCGGCCGTCGCCGACCTGCTGCCGCGGGTCCTGCCCGCCGGCGCCGACGCCGGCGCGCTCACGGAGGAGGGCGCCGCGCTGCTGGACCCGACCGGCACCCTCCGGCCGGGCATCCCGCTGTGCCCGCCCGAGGGTGACGCGGGTACCGGCATGGTCGCGACCAACTCGGTGGCGCCCCGCACCGGCAACGTGAGCGCCGGGACGAGCATCTTCGCGATGGTCGTCCTGGAGCGTCCGCTGGAACGGGTGCACGAGGAGCTGGACCTGGTCACCACGCCCGCGGGTGATCTCGTGGCGATGGTGCACTGCAACAACGGCGCCAGCGAGCTGGGTGCCTGGGCCGAGATGTTCGGCCAGTTCGCGGCCGCGCTCGGGCAGCCCGCCGACCCGGGCGCCGTCTTCGAGGCGTTCCTGCGCTCCGCGCTGGACGGCGACGCCGACGGCGGTGGCCTGCTCGCCTACAACTACCTGTCCGGCGAACCCATCACGCACCTGGAGGCCGGGCGCCCGCTGTTCACGCGGACACCCGACAGCCGGCTCACGCTGGCCAACTTCGCGCGGACCCAGGTCTACAGCGCGTTCGGCACGCTGAGCCTCGGCATGCGCGTGCTGGCCGAGGAGCAGGTGGGGCTGGACGCGATGTTCGCGCACGGCGGCATGTTCAAGACGCAGGGCGTGGCCCAGCGCCTGCTGGCCGCCGCGCTGGGCGCCCCGGTGGCCGTGGGCCGCACGGCGGGCGAGGGTGGCGCCTGGGGGATCGCGGTGCTGGCCGCCTACCGGGCGGCCGCACAGGGTGCGCCCGCACCCGCGCAGGACCTGGGCGCCTGGCTGGCCGCCGAGGTGTTCGCGGACGCCGAGCTCGACGTCGTCGAGCCGGACGCCGGCGACGTGGCGGGCTTCACCGCCTTCCTGGAGCGCTACAGCGCCGGTCTGGCGATCGAGCGCGCCGCCGTCGCCGCCCTCCGTACCCGAGAGACGACACAGGAGAACGACTGATGACCGGCAAGACCCTGACCGACTACCCGCAGGCGGTACGGGACGAGGTGGCGCGCGTCCGCGTGGTCGTCTCGGACCTGCACGCCGAGCTGCCGCGCTGGGGCCTGGTGGTCTGGACGGCGGGCAACGTGTCCCAGCGCGTGCCCAACCCCGCCGTGCCGGACGGCAGCGCCGACCTGTTCGTCATCAAGCCGTCGGGCGTGTCCTACGACGACCTCACCCCGGCGGACATGGTGGTCTGCGACCTCGACGGCACGCTCGTGGACGGCACGCGGTCGCCGTCGTCCGACACCGCGGCGCACGCCTACGTGTACTCGCACATGCCCGAGGTGGGCGGCGTCGTGCACACGCACTCGACGTACGCGACCGCCTGGGCCGCGCGCGGCGAGGAGGTGCCGTGCGTGCTGACGATGATGGCCGACGAGTTCGGCGGTCCCGTGCCGGTGGGGCCGTTCGCGATCATCGGTGACGACTCGATCGGGCGGGGCATCGTCGAGACCCTGAAGGGCCACCGCAGCCCCGCCGTGCTGATGCAGAACCACGGCCCGTTCACCATCGGCAAGGACGCGCGCGCCGCCGTCAAGGCCGCCGTCATGGTCGAGGAGGTGTCTCGCACGGTGCACGTTGCCCGGCAGCTGGGCGACCCCCTGCCGATCGAGCAGCAGCACGTCGACTCCCTCTACGACCGCTACCAGAACGTCTACGGCCAGCAGGCCGGTGTCACCACGGAAGGACAGGCATGAGCACCAAGCCCTACGCGGACCGCGAGGTCTGGTTCCTCACGGGGAGCCAGGACCTCTACGGCGAGGAGACCCTGGCCCAGGTCGCGGAGCAGTCCCAGGAGGTCGCCCGGGCGCTGGACGCGTCCTCGGACGTGCCGGTCACGATCGTGTGGAAGCCGGTGCTCAAGGACTCCGGGTCGATCCGCCGCGCCATGCTCGACGCCAACGGCGACGACAAGGTGCTCGGCGTCATCACCTGGATGCACACCTTCAGCCCCGCCAAGATGTGGATCGCGGGCCTGGACGCCCTGCGCAAGCCGCTGCTGCACCTGCACACGCAGGCCAACGTCGAGCTCCCCTGGGACGAGATCGACATGGACTTCATGAACCTCAACCAGGCCGCGCACGGCGACCGCGAGTACGCGTACATCGCCACGCGGCTCGGCGTCGCGCGGACCACGGTCGCGGGGCACGTCTCCAACCCGGCCGTGACCCGCCGGGTGGGTACCTGGGTGCGCGGGGCGGCCGGCTGGGCCGCGACGCACGAGCTCACGCTGGTCCGGTTCGGCGACAACATGCGCAACGTCGCGGTCACCGAGGGCGACAAGACCGAGGCCGAGCTGCGGTTCGGCGTCTCGGTGAACACCTGGGGCGTGAACGAGCTGGTCGCGGCCGTGGACGCCGTCGAGGACGCCGCGATCGACGCCCTGGTCGCCGAGTACGAGGCGAAGTACGACGTCGCCCCCGAGCTGCGCGCCGGTGCCGAGCGGCACGACTCGCTGCGGTACGCCGCGCGCCAGGAGATCGCGCTGGAGGGCTTCCTGGAGGCGGCCGGCGCCAAGGCGTTCACCACCAACTTCGAGGACCTCGGGGCGCTGCGCCAGCTCCCCGGTCTCGCGGTGCAGCGCCTCATGGAGAAGGGCTACGGCTTCGGCGCCGAGGGCGACTGGAAGACGGCGGTGCTCGTCCGCGCCGCCAAGGTGATGGGGCTGGGTCTGCCGGGCGGCGCGTCGCTGATGGAGGACTACACCTACGACCTCACGCCGGGCTCCGAGCTGATCCTCGGCGCGCACATGCTGGAGGTCTGCCCCACGCTGACCACCTCGACGCCGCGCATCGAGATCCACCCGCTCGGCATCGGCGGCAAGGAGGACCCGGTCCGCATGGTGTTCTCCGCGGACGCCGCCGAGGGTGCCGTCGTGGTCTCGCTCGCCGACATGCGCGACCGGTTCCGCCTGACCGCGAACGTGGTCGACGTCGTCACGCCGCCGCGCGACCTGCCGAACCTGCCGGTGGCACGGGCGATGTGGGCGCCGCGGCCGTCGTTCGAGGTCTCGGCCGAGTCCTGGCTGACGGCGGGCGGTGCGCACCACACGGTCATGTCGACCGCCGCGGGCATCGAGGCGTTCGAGGTGTTCGCGGACATCGCGCGCACCGAGCTGCTGGTCATCGACGAGGACACGACGCGCCGCGGCTTCGCCGACCAGGTGCGCCACAACGCGGCGTACT
The DNA here is from genome assembly GCF_044547525.1 of Promicromonospora sp. NPDC052451. NCBI lineage: Bacteria > Bacillati > Actinomycetota > Actinomycetes > Micrococcales > Promicromonosporaceae > Promicromonospora > Promicromonospora sp. NPDC052451. The sequence goes on from NZ_JBIUAP010000015.1 coordinate 152,481, forward strand.
ACCGCCTGTCGCAGTCCCTCTGACCTCCCCCGCCCAGACAGGACCAGGGCGAGACAGCACCAGGGCGAGACGGAACCCAGGCGCGCTCACGCGCTCCGCGTTCCGTCTCGCCCTGGTTCTGTCTCGCGCCAGTTCTACCTCCTTGTGCTGCCCGCCTTGTGCTGCCTCGCCCTGTGCTGCCTCGCCCTGTGCTGCCTCGCCCTGTGCTGCCCGCCTTGGTTCGAGGAAGGGGCGGTTTCGTTACTCGAATGTGACGTGGGTCACTCTGTCGGCACGCCGATGTGAGCGCTAACATTTCGTCGGGCACTACGCCGCTAGCCCTCGCACGATGCCGTGCGAGATCTCAAGGAGGAGACATGGCACGCAGGACCCTGACCCGTACCGTTCTGGCCGCCGTGTCGGTGGCCACACTGTTCACCCTCGGCGCCTGCAGCTCGGACGCCGGCACCCAGACCGGCGGTGGCGGCGAGACCGGCGCCGCCGCTGACGACGGCGTGATCACCCTCGGCTTCTCCCAGGTGGGCGCCGAGTCCGGGTGGCGCGCCGCCAACACCAAGTCGATCCAGGACACGCTCACCGCGGAGAACGGCTTCGACCTCAAGTTCTCCGACGCGCAGCAGAAGCAGGAGAACCAGATCCAGGCCATCCGCTCGTACATCACGCAGGGCGTGGACGTCATCGCGTTCTCCCCGGTGGTCGAGACCGGCTGGGACGCCGTCCTCCAGGAGGCCAAGGCCGCGGGCATCCCCGTGATCCTCACCGACCGCGCCGTCGACTCCAGCGACGAGACCCTCTACGAGTCGTTCATCGGCTCGGACTTCGTCAAGGAAGGGGAGATGGCCGGCGAGTGGGCCGTCGAGCAGTACGACGGCGAGGGCTACCAGGCCGTCGAGCTCCAGGGCACCACCGGCGCCGCGCCCGCGATCGACCGCAAGGAGGGCTTCGAGTCCGCCATCGCGGGCTCCGACATCGAGATCATCGACAGCCAGACCGGCAACTTCACGCGCGCCGAGGGCAAGACCGTCATGGAGGGCTTCCTCAACGCCCACGACGACATCGACCTCGTCTTCGCGCACAACGACGACATGGGGCTCGGCGCGATCGAGGCCATCGAGGCCGCCGGCCTGACGCCGGGCGAGGACATCAAGATCATCACGATCGACGCCGTCAAGGACGGCATGCAGGCGCTCGCCGACGGCAAGATCAACTACATCGTCGAGTGCAACCCGCTGCTCGGGCCGGACCTGGCGGAGATCGCCCAGAAGGTCATCGCCGGCGAGGAGGTGGAGAAGCGCATCGTCGTCCAGGACGAGGCGTTCGACCAGGAGGCCGCCAAGGAGGCGCTGCCCACCCGCGAGTACTGACCGTTCGACGGGGTGGGGCGGGTGTCGCGGCGCCCGCCCCGCCCCGGCATCCGCAGGGCAGGTCGCAGCACGTCAGACAGAAGGTCGAGGATGACCCAGCAGACCACACCACCCGTCGTCGAGATGACCGGTATCAGCGTCGAGTTCCCGCCGGTCACGGCCCTGGACGGCGTCGACCTCAGCCTCCGCCCCGGCGAGATCCACGCCCTCATGGGCGAGAACGGCGCCGGTAAGTCCACCCTGATCAAGGCCCTCACGGGCATCCATGCGCCGACGGCGGGGACCATCCGCGTGGACGGTGTCGAGCGCCGGTTCTCCGGCCCCGCCGATGCCCGGGCGCACGGCGTCAGCACCGTGTACCAGGAGGTCAACCTCTGCGAGAACCTCACGGTCGCGGAGAACATCATGCTCGGCGCCGAGCCGCGCGTGCTCGGTGGTCTGAACTGGCGGGCGATCCGCCGGCAGGCCGCCACGCACCTGCGGCGGATGGGCCTGGACATCGACCCGGGCTCCTCGCTGGGGTCCCACTCGCTGGCGGTGCAGCAGCTCGTCGCGATCTGCCGGGCCACGGTGGGGGACTGCAAGGTGCTCATCCTCGACGAGCCCACCTCCAGCCTGGACACCGACGAGGTGGCGCGGCTGTTCGACGTCATGCGCGGCCTGCGCGACGACGGCGTCGCGATCCTGTTCGTGAGCCATTTCCTGGACCAGGTCTACGAGGTCTCCGACCGGATGACGGTGCTGCGCAACGGCGCCCGGGTGGGGGAGTTCGTGACCGCCGACCTGCCCGCCGCCGAGCTGGTGCAGCACATGATCGGCCGGTCCATGGACGTGCTGGAGGCCGCGGAGGAGGTGCTGGAGCAGGCCGAGCGGCCCGCCGACGCGACGCCGCTGCTGCAGGTGGTGGGCCTGGGTCGCAAGGGTTCGGTACAGCCGTTCGACCTCGACCTCTACGAGGGCGAGGTGGTCGGCCTGGCCGGCCTGCTGGGCTCGGGCCGCACCGAGCTGGCCCGCCTGCTCACGGGCGCCGACCGGGCCGACGCCGGACAGGCCCGCGTGGCCGGCCGGGCGACGCGCCTGCGGAACCCGCGTGCGGCCATGCGCCACCGGATCGCGTACACGTCCGAGGACCGCAAGGGCGAGGGCGTCGTGGACGGTCTGACCGTGCGGGAGAACATCGTGCTCGCGCTCCAGGCGGAGCGCGGCTGGATGCGGCCGCTGCCCCGCAGGCAGGTCGACGAGCTGGTCGCGAAGTACATCCAGCAGCTCGGTATCCGACCTGCCGACCCGGAGGCGCTGCTGCGCAACCTGTCCGGCGGCAACCAGCAGAAGGTGCTGCTCGCCCGGTGGCTCGCCACCGCGCCCAGGCTGCTCGTGCTGGACGAGCCGACCCGCGGCATCGACGTCGGCGCCAAGGCGGAGATCCAGAAGCTGGTGGCCGAGCTGGCCGCCGACGGCATGGCCGTCGTCTTCATCTCCGCCGAGCTGGAGGAGGTGCTGCGCATCTCGCACCGCATCGCGGTGCTGCGCGACCGCCGCAAGGTGGCGGAGATCGACGGGGCGGGAGCGACGATGGACCAGGTGGTCGATCTCATCGCAGGGGGTGGCCGGGAATGAGGGACGTCCTGCGCCACCACCTGTTCTGGCCCGTCGCGGCGCTGGTCGCGCTGCTGGTGGCCAACACCGTCGCCCGGCCGGGCTTCCTGGCGGTCACCGTCCGGGACGGGCACCTCTTCGGCGCCCCGGTCGACATCCTGCGGACGACGGCGCCCCTGCTGCTCGTCGCGCTCGGCATGACCCTGGTGATCGCGACGCGCGGCATCGACCTCTCGGTCGGTGCGGTGGTCGCGGTCTCGGGGGCGGTCGCGCTGTCGCACATCGCGTCGTCGCCGGACCCGGACTCGCCGGTCACCGTGCTCACGGCGGTCGCGCTGGCCCTGGTGCTGTGCCTGCTGCTGGGCGTGTGGAACGGATTCCTCGTCTCCGTGCTCGGCATCCAGCCGATCATCGCCACGCTGATCCTCATGACGGCGGGCCGTGGTGTGGCCATGCTCATCACCGGCGGCATGATCACCACCGTCAACAGCGCGCCGTTCAAGACGCTGGGCTCCGGGTTCTGGCTCGGCCTGCCCGCCGCCGCAGTCCTCGCGTTCGGCGTGTTCGCCGTGGTCGCGTTCGTGGTGCGGCGCACCGCGCTCGGCATGCTGCTGGAGGCCACGGGCATCAACCCGGCCGCGAGCCGGCTGTCCGGCGTACGGTCCCGCACGCTGACCTGGACCGTGTACACGGCGTCGGGCCTGTTCGCCGGCCTGGCCGGGCTGCTGATCAGCGCTGACACGATGGCGGCCGACGCCAACAACGCCGGCCTGTTCATCGAGCTCGACGCCATCCTCGCGGTGGTCATCGGCGGGACGGCGCTCTCGGGCGGCAAGTTCAACCTGTCGGGCACCCTGGTGGGCGCGCTGGTGATCGCCACCCTGGAGCGGACCGTCACCGTGCTCGGCATCTCGCCGCTGGTCACGCCCCTGTTCATGGCGCTGGTCGTCATCGCGGTGACGCTGCTCCAGTCGCCTCGGATGCGGGAGCGGCTCACGGCCGCGCGCCGCCGCCAGGTCATGGCGCCGGCGGGGCCGCCGTCCGCCGCCCGTCCTGGCCCGACACCCGGCCCGACACCCGGCTCGACGCCTGGCTCGAATCCTGGCTCGGCTCCCGACTCGACGGAGGTGAAGGCCTGATGACGACGTCGGCCCCCGCCCGTACCCCGCGCATCCGCCGCGGGCTGCGGCTCCCCGCCCGGCTGGACCGGCGCTACCTGCCGGTGCTGGGCACGTTCGTGGTGCTCGCCCTGATGCTGATCGTGGGCGGCACCCGGTACGAGAACTTCCTGACGCCCGCCGTGATCTCCAACCTGTTCATCAACAACGCGCACCTCATCGTGCTCGCGGTGGGCATGACCTTCGTGATCCTCACGGGCGGCATCGACCTCTCGGTCGGTGCGGTGCTGGCGCTGTCCACGGTGATCACCGCCGCGCTGCTCCAGGCCGGGCTGCCCGTGGCCGTGGTGATCCCGCTCGCCGTGGGTGCCGGGACGGTGATCGGCCTGGCGCACGGCGTGATGATCCAGTACTTCCAGGTGCAGCCGTTCGTGGCCACGCTCGCGGGCATGTTCCTCGCGCGCGGGCTCTGCTTCCTCATCGCGCCCGAGTCCATCGCCATCGACGACCCGTCGTTCGTGGCGCTCGCGAGCTGGGTGCAGATCTTCGGTGAGTGGCGCATGACCTCCAGCGTGCTCATCGCGCTGATCGTGGTGGGCCTCGGCTTCCTGGTGCTGCACTTCACGCGGTTCGGCCGCACCGTCTACGCGATCGGCGGCGGCGAGCAGTCCGCGCTGCTCATGGGCCTGCCCGTGGCCCGCACCAAGGTGCTCGCCTATGTCGTCAGCGGCACGTGCGCCGGGCTGGGCGGGCTGCTGTTCGCGATGTTCTCCCGGTCCGGCTACTCGCTGACCGGCGTGGCCATGGAGCTCGACGCCATCGCCGCCGTGGTCATCGGCGGCACGCTGCTGACCGGCGGCACCGGGTTCGTGCTCGGCTCCGTGCTGGGCGTGCTGGTGCTGGGCCTGATCCAGACCATCATCACCTTCGAGGGCACCCTCAGCTCCTGGTGGACCAAGATCGTGATCGGCGTGCTGCTGCTGATCTTCGTGGCCCTCCAGCGGGTGCTGAGCCTCCGCCGCACGTGACCACGTATCCGACTCGCCGTCCGGGTGCGCCCGGGCGGATATCCCGCGCCACCCGCGCTTCGAGCCCACGGGACGACCCCCAGCCCGTACGGTTGACCCGTGAGCAAGCTGCCCGAGGACGTCCGGGAACGCCCGATGCCTGATCCTGACGAGCTGCGGCAGCTCGTCGCCGAGCTGCGCCGCCTGGTGCTGACGTACAAGTTCGGGATCGACGAGGTCATGACCAAGATCTCGATCCTGCGCGACGAGTTCCGGCACATGCAGAACTACAACCCCGTGGAGCACGTGGGCTCCCGGCTCAAGTCGTTCGAGTCGATCGTGGCCAAGTGCCGTCGCAAGGGCATCCCGCTGACGCCGGAGGGCGTCCGCGAGCAGATGTTCGACATCGCCGGCGTGCGCATCACGTGCAGCTTCGTCAACGACATCTACCTGGTCCGCGACATGCTCCTGGCGCAGTCGGACATGACCCTGCTGGACGAGCGCGACTACATCAAGCACCCGAAGGCGACCGGGTACAAGTCGCTGCACCTCATCGTGCAGATTCCCGTGTTCCTCTCCGACCGGGTGGAGAAGGTGATCGTCGAGATCCAGCTCCGTACCATCGCCATGGACTTCTGGGCGAGCCTGGAGCACAAGATCTACTACAAGTACGACGGCGACGTGCCGCGCCACCTCACCGACTCGCTCAAGCTGGCCGCCGACGTCGCCTGGTCGCTGGACACCTCGATGGAGCGCATCCACGACGAGGTCAAGGCCATCTCGGGCGACGAGGAACCCGTCGCGAGCCGGCACAACCTGCACACCCCCGAGGAGATGCTGCGCGACTTCTGGCGGGCAGCGGAGGCCGACGGGGGCTTCGGGTTCGACAGCAAGCCCTGACCCGCCGTGCCGGGTCCGACGTGCTGGTCATCTCCGTGACCTGCACGTCGGACCCGTGCTCAGGACGAGGCGAGCGAGCCGGACAGAGCGGTCCACGACTCCGGCGGCAGAGTCACCGTGGTCGTGGCGCCGTGCCCAGGAGCGACCCGGCCGGCCACGTCGAACGCCCCCCAGTGATCCTGGACCACCTTTGCGGCGTGCTCCGGCCCGGCCACCGCGGGCTCGTGGTCCGCGGTCATGGACCAGCCCTCGGTGATCTCCAGCGCCGCGCCCGGATGGGCCACCTCGACGTCGACCGCCTCGGGCGAGCGGTTGGTCAGGAACAGGGCCACCGCCCCGTCCGCCAGCGTGGCCGCCGCGGTCACCGCCGGGACCTCGCCGTGGGCCTTGGTCGTGAGGGTCGGCGTGGACACGCGCAGGTCGAGCGCCTCGCCCTGGGCCAGCCGCGCCGTCGTCGCGAACGGGTGGAACGTGGGCTGCCGCCACGCCTCGCCGCCCGGCTCGGTCATGATGGGCGCGATCACGTTGACGAGCTGGGCCAGGCAGGCCACCGGTACGCGGTCGGCGTGGTTCAGCAGCGTGACCAGCAGGTCGCCCACCACCACGGCGTCGAGGCCGGAGTAGACGTCCTCGATGATGCGCGGGGCGTCCCGCTGGATCGGCAGGTTCTCCTCGCCGGGGAACCGGGTGGTCAGGTACCAGACGTTCCACTCGTCGAAGCTGATGGTGATCTTCTTGTCCGAGCGGCGCTGCGCCCCCACGGCGTCGGCCGAGGACACGACCCGTTCGATGAAGCGGTCCATCGCGGTGCCGGAGCCGAGGAACGACGTGCGGTCGCCGTCGACCTCCTCGTAGTAGGCGTGCATCGAGATGTGGTCCACCAGGTCGTAGGTGTACTCCAGGACGGTGCGCTCCCACTCGCCGAACGTGGGCATCTGCATGGACGACGAGCCGCAGGCGACGAGCTCGATCGACGGGTCGACGAGCTTCATCGCGGCGCCGGTGTTCCGGGCCAGCCTGCCGTACTCGTGCGCGTCCTTGTGGCCGATCTGCCACGGGCCGTCCATCTCGTTGCCCAGGCACCAGAGCTTGACGCCGTAGGGCTTCTCCCGGCCGTTGGCGATGCGCAGGTCGGCCCAGCGGGTGCCGGCCTCGCCGTTGCAGTACTCCAGGAGCGCCACGGCCTCCTCGACACCGCGCGTACCGAGGTTGACGGCCATCATCGGCTCGATGCCCTCACGCTCGGCCCACTGCAGGAACTCGTCCGTGCCGACGAGGTTGGGCTCGACCGTACGCCAGGCCAGGTCGAGGAACGGCTTGCGCTGCTCCACCGGCCCGACGGCGTCCTCCCAGCGGTAGTTCGACACGAAGTTGCCGCCGGGGTACCGGACGGTCGTGACGCCCAGCTCGCGGGTCAGGTCGGCCACGTCACGGCGGAACCCGTGCTCGTCCGACGTCGGGTGGCCGGGCTCGTGGATGCCCGTGTAGACCGCGCGGCCCAGGTGCTCCACGAAGGAGCCGAACAGGCGGCGGTCGACCGTGCCCACGGTGAAGTCGGGGTGCAGCAGGACGCGGGTGGGGGAGGTCGTCATTGTTCCTCGCTGATGTGTCGGGGCGGTTCTACAACGTTGCACATTAGCGGATGGCCGACGGTGCAGCGATGCCCGTCCTCTACCCTGTGGAAAAACTCGCCCGACCGGAGGCTGGCAGCGTGGCCGTGACGATGCACGACGTGGCGCAACGCGCCGGCGTCTCGATCAAGACCGTGTCCAACGTGGTGAACGGCTACCCGTACATCCGCGCCGCCACCAAGGAGCGCGTCGAGGCCGCGATCGAGGAGCTGGGCTACCGCGTCAACATGTCGGCCCGGAACCTCCGCACGCGGCGCACCGGACTGATCACCCTCGCCGTCCCGGAGCTCTCGCTCCCGTACTTCGCGGAGCTCGCCGACGCCGTCATCTCCGCGGCGGACGCCGCCGGCTGGACCGTGCTCATCGAGCAGACCAGTGCCAGCCGCGAGCGGGAGACCGAGGTGCTGTCGGGCCGGCGCCGGCACCTGACGGACGGGCTCATCTTCTCGCCGCTGGCGCTCGGGCCCGACGACCTCCCCCTGTTCTCCGTGGACTTCCCGCTGGTCGTCCTGGGCGAGCGGGTGTTCGGCGCGCCCGCCGACCACGTGACCATGAACAACGTGGCCGCGGCCAAGGCCGCGACGCTGCACCTCGCCTCGCTGGGCCGACGCCGGATCGCGCTGATCGGGGCGCACGCGGAGGAGCGGGTCGGCTCGGCCGCGCTGCGCACCGAGGGGTATCGCGCCGGGCTCGAGGAGGCCGGGCTGCCGTTCGACCCGGCGCTGGTCGGGGAGGCCGTGCCCTGGCACCGCCAGACCGGTGCCGAGACCATGAGCCGCCTGCTCGACGACGGCGTGGAGATCGACGCCGTCTTCGCGCTCAACGACGCGCTCGCGCTCGGCGCCCTGCACGCCCTGCACGCGCACCGGATCGACGTGCCGGGGCAGGTCGCGCTCATCGGGTTCGACGACGTCGACGACGCCCGCTACTCGGTGCCCGCGCTCTCGTCGGTGGACCCGGGGCGTGACCAGATCGCGCACACCGCCGTCGAGCTGCTGCTGGAGCGCATCGCCGCGACGGGCGAGCCCGCGCCGTTCCGCAGGGTGGTGCCGGACTCGCGGATCGTGGGGCGGGAGTCCACCGGCGAGGGCGGCGAGGTGGTGGGCGTGCAGAAGGGCGGCACCGAACCGGTCGTCGCCGACCTCACCTGGGCCTGACCGTCCGGCGGCGGAGACCGTGCTGCTGCTCACGAGTGGCGCGACGTAGGGCGACGTCGTCCTGGCGCGGGGGCGTCCGGTACCGGTGCGCCGGATTCAAGAGTTGATCCAAGAGTTGACTGTATCGATGCCGTAACCATCCAGGAAGTTCTCCATACTCAGGCCCTACCACGGCTACCGTGATCCCCGTCACCAACGGCCGTGGCGGTTTTCAGCCGACGCGGTTTTGACCAACGGGCTTGTGAGCGTTCACAATCTGTTGCGTTCACAAAGTGAAGTCGGCCGGGGTTGCAGAGACGTGCCCGGGCACACACTCGAAGAGGAGAAGTCATGGCAAGGAAGCTGTGGGCTACGCGTGGTCTGGCCGCGCTGGCAACGGGCGCTGTGGCCGTGTCGCTCGCCGCGTGCGGCGGTGGCGGCGCCGGCGGTGGCGGTGCCGGCGGGAACGGTGGCGGGGACGGTGAGGCGGGCGGCCTCGTCGGCGTCGCGATGCCGACCCAGACGTACGAGCGCTGGATCGCGGACGGCGACGCCGTGAAGTCCGGCCTCGAGGAGGCCGGTTACGAGGTCGACCTGCAGTTCGCGGGCGACGACATCCCCACCCAGCAGCAGCAGATCGACGCGATGATCAACAAGGGCGCCGAGGCGCTCATCATCGCCTCGATCGACGGCACCGCGCTGGGCAGCCAGCTCGAGGCCGCTGCAGCGGCGGACATCCCGGTGATCTCCTACGACCGCCTGATCCGCGACTCGGAGAACGTCGACTTCTACGTCACGTTCGACAACTACCAGGTGGGCGTGCAGCAGGGCACCTCTCTGCTGACCGGTCTGGGCATCCTGGACGAGAACGGCGAGGAGGCTGCGGACGCGCCCGAGGGTCCGTTCAACATCGAGCTGTTCGCCGGTTCGCCCGACGACAACAACGCCGGGTTCTTCTTCGACGGCGCGATGTCGGTGCTCCAGCCGTACATCGACGACAAGACCCTCGAGGTGCCGTCCGGCCAGACCGACTTCGGCACGGTCGCGATCCAGCGCTGGGAGCAGGAGCGTGCGCAGAAGCGCATGGAGGACCTCCTGACCTCGACCTACACCGGCGGTGACAAGAACATCGATGGTGTGCTGGCCCCGGCCGACGTGCTCTCGCGGGGCATCCTCACCGCCCTGCAGAACTCCGGCTACGGCGAGGGCGACCTCCCGATCCCGGTCGTGACCGGCCAGGACGCCGAGGCTTCGTCGGCCAAGCTCATCCAGGACGACGTGCAGTACTCGACGATCTTCAAGGACACCCGCCTCCTCGCCGAGCAGGCCGTTGTCGCCGCCACGTCGTTCCTTGAGGGCAACGAGCCCGAGGCGAACGACACGGAGACCTACGACAACGGCGTGAAGGTCGTGCCGTCGTACCTGCTGCCCACGGTGATCGTCACCAAGGACAACCTGCAGGCCGAGCTCATCGACTCGGGCTACCTCACCGAGGACGAGGTCGCCTCCGGTCAGACCGACTGAGCCTGACCGCTCGGTAGCACCGTCCCGCACCGCCGACCTTCCGTGGCGGCCTGCCGGGGCGAGTCGATCGACTCGCCCCGGCAGGCCCCCGGGACGGCCCGGCGTCGGACCACCGCAACATCACTGCTGGCGACAAGTACGCGACAAGGACTGGCATGGCCGATTCGGCGCCGACCGACATCCTCGAGATGCGCGGCATCACCAAGACATTTCCCGGGGTCAAGGCACTCCAGGACGTCAACCTCACCGTCCGCCGGGGCGAGATCCACGCGATCTGCGGCGAGAACGGTGCGGGCAAGTCCACCCTGATGAAGGTGCTGTCGGGTGTCTACCCGCACGGCACCTACGAGGGCGACATCGTGCTCGACGGCGAGACCGCCGAGTTCGGCAGCATCAACGACTCCGAGGCGCGGGGTGTGGTGATCATCCACCAGGAGCTCGCGCTCGTCCCGTACCTGTCGATCGCCGAGAACATCTTTCTCGGCAACGAGCGTCGCCGGGCCGGTGGCACGATCGACTGGAACAAGACCAACGCCGAGGCCGCCGAGCTGCTGGCGCGGGTGGGCCTGAGCGAGTCGCCCACGACGCCCATCTCTGCACTCGGCGTGGGCAAGCAGCAGCTCGTGGAGATCGCCAAGGCGATCTCTAAGGACGTGCGGCTGCTCATCCTCGACGAGCCGACGGCGGCGCTGAACGACAACGACTCCGAGCACCTGCTCGGCCTGCTCCGGCAGTTCAAGGAGCAGGGCATCACGTCGATCATGATCTCCCACAAGCTGGCCGAGATCGCCGAGATCGCCGACACCACCACGATCATCCGCGACGGCCGTTCGATCGAGACGTTCGACATGGCCACCGCGGGCGACTCGTCCGACGCGATCCAGGACCGCATCATCCGCGGCATGGTGGGTCGCGACCTCGACAACCGGTACCCCGACCGCGAGTCGCACCCCGGCGAGGAGGTGCTGCGCGTCGAGGACTGGACGGTCTACCACCCGACCCAGCCTGGGCGCGTCGTCGTCGACAAGGCGAACCTGACCGTGCGCGCGGGCGAGGTGGTCGGCATCGCTGGCCTCATGGGCGCCGGGCGCACGGAGCTGGCGATGTCGCTGTTCGGCCGGTCGTACGGACGGGACATCTCCGGCAAGGCCTTCCTGCACGGCAAGGAGGTCGACGTGCACAGCGTGCCGGCTGCCATCCGGTCGGGCATCGCCTACGTGTCGGAGGACCGCAAGCAGTACGGCCTCAACCTCATCGAGGACATCAGGCGCAACATCTCCGCGGCCGGTCTCGGCAAGCTGTCGAAGAACGGCTTCGTGGACGAGAACGAGGAGCTCAAGGTCGCGGAGGAGTACCGCGCGTCCATGAATATCCGCACCCCGAACGTGCTGGTGGAGGTGGGCAAGCTCTCGGGCGGCAACCAGCAGAAGGTCGTGCTGTCCAAGTGGCTGTACACGGCGCCCGAGGTGCTGATCCTCGACGAGCCCACGCGTGGCATCGACGTCGGTGCCAAGTACGAGATCTACACCATCATCAACGAGCTGGTCGCGGCGGGGAAGGCCGTGCTGGTCATCTCCTCGGAGCTCCCTGAGCTGCTCGGGATCTGCGACCGCATCTACACCCTGGCCTTCGGCCGCATCACTGGCGAGGTCGACGTGCCCTCCGCCACCCAGGAAGGACTCATGGCCCTCATGACGCAGGAGACCACGCAGGAGGCGACGGCATGACCGGCATCGCCAACATCCGGGAGCTGCTCACCCGGAACATCCGCACCAGCGGTATCTACATCGCGTTCGTGGCGATCATCGTGCTGTTCTCGGTGCTCACCGACGGCATGCTGCTCAGCTCGCGCAACCTGACCAGCCTCGTGCTGCAGTTCTCGTACATCCTGATCCTCGCCATCGGCATGGTGATCATCATCATCGGCGGGCACATCGACCTGTCGGTGGGGTCGGTGGTCGCGCTCACCGGCGCCGTGGCGGCCGTGCTCGTGATCCGGAACGGGATGCCCTGGTGGGTCGGTGTGCTCGCCGCCATCGGGACGGGCCTCCTGGTAGGGGCCTGGCAAGGGTTCTGGGTGGCCTACGTCGGGATCCCGGCGTTCATCGTGACGCTGGCCGGCATGCTCCTGTTCCGTGGCCTCACGCTCGAGGTGCTCAACAACGTCTCGCTGTCGCCGTTCCCCGCGGAGTACACGAGCATCGCGACGGGCTTCCTCAACGGCCTGCTGGGCGGCTACGGGTACGACACCTTCACGCTCGTCATCTTCGCGATCGGGGTGCTGGGCTTCGCGTACAACTCGTGGCGCAACCGCCGCGCCCGGATCGCCTACAACCAGACGGTCGAGGCGCCGGTCCTGTTCGTGCTGAAGCTCGTCGTGGTGGCCGCCGTCGTCATGTGGTTCGCGTGGAACCTCGCGACCTACCGTGGCCTGCCGGCCGTGTTGATCATCCTGGCCGTGCTGGTCCTGGTCTACACCCTGGTCACCAAGCACAGCGTGTTCGGCCGCCACGTGTACGCCATCGGTGGCAACCTCGCCGCGGCCCAGCTCTCCGGTGTCCGCGTGAAGCGCGTCAACTTCTGGATGTTCGTGAACATGGGCTTCCTGGCGGCGATCGCGGGCGTCGTGTTCTCGGCACGGTCCAGCGCCGCCCAGCCGGCCGCGGGCAACATGTTCGAGCTCGACGCGATCGCCGCGTGCTTCATCGGTGGCGCCGCGGTGACCGGCGGTATCGGCACCGTGACGGGCGCGATGGTCGGTGGTCTGATCATGGCCGTCATGTCCAACGGCATGTCGCTCATGGGCGTCGACCAGTCCACGCAGCAGATCGTCAAGGGCATCGTGCTGCTCCTGGCCGTCGCGTTCGACGTCTGGAACAAGAAGCGGGCCGCAGCGACCCGCTGACCCCTCACCCCTGCCGAGACGGAACGGTGGGGGGGGGGGGGGGGGGGCGCCCCCCCCCCGCGCCCGCGCCCCCCCCCCCCCCCCCCCCCGGCGGCCCCCCCCCGGC
>NZ_JBIUAP010000016.1:0-135401 GCF_044547525.1 Promicromonospora sp. NPDC052451
CACCGTGGGTGAGCACCACGGCCATCTGGAGGATGGTGCGGATCTTGTTGCGGATGCGGTCGGGGGGGGGGGGGGGGGCCGGGGGGCCCCCCGGCCCCCCCCCCCCCCCCCCCCCCCCCCCCCCCCCCCCCCCCCCCCGCCCCCCCCGCCCCCCCCCCCCCCCCCCCCCCCCCCCCCCCCCCACCCCTCCCGAAGGAGTCTGCCCATGTGCAGAACGCTCGGTGGCGCGCGCCCTCGTGCGGTCCTCGTCCGGGCGGCCGCCGGCCTGCTCGCGACGCTCGTCCTCGCGCTGGGGTGGGCGCCGCCCGCCGCGGCGCACACCCGGCTTGAGTCGACGGCGCCTGCCGCCGGGTCGACGGCGCCGGCCCCCGTGGCCGACGTGACCCTGCGGTTCACGCTGCCGGTGAGCCCGCTCGGGGACGGCGTGGTGATCGACGGGCCGGACGGCACCGTCGCGGCCACGGTCGCTCCGGCGCAGGACGGCCTGGCCCTGGTCGCGACGCCGTCCGCGCCGCTGCGGGCGGGCCGGTACACGGTGTCCTGGACGGCAGCGGCCCAGGACGGCCACCCGCTGGAGGGCACGTTCGGCTTCGACGTCGCCGGCGTGGCCGGGGGCGGCGGGGCGCCGGGCGGTGCGTCGGCGTCGCCGGAGGCGTCCGGTGAGCCCGGGGGAGCCGGCGCCGGGGACGGTGCCTCCGGCGGGGACCACGACACGCCCGACGGCGCGAACCATGACGCGAACCACGACATGGGCCACGACCCCGCCGCGATGGACAGTCCGGCGACCCGCGCGGCGTCGGCCGCCGTCCGCCTGGGTGCGGCGGCCGCGCTCTGGGGCGCGCTGGTCGCCGGGGGTGCCCTGGTGTTCGTGGGCCTGGTGCTGCGCGGCCGCGACGAGGCGGACCCGCCGGCGGTGCTGCGGCTGGTCCGGTGGTCGGGCGTGCTGCTGCTCGGCGGGCTCGTCGTCCGGGTGCTGGCGGGTTCGGTGCTCCTGGCGCACGGCGACCTCGCGTCCGGCGTGTCCGCGTCCGCGATCGGTGACTCGCTCACCGGGACGGCGCGGTGGGACGTCGGCCTCCAGGCCGCGGGCGCCGTCGCGATCACGGTCGGTGCCCGGCACACGGCGACCGGCTCCTGGCTCGCGGCGGCCGGCGCTGCGCTGGCGGGCGCCGGGCAGGTGCTCGGCGGGCACAGCAACACCGTCGAGCCGCGGTGGCTGGTGGTGACCGCGGACGTGGCGCACCTCGTCGCCGCCGCCACGTGGGTGGGCGGGCTCGTCGCCCTCGGCGTGCTGCTGCGGGCGCGCCGCCGGGACGGGCGTGACCCGGACGCCGCGCTGACGGTGGCCCGCTTCTCGGTGGTCGCGGCGGCCGCCGTCACCGTGGTCGGCGTGGCCGGGGTGCTGCTCGCGGTCGGGATCCTGGACCGGCCCGCCCAGCTCTGGGAGAGCGACTGGGGCCGGTTCCTGCTGGCCAAGGCGGGCCTCGTCGCCGTGGTGGCGGCGATCGGCGCGCACAACCACCTCCGCGTCGTCCCACGGCTGACGGCCCGACGCCGCGCCGTCGTGCGGCACGCGGGCCGCTCCCGCAAGGCCGGGGTGGCCCTGCGGCGCAGCACGGGCCGGGAGACCACGCTGATGGCCGGGGTCGTGCTGCTCACGGCCTGGCTGGTCGCGGCGTCGGTGGAGTCCTGAGCGCCGATCGCGTCCAGGCTCGTCCGGTCAGGCGAACGCGGGCGACTCCGGCCGGTGCACGTGCACCACCAGGACGGGGCACGGCGCGGTGCGCAGCACGGCGTCGGGCACGCTGCGCAGCAGGCGGCCCGCGACCGCCGAGTGGCGGCGCCCGCCGACCACCAGGATGTCGTGCCGGGCCAGGTTGTGGAGCAGGGCCACCACGGGGTCCCCGCGCCTGGTCACCACCGTGTAGGTGACGCCGGGGTACTTCCGGGACCACTGGAGCAGCCGGTCGGTCAGCGCGTCGCTGGTCTCGTGCCACGTCCCGGTGGCACGGTCCTTGTCCAGCAGCGCCGACACGACCGGGTCGGTGCCCGTCACGTGCAGCACCTCCAGCGGGCACCCGCGCGCGGCGGCCTCGGCGAACGCCGTCTCCAGCAGGTCCGGCTCGTCCTCGCGCCCCGCACCCACCCTGATCCGGCGGGGCTCGCCCGTGGCTGCGCCCGCCGGCACCACGGCGACGGTGCCGGGTGCGCCGGCGGCCAGCGCCGAGGAGGTGGAACCGAGCAGGGCCCGGTCGAGCGCGCCCAGGGCGCGCCGGCCCACCACGACGAGGTCGCACGTGCTCGACTGCTGGGCCAGGACGTGGGCGGCGGCGCCCGGCAGCACGAGCACCCGGACCTCGCGGCCGCCCGGCCGCCGGTCGCCCAGCCGGTCCCGTGCGGCGCGGGCCGCGCGGTGGGCCTGCTCGCGCGCGTCCAGGGCCAGGCTGCTCGCTCCCGGGCCGGGCTCGGGGGGCGTGGGGTAGGCGGCCACGACGGTGAGCCGGGTCCGGTGCAGGTCGGCCGTGCGGGCCGCCCAGTCCAGCGCGGACAGGCTCTCGGCCGTGCCGTCGACGCCCACGACGACGCCGTGGTACCAGGCACTGTTCATGATCGTCCTCCTTCTGCCCCCGGACCGGGGTGCGGTCCGCGGGGTCAGCCCGCCGCCGGCTCGACGGTGCGGCGGGGCGTGTGCTGCGGCATCGAGCTGTAGCCGAGCCGCATGACCATCTGGGGGACCCCGTCGAGCGACAGTGCCCGGCGCAGGTCGTGGCGGGTGGTCGGGTTCTCCAGCACGGTGGTGGCGAACGAGGCGTGGACGAAGAAGGTGCTCGCCACCAGCAGCACCCGCTCCAGGGCCTGGCCCGCGGCGACCCAGTCCCGTGCCGAGTCGCCCGGCGTCGTCAGGACGGCCGTGGTCGAGTGCAGCTCGAACGGGGCGCTGCCCTCGCTGGCGAGGAACTGTCGTACCGGCGCCCGGTCGTCCGTCGGGCGGGGGCCGAGCAGGTCGCGCGGGATGCCGTCGCCGCGTCCGGGGTCCGTGGCGGTCCAGGCGGCCTCCTCGGCGCTCGCCGCGGGATCCTCCGCGGCGAGCGCCTCGGCCCGGCGCACGAGCCGCAGGACCTCCGCGCGCGCGGGGTCGCCCGGCTGGACGACGCGCAGGTCGGCGCCCTCGTCGTGCGCCGCCGCGACGACGGCGTGCAGCACGTCGCTGAACAGCGGCTGGTCGTCGAACGGGACCCGCGAGGTGGTGCGCCGCGCGATGGCGACCGAGAGCTCGAGCTCGTCCGCATCCGGGTCGCGGCCCGGTTCGAGCTCGATCGTGGCCACGAGGCGATCGTCGTCAGGATCGGGCAGCACGCTGACGACCGCGTCGAGGGACTCGCGGCGTGCGGCCGCGCGGGCGTTGAGCAGGAACGCGCCGCAGCTGATCAGCATCTCCCGGCCGCGAGGGTCCGAGTGCCGGAGCTGGCGCGACGGGTCCGCGCGGAGCGTCAGGGTGCTGCCCGCGGTGGTCACCAGCCACGGCTGGGTGTTCAGCACGCTGGGTGCGCTCGCGGCTGCCCGCAGGATCCGCTGTGTCCGTGCTTCGTCGAGGTTCATCCCTGCACTCCCTTCCCCTCGTCAGTCTTGGCGCGGGGGAGGGCTCGGCACACGGGCCGAAGGTCCTGCGGGGCCGGGGCAGACGGCCCTGACGGCGGGGTGCGGGCGGAGGCGAGGCTCGTCCCACACGGAACTGTTCGAGGTCGAGGAGGTGCTCGCGATGCGCGCACTGGTGGTCTACGAGTCGATGTTCGGCAACACCGAGCAGGTCGCGCACGCGGTCGCGGAGGGGATCGAGGCGTCGATGCACGCCGACGTCGTCGAGGTGGGGGTGGCGCCGCGCACGGTACCCGCGGACGTGACGCTGCTCGTGGTCGGCGGGCCGACGCACGCCTTCAGCATGTCCTGGCCCTCGACGCGGCGGGACGCGGCGGCGCGGGCGACGCACGTCGTCTCCCGTGAGCGGGGCATCCGCGAGTGGCTGGGTGCCCTGCCGGGCGTCCGCGCCGATGCCCGGACCGAGGCCACGGCCTTCGACACCCGGGCGACGTCGCACTTCACCGGATCCGCGGCGCGGGCGGCCGGGCGGCGCCTGGACCGGCTGGGCTACCCGATCGTCGCGGCGCCGACGAGCTACCGGGTCACCGACATGACCGGCCCGCTGGCCGACGGCGAGCTCGCGCGGGCCCGGGCGTGGGGCAAGGGGCTCGGGGCCGAGGTGGCCGCGACCCGGTCGTCCCTCCCACGGCGGCGGCCTCCCGCCTGACTCGCCTCCCGGCTGCCTCCCGCTCGACCCGCTGTCACCGGCACGCACGGGGTGAATCCCGTGCTGCACAGCACTCTGCCCGTGTCATCGTCTGCGTGTGCTGCGCCAGGCCGATACGGTGGTGCCGCGGGGGCAGGACGGGGGAGTGCGGTGGCGGAGCGTGCCCGCGAACAGGCCGAGCTGTTGCTCGACGCGCTGGCGACGATGGGGCGGGGTCTCGACCTGGAGACCACGCTGAACGAGATCAGTGCGACCGCGGCGCGCCTCGTGGGCGCTCGGTACGCAGCGTTGGGCGTGCTGGGTCCGGACGGGCGCATCGCGCGGTTCCTGACGGTGGGGCTGACGCCGGACCAGGTGCGCGCCATCGGCCCGTACCCCACGGGGCACGGCATCCTGGGTGAGCTCATCCGCCACCCGGCGCCGTTGCGGCTGCACGACCTGACCCAGCACCCGGCATCCGTGGGCTTCCCGCCCAACCATCCGCCGATGCGCGTCTTCCTGGGTGCTCCGCTGCAGGTGCACGGTGCGGCGTTCGGCAACCTCTACCTCACGGAGAAGGAGGGCGGGGGCGACTTCACCGAGGACGACCAGCGGCTCCTGGAGGCGCTGGCGGCGGGTGCGAGCGTGGCCATCGAGAACGCGGACCTGTACGACGAGGCGCGCCTGCGGGAGCGGGCGGCGCAGGCGAACGACGAGATCTCCCGGCAGGTGCTCACCGGCAGCGCGCCGGGCGACGTGCTCAACCTCGTGGCCAAGCACGCCCGGCGGGTGGCCGGCGCCGACCTCGCGGTGATCTCCGTGCCCGAGCCGGAGTCGCGGCGCCTGGTGGTGCAGGCGGCGTCCGGCCCTGACACCGACCGGCTGGTCGGCACCATGCTGCCGCCGGACGGCACGTTCGCGTCGGTCGTGCTCGGCTCGGGCCGGCCGATGTTCTCCGCGGCGGCGGCCGCCGACGAGCGCGCCCAGCTCTCCTTCGACCTGCGCCACGAGCTCGGGCCGTTCGCGGTGCTGCCGCTGGGCGAGCAGGGCAGTACCCGCGGGGTGCTCGCCGTGGGGCGGTACCTCGGCGGGGCGCCGTTCTCCGCCGTCGTCGTCGAGGCGCTGGAGGGGTTCGCGGCGCAGGCCGCCGTCGCCCTGGAGCTGGCCGAGCACCGCGTCGACGTGGAGCGGCTCGCCGTGCTGCGCGACCGTGACCGCATCGCCAGGGACCTGCACGACCTGGCGATCCAGCGGCTGTACGCGACCGGGCTGTCCTTGCACACGCTCGGCCGCGGGCTCAGCGGCGAGGGCGCCGAGCGCGTGGAGCGAGCGGTGGACGACATCGACGAGACGATCGCCATGATCCGCACGACCATCCACCGGCTGCAGCCCGGGGGTCCCGGCGCCCGCCAGGTCGGCCTGCGTTCACGCGTCATCACGGAGGTCGACACCGCCGCCGGACCGCTCGGGTTCGCGCCGCGGCTGCGCTTCGACGGACCGGTCGACTCCTCGGTGCCGCCGGAGGTCGGCGACCACGTCGTCGCCGTCGTGCGAGAGGGGTTGTCGAACGTGGCGCGGCACGCCCGAGCCCGGGCGGTGTCGGTGCGCCTGGCCGTGTCGGACACGGTGGAGCTGGTGGTCACGGACGACGGCGTGGGCGTGCCCGAGGGCGTCGCGTTCAGCGGCCTGCGCAACCTCGCCCGGCGGGCCACCGAGCTGGGCGGCTCGCTGAGCATCGGGCCCGGCCCGTCGAAGGGCACCCGCCTGGAGTGGCGGGTGCCGCTCGACGGGGCCTGACCGGCGCGGTCAGCCCCCTGCCCTCACAGGCCGAACACGATGCGTGCCGGCACCCGGCCGGCCAGCACGTCCGTCATGGACTCGTTCACCTCGTCGAGCTTGCGCTCGGTCGCGACCACCTCGGTCCGGCCCGCCGCGTGCAGCGCGAAGACGTCCGCGAGGTCGTTGCGGGTGCCGACGATCGAGCCGATCACGGAGATGCCCTTCAGGACGGTGTCGAAGATCGGCAGCTGGATGGTGCCGTGCGCGGGCAGGGCGACGCAGACCAGCCGCCCACCGCGGCGCAGCGACGCGAAGGCCTGGTCGAACGAGGCCGGCGACGCGGCCAGCGCGACCGCGACGTCGGCCCCGCCGAGCCGCTGGATCGCCTGGGCCGGGTCCTCGCGGGCGGCGTTGACCACGTGGTCGGCGCCGAGCCGGGCGGCCAGGTCCAGCTTGTGGTCCTCCAGGTCCACGGCCACCGTGAACGCGCCCGCGATCCGGGCGTACTGCAGCGCCAGGTGCCCGAGGCCGCCGATGCCGAAGATCGCCACGGTCTCGGCCGGCGCCACGCCGGCCACCCTGATCGCCTTGTAGGTGGTCACGCCCGCGCAGGTCAGGGGCGCGGCGTCCAGCGACGACACGTCGTCGGGCACCGGGGTCGCGAACGCGGCGGGGACGACGGCGTACTCGGCGAACGCCCCGTTCACCGAGTAGCCGGAGTTGGCCTGCTTCTCGCACAGGGTCTCCCGGCCGCTGATGCAGTAACGGCACTCGCCGCACGCGCTGCCGAGCCACGCGATGGCGACCCGCTGCCCGGGGCTGCGGCCGCGCACCCCCTCGCCGAGGCGTTCGATGCGGCCGACGCCCTCGTGCCCCGGCACGAACGGCGGGTGGGGCTTGACCGGCCAGTCGCCGTGCGCGGCGTGGATGTCGGTGTGGCACAGACCGCTGGTCTCGATCCGGACCAGGACCTGACCGGGTCCGGGCTCGGGGACGGGCACGTCCATGACCTGCAGCGGTGCGGTGAAGTCGGTGACGACGGCGGCCTTCATGACAGCTCCGATCGGAGAGGGTGTGCTGACGGTTCAACATCACTGCGCGAGAGCCGGCGCGAAGCAGAGGCCAACGTCCCGACACCCGACGGGCGAAGGTCCCCGCGAGTGCGCCGGCGCTGGCGGCCGGGCGGTGGACTGGTCATGGTGGAGGCATGGACATGCGGGCGTGGGTCACCGGGAGCACGGCGGGCAGCCTCGCCCTGCGCCAGGTGCCCGTGCCCCGGCCCGGACCGGACGAGGTGCTGGTGCGGGTCGAGGCCTGCGGCGTGTGCCGCACCGACCTGCACGTCGTGGACCGCGAGCTGCCCGTGCACCTGCCGCACGTGGTGCCGGGGCACCAGGTGGTCGGCGTCGTCGAGGAGACGGGCCCCGCCGTGCGGCAGCTGCGGCGCGGCGACCGTGTGGGCGTCGCGTGGCTGCGCCGCACCTGCGGCGCGTGCCGGTGGTGCCGCGAGGGGCAGGAGAACCTCTGCCCCGACTCGCGGTACACCGGGTGGGACGCCCACGGCGGCTTCGCCGAGCACACCACCGTGCCCGAGACCTACGCCTACCGGCTGCGCGCCGACCGGGACCCTGCCGAGGTGGCCCCGCTCCTGTGCGCCGGCATCATCGGGTACCGGGCGCTGACCCGCACCGGCCTGCGCGCCGGCGGCCGGCTCGGCCTGTACGGCTACGGGTCCAGCGCGCACCTCACCGCACGCCTGGCCGTCGCGTGCGGCGCGGAGGTCTACGTCATGACGCGCGGCGCCGCCAACCGTGACCTGGCCCGGCGGACCGGCGCCCGGTTCGTCGGGGGGCGCGACCGACCGGCCGCCCGAGCCGGTCGACGCCGCGATCGTCTTCGCCCCGGCGGGCGAGCTCGTGCCGCTCGCCCTCCAGGCCACCGAACGGGGCGGCACCGTGGTGCTGGCGGGCATCCACATGAGCGACCTGCCCACCATGTCGTACACCGAGCACCTCTTCTACGAGCGCGACCTGCGCACCGTCACCGCCAACACCCGCGCCGACGGCGCCGCGTTCCTGCGGCTGGCCCGCACGCTCCGGATCGTCCCGGAGGTGACCCGCTACCCCTTCGACCGGACGGACGAGGCGCTCGCGGACCTCCGGTCGGGGGCGGCGTCCGGCTCGCTGGTCGTGACACCCGGCTGACGGGACGACCCGGGCCGTCGCCGTCGCGGGGCTCGCCCGCCCGGTCGAGGGGGACCTACGTCCCCGCCGTGCGGGGCCGACGGCCCTGACCCGCCGCGCACCGGCCGGGCGACGCTGGCAGCGTGGCCGGGCCGCCCCGCCCCGGCACGGCCGCCGGAGACACGGCACGCGGGCGCGGACCGACGGAGGCGCGATGACCACGCATGCGGACAGCCGGACCGGATCGGCCACCACGGGCGCGCCGCCGCCGGCGTCGGCACCACCGGCGGACGGGAGGCTGGTCTACGACCTGTCGGAGGGGAACGCCGGGATGCGCTCCCTGCTCGGCGGCAAGGGCGCGGGCGTCGCGGAGATGCGGCGCATCGGCGTACCCGTCCCCGACGGCTTCACGGTGACCACCGCGGCGTGCGTCGCCGCCATGCGAGGCGGCGGCACCTGGCCCGACGGGCTCTGGGACGAGATCCAGGCCCACCTCGACGCCCTGGAACGCCGCACCGGCCGGGTGCTGGGCGCCGCCGAGCGCCCGCTGCTGGTGTCGGTGCGGTCGGGCGCCGTGTTCTCCATGCCGGGGATGATGGACACCATCCTCAACCTGGGCATCTCGGAGCAGTCCGCCGCCGGCCTCGCGGCCGAGTCGGGCGACCCGCGGTTCGCGTGGGACTCCTACCGCCGGTTCGTGCAGATGTACGGCGAGGTGGTCGAGGGCGTCCCGGGACAGGCCTTCGAGGACGAGCTCACCGCGCTCAAGGACCGGCGCGGCGTCCGGCAGGACACGGACCTCACGGTCGACGACCTGCGCGAGCTCACCGCCACGTTCCGCCGCGTGGCCCGCGAGAGCACCGGCCACGACCTGCCCACCGAGCCGCGCGAGCAGCTCCGGAGGGCGGTCGACGCCGTCTTCGCATCGTGGGACAGCCCCCGGGCGCAGGTCTACCGGCGGCTGAACGACATCCCGGACGACCTGGGCACCGCCGTGAACGTCATGCAGATGGTCTTCGGCAACAAGGGCGGCACCTCCGCGACCGGCGTGTGCTTCACGCGCAACCCGGCCACGGG
Organism: Promicromonospora sp. NPDC052451; assembly: GCF_044547525.1. NCBI lineage: Bacteria > Bacillati > Actinomycetota > Actinomycetes > Micrococcales > Promicromonosporaceae > Promicromonospora > Promicromonospora sp. NPDC052451. The sequence goes on from NZ_JBIUAP010000016.1 coordinate 9,325, forward strand.
CACCAAGGAACGGTACGGCGAGTTCCTCCTCGACGCGCAGGGCGAGGACGTGGTGGCGGGCATCCGCACCCCGCGGCGCCTGCCGGAGCTGGAGACCGTGCTGCCCGAGGCGTACGCCCGGCTCATGTCCGCGATGGACCGGCTGGAGCGCCACTACGGCGACATGCAGGACATCGAGTTCACCGTCGAGGACGGCACGCTCTACCTGCTCCAGGTGCGCACCGGCAAGCGCACCGCCGCCGCAGCCCTCAAGGTCGCGCGTGACCTCGTCGCAGAGGGCCTGATCGACAAGGAGGAGGCCCTGCGGCGCATCGACCCCGCCCAGCTCGACCAGCTCCTGCACCCCGCGCTCGACCCCGACCACACCGCGACCCCGCTCACCCACGGGCTCAACGCCTCGCCGGGCGCCGCCGTCGGCCGCCTCGTGTTCGACGCCGACACCGCCGCCGAGCAGGGCGCGGCCGGGCAGGCCGTGGTGCTCGTCCGGTGGGAGACGACGCCGGACGACATCCACGGTGTCGCCGCCGCCCAGGGCGTGCTCACCGCGCACGGCGGCATGACGTCGCACGCCGCCGTGGTGGCACGTGGCATGGGCAAGCCGTGCGTCGCGGGCGCCGGCGACCTGCGCATCGACGCCGACGCCCGCACCCTGACCATCGGCGGCACGGTGCTCACCGACGCGGACACCGTCACCCTCGACGGCACCACCGGAGCCGTCTACCCGGGCGCCCTGCCGCTCGTGCCGCCCCGTGTCACTGACGACTTCTCCACCGTCCTGGGCTGGGCCGACGACGTCCGCCGCCTCGGTGTCCGCGCCAATGCCGACACCGGGGCCGACGCCGTCCGCGCCCGCGAGCTCGGCGCCGAGGGCGTGGGCCTGTGCCGCACCGAGCACATGTTCATGGCCACCGACCGCCTGCCCGTCGTGCGCCGCATGATCCTGGCCGACACCGCCGCGTCCCGGCAGGCCGCCCTCGACGAGCTGCTGCCCGTGCAGCAGGCGGACTTCGAGGAGATCTTCACCGCGATGACCGGCCTGCCGGTGGCCGTGCGGCTCATCGACCCGCCGCTGCACGAGTTCCTGCCCGACGTGGTGGAGCAGTCGCTGCTGGTGCAGCGGCTGGAGGCGGGTGTCGAGGCAGGGGTGGACGACGGGGCCGGGGAGCTGGAGCCGGCACGCGCCCTCCTGTCCCGGATCACCAGCATGGCCGAGGCCAACCCCATGCTCGGCACCCGCGGCGTCCGGCTGACGCTGCTGCACCCGGAGATCGGCGTCATGCAGACCCGCGCGATCGTCCGTGCGGCGCTCGCGGTACGGGCGCGCGGCCTGGACCCGCGCGTGGAGATCATGGTGCCCCTGGTCGGGTACGCCGAGGAGCTGCGGCGCATGCGCGAGATCGTCGTGGCCACCGCCGACGAGGAGCTGGCCGCCGCCGGCGTCACCGACCTGGCCTACCGCGTCGGCACCATGATCGAGCTGCCGCGTGCCGCGCTGACGGCGGGCGAGATCGCCGAGCACGCCGACTTCTTCTCGTTCGGCACCAACGACCTGACCCAGACGACGATCGGCGTCTCCCGCGACGACGCCGAGGGCTCCTTCCTGGCGGCGTACCTGGAGGAGGGCATCGTGCCCGCCGACCCCTTCGCCTCCCTCGACGCGGACGGCGTGGGCGAGCTCGTCCGGACTGGCGTCGAGCGCGGGCTGCGCACCCGGCCCGACCTGGAGACCGGCGTCTGCGGGGAGCACGGCGGTGACCCGGCGTCGATCACGCTGCTCGACAGGATCGGCGTGGACTACGTGTCCTGCTCGCCGTACCGCGTCCCGGTCGCCCGCCTGGCGGCGGCCCGCGCCCGGCTGGACGATGCGGCGCGTGACGATGCGTGACGATGCGTGACGATGCGTGACGGGGTGTGTGGCGGGGTGTGTGGCGGGGCGTTCCGGCGCGTGCCGGTGTGCGGCGGCGTGGTACGACGCGTGCCGGTGCGTGACGGGTGTGACGGTGTGCGACGACGCGTGGCCCCCGCCCACCGAGGGTGCGCTTCTACCCAGTCATTGGGCCCACTAACTAGGGTCATGGTGGGCCTGATGACTGGGTAGAAGCGCACTTCAGACGCTGATGGCTGGTTCGCCCGCCGCCCCGTGACCCGTGCGACCCGCCTGGTCCGTCCGATCCACGTCGCCCAGGTGCCCCCCGCTGCCCGTGTGCCCCCCGCGTGCCTCGCGCTGCCCGGGCCTCGCGCCCCCGACGCGCCCGCCCCCCATGCACCCGCCTCCACACGCCCCGCCCCCCGGCACCCGCGGGTGTCCCGTGTCACGCCGTCGGTCGGCTGCGCCACGGTGTCCACGGGCGGACGGCGTCGTGCCGCGGGCGGGTGCGGCGGGGCGTGCGCTCCGCCTGGGGGCTGGTGCCCAGCCGCATGAGCATCTGCGGGTAGGCGTGCAGGGACAGTGCCTGGCGCAGGTCGTGCCGGGTCGTGGGGTTCTCCAGGACGGTGGTGGCGAACGACGCGTGCACGAAGTGCGTGGTGGCGACCAGCAGCGCGTGCTCCAGGGCCTGGCCGGCCGCGACCCAGTCCCGGGGGGAGTCGCCGGGCGTGGTCAGTACGGCAAGCGTCGAGTGCCGCTCGAACGGCTCCCGGCCCCGGCTGGCGTTGAACCGGCGCACGGGGGCGTCCGGGTTGGTCGGCGCGCGTCCGAGCAGGTGCTCCGGGATGCCGTCGTCGCGGCCCGGCCAGGTGGCGGTCCACGCCGTCTCCTCGTCGCGTGCGGCCATGTCCTCCGCCGCGACCGCCTCGGCGCGGCGCACCAGCGCGAGCACCTCCGGCCGCGAGGGGTCGGAGGGCTGGATCGTGCGCATGCTGGCGCCCTCGGCGTACGCGGCGCGCTGGATCGCGACCAGCACGTCGGCCGGCAGCGGCCGGTCCTCGAAGGGGACGCGGGACGTCGTCCGGTGCTCGATCGCGACGGACAGCTCCAGCTCGTCGTCGCCCGGGTCGTCGCCCGGTTCGAGCGCGATCTGCGCGACGAGCAGGTCGTCCTCCGGGTCGGGCAGCACCGTGACCACTGCGTTGAGCGACTCCCGGCGGGCCGCGACCCGCGCGTTGAACAGGAACGCCCCGCAGCTGATCAGCATCTCCCGGCCGTGCGGGTCGCTGTGCCGTAGCTGCCGCGACGGGTCGGCGCGGAGCGTCACCGTGCGGTCGCTCGTCGCCACCCGCCAGGGCTGGGTGTTCAGGACGCTCGGCGCGTCCCCGGCGGCGTTCAGGATCCTCTCGACCCGTGCGTCGACGATGTCCATGGTCCGTCTCCCTCCGTCTCCTCCGGGGTCGCGCCGGCGGGTCCGGCGGGCCCCGTGCCGCGTCCTCGCGGTCTGGGCCACTCGTGCTCTGCGCCCAGCACACCACCGGTCCCGCGGGGCCAGCAGGGCTGCTGGTCCCGTCTTGCCCGGGCGAACGTCCCGCACCGCGACGACCAAGGCCCCTACGGGGCGCACCGTCTGGCGCCGAGACTGAGGGCATGACGGGACGAATCGTGATCCTGGGTGGTGGTACCGGCGGCACGCTGTCGGCCAACCGGCTGCGGCGCACGCTCGGCGACGACGTCGAGATCACCGTTGTCGACCAGGACGACCGGCACGTCTACCAGCCCGGGCTGCTGTTCGCGCCGTTCGGTCTTTCCCCGCTCGACAGCCTGGTCCGGCCCCGCCGGCGGCAGCTGCGGCCGGGCATCGGTTACCGCCGCGGCGTCGTACAGCGCGTCGACCTCGACCACGACCGCGTGCACCTGGCCGACGGCGCGGTGCTGCCCTACGACCTCCTGGTGATCGCGACGGGCGCACGGCTGCTGCCCGAGGAGACCGAGGGCCTCGCGACGCCGCTGCGGCCCGCACAGGTGCACACGTTCTACGACTACGAGGGCGCCCAGGCCCTCGCCCGGGCCCTGGCCGCGTTCGACGGCGGCCGGCTCGTGGTCGACGTCGTCGACATGCCGATCAAGTGCCCGGTGGCGCCCCTGGAGTTCTGTTTCCTGGCCGACTGGTACTTCCGGCGGCGCGGCATCCGCGACGCGGTCTCGCTGACCTACGTCACCCCGCTGGACGCGGCGTTCACCAAGCCCGTCGCCGCCGCGGCACTGGCCGGCCTGCTCGCCCGCAAGGACATCGACCTGGTCACCGAGTTCACCACCGGGAGCGTCGAGGACGCCGACGGGGCCGGCGGCCGCCTCGTGTCGTTCGACGAGCGGGAGGTCCCCTTCGACCTGGCGGTGATGGTGCCCCTGCACGGCGGCGCAGCCTACGTGGAGGCCTCGGACGGTCTGGGCGACGAGCTCGGCTTCGTGCCCGTCGGCCCGCGTTCCGTGCGGTCCACGGCGCGGCCCGACGTCTTCGTCCTCGGCGACGCCGCAGCGGTGCCGACCTCGAAGGCGGGCTCCGGCACGCACGTCGAGGGCGAGATCCTCACCCGGACCGTCGCCCGGTTCCTCGCCGCCGAACGTGCCGCCAACCCCGCCGACCAGCGTGCCGGCCACCGTGCGGGCCCGGGGCCGGCCACCGCGGTCGACGACCTCGCAGCCTCCGTCGTCGGAGCCGCCGGGCCTCAGGACCGCGGCAGCGGGACGACGGCGACCGGGCACGCTGCGTGATGGATCAGGGCCTGGCTGGTCGACCCGAGCAGCAGCCCGCGGAACCCGCCCCGGCCGCGCGTCCCGACCACGACGAGCTGCGCGCGCTCGGCGTGCTCGAGCAGCACCCGGGCCGGCCCTTCCCGGACCACCACCTCCTCGACCCGGACGCCCGGGTGCCGCGCGCGGTCCTGGGCCAGCCACGTGCTCAGCTGCTCCGACTCGTGCCGCTCGATGGCGTCCCACGCGGTGGTCAGCTCCCACACCGTCGTCACGGGCAGGTCGCTCCAGGCATGCACGGCCACGAGCGGGACGCCGCGCACCGACGCCGCCTCGAACGCGAACGTGACGGCCGCCCGGCTGGTGCCCGAACCGTCCACACCGACCACCACGGGGCCGGTCTGCGGACCGTCCGGCGGAGTGGTGCCGGGCGGCTCGGCCGTGCGGACGACCACCACCGGGCAGTGCGCGTGCGTGCTGACCGCCACCGCGATCGACCCGATGACCAGCCCGCTGAAACCACCGAGACCGCGGTCCCCGAGCACCACCATGCCGGCGGACGCCGACCGCCCGATCAGGCGCGCCGCCACCGAGCCACCCACCAGGTCGGTGCTCGTGACGACCCCTGGGGCCGCGTCGCGGGCCGCTGCCTCGGCCTCGTCGAGCCACTGCCGGCCCTGCGCGATCAGCGCGTCCTGGTACGCCCCGAGCGCCACTGCGTGCGGCACGCTCACCGGCACCGGGGTCCAGACGTGCGCGAGCACCAGCGGCACGTCCCGCCGGGCGGCCTCCAGCGCGGCCCAGCGGGCCGCCCGGGTGGCCGACTCCGAGCCGTCGACCCCGACCAGCACGGGGCCCGTCGTCGTCTGAGTCATCTCGGTCTCCTCGGTCGGTACGGGGCGGTCCGCCGCGGCCGCCGGTCACCTCCCACGCTAGGCAGCGCGGGCCCGGGCGCCCCGTGCCGTCGGTCCCGGGGTTGCGGGCCCATGGTCCCTGGTGCCGCACGGGCCGCCGGAGAAGGGTGGGAGCACACCCGCCGCGCGCGGGGCGGAACCTGACCGACGGGAGCAGTGCCATGACCCACACCTGGAACGTCTCCATCCGGCTCTTCGACGCGGACGACATCGAGCGCTCCGGCACCCGGACTGCCGCCCACGCCGTGCTGACGACGTCGAGCGGCACCACGCTCGAGGGGCACGGTCGTGCCCGGCGCAACCCGCGGGACGCGCAGGTCACCGAGATCGGCGAGGAGCTCGCGGCCGCCCGCGCCCTGCGCGACCTGGCGGACCGGCTGCTGCGGGCGACGTCGGACGACATCGCCCAGATCGAGCACCACCCGGTCCACGTGCACCCATGACCGGTCCCGCGGTCCTGGACCTGGCGGCGGTCGACGCCGTCGTGCTGGACACGGACGGCGTGGTCACCGACACCGCCCGCACCCACGCGGCGGCCTGGAAGCGCGCCTTCGACGAGGTGCTCCGGGACGTCACCGCGCGCTCGGGGCGACCGCAGCCGCCGTTCGACGTCGAGCGGGACTACCTGCCCTACGTCGACGGCCGGGCACGGGCCGACGGCGCGCGGGCGTTCCTGGCGTCGCGCGGGATCGTGCTGCCCGAGGGGACCGGCGCCGGCACGCTCGACGCCCTGCTGGCGCGCAAGAACCGCTACTTCCTCGCGGAGGTGGCCGGGCACGGGGTGCGCGCCTTCCCGTCCATGGTGGCCTTGCTGCGCGAGCTGCGGCGGAGCGGCGTCCGCGTCGCGGCGGTCTCGGCCAGCCGCAACTGCGCCCGGGTGCTGCACGCGGCAGGCGTGGCCGGTCTCGTGGACGTGCGGGTGGACGGCGTCGACGCCGACCGCCTGGGCCTGGCGGGCAAGCCGGACCCCGCGCTGTTCCTGGAGGCGGCGCGGCGCCTGGGCGTGCCGCCCGGCCGGTGCGCCGTGGTCGAGGACGCCCTGGTCGGGGTGGAGGCAGGCCGGGCCGGTGGTTTCGCCGTGGTGATCGGGGTGGACCGGCACGGCCGCCTCGCCCGGGAGATGCGCGAGGCGGGAGCGGACGTCGTGGTCGCGGACCTGGCCGACGTCGTCGTGGGAAGGAGGGCAGATGCACCGCACCGTCCTGTCGTATGAGGGGTTCGACCCCGCCGCCGAGGGGCTGCGCGAGGCGCTGTGCACGCTCGGCAACGGGTACGTCGCGACGCGCGGCGCCGCCCCGGAGTCGTCCGCCGACGGCGTCCACTACCCGGGCACGTACCTCGCCGGCTGCTACGACCGGCTGATCTCCGTGGTGGCGGGCGCGACGGTGGAGAACGAGGACCTGGTCAACATGCCCAACTGGCTGCCGCTCCGGTTCCGCATCCCGGGCCAGGACTGGTTCACGCTGGACGGCACGGCCGTGCTGGACCACCGGCAGGACCTGGACCTGCGGCAGGGCGTGCTCGTCCGGCGCACGCGGTTCCGGGACCCGGTCGGCCGGGTGCTCGCGGTGACGCAGCGTCGCATCGTGTCGATGCACGACCAGCACGTGGCGGCGCTGGAGACCACCTTCGTGGCGGAGAACTGGTCGGGCACCCTCGAGGTGCGGGCGAGCCTGGACGGGCGGGTGACCAACTCCGGGGTGGCCCGGTACCGGGACCTCGACGGCCGGCACCTGGTCCCCGTGGGCGAGGGGTACGACCCGGGCGCGGGCGTGGCCTGGTTGGAGGTCCGGACGGCCACGTCGCAGGTCCGGGTGGCGCAGGCGGCGGCCGTGGTCGTCGACGTGCCGGAACGGGTGACGGCGGGCTTCGAGCACCGCACCGGGGAGTCGGCGGTCCGGCTGTGGCCGGAGCTGGCCGAAGGGGTGCCGCTGCGGGTCGAGAAGCGCGTCGCGGTCTACACCTCGCGGGACCCGGCCATCTTCGAGCCGCTGCACGCCGCACGCCGGCACGCCGCCCGGATCCCGCCGTTCGACGACCTCCTGGCCGAGCAGGCCCGTTCCTGGGAGCGCCTCTGGGACCGGTGCGCGCTCGTCGTACCGGGCGAGCCGCAGCGGGCGCTCGACCTGTACGTCTTCCACCTGCTGCAGACCCTCTCGGTGCACACGGCGCACCTGGACGCCGGCATGCCGGCCCGCGGCCTGCACGGGGAGGCCTACCGGGGCCACGTGTTCTGGGACGAGCTGTTCGTGTTCCCGTTCCTGCTCCTGTGCCTGCCCCGGGTGGCCCGGTCGCTGCTCATGTACCGGTGGCGGCGCCTGCCGCGGGCCCGGACCGCCGCTGAGGACGCCGGGTACCGGGGCGCGATGTACCCGTGGCAGAGCGGGAGCGACGGCCGCGACGAGACGCAGCGCCTGCACCTCAACCCGGCCTCGGGCCGGTGGGTCGAGGACCACTCGCACCTGCAGCGGCACGTGGGGCTCGCGGTGGCGCACGACGTCTGGCAGTACTACCAGGCCACGGGTGACATGGCGTTCATGCACTCCTACGGCGTCGAGATGCTCGTCGAGATCGCTCGCTTCTGGTGCGCCCTGGCGACCTACGACGCGGCCGCCGACCGCTACGACATCCGCGGGGTCATGGGGCCCGACGAGTACCACGACGCCTACCCGGACGCGGCCCGGCCGGGCATCGACAACAACGCCTACACGAACGTCATGGTCACGCGGGTGCTCGGGTACGCGCTGGACGGGCTCGACCTGCTGCCCGAGACGGAGCGCGAGGCCCTGTGCCGCCGGCTCGGCCTGCACGAGCAGGAGCGGGAGCTGTTCGCGCACGTCCGGCGGCGGATGCGCGTGGTGTTCCACGGCGACGGCGTGATCAGCCAGTTCGAGGGTTACGAACGGCTCGCGGAGCTGGACTGGGCGGCCTACCGGGCCCGGTACGGCTCCGTGCGCCGCCTCGACCGGATCCTGGAGGCCGAGGGCGACTCCGTGCACCGGTACCAGGTCTCCAAGCAGGCCGACGTGCTGATGCTGGTCTACCTCCTGGGCGAGCACGGCCTGCGTGACGCGCTGGCGTCGCTCGGCTACGACCTCGACCGTGCGGCGCTCGACCGGACCGTGGACTACTACCTGGCGCGGACCAGCCACGGGTCCACGCTGAGCGCGGTGGTCCACGCCTGGGTGCTCGCCCGCCGGGACCGGCGGGCGTCGTGGCGCTTCTTCCGCGAGGCGCTCGACAGCGACATCGCCGACGTCCAGGGCGGGACCACCGCGGAGGGCGTGCACCTGGGTGCCATGGCGGGCAGCATCGACCTCGTGCAGCGCTGCTACACGGGGCTGGAGCTGTCCGGCGACGTGCTCCGGCTGGCGCCCCGGCTGCCCGACGAGCTCGCGGAGCTGAGCTTCCGCCTGCGCTACCGCGGCCACCGGGGGATCGAGGTGCGGTGCACCCACGACAGCGTGCGCATCAGCGTGCCCCCGTCGCGCCAGCCCGCGATCACGGTCGCCCTGCACGGGCAGGAGCGCACGCTGGGGCCGGGCCAGGCCTGGCTCTGGCGCGCCCCGGCCGACGAGCCGGGGGAGGTCCCGGGAGGCCCGGGGCACGCGGACGCTCCGGAGCCCGCGGGAGCGGCGGCACCCGCGGCGGACGTGGAACCTGCGGCCGACGTGGCGCCCGCTGTGGACGTGGCGCCGGCCGCGGACCTGGAGCCCGCCGGAACCGAGCCGGAGGCAGCGGCCACGGAGCCGGGTCCCGCACCAGGGCCGTCGGCTGGTCCTACAGGACCGTGAGCAGGTCCCGCGGCCCGTCGGCGCCGCTCAGGGACAGGACCGGGTCCTCGGCCCCGGGGGCATCCTGGCACGCGATCGCGGCCCGCTGCCGGGCCCGGTCGCAGTCCACCGGGATCGTCCCGTCGGCCTGGCCGGCGAGGAGTGGCGGTACGTCTGCGGCGGCGGCCGCCTCCGGCCCCGGCACCCAGCCGTAGACCGGGCAGTGCAGCCTGGCCCCCACGCGCCGCGCGGCGCGCATCGCCCGGACGAGGTCCGGGTGGGCGCCGGGGGCGCGGGCGTCGACGGTCAGCACCGCGTCGACCGGCCCGGCGACCGACCGCAGCTCGCACGCGAGGGTCTCGGGCGGGTTCCACTGGAGGTGCGCGGCGCCGTGGTCGAGGAGGACCGCCTCCCGGGCGCCCAGCAGCCGGGTGGCCTGGAGCAGCTCGGCCGCGTCGCCGGGGCGCCGGCGTCGCTCCGGGTCGGGGCCCGGGTCGTGCGTGAGGCACACGATCTGCACGACGGTCCCGGCCGCGGCGAACGCCGCGATGACGCCGCCGAGCGCGTGGGTGACGTCGAAGGGGTGCGAGCACACCACCAGCAGCCGCCTGCTCTCGGGCGGGGGACAGGTCGTCGTCCGACCTTGCGCCGGGGCGACGTCGATGACGGTCGTGGCTCTCATGGCTCCTCCTCGCGGACGGTTCAGCGGACGGTTCAGCGGACGGTTCAGCGGACGGCGTCCGGACCCGGACGAACCGGCCCCTGCTCCACGGTCGCTCCGCCGCCCGGGCCGGGGCAGGGGCGAAGGTCCCTCCGCTGCCGGTGAACGTCCTGGGTCGCGGTGACCTTTGCCTCGTGCCGCACGCCGGCCCGGACGGCAGGCTCGGAGGGCAGCCAGGGAAAGGCAGCCAGGGAAAGGCGCAGTGCAGAACGAAGGGGAGTGGTGGCCATGAGTGCCGTCGAGCGTCCCGCCCCGGTCGTCGTCGCCGTGGACGGGAGCACGCGCAGCGCGGGTGCGGTCCGGTACGCCGTGGGCGAGGCCCGCAGACGGGGCAGCGGGGTACGCGTGGTCCACGTGGTGCCCGCGCCGTTGCCCGAGGGCGGGCTCTGGCCCGCGCAGGCCGGCGACGTCACCTACCTGGAACGCTCGGGCACCGACACCGTGCGGCGGGAGGTGGCGGCGATCCGCGCCGTCGCCCCGGGCATGGAGGTCGAGCCGGTGGTCGCCGCGGGCCCGCGCGTGGCCCGGCTCGTCGAGGCGGCCGCCACGGGTGGCCTGATGGTGCTCGGCCGCGAGACCCGGCACGGCGTCGAGCGCCTGGTCACGGGGACCACGACGGCGGACGTCGCCGCCCGTGCGGCCGTCCCCGTCGTGGTCGTGCCGGCCCGGTGGCAGGACGGCGGCCACGGCCGGGTCGTCGTCGGGGTCAAGACCCTCGCGGGCGCGGACGAGCTGCTGGCGCACGCGTTCGCCGAGGCCGCGGCGCGGCACGCGGTGCTGCGCGTGGTGCACGCCGTGGAGATCCCGGGCCTCGCCACCGACCTCGGCGTCGCGGACGCCTACGTGGGCGAGTCGGTGGAGAACGCGTCCCGGTTGCTGCGCCGGCTGGTGGACGACTGGTCGGCCGTGCACCCCGCGGTCGAGGTGGAGGCCCGGGTGGTCCAGGGGCTCCCGGACAAGGTCCTGGCGGAGGCCGCCGCCGACGCCGACGTGCTGGTGGTCGCGCGACACCGGCGCGGCCTGCGGCACCCGGTCCGCCTGGGCTCGACGCCGCGAGCGGTGCTGGGCACCTGCGACACGCCGGTCGAGATCCTTCCCCTCCCCGGGGAGCCGACGGCGATGCCCCTCGTGCTCGAGAGCGACGGGGAGGTCCTGAAGGACTGAGTGAAGGACGGAGTCCGGGCTCGGCGTGCGAGGAGGGACGATGGGGACGACCACCACGTGGGGCCCGGGCGGGCCCCGAGCGGGCGGCCTGACGTCCTCGCAGGCCGCCCACCGGCTGCGGGAGAAGGGTCCAAACCTCGTGCCCCGGCCGAGGCCGCCGTCACCCGTGCGACTGCTGCTGGCCCAGATGACCCACTTCTTCGCGCTCCTGCTCTGGGGTGCGGTGGTGCTCGCCTGGATCGGTGGCATGCCGCAGCTCGCGGTCGCCACCGCCCTGGTGGTCGTGGTCAACGGCGTCTTCGCGTTCCTCCAGGAGTACCGGGCGGACCGGGCCGGCCAGAAGCTCCTGCAGCTCATGCCGGCGCGGGCGACGGTCGTGCGTGACGGCCGGCGGCGCCAGATCGCCGCGCAGGACGTGGTGGTCGGGGACCTCCTCGTGCTGGAGGCCGGCGACGGCGTGTGCGCGGACGGCCGGCTGGTCGAGGCGTCCGGGCTCGGCGTGGACGCCTCGATGCTGACCGGCGAGAGCACCGCCACCCACCCCGGACCCGGTGACGCCGTCCGCTCCGGCACGTACGTGGTCGAGGGCGAGGCGACGGCAGAGGTCACGGAAACCGGCACCGCCACGGAGCTGGCCGGCATCGTGGCCCTGACCCGGCAGGCGCAGGCGCCCGTGAGCCCGCTCGCGCTGCGCCTGCGCACGGTGGTGCGCACCATCGGGGGCATCGCCGTGGGCGTGGGCATCGGCTTCTTCGCCGTGTCGCTGGTGCTCGGGACGCCCCTGTCCGACGGGTTCCTCTTCGCGGTGGGCGTGACCGTGGCGCTGGTCCCCGAGGGGCTCCTGCCCACGGTGACGCTCTCGCTGGCCCGCGGGGCGCAGCGCATGGCCGCCCGCCACGCGCTGGTGCGGCACCTGGAGTCCGTGGAGACCATGGGCTCCACCACGTTCGTCTGCACCGACAAGACCGGCACGCTGACCCGCAACGAGATGTCGGTCGTCGAGGTGTGGACGCCCGAGGGCACCGCATCGGTCGTCGGCCACGGGTACGCCCCCACGGCCCGGATCGACGCGGACGAGGGCACGCTGGGCCGCGTGCGCGCAGTCGCGCTCGCGGCGGCGCGCTGCTCGACGGGGCGCGTGGTCCGCAGCGGCGAACGCTGGACGCCCCACGGCGACCCCATGGAGGTGGCGCTCCACGTGCTCGCCCTGCGCGCGGGCGTCGACGTCGCGCGCGACGAGGAGGAGCGCCCCCTGCGCCGGCGCATCCCGTTCGACGCGAGCCGGCGCCGGATGTCGGTCCTGGCCGCCGGCCAGGTGTACGTCAAGGGCGCCGCCGACAGCGTGCTGCCCCTGGTCGCGGACGACGGCGGCGCGGCGGACGCCGTCACGGACCTGGCGGGCCGGGGCCTGCGCGTCCTGGCCGTCGCCGCGCGCACCGCCGTCCCCGCCGACGAGGAGGCCCCCGCGACCGTCGTCGAGTGCGGGCTGACCCTGCTCGGCCTCGTGGCCCTGGAGGACCCGCCGCGCGACGACGTGCACGACGCGGTGGCCGCGTGCCGGACGGCTGGGATCCGCCTCGCCATGATCACGGGCGACCACCGGGTCACGGCGGCCGCGGTGGCCCGCGAGGTGGGCCTGTACCGCGACGGCGCCCCCGTGGTCACGGGCGCCGAGCTCCCGCAGGACGACGCCGCTCTCGGCGAGCTGGTCGACCGGGACGGCGTGGTGATCGCCCAGGTGAAGCCGGAGGACAAGCTCCGGATCGCCCGCGCGCTGCGGCAGCGCGGCCACGTGGTCGCGATGACCGGTGACGGCGTGAACGACGCCCCGGCGCTGCGGGAGGCCGACATCGGGATCGCGATGGGCCGCACCGGCTCCGACGTCGCCCGGGAGGCGGCCGACGTGGTGCTGCTCGACGACGACTTCGCCACGATCGTGGCGGCCGTCGAGCTGGGCCGGGCGACGTTCGCCAACATCCGCAAGTTCCTGACCTACCACCTGACCGACAACGTCGCGGAGCTCACGCCCTTCCTGGTCTGGGCCCTCAGCGGGGGCTCGGTGCCGCTGGCCCTGACGGTGCTGCAGATCCTCGCCCTGGACATCGGCACCGACCTGCTGCCCGCGCTCGCCCTGGGTGCCGAACCGCCGCACGGGACGACGATGCGCCGCCGCCCGTCGAGCGGGGCGCTCATCGACGGCCGCCTGCTGCGCCGGGCCTTCGGCGTGCTCGGCCCGACCGAGGCCGCGGTGGCGATGGGCGCCTTCCTGGCCGTGCTCGGCCTCGGCGGGTGGACGCCGGGTGCCGCGCCCGCCGCGCCGCTCCTGGCGGCGGCGTCGGGGGCGACGTTCGCGGCCGTGGTGCTGGGGCAGCTCGCCAACGCCTTCGCCTGCCGCAGCGAGGTCCGGTGGGCGGGTGCGCTCCCGCTGCGCGGCAACCGACTCCTGCTGGGTGCCGTCGCGGTCGAGCTGGCGCTGCTCGCGGTGTTCCTGCTGCCGCCGCTGGCCGGCTATCTGGGCGGTAGCCCGCCGCCGGCGGCGGGCTGGGCGGTGGCGGTGGCCGCTGTCCCGGCGGTCGTGCTCGCGGACGCCGCGGACAAGGCCGTCCGGCGTACCCGTCAGGGACGCGTCAGAGTCCCGCGCCGGGGCGTCAGGAAACCGTCAACGTCTCCGTCCGGGGGTGCCGCGGGGGCGTAGACCAGGCCTTATGAATCTCCTCGACCTGGTGTTCCCGGTGGTGACCGTGGTGTGTTTCGCCGCGATCGCCGTCGTCGCCCGCCGCGCCGCCGCGTCCGACACGTCGTCCGACCCGCTCGGGAGGCGGAAGTGAACCCCTTCGACGCCATCGGCCTCGTCCTGACCCTGGCCGGTCTCGTGTACCTGTTCGTCGCGCTGCTGCGCAGCGACCGGACGCGGTGATCGCGCCGTGACCACCCAGACCTGGTACGCCGTCGCACAGATCGGCGTCCTTCTCGTCCTGCTGGCCGTCGTCCACGCGCCGCTGGGCGCGTACATGGCCCGCGTCTACACCAGCCCGAACCACCTGCGCGTCGAGAAGGCGTTCTACCGCGCCGTCCGCGTGGACCCCGACGCCGAGCAGCGCTGGATCACCTACCTGCTGTCGCTGCTGGGCTTCTCCCTCGTCTCCGTCCTGGTCCTGTACGCCCTGGGCCGGCTGCAGGAGCACCTGCCGTGGAACCTCGGCTTCACGGGCCTGGACCCGGCCGGCGCCTGGAACACGGCGGTCAGCTTCACCACCAACACCAACTGGCAGTGGTACTCGGGTGAGGCCGCCACGGGCCACCTGCTGCAGATGGCGGGCTTCACCGTGCAGAACTTCGTGTCCGCCTCGGTCGGCATGGCCGTCGCGATCGCGCTGGTGCGCGGCTTCGCCCGCTCCGGCACGGACGCGCGCATCGGCAACTTCTGGACCGACCTGACCCGCGGTGTCTCGCGGATCCTGCTGCCGCTCTCGTTCGTCGTCGCGATCGTCCTGATCGCCGCGGGCGTCATCCAGAACCTCGACCCGCACACCGCGGTCACCACCGTCGAGGGCGCCACGCAGCACGTGCTGGGCGGCCCGGTCGCCTCGCAGGAGGCCATCAAGGACCTCGGCACCAACGGCGGCGGGTTCTTCAACGCGAACTCCGCGCACCCCTTCGAGAACCCCACCCCGTTCACCAACATCATCGAGATCTTCCTGCTCCTGGTGATCCCGTTCACCCTGCCCCGCACGTTCGGCATCATGGTCGGCGACAAGCGGCAGGGCTGGAGCATCCTCGGCGTCATGGCGGGCCTGTGGGCCCTGGGCGTCGCGCTGGCCACCTGGTCGGAGCTGGCCGGCCCGGGTGCCGCGCCCGAGGCGGCCGGTGCCGCTCTGGAGGGCAAGGAGACCCGGTTCGGGCCGGCGGGCAGCGCGCTGTTCGCGGTGTCCACCACGGCGACGTCCACGGGGTCCGTGAACGCGATGCACGACAGCCTCACGGCACCCAGCGGCGGCATCACGATCTTCAACATGCTGCTCGGCGAGATCGCGCCCGGCGGTGTCGGCGCGGGCCTGTACGGCATGCTCGTGCTCGCCGTCGTGGCCGTGTTCATCGCCGGCCTCATGGTGGGCCGCACGCCGGAGTACCTGGGCAAGAAGATCGGCCGCCAGGAGATGACGCTGGTGGCGCTCTACGTGCTGACGACGCCGGCGCTCGTGCTGGTCGGCACGGCCCTGTCGGTCGTGACCGAACCCGGCCTGGCGAGCGTCCAGGAGACGGGCCCGCACGGGCTGTCCGAGGTGCTGTACGCCTTCGCCTCGGCCGCCAACAACAACGGCTCGGCCTTCGCGGGCCTGTCCGCCGGCACCCCCTGGTACGAGTGGCTGCAGGGCTTCGCGATGCTCCTGGGCCGGTTCGTCCCGATCGCCCTGGTGCTGGCCCTGGCCGGCCGCCTGGCCGGTCAGACCGCGGTCCCCGCCTCGGCGGGCACGCTGCCCACCCACCGGCCGCTGTTCGCCGGCCTGCTGGCGGGCGTCGCGCTGATCGTCGTCGGCCTCACCTTCATCCCCGTCCTCTCCCTCGGCCCCGTCGTGGAGTCCCTCTCATGAGCACCGTCACCCAGAACCCGTCCGTCACCACCCCCGAGTCCCCCCGGCCCGACGGCGTCCCCGGGCGCGCCCCGCGCCGTCCCCGCGCCCTGACCTGGGCGCAGGTGCGCGAGGCGCTGCCCTCGGCGGTGCGCAAGATGAACCCGCGCGACCTGTGGCACTCGCCGGTCATGTTCGTGGTCGAGGTGGGCGCGGCCCTGTCCACGGTGCTCGCCGTCGTCCAGCCGGCCGTGTTCGCCTGGTGGATCGCGGTGTGGCTGTGGGCCACCGTCCTGTTCGCCACGCTGGCCGAGGCGATCGCCGAGTCCCGTGGCAAGGCGCAGGCCTCCAGCCTGCGTGCCACGCAGCAGCAGACCACCGCGCACAAGGTCGACGCGCCCCGGGACACCCTGGAGTACACCGGCGGCCTGGCGGGGCTGCCCACCGTGGAGGTGCCGTCCTCCACCCTGGTGGTGGGCGACGTCGTCGTGGTCACCGCCGGACAGACCATCCCGGGCGACGGCGACGTGATCGAGGGCGTCGCCTCGGTGGACGAGTCGGCGATCACCGGCGAGTCGGCCCCCGTGATCCGGGAGTCCGGCGGTGACCGTTCGGCGGTCACGGGCGGCACCGTGGTGCTGTCCGACCGGATCGTCGTGCGCATCACCGCACCGGCCGGGTCCACGTTCGTGGACCGGATGATCGCCCTGGTCGAGGGCAGCGAGCGCCAGCGCACCCCGAACGAGATCGCGCTGAACATCCTGCTCACGTCGCTGACCATCGTGTTCCTCCTGGCCGTGGCCACGCTGCAGCCGTTCGCGATCTACTCCGGGGCCCGGCAGAGCCTGCTCGTGCTGGTCGCGCTGCTGGTCTGCCTCATCCCCACCACGATCGGCGCCCTGCTGAGCGCCATCGGCATCGCGGGCATGGACCGGCTGGTGCAGCGCAACGTGCTGGCCATGTCGGGCCGTGCGGTGGAGGCGGCGGGTGACGTCGACGTGCTGCTGCTCGACAAGACCGGCACCATCACCTACGGCAACCGGCGCGCCACCGAGGTGCTCCCGCTCGGGCGGGTGGCCCCGCGCGAGCTGGCGGAGGCGGCCCGGCTCGCGTCCCTCGCGGACGAGACGCCCGAGGGGCGCAGCATCGTCGAGCTCGTGGACGGCAAGTACGGCACCGTCGAGGAGCTTCCGCTGGACGCCGAGCTCGTGCCCTTCACGGCCCAGACCCGCATGTCGGGCGTGGACGTGCCGCTCACCCGCACCACCGAGGCGGGCGGCGCCGGCCACACCGAGATCCACCGCATCCGCAAGGGTGCCGGCAGCGCGATCCAGCGCTGGGTGCACAGCACCGGGGCACGCGTCTCGGACAAGGAGGCCGCCGAGCTGGACAAGCACGTCGACGCCGTCTCCCGCCTGGGCGGCACCCCGCTCGTGGTCGCGGAGCAGGTCGGCGAGCAGCCCGCCCGGATCCTCGGCGTCGTCCGCCTCAAGGACGTGGTCAAGGAGGGCATGCGCGAGCGGTTCGACGAGCTGCGCGCCATGGGCATCCGCTCCGTGATGGTGACGGGTGACAACCAGGTCACCGCGCGGGCCATCGCGGCCGAGGCGGGCGTGGACGACGTGCTGGCCGAGGCCACCCCCGAGGACAAGCTCGCGCTGATCAAGCGCGAGCAGCAGGGCGGCCGGCTGGTCGCCATGGCGGGCGACGGCACCAACGACGCCCCGGCCCTGGCGCAGTCCGACGTCGGCGTGGCGATGAACACCGGCACCTCGGCCGCCAAGGAGGCCGGGAACATGGTGGACCTCGACTCCGACCCCACCAAGCTCATCGAGATCGTGGAGATCGGCAAGCAGCTCCTCATCACACGCGGCGCCCTGACCACGTTCTCGGTGGCGAACGACGTCGCCAAGTACTTCGCGATCCTGCCCGCCATGTTCGCAGTCGTGTTCCCGCAGCTCGACGTGCTGAACATCATGCGGCTGTCCAGCCCCGAGTCGGCCATCCTCTCGGCGGTCATCTTCAACGCGCTGATCATCCTCGTGCTCGTACCGCTCGCCCTGCGCGGCGTGCGGTACCGGCCGGCGTCGGCCTCCGCGCTCCTGAGCCGCAACCTGCTGGTCTACGGACTGGGCGGCCTGGTGGCGCCCTTCCTCGGGATCAAGCTCATCGACCTCGTCGTCTCGCTGCTGCCCGGTCTCTGAGCGGCGCGAGGAAAGGAACCACCATGTCATCAAGCACCACGTCCGTGGCGAGCAGCCTCGCGGCGCTGACCCGGCACTCGCTGGCCGGCCTGCGCGTGCTGATCGGCCTCACGCTGGTCACCGGGCTGCTGTACCCGCTGGCGGTCACCGGCGTCGGCCAGCTCGCCTTCCCCTGGCAGGCGAACGGCTCGCTCGTCACGTCCGACGGCGGCCGCACCACCTCCCGCGCGGACGCCGTGGGCTCCGCGCTCGTCGCCCAGGGGTTCGAGGGCGACCAGTACTTCCAGCCGCGTCCGTCGGCGGGCGAGTACGACACGCTGGCCTCCGGCGGCTCCAACCTGGGGCCGAACAACCCCGACCTGGTCGCCACCATCGAGGAGCGCAAGGCCCAGGTCGCGCAGCGGGAGGGCGTGTCGCCGGCCGACGTGCCCGCCGACGCCGTCACCGCCTCGGCGTCCGGCGCCGACCCGCACATCAGCCCCGAGTACGCCGCGATCCAGGTCGCCCGGGTCGCGCACGCGCGCGGCCTGTCCGAGGCCGACGTCGAGGCCGTGGTCGCCGAGCACACCGCCGCGCGGGACCTGGGCGTGCTGGGCGAGCCGCGGGTGAACGTGCTGGAGCTGAACCTCGCGCTCGACGGCCTGTCCGGCCAGGCGGCGGCGCCGTCCGGCACGGCAGACTGAGGACATGAGCGACGAGCGCCCCGCTCCCGGCGCCGGGACCACCCGGCGCCGGGGGCGGCTCACCGTCTACTTCGGCTCCGCGCCCGGGGTGGGCAAGACGTACGCCATGCTCGACGAGGCGCAGCGCCGGGCCGACCGCGGCACCGACGTGGTCGTGGGCCTCGTCGAGACGCACGGCCGCGCCGCCACCGTCGCCAAGATCGGCGACCTGGAGATGATCCCGCGGCGCCTGGTCGAGCACCGGGGCGTCACCCTGACCGAGCTCGACGTCCCGGCCGTCCTGGACCGGGACCCGGAGGTCGTGCTCGTGGACGAGCTCGCCCACACCAACGCGCCCGGCTCGCCCCACCCGAAGCGCTGGCAGGACGTCCACGACCTGCTGGACGCCGGCATCGACGTGGTCACCACCGTCAACGTGCAGCACCTGGAGTCGCTCAACGACGACGTCGAGGCCATCACCGGCGTCCGGCAGCGCGAGACCGTACCCGACCAGGTGGTGCGCGACGCCGACCAGATCCAGCTCGTCGACCTCTCCCCGGAACAGCTCCGGCGGCGCCTGGCGCACGGCAACGTGTACCGGGCCGAGCAGATCGACGCCTCCATGTCGTCCTACTTCCGCGTCGGCAACCTGACGGCGCTGCGCGAGCTCGCGCTCCTGTGGCTCGCCGACCGCGTCGAGGACTCCCTCACCAAGTACCGCGCCGACCACGCGATCACCGGAACGTGGCCCGCGCGCGAACGCATCGTCGTGGCCGTCACCGGCGGCGCCGAGACGGAGACCCTGCTGCGCCGCGGCGCGCGCATCGCCCAGCGCGCCGCCGGGTCCGAGCTCCTGGCCGTGCACGTGCTGCCCACCGACGGGCTCCCGTCCACACCGTCGGCGACCATCGCCGGCTACCGGACCCTGGTCGAGTCCCTGGACGGCAGCTTCCACACGGTCGTGGGGGAGGACGTCCCGTCCGCCGTCGTCGACTTCGCCCGCGGGGTCAACGCCACCATGATCGTGGTGGGCGTGTCCCGGCACCCGCTCTGGCGGCAGGCGCTGCTCGGCTCCTCCAGCGCCGAGATCGCCCGCCTCTCCGGCGCGATCGACGTGCACCTCGTCACCCACGAGGAGGCCCGCGGCGGCGGGCACGCGCGGCGCAAGGGGACGCTCCTGTCGCCTCGGCGACGGCTCGCCGGCTGGGTCTGCGCCGTGCTCATCCCCGGGCTGCTCACCGCCGGCCTCCTGGGCATCGGCCGGGACGACGCGGCGCTGGCGACCGACGCCATGCTGCTCCTGGCGGGCGTGGTGGGCATCGCGCTGATCGGTGGGCTCTGGCCCGCCGTGGTCGCGGCCATCGTCTCCAACCTCTGCCTCAACTGGTTCTTCACGCCGCCAGTAGGGCGCTGGACCATCGCCGAGGGAGAGAACGTGCTCGCGCTCGCCCTGTTCGTGGTGGTGGCGATCGCCGTGGCGTCCGTGGTCGACCTGGCCGCCCGCCGCGCCGCGCAGGCGTACCGGGCCCGCGCCGAGGCGTCGGCGCTCGCGGCCCTGTCGCGTTCCGTGCTGAGCGGCGACGACACGGCGAGCGCGGTCGTGGAGCGGGTCGCTGAGACGTTCGGCCTGGCGCAGGTGCGGCTGGAGGAACGGGCCGAGGAGCGCGCGCCCTGGCGGGTGCTCGCCTCGGCGGTGCGTCCGGGGGTGGGGCCGGCGGGCCCCGCGCCCGCGGGGCCGGCGGCGGACGCCGAACGGCAGTGGTCGGACGCCGAGCAGTCGGAGGTGGCGATCGACGACCGGCGGCGCCTCGTGCTGTGCGGCCGGGCGCTGCCCGCGAGCGACCGGCAGGCCGTGGAGGCGTTCGGCGCGCAGGCGGGCATCGTGCTGGAGCACCGGCGGCTGCGCGAGCGGGCCGAGAAGGCGGCCCTGCTGGAGCAGACCGAGGGCACCCGCACCGCGCTGCTGGCCGCTGTCTCGCACGACCTGCGCACGCCGCTGGCGACCATCCGGACCGCCGTCGACGGCCTGACCATGCCCGACGTGGAGCTGGACCAGGAGGACCGCGACCTGCTGACCCGCACCATCGGGGAGTCGACCGCACG
Organism: Promicromonospora sp. NPDC052451; assembly: GCF_044547525.1. NCBI lineage: Bacteria > Bacillati > Actinomycetota > Actinomycetes > Micrococcales > Promicromonosporaceae > Promicromonospora > Promicromonospora sp. NPDC052451. Next base: position 30,058 of record NZ_JBIUAP010000016.1, read on the forward strand.
GCTGGAACGGCTCATCGGCAACCTCCTGGACCTGTCCCGGCTGCAGACGGGCGCGGTCCGGCCCGCCCTGCGCGCCGCGTCGCTGGAGGAGGTGGTGCCGATCGCCGTGGAGCCGTGGCTGGCCGACCTCTCGCTCGACGTGGGGGAGGACCTGCCGCTCGTGCACACCGACCCCGGGCTGCTGGAACGCGTGGTGGCCAACCTCGTCTCCAACGCGGTGCGGCACTCGCCAACCGGTGCGAAGGTGCTGGTGAGCGGCTCCGCAACGCCCGAGGAGGTGGAGCTGCGGGTGATCGACACGGGCCCCGGCGTGCCCGACGGCCGCAAGGCGTCGATGTTCGAGCCGTTCCAGCGGCTCGGCGACGTGACCGGGACCGGGCTCGGCCTCGGGCTCGCCGTGGCGGACGGGCTGAGCCGCGCCGTCGGCGCCACGCTGACCGCCGAGGACACGCCCGGTGGCGGCCTGACCATGGTGCTCACCATGCCGCGGGACGGGGCGGCGTCGTGACCCTCGCGCCGGAGAACCTCGGTAACCGCGTGCTCGTGGTGGACGACGACGCCGCTCTCGCCCGTGCCCTGTCCGTGAACCTGCGGGCGCACGGCTGGGACCCGACGACGGCGGCCACCGGCACCGCGGGTCTGGCCGCCGCGGCGACGATCCGGCCGGACGTGGTGGTGCTGGACCTGGGGCTGCCCGACATGCCGGGCCTCGACGTCATCGACGGTCTCCGGGGCTGGAGCCGGGTGCCGATCGTGGTGCTGTCGGCCCGCCAGCTCGGTGACGACAAGGTCGACGCCCTGGACGCGGGTGCCGACGACTACGTGACCAAGCCGTTCGCGATGAACGAGCTGCTGGCGCGGTTACGGGCGGCGGTGCGCCGGGCGGCCCCGGCGCGGGCGGAGGAACCGGTGGTCGTGGCGGGTGAGCTGAGGATCGACCTGGCGCGGCGGCAGGTCTTCCGGGCGGGGGAGGAGGTGCGGCTCAGCCCGACCGAGTGGGCACTGCTGGAGGTCCTGGTCCGCCACCGCGGCCGCATCGTGGGGCGGCAGCAGCTCCTGGACGAGGTGCGGGGCCCGTCGTTCTCGGTGGAGACGAACTACCTGCGGGTCTACACGGCGCAGCTGAGGCGCAAGCTGGAGCGCGACCCGTCGCACCCCCGGCACCTGGTCACCGTGCCGGGTGCGGGCTACCGGTTCGAGGAGTGAGGGCTCATCCGATGACCATCGCGCTCTCGGGCCGGCGGTACAGCCGCTGGCCGGCCCGCAGCGCGATCGTGGTGCCCAGGGTCACCGGACCCAGCCGGCCCAGGAACATCAGCAGCACGAGCACCACCTGGTGCCAGGGTTCGAGGTCCGCGGTGATGCCCGTGGACAGGCCGGTGGTGGAGAACGCGGAGGTGGTCTCGAACAGGATCTGGTCCAGCGTGAACGTCCGCGTGGACAGCGTGATCGTCAGGGTGGCCAGCACGACGGCGGCCACGCTGAGCAGGGCCACGGCCAGGGCCTGGCGCTGGGTGGCCGTGGCCACGCGGCGGTCGAACACGGTGGAGTCCGGGTCGCCGCGCAGCTCGGACCAGATGATGAAGGCGAGCACCGCGAACGTGCCCACCTTGATGCCGCCCGCGGTGCCCGCCGACCCGCCGCCGATGAACATGAGGATGTCCGTGCCGAGCCAGGTGCCGTTGTTCATCGCGGAGGTGTCGAGCGAGTTGAACCCGGCGGTGCGCGCCATCGTGGACTGCGTGAACGAGGCCAGGAGCTGGGTGCCGCCGTCCATCCCCGCGAGGGTGTAGGTGCGCTCGGCCAGCAGGAAGAAGACGGTGCCGGCCACCAGGAGGATCGCGGTGGTCAGGCCGGTCACCTTGGCGTGCAGGCTCCACCGGTGCGGGCGCCCCAGGCCCCACCAGGGCTCCCGGCGGTGCTGCCACGCCTCGACCAGGATCGGGAAGCCGAGGCCGCCGACGATGACGGCGGCGCACAGCGGCAGGCAGATGAACGGGTCGGCGACGAACTGGATGAGGCTGTCGGGGTAGAGCCCGAAGCCCGCGTTGTTGAACGCTGACACGGAGTGGAACACCCCGAGCCACACCGCGCGCCCGAGGGGCTCGTCGTAGGTGACGGCCAGCCGGACGGCGAGCAGGACGGCGAGCGTCGCCTCCGCGATCAGCGTCACGCGCAGGGCGCCGATCAGCACGCTGCGCACGTCGCCCAGGTGCACGCTCCGGGTGGACGCGGCGGCGAGGAGCCGGGTCTGCACGCCCAGCCGCCGGGAGACGAGCAGGCCGAGCAGCGTCGCCACCGTCATCACGCCGAACCCGCCGACCTGGATGAGCACCGCGATGACCGCCTGCCCGAACGGGCTCCAGAACGTGCCGGTGTCCACCACGACCAGGCCGGTCACGCAGGTGGCCGACGTCGCCGTGAACAGCGCCTCGACGACCGTCGGCGCCCGGTCGGTCCAGGACACGGGCAGCAGGAGCAGCAGGGTGCCGGCCGCGATGGCACCCATGAAACCCGCCACGACGATCTGGGCGGGGCGACGGCGCAGGCCGGGTTCGCCGGACGAACGTGCCCCCACCGCCCGAGGTGTCTGGCGGGCCGGGCGGGAGGTGAAGCGCATGACCCACGATTGTGCCGCATGGGGATGGCCGGGAGCCGCCTGGAACGGACCGTCCCGCCGTCAAGGTTCCGTCAATGCCCGGCTCCTTGACCACGCAGCAATTTCAGTTCATAGTGAAACAACTGACACTGGAGGTGCCGTGGAACCGCAGGACCCCGTGCTCGAGTGGGTCGAGCGCGTCTCGATGTATCTGGCCCGCGACGGCGTGCCGCCGATCGCGGGCCGCGTGCTGGGCTGGCTCATGGTGTGCGACCCGCCGGAGCAGTCGGCCGGGCAGATCAGCGAGGCGATCGGGGCGAGCCGGGCCTCGCTCACGTCCAACCTGCGGCTCCTGACGATGATGGGCTTCCTGACCTCCCGTACCCGGCCCGGCGACCGCACCACCTGGTACCGGATGGCCGACGACGCGTGGTCCGTCGTCGTGCGCCGTCAGGTCGAGGGGATCGCCGCGTTCCTGGACCTGAGCCGCGACGGCGTCGCGCTCGCGGGGCCGGGCAACGACGGCCGCGTGCGCCAGGCACAGCGCACCTTCGCATGGATGGCGGCGGCGTTCGACGACGCCGGGCCGCTCACGGGTACCACCGACGAGAGGACGGCACGATGACCACGACGACAGGGCACGCGATCGTCGTCGGCGCGGGCATCGGCGGGCTCGCGGCCGCCGTCGGCCTGCGCCGCGTGGGCTGGGACGTCACGGTGCTGGAGCGCGCCGCCGAGCTCGGGGAGGTCGGCGCCGGCATGTCGCAGGCACCGAACGCGATGCGCGCCCTGGCGGAGCTCGGCGTGGCGGACGAGGCGCGTGCCGTCGGCGTCCCCACGGGCTCGACGGGCAACCTGCGCCGGCCCGACGGCCGCTACCTGCAGCGTGCCCGACCCGGCGACCCGCTGGCCCTGCTCGGCTTTCACCGGGCCGACCTGCACCGGGTGCTGCTGGACGCCGTCCCGGCCGACCGCGTGCGCACCGGCGCGGAGGTCACCGACGTGCGCCAGGACGACGCCGGGGTGACGGTCGTCGCCGGCGGCACCGAGCACCGCGGCGACCTGGTGGTCGGCGCGGACGGCATCCGCAGCGCCGTCCGCGGCCGTCTGTGGCCCGACGCGCGGCCGCCGCGCTACCTGGGGCGGACGGCGTGGCTCGGCGTCGTCGACGTCGCGGGCCTGCCCGGGGACCTGACCGGGAGCGTGACCCTGGGCCAGGGCCGGATGTTCCTGATCCACCCCGTGGCCCGGCACCGCGCGTACTGGGCGCTGCTCACCACGGAGCCCGCGCCGGGCGTCCGGTACGACGACGAGCGCGGGGCGGCCCTGGCCCACGTCGGCGGCTGGCACGAGCCGGTGCCCGACCTGGTCCGGGCCACCTCGGCCGGAGCCGTGCTGCGGACCGACATCCACGAGCTGCCGCCGCTGACCACCTACGTGCGCGGCCGCGCCGTGCTGCTCGGCGACGCGGCCCACGCGATGAGCCCCGACCGAGGCCAGGGGGCCGGTCACAGCCTGGAGGACGCCGTGGTGCTCGCCCATGCGCTGGCCACCGCGGGGACGGTCGAGGCGGCACTGGCCCGGTACGACGCCGAGCGGCGGCCGCGCGACCAGGCCACGGCGCGCGGCGCCCGCCGGGACGGGGCCATGACGGCGTCCCGGGCCGGGCAGGCCGTCACGACGGCGATGATCCGGCTCATGCCGGCCGCGCTGTGGCGCAAGGGCGTCGAACCGGACGGCAACCCGACGTGGCGGTGGCAGCCGCCCCGCCTCCCGGTCGTGCCCCGGACCTCCTAGGACCGGGCGGCGACGGTGCGGAACCCGGCGTTGCCCATCGAGGAGTCGGGCGTGTTGGAGGAGCGGGCGGAGCTGCGGTAACGGTTGCAGTAGGAGATGTGGCACAGATAGCTCCCGCCGCGCAGGATGCGGCCGGTGCCCGCGCCGGGGCCGGACGGGTTGTCGCCGGGGGAGCTGCGGTAGTAACCGGGGTGGAACCAGTCCTGGCACCACTCCCACACGTTGCCGACCGGCTGCCACAGCCCGTAGCCGTTGGGTTCGAAGGTGCGGACGGGGGCGGTGGTGAGCCAGCCGTCCTCCAGGGTGTTGTCGCGGGGGAAGGCGCCCTGCCAGATGTTGGCGCGCCAGCCGCCCTCGTCCACCTCGGCGTCGCCCCAGGGGTACTTCGCGCCGTCGAGCCCTCCACGGGCCGCGTACTCCCACTCGGCCTCGGTGGGCAGGCGGCGGCCCGCCCAGTCGCAGTAGGCCTGGGCGTCGTTCCAGCTCACGTGGGTGACGGGGTGGTCGGCCAGGCCGTCGACGTCGGACCGGGGGCCGCCGGGGTGGGCCCAGTCGGCGCCCTGGACGCCGAACCACCAGGGAGTGGCGTCGGCCTGGCCCATGATGTCGGCGGGGTCGGCCGCCACCGCGAGGTGGAACACCGCGGAGAAGCCGAAGGTCTCGGCCTCGGTGCGGTACCCGGTGTCCTGCACGAACCGCGCGAAGTCGGCGGTGGTGACCGTGGTGGCGTCGATCTCGAACGCGTCGAGGGTGACCTCGTGCCGGGGTGTCTCGCCGTCGCCGGGGTTCTCGTCGCCCGACGAGTCACCCATGGTGAAGGTGCCGGCGGGCACCTGCACCTGCTCGACGAGGTGCCGGCCGGGTGCCGGTGCGGCGGGGGCGGCGTCGGCCGGGCGGCCGCCGATCTGCACGAACGCGTCCCGCCCCGGGGTGCCGCACCCGCACCCGCAGCCCTGGCCTGTCTCCGCCTGCCCGTGCGTGCTCACCGTTCTCCTCCTGACCGCGTGCGTACCGTCGCCACCCTACGCACCTGTCCGGCCCGACGGCGGCCCGCGTCCCGCGTCGGACGGCGGACCCTGCTAGAGGTTCCGGATGGCGGAGCGGGCGTGGGCCCGCATGAGCCGTTCGGCGGCGTCCTCGTCGTGGGCCTCCAGCGCGTCGGCGATGGCGACGTGGTCGGCGAGGCGCGCCGCGACCCAGTCCGGGTCGCCGGCGCGCTCGGCGGCGCGGGCCAGGCGGTAGTCGCCGTAGATGGCGTAGCTGTCGATCAGGCCGCGCAGGGCGGCGTTGCCGGCGGCGCGGGTGATCTCGGCGTCGAAGCGCTGGGCGATCTCGAAGCGTTCCTGCAGCGTCAGGGCTTCCCCGCCCGCACGGTGCTCCTCGATGCACCCGCGCAGGCGGGCGACACCCTCGGGCGTGATCTTCCGGGCGGCGAAGCGCGCCTCCGCGCCGCGCAGCATGACCTCGACCTCCATCAGCTCGTGGAGGGTCTCGGCCGGGTGGTCGACCACCTGCAGGCGGCGCGCGCCCACGCGTTCGAGGAGCCCCTCGTGCTCGAGCTTGCCGATCGCCTCGCGGACCGGCGTAGGGCTGACGTCGAGGGCCTGCGCGAGCTGCCGCTCGGTGACCCGGCTGCCCGGTGCGATGCGGCCGTCTGCTATCCCGGCGCGGATCGCGTGGTACACCTGCTCGGCCAGCGAGCCGGCCCGGGAGACACGGGGCAGAGCGTCCTGAAGGTCGACCATCCGTGCCTCTCTCGTCCCCCTGCCGTGGCTGCCACCCTACCTCTGCGGCGAGCCGCGCGGGTCGTCCGGGGAGACGCCGCGCAGCGCGGGGTCGGCGGCCGTCAGCACGAGCGCCGCGGCGGCGAGCGCCGTGATGATCCAGCCGGTCGCGTGCAGGCCCGCGCTCGTGGCGCCCTGCGCGAAGAGAGGTCCGATCACGGCGGTGGCCCCGACAGCGCCGAGCTGGACGGCGGTGCGGGACATCCCGGCCAGCACGCCCGTCCGGTCCGGTGGGGCCTGGGCGTAGAGCGCCACCTGGTTGGCCACGGCGGCCAGGCCCTGCGAGGGGCCGAACAGCGCGATGGTGATCAGGACCAGCCACGTGGGGGTGCTGTCGGTGAGCCGGGTCAGCAGCAGGCCGCCCACGGCGGGGAGCGCGGCGGCCAGCAGCAGCGGGAGGCGCAGTCCGCGGGTGCGCGCGGCGAGCGCGGCGGCTGCCCCGGCGAGCACCACGGCGGGCAGCTGCATCCAGCCCGCGGCGTCGGCGGCGTAGCCCGCCGTGGCCTGCAGCCACTGGGTCACTCCGTAGAGCACCAGGTAGGTGCACGAGTACACGAGGAACAGCCGCGCGTAGGTGCGCACGAGCGCGGGCCGGCCGGTCAGCGTCCGGACGTCCACGAACGGCACGGGACGGCGGCGTTCCCAGAGCACGAGGCCGACGGTCGCCGCCGCCGCGAGCCCCAGCAGCCCGTACCGGCCGGGCCCCGGCCACAGGCCGAGCGCGGCGACGAGCGCCGAGCCGACCGCGCCGACGAACAGGAGGAGCCCCACCAGATCCGGCCCGGTGCGCGCTGCGCCGTCGGGCCGCGGCGGCGCCGGCCGGTCCCGGTCGCGCGGCAGCCACAGCAGGGCGAGGACGATCGCCGTCAGCCCGTACGGCGCGTTCGCGACGAAGACGGCCGTCCAGCCGAAGCTCGCGACGAGCAGGCCGCCGAGCACGGGGCCGACCGCCGCGCTGGTCAGGCTCGACACCGACAGCGCCGAGAACAGCCCGCGCGGCGGTGCGTGCCCCGTGCGCTGCTCCTGCGCGCTGATGGCGGCCAGGGCCGCGGGGTAGGCCGACGACGTGCCCACGCCGACGGCGACCCGCGCGGCGAGCGCCGCCTCGAACGTCGGCACCACCAGTGGGACGAGGCCCGCGAGCGCGGCCACGGCCATCCCCGTGACGTACACGCGCCGCGGGCCGTAGCGGTCCACGAGGCCGCCCGCCACCGGCTGGGCGATCGCCCCGGCCAGGTACAGGCCCGCGACGAGGAGCACGACCTGGGCGGCGGACGCCCCGGTGGCGTCGGCGATCGGTACCAGCGCGACGGAGATCATCGTCGTGTTGATCGAGTTCAGCGCCGGCCCCAGCACGAGCGGTGCCGCGAACCGGGCGCCGAACCCCTCCGCCGGGCGGCTCACACGCCGGGCTCGTGGGCGGGCCCGGTGGCGGCGCCGTAGGTGCGCAGGCGGCGGTAGCCGGCGAGCGTGAAGTCCGGGCTCTCGAGGTAGGCGAGGTCGCGGGCCTCGCCCTCCCGTACGCGCGCGACCGCGGCGGGCAGGCCGGGCAGGGCCGCCCACGGCACGACCACCAGGCCGTTCACGTCCCCGTGCAGGACGTCGCCCGTGGCCACCGTCTCCCCGTCCAGGCGCACGGGGTCACCCACGCGCGTGAGCTCGAAGTTCGCGTGCGAGGCGACGGTGTAGCGCGAGAAGTAGTGGATGCCCTTGGCGCGGACCTCGTCGACGTCGCGCAGCGCGCCGTCGGTCACGAAGCCGACGGCGCCGAGGCGCTGGGCCAGCGTGGCCATGATCTCGCCGGCGTAGGCGACCCGGCTGGGCGTGGTGCTCGCGTCCTTCATGACGATCACGACCGGGCCGGTCATGCCCTCCAGCCGCTCCCAGAGGTCCCAGTAGCCCTCCTGCCGCGCGGGCCGGCCCAGGGCGTCGGAGACCGTCACGGTGAGTGCGCGGCCCACCATGGGGCCGAGCTCGGGGAAGCCGCACCGGATGCGCCCGCCGACGTAGCCCGTGCTGCGGTCGCGCAGGTCGAGGCGCTCGATCGCGTTCGCGACGGTCGGGCTGTCGACGCCGCTGAGGAAGTCGAGGTCGGCGGTGGTCAGGGTGGGGGTGTCGGGGGTCATGCGGGCGGATCCTCCAGCGTCGTCGCGGTCGGGTCGGCGGGACCGGGAGCCGGGGTGGTGACGGATGCTTGCTCGCCGGGTCGCACGTGGCTACATTTTGCTATAGCAAATAGCAACAGACAAGGGAGTCTGATGAACGCAGCAGTCCCCGCGGAGACGTCCGCCACAGCCGGGAAGCTGAACACCCGCGCCGCGATGCTGGTGGCCCTGGCCGTCTTCGCCCAGGAGTCCGTCTGGAACTTCTACGACGCGCAGGTGCCCGCGTCGATCGCGCAGTACACGACGAGCGCGGCCCTGATCGGCCTGCTCATGGGCGTCGACAACGCGCTCGGGATCGTGCTCCAGCCGCTCGTGGGCCACCTGTCCGACCGCACGCGCACCCGCTGGGGCCGGCGCGTGCCGTACCTCGTGGTCGGCGCGCCCGTCGCCGCCGTCTTCTTCGTGCTCATCCCGCACACCGGCTCGCTGGGGGCGCTGGTCGTGTGCATGTTCCTGTTCGCGGTGGTCGCCAACGCCTTCAAGCCGCTCACCGACGCGCTGACGCCCGACTTCCAGGTGCCCCAGCGCCGCAGCCTCGCCAACGGCATCGCCAAGGTGGCGACCAGCCTCACCATCATCGTCTCGGCCCTCATCAGCCTGCTCGTGGTCGACCGGAGCCTCGGGCTGGCGTTCGCGATCCCCGCCGTGCTGATGGTGTGCGCCATGGTGATCGTGGCGCTCACCATCCGCGAGACGCGCTCACCGGGCTACCGGCGCGCGCTCGCGGACGGGCGGTCCGGCGGCGGGGGCGGATGGAGCTTCCGCCGCGTCGTCGGCGAGCTCGTCCACGACCCCGACCACAGCCGGATCTTCCTGCTGCTCGGCATCGTCGCCACCGCGGGGACGTGGGCGGCGATGCGCTCGCAGCTCACGCCGTACGCGATGGAGGTGCTCGGCCTCAGCCGGGGCGAGGCCGGGTCGCTCACGCTGCCCGCCGGCGTGGCCTTCGTCGCCGCCGCCGTCCCGCTGTCGTTCGTCTCCGACCGGGCCGGCCGCCGGCGGATGATCCGGCTGGGACTGGTCGTCATGGTGGTCGGCTGCCTCGTCGCGTTCAGCGTCACGAGCCTGCCCGTGACGATCACCGGGATCGTCATCGCCTCGTTCGGGTACGCCGCCTTCTCCGTCAACGGCGTGGTGCTGATGTGGAACCTCGCCCCCAGCGGCGCCGTCACCGGTGCCTACAGCGGGCTCTACGCGGTGGCCGCCGCCGTCGGTGCGTCGGCAGGGCCCGCCCTCATCGGCGGCCTGGTGGACCTGACGGACTGGCGGTACCTGTTCCTGCACTCCAGCATGGTCGGCGTCGCAGCGCTCGGACTGTTCCTCCTGGTGCGCCGGGAGATCAGCTCCGGGCAGCTCGCCGAGGGCGGCCGGGCATGAGGCGGCTCGACGACTTCCCTCGCGACCACCCCGCCTGGGATCTCCTGCTGGGCGCGACCCCGTTCCAGGTGAGCTCCGCGGAACCGCGGCTCTCGTGGACGACGTACGTGCCGCCGTCGTACCGCGACCGGACCGGCCCGCTGGGGCTGCTCGTCGCGGTGCACGGCACGGGGCGCCGGGTCGAGGCCACCCGGGACCGGTTCGCGGCCCTGGCCGACGAGCTGGGGGTGGTGGTCCTCGCGCCCCTGTTCCCGGCGGGTCTCGACGGACCGGACGACGTGCACGCCTACAAGGAGCTGCTGGCCGCCGGCATCCGGTTCGACGAGGCGCTGCTCGCGATGGTCGAGCAGGCCGCCGGGCGCTGGGAGATCGACACCACGCGCTTCGTGCTGACCGGCTTCTCCGGCGGCGGCCAGTTCGCGCACCGGTTCGCCTACCTGCACCCGCACCGGCTGCGGGCGGTCTCCGTGGGTGCACCCGGCCGCGTGACCCTGCCCGACGACGCGCCCTGGCCGCTCGGGCTCGGCGGTGTGGCGGACCTGTTCGGCACGGCGCCGTCCGTGGCGGCGCTGCGGCAGGTGCCCTACCAGGTCGTGGTGGGGAGCGAGGATCTCGCAGGCGCCCTGCTCGCCGCCGTCGCCGCCGACCCCCGCGAGGCGCGCGCGGGCGCCACCCGCGTGGACCGGGCGCGGCGGCTCGCGCACGAGCTGACCGAGCGCGGCGTCCCGGTCGAGACCGCGGTGGTGCCCGGTGCCGGGCACGACGCGGGCGCCGTCGCCCCGGCCGTCGTCGACTTCGTGCGGCGTGCCCTGGCGCAGGGGCCGCCGGGCCGGGCGTCCCACCACTGACAGCTGAACCCCACCACCCGATGAACCCCACCACCCACTGAACCTCACCACCTGAGGAGAAGAGAGCCGACGTGCCACCCATCGCCACACCCACCGAGAGCGTCAAGGTCTTCGTCCCGATCGGGATGCTGGGCGGCGGCTTCGCCGAGTCGATCGTCGAGCGGGGCCTGGAGCTGGGCCCCGACGTCATCGCCGTCGACAGCGGCTCCACCGACTCCGGCCCGTACTACCTCGGCTCCGCGACCGCCAAGTCGCCCGCCGCCTCGGTCGCGCGCGACCTGCGGCTGCTCCTGCGCGCAGCCGCCCGGGCCGGCATCCCGCTGATCGTCGGGTCGTGCGGGACCAGCGGCACGGACGCGGGCGTCGACTGGGTCGCCGGGATCACCGCCCGGATCATGGCCGAAGAGGGGCTGGAGCTGCCCGTCGCGCGCATCTACAGCGAGCAGCGCGCGGCGGACCTGCGCGAGCACCTGGCCGCCGGACGCATCCACCCGCTGCCGCCTCTCGGTGAGCTGGACCCCGTCACGCTCGACTCGTGCACGCACATCGTCGGGCTGATGGGCCACGAGCCGATCGTCGCCGCCCTCGAGGCGGGCGCGCAGGTGGTGCTCGCCGGCCGCGCGACCGACACCGCCGTCGCCGCCGCCGTGCCGCTCCTGCGCGGCATGCCTGCCGGACCGACGTGGCACGCGAGCAAGATCGTCGAGTGCGGCGCGCAGGCCACGACGAACCCGCGCACCGGCGGCATCTTCGCGACCATCGACCGCGAGGGGTTCACGATCGAGGCCGTGGACCCGGGCACGGCCTGCACGCCGACGTCGGTGGCCGCGCACATGCTGTACGAGAACGCCGACCCGTTCCTGCTGACCGAGCCGGACGGCGTGCTCGACGTGCGGCACGCGACCTACCGGGCCCTCGACGATCGCCGCGTGCGCGTGGAGGGCTCCGTCTTCCGGCATGCCGCGCAGCACACGGTCAAGCTGGAGGGCGCGCGCGTCACCGGGTACCAGACCGTGTCGTTCGTCGGGGTCCGCGAACCGCTCGTGCTCGCCGACCCTGGGCGCTGGGCGGACCTGCTGCGTACGTACCTGTACCGGCGCGCCGAGGAGGCGCTCGGGATGTCCGCGGACCAGTTCGAGTTCGACCTGCGCCTCTACGGGTACGACGCCGTGCTCGGCGCGCTGGACCCCGGCACGGGCACGCCCCGCGAGCTGGGCGTGATGCTCGTGGTCAGCGCAGCCGACCAGGAGACGGCCACCGCCGTCGCGAAGGTGATGAACCCCTACCTGTTGCACATGCCCACGCCGGAGATGGACTACCTGCCGAGCTTCGCGTTCGCCACCTCGCCCGCCGAGACGGAGCGCGGCGCCGCCTACGAGTTCGTGCTGCACCACGTGGTCGACAGCCCGACCCCCACCGCCCTGTTCCGCACCGAGACCGGAGTGTCCGCCCATGCCTGACCGCACGCCCACCCTGGCCGACGTCTGCCACGAGGTCCGCTCCAAGAACGCCGGCCCGTTCTGGGTCACCATCGACCTGTTCGTGAAGGACAGCGCGACCTACCGGCTCGTGGCCGACCCTGCCTTCCTCGACGAGCGGCGGGTCGCCGACCTGTACGACGTGGACCCCTCGACGGTCCGGATCTTCCGCCTGCCGGACCTCGACGTCGTGAAGATCTCGTTCCCCCGGCCCGTGTCGCAGGGGTCGCTGCGCGACCGGGACATCCACGCCGGTCAGCACCACGTGCCGCTCGCGGTCCTCCCCGTTCCTGGCGCCGTGGGCTGAGCGGCCGCGAGGATCCGGCGGGCGGCGACGTCGGCTCCCGCGAGCAGCGGGGACGGCACGCCGGGGCTCGCACCGATCGCGGAGCCGCGCTGCACGGCCTCGGCGGGGATCCCCAGCACGACGACGCGCTCGTCCGCGCGGCCCGCGGCGTCGACGAGTGCGAAGCCGTCCCGCGTCACGTCGAGGCTCTCGGACGGGACGACGCCGCCCGCGGCCGTGGGCAGCGGGTGGCGGCGGGCCCGGCCGGAGTCGAGCAGCGATCGCAGCAGCGGGTCGTCGGTGGGGCTCACCTGGCCCCGCGACATCCGGGTCTCGACGAAGGCCCGGGCACGGACGGCGGCGCGCACCCGGCTGCGAGCCACGAACGCGCCCTCCTCGACGTCGACCCGGGTGTCCTCGCCGAGCAGCTCCACGACGCCCGCCCGGACCAGGGCCAGGAGCTGGGCCGTGCGCCGCGGGGGCGGTCCGGAGGCGAGCGCCAGGCCGAGCGGGGTCAGCACGCTCTCGCCGGTCGACTCCAGGGAGGCGCCGTCCACGGCGCCGGCCCGCGTGAGCCGGGCCACCTCGCCGCGCAGGGTCTCCATGGCCTGGTTGACCCGGGCACGCGGGGAGGTGAGCGGGCCGGACACGGACTCCTGCTCGTCGCGGACCCAGCGCTCGACCCACGCGGGCCACGTCGCGGGTTCGAGGATCGGCGGGCGGTCGGCGCGCGCGGCGTCGAACGCGTCCGCCGGGTCGACCACGAGCGCGGCCGCCACGCACGCAGGGTCGGTGGCTCGTTCCAGGCGTCGTGCGAGCGCGTCCGGTGTCACCCCGGCGCGGAGGGCGGACGGCCGGTGCTCGGCGAGCGCCGTCAGGTGGGCGAGCGTCAGCTCGGCGGCGACGAGCGGCCAGACGTCGCGGGCCAGGTCGAGCACCGGCCGCCCGGCCGCGCGGTCGGCCAGCGCGGCGAAGCGCTCCCGGGTGGCGATCCGGGCCGCATAGGGGGCCGGCAGGCCGTCGGTGAGCGCGCCCTTGCCCCGGTAGGGCAGGCCGCGCCGCGACCCCGCGAGCAGGTGCGGTTCGGCGCCGCAGGGGACATAGCGCAGCGGGTCGCCGGCGTGCGGGCCGTCGGCGCCGCCGTCGTCACAGGACCGGCCGGAGGCATCAGCAGGTGCGCCGGTGCGGGCGTCGACGAAGTGCCCGCCGCGGCCCACGGTGAGCAGGGCGAGCACGTCGAAGAAGTTGGCGCCGAGCCCGGCCACCAGCACGTCCTGGCCGGCCGGCACGACGGCCCAGTCGCGCTCGGCGGGCATGCCCGGCTCGACGTAGACGAGGCCGTGCGTGCGCGCGGCCTCGGCGAACCGCGCGGTGCGCGGCGCGCGCCGCGCCTGGATCATGCCCTGCGCGAGCACGACGACGGGTGCCGAGAGGCGTGTGGGTGCCGTCTGGGTCGCTGGGATGGCCGGACCGGCGGGGCCAGGGACCGTGTCGGCCGAGACGGTCACCTCCCGGAGCTCGGTCCGGATCGCGCGCACGTCCGTGACCGTCCCGTGCACCGGCACGACCTCGATGCCCCCGCGGCGTGCTGCCTCGTCGATCTGCTCCAGGTAGTAGGCGCCCTGGAGCCGCCGCGTGGGATAGGAACCAGGCCCGAGGCCCCGTGCCTCGTCCGCGGCCCAGGCAGTGCCCGGCGGTCGCGGTGCCATGCCGGCCGGCCCGCCGTCGGACGTCGCGGCGTGCGCCCAGGCGACCAGGTCCGGCCCGGCCACGACGGGCCCGGTCATGGGCGTCGAGGAGTCGGCGTGCACCGTGGTCCGCGCCGCCCACGTGTTGTTCAGCAGCAGCGGCGACTGGTCGGTGCGCCACGTGGCGCCCGCCCCGACCTCCACCCGGTCGACCACGGCGACGCGCAGCACGGGCAGCGCCGGGTCCGGGGCGGACCCCCAGGGTGCGTCCGGCCGACGTCGCGCGGCCAGCCGGGCGACGACCGCGACGGCGCGCGGGCCGCCGCCCACGATCACCGCGTCGAACGACGCGTGCGGTGCGTCGCTCACGCGGGTGCGGGCGCCGGAGCGTTCCCCGCGCCGGCCCCGGCAGACGGTTCGGGAACGGTCCCCGTCTCCGCCCTCGTCACGGCCTCCGCGAACGCCCGCCCCGCCGCGGCGAGCGCCTCGCCGGACGCGGCGGTACCGGGGAACCGCTCGGGCAGCCCCGCCAGCACCGCACCGAGGATCTCCCGGCGTCGTGCGGCACGCCTGGTCGTGGGCAGCGTGCGCAGGTGGACGTCGAGGCGGTCGGTGAGCGCGGACGGGAAGACCCGTTCCCAGCGGTCACGCTCGGGGCCGAACGTGTGCACGGTCCCGCCCGGGCGCGGCTGCCCGGCAGCGTCCCCGGTTCCTGGTGCCGCCGCGGCCTCCTGGTCCGGTCCCGTCGTCCGCCGGGCGCGTTCCGCCGCCGTCGCGGTCTCGTCCAGTACGCCGTCGTGCACCACCACCCCGTACGTCTCCCGCGCGGCCCCGGCGGTGACGAGCCCGGCGGCGACGTCGGCGAGCACGGCGTCGGTGGCGCGCTCCAGCGGGTCGCCGTAGCCGCCCGCGCCGGAGGTGCGCAGCACCACGCGGTCGCCCGCGCGCAGCGGGTGCACGTCGACGACGGACAGCCGGCGCTCGTCGGGCCGCCCCTCGTTGACCACGAGCTCGGTGAGGGCGCCGGGCCGTCCGCCTGCGAAGCCCCAGGGCCGGAACCGGAGTCGTTCCAGGCCGCGGGCCAGGAGCGCGCCGTCGGTCAGCGCCTCGAACTCGAGCTCCAGGCCGGAGCCGCCGCGCCAGCGGCCCGCGCCGCCCGAGTCGGGCCGCAGGGCGTAGCGCAGCACGCGCACGCCCACGTTCGCCTCGACGGTCTCGACCGGGTTGTTGGACAGGTTGGAGATGCCGGAGTCGCGCCCGTCGGCGCCGTCGGCCCCGTGCCGCGCGCCGGTGCCGCCGACCATGGGCTCGACCACGTCGACCCGCGACCCGTCGGCCGCCGCGAACACCACGGGCACCACGAGCCCGCTCGACGCCGCCGGCAGCACCTCGGGTGCGGCCTGGACCAGTGCCCCGGACACGACGTCGTTGACCCGCGAGGTGGTGGCGTGCCGCACGCCGGTGGCAGCGGTGCCGGTCGCGTTGAGCAGCGTGCCCTCGGGTGCGGTGAAGCCGATGACGTCCATCAGCCCGCCGTTGAGCGGCACGGCCGGGTCGAGCGTGCCCACGATCGCGAACAGGCGGGTCACCACCCACGAGTGCGCGCGGCCGAACGTCACCATGTTGAGGGCGGCCTCGACCTGCGGGTCGGTGCCGGTCAGGTCCAGGTGCACGGTGCCGTCGTCGACCGTGGCGGTGACCACCACGCGCAGCGGCACGGAGCTGACGCCGTCGTTGTCGAGGTAGTCCTCGAAGCGGTACGTGCCGTCGGCCAGGGTGCGCAGGGCGCTGCGGGCGCGGGCCGCGCTCTGCTCGCGGGCGAAGGAGCCGACGTCGGCGAACCCGGCCGGCCCCAGGTCGGCGGTGAGCTCGCCGACCCGCCGGCGCCCGGTGTCCAGCGCGGCCAGCATGGCGTGCAGGTCGCCCCGGTTGGCCTCGGGCGTGCGGGAGTTGGCCGCGAGGATCGCCTCGACCTCGGGCACCACGGTCCCGGCCCGCACGTACCGCAGGGGCGGGATCCGCAGTCCCTCGGCGAAGACGGAGTCGTTGAGCACGCTCACCGACGAGGGCACGCGCCCGCCGACGTCGGACACGTGCACGAACGCCCACCCGTAGCCGACCAGCTCGTCGCCGTCGAAGAACGGGGCGATCGCGTGCACGTCCGGGAGGTGCGTCGAGAGGCCGCCCGAGAGGTACGGGTCGTTCGTCAGCAGCACGTCGCCCGGGGCCAGCGGGCCCTGCGCCGTCGCCGCCTCGATCGCGGGCGTCAGGTCCAGGCCCACGAAGCCGGAGACGCCCACGTCCTGCGGATAGGCGACGAACCGGCCCGACCGGTCGGCCACGGCGCACGCGAAGTCGGCGGCGTCGCGCACGTACAGGCTGCGGCTCGCGCGCCGCAGGGTCAGGCACATCTCCTCGACCGCGGCCTGCAGCCGCGTGTGGGCGACGTCCTTCTCGACGGTCGTCAGCACGGCTCAGCCCTCCTCGTTCGTGATCTCGACCGCATCCCGCACCAGGTGCAGGTTGCCGCCGTCGTCGGTCGTCGCGGTCCACCCGGCCGGCACGAGCACCGTCGTGTCGGCCTTCTCGATCACGGCCGGACCGGTCACCGCCGCCTCGCCGTCCTCCGCGAGCGCGTGCACGCTCGCCGGCCGCGGCGTCCCGTCGTAGCGGACGTCGCGTGCGCCGGTCTTCACGAACGCCGCGCCGCCGTGCCCGGACCGCACCTCGCCCAGGCGCACGCTCACACTCGCGCGCAGCGTCTCGGCGCGCACCGTCGCCGTGGGGTCCACGAACCCGTGCACCCGCTCGTGCTGCTCGGCGAACCGCCGCAGCACCGGCTCGGTCTCCAGACGCAGCGGCCCGGGCCCGTCCGTGCCCGGCTCCGCCGGGCGCTCGGCCAGCAGCACCTCCAGCGTGGTCGGCTGGCCCGCGTAGCGCAGGTCGGCGCTCAGCGTCACGGTCCCGGTCGCGGCGACGTCCTGCGTGCGCAGCCAGTCGAGCACCTCGCGCTCCAGCTCCGCGGCCGACGTCGTGAGCGCGTCCAGGTTCTGCTCGGCCACCACGGTGCGCACCGTGCGCGCCACGTCGCGGCGGATCGGGGCGATCGCCGCGCCGAGCGCGCAGAACGTCCCGGCCGCCGCGGGCACCAGCACGCGGCGGACGCCCACCTCGTCGGCCAGCAGCGCGGCGTGCGTGCCGCCCGCACCGCCGAACGCCACGAACGTGTACCGCTCGGGCACCTCGCCGTGCGCGGCCAGCACGGTCCGCAGGCGGGCGGCCATGCCGACCGACGCGACGCGCAGGGCGGCGTCGGCCACGCCGTCGGCGCAGGCGGCGAGCGCGGCGGTCCCGGTCGCGGCAGGGGCGGAGGAGGACGGCGACCCGTCCTTGTGCGCGAGGTCGTCCGCGACCTGTGCGAGGGCTGCCGTGGCCAGGTCCGCGCGCAGCGGGAACGTGCCACCGAGGAAGGTCCGCGGGTCGATGACGCCTGCGTGCACGTAGGCGTCGGTCAGCGCCGGCCGGGTCCCGCCCGCGCCGTAGGCGGCCGGGCCGGGCACGGCACCGGTGCTGGCGGGTCCGACGCGGAGCACCGGCTGGGCGCCCGACCGGTCGGCGCCGATCACGGAGCCACCGCCCGCGCCGATGGCCGACACCTCGACCACGGGCGTCATCAGCGGGTGCGGCCCCACGGTCGCCGTCGTGGTGAGCACCGGGCGGCCCCCGCGCAGCACGCCGATGTCGCTGCTGGTACCGCCCATGTCGACGGTCACCATGTCCGTGCCGGGCCAGGCCGTGGCGGCCGCGGAGACCCCGCCGGCCGGGCCGGACAGCACCGTCTGCACCGGGCGGCGCATCGCCGACTCGATGGACACCGAGCCGCCGTTCGACGTCGTGATGTAGACGCGGGCGTCCACCCGCAGACGGCGCAGCCGTTCCCGCAGCGCGGTGAAGTAGCCGGTCATCAGCGGCGTGATCTGCGCGTCCAGCAGGGCGAGCGTGGTGCGCTCGTACTCGCCGGCCTCGGGCCACACCGCGGCGGCCGACGTCACGGGCACGCCCAGGGCGGCGGCCAGCCGGTCGGCCAGGTGCTGCTCGGCCTCGCGTGCGGCGTACCCGCCCACCAGGCTGACGGCCACCACCTCGGGCGCCACCGCCGTCAGGCGCTCCACGAGCCGGGCCAGCTCGGCCTCGTCCACCCCGGGCGTCGCCCGTCCGGGGCCGACGGAGGTGCCGTCGGGCGCGAACCGGTGGGCGACCTCCAGCACGTGCTCGCGCGGCACGATCGGACGCTCCGGCGTCGCGTGCAGGTCGAACGACCGGGGCATGCGGGCACGCGCGATCTGCAGCACGTCCCGGTGGCCCGCGCTCACCACGAGCGCCGCCCGGGCGACACGACCCTGGAGGATGGCGTTGAGACCGATGGTCGTGCCGTGCGCGACGGCGGCGACGTCCTCCACGGCGATGCCCCGCTCCAGGAGCTGCGCCAGCCCTGTCTCCACACCCTGCGACGGGTCGTGCGGCGTGCTCGGCACCTTGTGGGTCACGGCGTCGGCGAGCGACCACGAGGTGCCGTCGCCCGGGACGGCCACCAGGTCGGTGAACGTGCCGCCGACGTCGATGCCGATGCGCCAGCGGCGGCGGGCCGCGGTGGGGGACTGGGTCACAGGAACCTCGAGACGTGGACGGTGCGGTCGAGCACGGCGATGGTCACGACGCTGACCAGCAGCAGGAGCGTCGAGACGGCCGCGACGGTGGGTTCGAGCTGGACCTGCACCGCGGAGTAGATCCGCACGGGCACGGTGGCCTCGCCGGCGCCCGCCACCAGCACGGACACGGCGACCTCGCCGAGCGAGATGACGGCGCCGAGGAACGCGCCGGCCACGATCCCCGGGCGCATGAGCGGCACGGTCACGGTCAGGAAGGTGCGCAGCGGCGACGCGCCGAGCGACCGCGCCGCGCGTGGCAGCGCGGGATCGAGGGCCGCGGCGCTCACCGCGACCACCCGCACGCAGAACGGGAAGGTGACCACGAGGTGCGCGAGCCACAGCCCCTGTGCCGAGCCCACCAGCCCGGTGCGCTGGAGCTGGTAGAGCAGCGCCAGGCCCACCATCACGCCGGGCACGGCCATGGGGGACAGGAACAGCAGGCCGAGCGCGCGCCGCCCGGGAAAGTTCCCGGCGCCGACGGCGTACCCGCCGAGCGTGCCCAGCAGCACCACGACGGGCACCACGAGCAGGGCCAGGCGCAGCGAGTACCCCAGCGAGTCGAGCCACTGCGCGGAGCCGAACACCTCGGCGTACCAGCGCAGGCTCAGGCCCGACGGCGGGAAGCGGAAGTTGTTCTCCGCGTTGAAGGAGCTCAGCGCGACCACCAGGAGCGGCAGCAGCAGGAACGCGCACACGAGCACGACGGGCACCAGGGTCAGCACCCGCCGGGCGCGGGCCCGGCCGGTACCGGGCCGGGCGGCGGCCCGCACGGGACGGTCAGCCACGACGCCCCCTCTCGGCGAGCCGCCCGGTCAGACCGACCAGCCCGCAGACGGCGAGCGTGACGGCCAGCAGCACGAAGCTGAGGGCGGCGGCGCGCGGCTGGTCGAACGCGACCATGGCCTCGGTCTGGATGCGCAGCCCGGCCAGCGACTGGTTGGCGCCGCCCACGAGCAGCGGCGTCACGTACACGCCCATGCTCAGCGAGAACACGATCACGGTGGCCGCCACGATCCCGGGGGTGGCCAGCGGCAGCACCACCGAGCGGAAGGTGCGCACGGCGGACGCCCCCAGGTCGGCGGACGCCTGGAGCAGCCGGTTGTCGATGGCGCCGAGCGAGGCGGACAGGGCCAGCACCGCGAACGGCAGCAGCACGTGCACGACGGCGAGGAACACCGTCCACGGGGAGCGCAGCAGCGGCAGCGACTCGTCGACCAGCCCGAGCCCCTGGAGCACCACGTTGACGGGTCCCTCGCCCGACATGACCACGCGCCAGCCGAAGGACCGTACGACCTCGCTGGTCAGCAGCGGCGACAGCGTGATGACGAAGACCAGGGACCGGCCCACGGCCGACGTCGAGCGGGCGAGGTACCACGCGAGCGGGAACGCGAGCACGAGGCACGTGACGCTCACGCGGACGGCGAGCCAGAGGCTCTCCACGACCGAGCCCCACAGGTAGGGCGTGGCGAACACCTCGGCGTACTGGGCCCCGGTGAACCCGGGCAGCACGTTGTTCATGGCGTCGGTGGGGCGCAGGCTCAGCAGGAGCAGCCCGACCAGCGGCAGCAGGAACGCGACCACGACGAACGCCGTGGGCACGATCGCCGCGACATGGCCGCGCAGGTCGCGGGCGCGGGTGGCCGCCACGTCAGGCCGCCCCGAGTGGCAGGAGGGCGTCGTCGGACCACGTGAGCCCGACGGTCTCGGCCTCGGCGAAACGCCGCCCGGCCCCCGCAGGACTGGCGAGCAGCTCGGTGCCGTCGGGCGTGCGCAGGCGGTACTCGTACCGTTCCCCGGCGAACCCGACGGACAGCACGGTCGCGACGGCGGCGTCACCGCCGGGCTCGACGACGCGCACGTGCTCGGGCCGCAGGGCCACGGTGGTGCCGGCGTCCGCGGACAGCGGGACCGGGCGGCCCAGCACGGTGCGGGCGCCGTCGGCGTCGTGGACCGGCAGGAGGTTCGCGGCGCCCACGAAGTCGGCCGCGAACCGGGTGCGCGGCGTGCGGTACAGCTCCTCGGGGGTGCCGAGCTGCTCCAGGTCGCCGTGCGCGAGCAGCGCGACCCGGTCGGACAGCGCGAGCGCCTCGGCCTGGTCGTGCGTGACGAAGACGGTGGTGGTGCCGATCTCGCGCTGCAGCTCGCGCAGCTCGTGGCGCATCTGGCGGCGCAGCTTGGCGTCGAGGTTGGACAGGGGCTCGTCGAGCAGGAGCACCCGCGGCCGGGTGACCAGGGCACGGGCGATGGCCACGCGCTGCTGCTGCCCGCCGGAGAGCTGCTGCGGGTACCGGTCCGCGAAGCCCGCCAGGTCGACCAGGCGCAGGGCGTCGGCCACGCGCTGGGCCCGCTCCTCGCGCGGCACGCGCCGGGTGCGCAGGCCGTACTCGAGGTTGCGCCGCACGGTCATGTGCGGGAACAGGGCGTAGCTCTGGAACACGAGGCCGGTCTCGCGCCGGTGGGGCGCCACGTGGGTGACGTCCTGGCCGTCGATCAGCACCGACCCGGTGGTCGGGGTGACGAACCCGGCCAGCACCGACAGGAGCGTCGACTTGCCGCAGCCCGAGGGGCCCAGCACGGACAGGAACTCGCCCGCCTCGATCGTGAGCTCGTCGAGCTCCAGCACCGGCGCGCCGCCGTACCCGACGCTGAGACCGCGGACCTCGACACGGCCGGCGGTGCCGGCCTCCGGGGTGGTGGGTGCCGTCATCAGCCGAAGATCTCCTGCCACCGGGCCTGCAGGTCGGGCAGCTGCGGGGTGATGGTCTCGTAGTCGACCCACACGAAGCTGTCGTACGCGCCCGGGCCGCTGGTGATCTGCCCGTCGAACTGGGCGGGGTACTCGTTCTGGTCGTTGGACGCGGCGTACCAGGTGCCCTCGGAGAAGACGGGCTGGTGGTCGCTGGAGGCCACGTAGTCGAGGAACGTGTACGCCAGCTCCTCCTGCTCGGTGCCCTCGGTGACGAACAGGGAGGTCAGGGCGCCCACCGAGCCGGAGGCCGGGTAGGCGAAGCCGATCGGCTCGCCCTGGTTCTTCTGGACGAACGCGCGGCCGTCCCAGTGCGCGGCGATCCAGGCGTCGCCGTTGGACAGCGCGGTCTCCACGCTGGTGCCGTCCGCGGGGAACGTCGAGGCGCAGTCCTTGAGGGTCTCGAGCTGCTCGAACGCGGCGTCGACGTCCGCCGGGTCCGTGATGGTCCCGCCGGCCTCGTTGATCAGGCCCGCGACGAACTCGATGCCCGTGTTGAAGGTGAGCGGCGACACGGCGACGTGGCCGCAGTAGGCCGGGTCGAGCAGGTCGGACCAGTCGGTGGGCGGCTCCTCGATCTTGTCGGTGCGGTAGGCGATGCCGGTGGAGCCGACGGTCAGCGGCAGGCCGTACTGGGTGCCGGCGATGTTGCTCTGCTCGGCGAGCACGGTGTTGAGCTGGTCGAACTGCTCGATCCGCGCCGTGTCGAGCTCGGCGACCACGCCCGCGGAGACCGCGCTCGGGATGACGTTCGGCGTGAACGCGACGACGTCGTAGGCGGGCGTGCCGCCCTTGGTGGTGCGCAGCGCCGTGAGCCAGTCGGCCGGGCTGCCGGGCACGAGCTCGACGGTGGCGCCCGTCTCCTCCGCGAACGGCTCGACGAAGGCCTTCGTGAACGACTCACCCCAGGAGCCGGCGTAGACGGCGACCTTGAGCGTGCCGTCCGACGCCCCGCCGGACGCGTCGTCGCCCCCGGCCGAGCAGGCGGCGAGGGAACCGGTGAGCGCGAGCGCCGCGCCCGCGGCGAGCGTGCGGGGCAGGGGCCGGGTGGTCCGGCGCGGGGAGCGGGAGGTCATGGTGGTCTCGTTCCTGTGGGGTGCTGGGCCGCGGACGGGGTCGCGGTGCGGGTCGGGGTTCCGGGCGGTCGTCATGCGTCCCCGGCGTGGTGCGGCGGGCGGCGCAGGTCCCAGGCGTAGTGCCGTTCCAGGACCTGGCCGAGCCGCAGGAGGAGCGCCTCGCCGCCCTGCGGGGCGACGAGCTGGGTACCCAGGGGCAGGCCGTCGTCGTCCAGGTGGGCGGGCAGGGTCAGGGCGGGCGTGCCGAGCACGCTCGGCACGGTCGTGAACGCGAGGGTGCGCTCGTAGACGACGGCGTCGCGCGTCGGGGCCGCGCGGGTCAGCTCGTCCAGCACGACGCCGACCTCGGGCACGCGGGTCGCCGTCGTGGGGGTGACGACCACGTCGGCGCCGCGGAACAGGGTGGCCGTGACGTCGCGGGCCAGGGCGCGCAGGCGGACCGCGCCGCGCACGTAGCCGGCGGCGCCCAGCGCGTCGGCCTGGGCCATCACCCGGTGGATGTAGGGCTGGAGCCGGCCGGGGTGGTCCAGTGGGACCTGCCGCAGCCACGCCGGGATGACGACGCCGGGGTACAGGTCCATGATCTCCGCGCCCTCGGCGGCGGCGTCGAGCGCCACCACCGTGTGCCCGGCGGCGCGCAGCACGGCCGCGACGTCCTCCGCGGCGGCGACGCAGGCGGCGTCGACCTGGATCCGCGGGTCCCACGACCGGGTCAGCAGGCCGACGCGGAGCGGGCCGGGCGGGTCGTCGAGCGCGGCGAGGTAGTCGGGGGCGGCGGGCCCGCGCGACCAGGCCAGCGGGTCGGGCGCCGCCAGGTGCGTGACCACGGCCGCGGTCTCGCGCACCGTCCGCGTGACCACGCCCTCCGTGGCGCCGCCCTCCCAGCCCTGGACGCGCTGGGGGAGCAGGCCGCGGCCGGGCTTGAGGCCCACCAGGCCGCAGAACGCGGCGGGCACGCGCAGCGAGCCGCCCCCGTCGCTCGCCAGGGCGACCGGGACGATGCCCGCGGCCACCGCGGCGGCCGGTCCTCCGCTGGACCCGCCGGGCGACCGGCCCAGGTCCCACGGGTTGTGCGTGACGCCCGAGCGCGGGCTCTCGCAGGACGTCGTCATCGCGAGCTCCGGCGTGGCCGCGCGCCCGACCTGGACGAAGCCGGCCGCGAACGCGGCGGCGGGCAGCAGGTCGGTGGTGGTCGCCGGCGTCTCGTCGATCGCCAGGGAGCCCCGGGTCAAGGGCTGGCCCGCCACCGCGAACGTGTCCTTGACCGTGATCGGCACACCCGCGAACGGCGGCAGGTCCGCGCCCCGGGCCAGCGCCGCGTCGACGGCGTCCGCGGCGGCGAGCGTCGCGGCGTCGTCGCGCCACACGAGGGACCGCACGGCCGGGTCGACGGCGTCCGCCCGCGCGAGGGTGCGCTCGGCGACGGAGCGCGCGCTCTCGCGGCCGGAACGGATCCGGTCGGCGGTGTCCATCACCGGCAGGCGGGACGCCGGCTTATGTGATGGAAGATTCGTGGTCACGGGTAGACGTTAACCATGACGGCCCGTTCGCTCCAAGCCGCGGCCGCCGCCGTCCGCCTGATGAGATGCTGGTACCGCGCCGTGTCCGGGGTGCCGAGACGGGTTGGCGCGCCGCGCGGCGATCCTGATATACATCTGGAAGATAACCGGCAGCACGCGACCGACGAGGGGCGATGACGAGCACAGCATCCGACGCCCGGGGCGTCTCCCCGGACACGCCGTCCGGCCTGATCTCCTCGGTGCGCGGCGTCTCCGGGCCCGAGCTGGCCGAGCAGCTCACCGCATGGATCGAGGAGGGCGTGCTCGCGCCCGGCACCCGGCTGCCCACGATCGCGGAGGTGGCCTCCGCCTCCGGCCTCGGCCGCTCCACCATCGCCGGGATCTGGTCGCTCCTGGTCGACCGGGGCCTGGTCACCACGCGCCGCCGGGGCGGCACGATCGTCGCGGGGCCGGTGGCCGCCCCGACCTGGCCGCGCGCGGGCGAGACCCCCGTGTTCGCGGGCTGGTCCACGGTCGACCTCGCCTCCGCGCACCCCACCACCGACCGTCTGCCCGACCTGCTGGAGGCGTTCGCGCACAGCCTGCGCGAACCCCAGACCAACTCGCTGCGCCGCGAGGCGATCACCCCGGCGCTGCTCGACGCCGTCCGGCAGGACTGGCCGTTCGACGCCGCCGAATGGGTGACCGTCAGCGGCGCCGGCGAGGCCACCCTGCTCACGGCCGAGGCCGCCACGGCGCCCGGCGGCCTCATCGCCGTCCAGGAGCCCGCGGTCTCCGGCACCATCGGGAACCTGCGCTCGGTGGGCTTCGAGGTGGTGGGCGTCGCCTCCGACGCCTCCGGGCCGCTGCCCGGCGCGCTGGAGCGGGCGCTCGCGGCCGGCGCACGCACCGTCGTCTACCAGCCCGGCGGTGAGTTCTCCCTGGAGGGCGCCGTCACGCCGGAGCGGCTGGCCGAGCTGGCCGCCGTGCTGACCGAGCGCGCCCCCGACGCCTGGGTGCTGGAGGAGGACGTGCTCGGCCCCCTCGCCCCCGTGCGGCCACCGAGCCTCGGCACGCTGCTGCCCGGCCGCGTCGTCCGCATCACGTCCTTCTGCCGCGCCTTCGGCCTCGACCTGCGCACCACCGTGGTGGGCGGCGCCCGCGACGTCGTGCTGGGCGTGCGCCGCCTGCGCAGCCACGGCATCCTCGCCCAGAGCCGCATCCTGCAGAACGCGCTCGCCTACCTGCTCGCCACGCCCAGCGTCGGCACGCTCGTGGCCGACTCCGGGCGCTGGTACGCCGACCGCGCCCGCGACCTCGCCGCGGCGCTCGCGGCCCGCGACGTGCGCACCATGACACCTCCCGGCGGCCTGGTCGTGTGGGTGCGGGCCGAGAACGAGGACGAGGCCCTGGTCGAGCTCGGGGCGCGCGGCATCGTGCTGACGCCGTCGTCCCGCACGTTCGCGACCCCGCCGCGTCCCGCGTGGCTCCGGGTGGCCACACCGCAGATCCCCGCGGACCCGCAGCGCGTCGACGAGCTCGCCGAGGCGCTGGCCGGCGCCGCGCGCGGGGCGCTCCTGGCGGGCTGAGCGCACGGCGGCAGGAAGGCCCCGGATAGGGTGGCGCGCGTGCACCCCACACCGGCCGACGGCGCCCGACGGATCGACTACCTGCCCTGGGAGTACGACCCCGCGTCCCCGGAGGGCGCGGCCCAGGAGGCCCGGCGGCGAGAGCTCGTCGCGGCCGGCGCCCGGATCGGCGAGGGTGTCTTCGTGGCACCCGGTGCGGCCGTCTTCTGCGACCGGCTCGCCCTCGGCGACCGCACCTACGTCGCCGCCCACGCCTACCTCACGGGGGAGGTGACCCTCGGCGCGGACTGCTCGGTCAACCCGTACGCCGTGGTCCGCGGCGACGTCCGGGCGGGCGACGGCGTGCGGATCGGCGCCCACACCTCGATCCTCGGGTTCAACCACAGCATGGGTACCGACCTGCCGATCCACCAGCAGGACACCTGGAGCAAGGGCATCGTGCTCGGCGACGACGTGTGGGTCGGCTCGAACGTCACGATCCTTGACGGCGTCACCGTGGGCGACCACGCGGTGGTCGGGGCGGGCGCGGTGGTCACCCGCGACGTGCCCGACTGGGCCGTGGTCGCGGGCAACCCGGCGCGGGTCCTGCGGGACCGCCGCGCGGACGCGGCTGCCGCCGGGGCGTCCGACCTCGCCGCCGAGCTGCGGGCCTTCGGCGACCGCGTGCGCGACCAGGCGGGCGCCGTGCTCGCGCGGTGCTTCGAGGACGGGCGGTTCGTCGACCGCCCGGCGGCCCTCGCGGGCCCGCGCCGACCGGCCGTGCGGCCGTGGGCGGACGCCGTCGAGATCGCCGACCTGCTGCTGGGCGCCCCGCCGGCCGGGTTCGAGGCCGCGGACCTGGTCCGGCGGCTCACCCACCGGCAGGACCCGGTCACGGGCCTCGTGCCCGACGGAGACCTCGCCGACGCGGGCCTGGCCGGCCCCGGGACGGACGGCGAGCCGCTGGACCCGTTCGACGGCAGCGCCGGCTATCACGTCCTCAGCGTCGGGTACGCGGTCCGGCTGCTCGGCGGGCGGCTGCCCCATCCCGTGCACGCCGTGCACCGCCTGTCCGGGCGCGACCTGGTCCGGGCGCTGGAGGCCCGGGACTGGGGCGCCGGGGCCTGGGGCAGCGGCGCCGCCGTCGACGCGGTGGCCACGGCCTGCGCCCTGAACATCACGGACTTCGCCGACCGGTTCGACGACGGCGGCGTCGGCCCGCTGTACCCGTTGCTGGGCTGGCTGACGGCGCGCGCCGACCCGGCCACGGGGCTGTGGGGCGCCCCGCAGCCGGCACCGCGCTGGCTCCAGGCGGTCAACGGCTTCTACCGCCTGACCCGCGGCACGTACGCCCAGCTCGGGCTCCCGCTGCCGTACCCCGACGCGGCGGTCGGCACGGTCCTGGAGCACGCGGCGGACCCGCACCTGGCCACGCCCGCGGGCTACACCGCCTGCAACGTCCTGGACGTCGTGCACCCGCTCTGGCTCGCGGCCCGGCAGACGAGCCACCGCCGCGCGGAGGGCGCGGGCTGGGCCCGGACGCAGCTCCGGCGGGCGCTCGGCCACTGGTCGGACGGCGCGGGCTTCGCCTTCGCCCCCGACGACCCCGGCCCGGACGGCGTGCCCGGGCTCCAGGGCACCGAGATGTGGCTCGCCATCGTCTGGTACCTCGCCGACCTCCTGGGCCTCGCGGACAGCCTGGGCTACCGGCCGCGCGGCGTGCACAGCCCGGACCCGCTGGTGCGCCTGGCGCCGATCGGCGCCTGAGGCCGGCGGTCAGGGCGCGGCGGCGGTCGAGCCGCGCACCACGAGGCGCGTCGCCAGCTCCTCGCGGGGCGCCTCGGGCGGCTGGTCCGCGCCGAGGCGCAGGAGCATGCGCAGGGCGGCGCCGCCCATCTCGGCGATCGGCTGGTGCACGGTGGTCAGCGCGGGGGTGGCCCACTCCGCCTCCGGCAGGTCGTCGAACCCGACCACGCTGAGGTCCTGCGGGATCCGCAGGCCCAGCTCGGCGGCCGCGTCGTACACGCCGAGCGCGATCGCGTCCGAGCACGCGAAGACGGCCGTCGGCCCGTCGGCGCCGCGCAGGAGCTCGGCCGCCCGGGCCCGGGAGGGCGCCCGCCGCCAGTCGGTGTGCACCACGCGGTCGTCGGCCAGGTCGAGGCCCGCCTGGGTGGCGGCCGACCGGAAGCCGTCGACGCGCGCCTGGCTGTAGAGGTGGGTGCGCTGCCCGGCGAGGACCCCGAGCCGCCGGTGCCCGAGCGCGAGCAGGTGCTCGGCGGCGGCGCGCCCGCCGGCCCAGTTGGCGGCCCCGACGCTCGCCACGGTGCCGGGCGGCTGCCGCACCGGGTCGAGCAGCACCACGGGCATGCGGGCCGCGGCGAGCGTCGCGAGCTGGTCGGGCGTCGTGTCGACGAGGGCCAGCACGGCGCCGCGCAGTCGGCGGGCCAGCAGGCGGGTGAGCCAGGCGTCGTCGGGCGGCCGGGCGACCGAGACGACCACGTCGACGCCCGCCTCCGCGGCGGCGCGCTCCACGCCGCTCAGCGCCCGGTTGGCCCAGGTGCCCTCGATGCCGCTGAGCACGAGGTCGACGAACGGCGGCCGCCCGGCGTCGGGGGGCACGCCCCGGCCCGCCCGGCCGCGGTACCCGAGCTCGGCCACGACGCGCATGACGCGCGCCCGGGTCCCGGCGGAGACGTCGGAGCGGCCGCCGAGCACCTTGGACACCGTGGGAACCGTCGTCCCGGCGGCGCGGGCGACGTCGGCCAGCGTGGTGCGGCGCGCGTTCTCCATGGGGCCGACGGTAGGACCGCGCGCAGAAGTTGCGCAACTAATTGGGTCTTGAAACGGCAAAAGTCCTCATGTATCAAGAGGTGCGGCACCCAGAGGGTCCGTATGTTGCGCAACTTGTGGAGTGGAGCGGTAGATGGCGACTTCGATGGAGAAGCGGGCGCTGATCGTGCGCGGCGGATGGACGGGCCACCAGCCCGTCGAGACGACCGACGCGTTCATCCCGTTCCTGACCGAGCAGGGCTACGACGTCCGCGTCGAGGACACGACGGCGGTCTACGCCGACGCCGGCTACCTGGCCGGCGTGGACCTGATCGTCCAGACGAACACGATGAGCACGATCGAGACCGACGAGCTGCGCGGGCTGATGGCCGCCGTGGCGAGCGGCACGGGGCTGGCGGGGTGGCACGGCGGCATCGCCGACTCCTACCGCAACAGCTCCGACTACCTGCAGCTCGTCGGCGGGCAGTTCGCGGCGCACCCGCCGCGGGCGCCCCGCGAGGAGCTGGCGGGGGAGGCGGCCGACAACTTCGTGCGGCACACGATCGAGATCGTGCCCGAGCGGGCCGACCACCCGATCGTCGCCGGGATCGGCGACTTCGAGCTGACGACCGAGCAGTACTGGGTGCTGACCGACGAGTACAACGACGTGCTGGCGACCACGACGCTCGCCGCGCGCGACTTCGACCCGTGGCACCGGCCGGTCACCTGCCCGGCGATCTGGACGCGGCAGTGGGGCGAGGGCCGCGTCTTCGTCTCGACGCCGGGCCACGAGCTCGCCGTCGTCCAGGACCCGAACGTCCGCACCGTCATCGAGAGGGGCATCCTGTGGGCCAGCCGCTGAACGTCGGGATCGTCGGGGTCGGGGCGATCGCCGGCCAGTACCTGTCCACCTTCGAGCGGCTGGCGGCCGTGCGGCTCGTCGCCGTCGCCGACCTGGACGCCGCCCGGGCGGCGGCCGTGGCCGCCGAGCAGGGCGTTCGCGCGCTCACCGTGGACGAGCTGGTGAACGACCCCGAGGTCGACCTCGTGCTGAACCTGACCATCCCCGCCGCCCACGCCGAGGTCGCCCTCCGGGCCATCGCCGGCGGCAAGTCCGTCTACGGCGAGAAGCCCCTGGCGGCCACGCCCGCCGAGGCGCGCGCGGTCCTCGACGCCGCCCGCGCGGCCGGGGTGCGCGTGGGCTGCGCACCAGACACGGTGCTCGGCACGGGCGTCCAGACGGCGCGCAAGGCGATCGACGACGGCGTGATCGGGCTGCCGGTCGCGGCCACCGCGACCATGACGACGCCCGGCCACGAGCGCTGGCACCCGAACCCCGACTTCTACTACCAGCCCGGTGGCGGGCCGCTGCTCGACATGGGGCCGTACTACGTGACCACGCTGGTCACGCTGCTCGGCCCGGTCGAGTCGGTGGTGGGAGCCGCGAGCCACACCCGTGCGACACGCACGATCGGCTCGGGCCCGCGGGCCGGCCAGACCGTGCCGGTCGACGTCGACACGCACGTGACGGGCGTGCTGCGGCACGTCTCCGGCGCGCTGTCGACCCTGGTGATGAGCTTCGACTCGGTCGCGACGCGCGCGTCGAACATCGAGGTGCACGGGCAGACCGGCTCGCTCGTGGTGCCTGACCCCAACCAGTTCGACGGCGACGTCGAGCTGCACGAGCTGGGCGGCTCCTGGGTGACCCTGCCGCCGAGCGCCGGCTACCGCGACGCCGGGCGCGGCTACGGTGTCGCCGACCTCGCGACGACGCCGGACGGCGTGCCCCCGCGGGCCGGCGGCGAGCTCGCGTACCACGTGCTGGAGATCATGACGGCGCTGCTCGAGTCGGCCGGCAGCGGCACGACGGTGCCCGTCGAGAGCCGGTGCGAGCGGCCCGCGGCAGTGCCGCTGTCGGACCTGCCGCAGTCGGACCTGCCGCTGCGGGACGCGCCGCTGTCGGACGTGCCGCGCTGAGCGGGCCCGGCTAGCCGGCACGCACCCCGGTGCTCTCGCGGACGACGAGGCGGTGCGGCGCGATGACGCGCACCGCCTCGCCGTCGTCGCCGCCGATCCGCCGGACGAGCGCGTCGATCGCGGCCTGCGCGATCGCCGCCTTGTCCGGCGAGATCGTCGTGAGGCTGGGGTTGCCGTAGCGCCCGTCCTCGATGTCGTCGAAGCCCACCACGGCGACCTGCTCGGGCACGGAGATCCCGGCGTCGTGCAGGGCGCGCAGGGCGCCGAGCGCGAGCAGGTCGGAGAAGCAGAACAGGGCGTCGGGCAGGACGCCGCGGCGCAGGAGGGCCCGCGTCGCCTCGGCCCCGCCGCGCCGGGTGAACGAGTCGACGTAGGCGACGTCGCCCGACGCCGAGGGTGCCGCGCCCATCGCGGCCTCGAAGCCGGCCAGCCGCAGCGAGCTCGACGACTCCCCGGTGCGCTGCGCGCCGACGGCCACCACACGCCGGCGACCGGTCGCCAGCAGGTGCTCGACGGCGGTGCGTGCGGCCGCGAAGTTGTCGATGTGGACGTGGTCGAAGCCGGGGTGGGACTCCTCGCCCAGCAGCACCACGGGCCGCTGCGTGCGCGACGACCGGGACAGGTCGTCGTCGGTGAGCCCGAGGGGGCTCACGATGAGACCGTCGAAGATCGCCTTGGTGTCCGCCCGCGCGAGCAGCTCCCGCTCGCGCTCCCGGACGCCGTCGGTCTGCTCGATCATGAGCGTGTAGCCCTGGTGCCGGGCGGCCTCGATGAGCGTGCGGGCGAGCTCCGCGAAGTAGGGGTTGTCGAGGTCCGGGACCACCAGCGCGGCCATGCCGGTGCGGCCCGACCGCAGCATCCGGCCGATCTCGCTCGGCCGGTAGTCGAGCTCCTCGATGGCCGCGAGCACCCGCTGGCGGGTGTCGGCAGCGACGTTGACGGTACCGCTGACCACGTTCGACACCGTGCGCGCGGAGACTCCGGCGAGGCGTGCGACGTCTTCGCGCCGGCCCAATGCGACCTCCCTGTGGCATCGAGATATTGCATCGAGGCAAGCCTACTGGATAAGGTCTCGCCCCGACGGCTTGCATCGAGGCAAGGCTGCGACCGGACCGTTTCCCGGGGCCGGGGACTCGAAGGAGAGGCACCATGCGAGAGGTTCCTGCGCCGCGTGCGGCACGGCGGGTCGGCACGCCGGCGGCGGCACCCCACATCGTGCTGATCATGACCGACCAGCACCGGGCCGACCTCTCGGCCCGTGCCGGGTTCCCCCTCGACACGACCCCGTTCCTGGACCACCTCGCGGAGCAGGGGACCGACTTCCAGCGCGGCTACACCAGCTCGCCGCTGTGCGTGCCCGCGCGGGAGAGCCTCCTGACGGGCCGGTTCCCGTCCGCCCACCGGGTGACCCAGAACAGCACCGCCGAGGCGGCGTCCTACGACCGTGACCTGCTCGACGTGCTGGGCGAGGCGGGATACCGGCGGGTGTTCGCCGGGAAGCCGCACATGCACCGCGGTCCGGACGACTTCGACGCCTACCGGGGGCCCTACTTCCACACCGACGGACCCGAGCGGAACCCGCAGCACGAGGCGTTCGACCGGTGGCTCGACGAGCTGGACCACGGCGTCGCCCACGAGCCCACCCCTTTCCCGCTCGAGGCCTCGCTCCCGTACCGCATCGTGTCCGACGCCATGGACGAGATCTCGGGCACCGACCCGTCCGTGCCCACGTTCCTGTGGGTCTCCTTCCCCGAGCCCCACAACCCCTACCAGGTGCCCGAGCCGTACTTCAGCATGTTCCCGGCCGAGCAGATCCCGGAGCGCCTGCACGGACCGGAGGTCGCGCGTGCCAAGGGCGGGCACTGGGCCTGGCTCCAGGAGCTCACCGAGGAGAAGCGCCCCGGCTACGACGACGAGCGCGCCCGCTACCGCGCCAACTACTGCGGCCAGCTGCGCCTCCTGGACGACCAGGTGCGGCGGCTCATGGAGCACGTCTGGACCACGCTCGGCGACGACGTGCTGGTCATCATGGTGAGCGACCACGGCGACTACGTGGCCGAGTACGGCCTGCAGCGCAAGGGCGCCGGCATGCCGGAGGTGCTCATGCGCATCCCGTTCTTCTTCAGCGGCGGCCCGGTCGCCGCCCGCACCCGCGCCGAGCTGGTCTCGATCGTGGACATCCTGCCCACCGTCGCCGAGCTGGTCGGCTCCGCCGTCCCCGACGGCGCCACCGGCCGCAGCCTCGCACCCCTCCTGCTCGACCCCGGGCGCACGTCACCCGAGTTCGACGACCTCTACGCCGAACGCGGCTTCGGCGGTCTCACCTACCGCGCCGACGAACGCCCGCCCCTGCACTTCCCGTACGAGGGCCGCACGTTCGACGAGCTCAACACCGTGACCCAGAGCGGGCGCTCGCGGATGCTGCGGCGCGGCGACCTCAAGCTCATCGTGCACAGCGACGGCAGCGGCGAGCTGTACGACCTCGCCGCCGACCCGGCCGAGGTGCACGACCTGTTCCACGACCCCGCCCACGCCGCCGACCGCGCCGACCTGCTGTGGCGCCTGACGCAGTGGATGCTCCGCGCGCAGGACGAGCTGCCCGCCGGCGCGTACACGGCCAAGCGCGCGCCCCACAACTGGGCCTTCGACCCGGACGGAGCCACCGCATGACCCCCGACCTCACCCGCCGCCAGCTCCTGGGCGTGACCCTGGCCGGGCTCGCGGCGGCGTCCCTCGCGGCCTGCCGCCCCACCGGCTCGCCGCCGGGCAGACCAGGCCTGAGCTGGTACGGGGGAGACCCCGTCCACGAGGCGATGCAGGAGCTCGTCCGCCTCTACGGCCGCAAGCACGCGGACGTGGACGTCGTGGCCCAGTTCTCGGCGTTCGACGACTACTGGGACCGCCTCGCGACGCAGACGGCCGGCCGCTCCGCGCCCGACGTGATGCGGATGTCGATGAGCTACCTCGCCGACTACGCCGACCGCGGCGCCCTGACCGACCTGTCGGCCTACCTCGGCTCGGCGATCCACATCGACGACATGGCCCCCGACATCGCCGACAGCGCCCGGATCGACGGCACCTAC
Organism: Promicromonospora sp. NPDC052451; assembly: GCF_044547525.1. Taxonomy (NCBI): domain Bacteria; kingdom Bacillati; phylum Actinomycetota; class Actinomycetes; order Micrococcales; family Promicromonosporaceae; genus Promicromonospora; species Promicromonospora sp. NPDC052451. Next base: position 63,507 of record NZ_JBIUAP010000016.1, read on the forward strand.
TACGGCATCAGCCAGAGCTCCATCGCCAACGCCGCCTTCGTCAACCGCGACCTGGTGGCGGCGCTCGGCGTGCCCGACGTCGACGAGACGTGGACCTGGGCCGACTTCGGCACCTGGGCCAAGGAGGTCGGCGCCGCGCGCGACGACGTCTACGGGTCCATGGACCAGGGCGGCAGCCTCCAGCTCTTCGAGTCGTACGTGCGCGAGCACGGCACCGAGATGTTCACGCCGGACGGCTCCGACCTCGCGTTCGACCAGGGCGTGCTCGAGGAGTGGTGGGCCTACTGGGACGACCTGCGGGCGAACCGGGGTGCGCCCCCGGCGGCCGTGTCGGCCGAGGTCGCGGGCTTCGACACCTGGCCGCTGGCCAAGGGCACCACGGCGGTGGGCTTCGGCTGGGTGCAGCAGGTCGCGTTCGTGCAGCCGTTCCTCGACGGCCCCCTCGACATCCTGACGCCGCCCACCGCCGGAACCGGCAGCTCGGGCCTGTTCGTCAAGTGCCTGGACTTCTGGTCCATCGCGTCCACGAGCTCGCAGCCCGACGAGGCGGCCCGGATCATCGACTTCCTCGTGAACGACGACGACGCGATCCGCACGCTCGGCATCGTGCTCGGCGTGCCGCCGTCGCAGCGCGCCATCGGCCTGCTGGACCTGGACGCCGGGTCCGCCGAGCAGCGCGCCGTCGACTACGTGGGCCGCATCGCGGGCTCCGTCCCGCCCGCGCCCCCGGCCTGGCCGCTGGGCTACAACGAGCTGCTCACGCTGTTCGTCAAGCTCGACCAGGACATCGGCTTCGGCGAGGCGACCGTCTCGGCCGCCGCCACCGAGTTCTTCGAGCAGGCCGCGCGGGTGCTGCGATGAGCGCGCTCGGCGAGCTGCGCACGCTGCGCAGGCAGGGCGGTTCGGAGGTGCTGAGCGAGGCCGCCCGCAAGGAGGAGCGTGCCGCCTACCTCTTCCTGGTGCCGTGGCTCGCGGGCCTCGTGCTCATCACGGCCGGTCCCATGGTGGCCTCGCTCTACGTCTCGCTCACGGACTACAACCTGCTCCAGCCGCCCGAGTTCCTCGGCCTGGACAACTACGTGCAGATGCTCGACGACGAACGCCTGCTCAACTCGCTGGGCGTCACCTTCGCCTACGTGTTCGTCTCCGTGCCGCTCCAGCTCGCCGCCGCCCTGGGCATCGCCGTGGTGCTCAACCGGGGGATGCGCGGCCTGGCCTTCTACCGGTCGGTGTACTACCTGCCCTCGCTGCTGGGCGGGTCCGTGGCCGTGGCCGTGCTGTGGCGGCGGCTGTTCGGCGCGGACGGCCTGGTCAACCAGGGGCTCGCGCTGCTCGGCGTGCACGACGCCCCCGCCTGGGTCGCCGACCCCGACACCGCGCTCGGCACGCTCGTGGTGCTGAACGTCTGGACGTTCGGCGCCCCCATGGTCATCTTCCTGGCCGGCCTGCGGCAGGTGCCCGTCTCGCTCTACGAGGCGGCGGCCGTGGACGGCGCCGGGCGCTGGGCGCGGTTCGCGCGGATCACCCTGCCGATGATCACGCCGATCATCTTCTTCAACGTGGTGCTGCAGATCATCCACGCCTTCCAGGCGTTCACGCAGGCCTTCATCGTGTCCGGCGGTACCGGCGGACCGTCCGACTCGACGATGTTCTTCACGCTGTACCTCTACCAGACCGGATTCGGCAACTTCCAGATGGGGTACGCGTCCGCCATGGCCTGGGTGCTGCTGGTGATCGTCGCCGCTTTCACCGCCATCAACTTCTGGGCCTCACGATTCTGGGTGTTCTATGACGACTGACACGCTCAAGACCGCGACCAAGCACCTCGTCGTCATCCTGATCGGGCTGGCGATGACCTACCCGCTGGCCTGGATGCTCGTCAGCGCCGTGCGCGACGAGCCGGACATCTTCACCTCGCCCGGCCTGTGGCCGGCGGGCGACGACCTCGCCAACTTCGTCGAGGGCTGGGACAGTGCCGGGCTCCCGTTCAGCCGCTACCTGGTCAACTCCAGCCTCATCGCGCTCGGCGCCATCGTCGGCAACCTCGTCTCCTGCTCCATGGCGGCCTACGCGTTCGCCCGGCTGCGGTTCCGCGGACGGCGGGTGTTCTTCGGCATCATGCTGCTGACCATCATGCTGCCCATCCACGTGGTGATCGTGCCGCAGTACGTGATCTTCTCCCAGCTCGGCTGGGTCAACACGTTCTGGCCGCTCATCGTGCCCAAGCTGCTCGCCACGGACGCGTTCTTCGTGTTCCTCATGGTCCAGTTCATCCGCGGCATCCCGCGCGAGCTCGACGAGGCCGCCCGGATCGACGGCGCCGGGTTCTTCCGGATCTACGCCCAGATCCTGCTGCCGCTCATGCGCCCGGCCCTGGTGACCACCACGATCTTCACGTTCATCTGGACCTGGAACGACTTCTTCACCCAGCTCATCTACCTCACCGACCCGGCCATGTTCAGCACGTCGGTCGCGCTGCGCTCGCTGGTCGACTCGACCAGCGCCAGCAGCTGGGGGCCGCTGTTCGCGATGTCGGTCGTCAGCCTGGTCCCGGTGTTCGTGGTGTTCCTCCTCGGCCAGCGGTACATCGTCCAGGGGATCGCCACGACCGGCGGCAAGTAGCCCGACGTCGTCCTGGCGAGCCGACCTCCGGACACACGGAACGGCCCGGGCCCGCAACGGGGCCCGGGCCGCCCCCGGGATCAAGGGATCAGAACCCCGAGTTCCCGCCCTGCCGGTCCAGCACGAACCCCATGTCGTTCAGCAGCCCCGCCGTCCCCGAGCCGGACACGGTCGTGTTCGCGAACGACGCCTGCCCCGCGGCATGCAGCTCGATGCCGTAGGTGCCCGAGCCGGTGATGTTCACCCGGTCGAGGCTGACCTGCTGGATCGACTTCTGCCACGACATCAGCACGCCCGCGTACGTGCTGTCCTGGATGGTCATGTCCCGGATCACGATCGGCGCGTCGATGGCGTGCACGTCGGCGTAGACCCACAGCGCGCCGAGCTCGGCCGGCCAGTTCGGCTCGCGGCTGCCGGTGCGGGTCAGCGTGTTGCGCGCCACCGTCGTCGTGCCCGTGAAGGGAACGCCGAACCGGGTGCTGACCGCGATGCCCGCCGCCGCGTTGACGGTGTCGGCCACGAGGTTGTCCTCGACCCGGTTGCCGCCCCCGCCGCCGTACACGGCCAGGCCGTTCGCCAGCGCCGGGGCCTGCACGGTGTTGAAGGAGAACACGCTGCCGCTGACGGCGGCGCCGTCCGACCACATGGCCAGCGAGTCGTCGCCCGTGTTGCGGAACGTCGACTGGGTCACCTGCGCGTTGGTCACGCCCGAGCGCAGGTTCACGCCGTCGGCGTACGTGTCGCGCACGCGCAGCCCGACCGCGAGCACGTCGCGCGAGCCCGGCCGCACCCACAGCCCCACCTTGGTGTGCTGCACCCAGATGTTCTGCAGCAGGGACTCGCTCGTGAAGTCGCCCTCGATCGCGGCCTGCCCCTCGGCGTCCTCGCGGACCGTGGCCGAGCCGAAGACCGCGACGTCCGCGATGGTGACGCCGCCGCCGGTCGCGTAGAAGCCGCCCGCCCTGCCGGTGCCCACGATCACGGAGTGCCACGGGCCGGCACCCAGCACCGACACCCCCGCGACGCGGATCGCGTCGTTCACGTGGAAGGTGCCCGCGGGGATCCAGACCGGCACGCCCGCCGCTTTTGCGGCGGCGACCGCCGCCGTGATGGCCGCCGTGTCGTCGCCCCCGCCCGACGTCGCGCCGTGCGCCGTGATCGAGACCGCGCCCGCGGGCGCGGTGAGCGCTGCCGCGACCCGCTCCGCCTCGACCAGGTCGACGTCGATGTGCGCCACGGCGCCTGAGTCCTTCCGCAGCGACAGCACCGTCCCGGCCGCCTGCTCCGGGATCTCGAACCGCAGCTCGTCGTAGAACCGGTGGGCGGCGCCGAGGGACGGGTCGTTGTGGAACGGGTACTCGCCGTACTGCCAGGCGTGCGCCGACGTCAGCGTCACGTCCTTCAGCTTGGTCCCGTTCGCGTACACCGCCAGGGGCGACGTCTGCCCGGTCCCGGCCGCGTCGTCCGGGATCGAGTAGCGCACCACGACCCCGCTCGCCGGGGCGGTCAGCGTCACGTCCACCTTCTCGCCGACGGCGTCCAGCCGCACCGCGCTGCGCCCGCTCGACTCGGCCTGCACCGTGCCGTAGGTGCGCGACGGCGCCAGCCTGGTTCCGGTCGTCGTGCCTGCCTCGGCCTCGTACTGCGTGTACGACGTCGACGCACCGCGCGCCGCGAGGTCCGTCTCACCCGAGACGGCGATGCTGTCCAGCAGCACGTCGGCGCCGCCGCTCGCGGCCCGCACGCCCACCGTGTTCACGCCCGCCCGGAGCGGCACGCTCGCCGTCACGGTGCGCCACCCGCTGCCCGCGGCGAAGCTCACCTGGCCCGTGACCCGGCCGTTGACCAGCAGGTCGAGGGTGCGCCCGCCCGCGGGCGTGCCGAACCGGAACGTGGCGGTCGCGGTGCCCGCCGAACCGGCCTGGACCGTGCGCAGCACGCGCGCCCCCGCCGTCGTGAAGCCGCCGACGTAGCCCGCGCCCGTGAAGCCGCCGGTGGCGCTCGCAACCGCCGCGTTCCCGGAGCGGTATGCGTCCTCGGCCTCGCCCGGGCCGGCGGGCTGCGGCGGCACGTTCGCCGAGACGTCGAGCTTGTCGATGTTCGCGTTGCCGTTGTCGCCCGAGGCGTACGTCAGCCGCAGGTCGTGGTTGCCCGCGGTCAGCGTCGCGGTGTGCGTCACGGTGCCCCACGTGTCCCAGCTCGCGGTCGCGGGCAGGGACAGCTGCGTCAGGCGCGTGCCGCCGTCGTACAGCGAGAGGGTCCGGGCCGAGCCGGTGCCGTTCGCGTACCGGACCGTGAGGTCCTTGGCTCCCGCCGCGGTGACCTGCACCTTGAACGTGACCGACGCCGAGCCGGCGTTGCCGTCCGTGAACCCGCCCACGAACCCGCTGCCGGAGAACCCGGTGTGGTCCGTGGCGGTCACGGCGCCGCCCGCGAGGGTCGCGGCCTCCGCCTCGAACGTGGGTCCGGGACCGTAGTCCGCGCCGCTGCTTCCGCCCGAGTCGCTGACGTCGAGGGCGTCGAGGTTCACGTTGCCCGAGTCGCCGGAGCCGAACCGGTACGCGATCGAGTGGCTGCCCGCGGACAGCGTGACGACCGTGCTCTGCGTGGCCCAGGTGGTCCAGCCCGCGGTCGCGGGCAGGGTCACCTGCTGCGCGGCGCCGTCCACCAGGAGCGTGAGGGACTTGGCCGAGCCGGTGCCGTTGGCGTACCGGAGGGCCAGCGTGTGCGGGCCCGACGTCGCCGCGGTCACGGCGAACGTGCTGGTCGCGGTGCCCTTGTTGCCGTCGGTGTAGCCGCCGACGAAGCCGGTGCCGGTGTAGCCGGCGTGCTCCGTGGCGACGACGGCGCCGCCCGACAGGGCGGCCTGCTCGGCCTGGTACCGCGTGGTCGCGGCGCCCGCCGGGGCGGCGCCCGCCACGAGGGTGGTGCCGGCGAGCGCGAGGGCCGCCAGCAGGGCCAGGCGTCTGCGCCATGTCGTCAGGGTGGGTGTCATGCTGTCGCTCCGTCTCGTCGCGGGCGCCGCGGTGCGCCCGTCGTGCGGGGAGGCCGCGGCGTCGTCGCCGGGACCGGAAGGTTTAGCGGTAAACTTTGCGGTGCGACGGTACGGCGCCTCCTGCCGCGCGGTCAAGGGCGTCCCTAGGATGTCGGCAGGGACCATCGACGAGAGAGGGCCGCGTGACCGTCAAGCTCAGCGACATCGCGGACGAGGCCGGCGTCAGCGTGATGACCGTCTCGAACGTGATGAACGGCAAGCGCGCCCGTGTCTCGCCCGCCACGATCGAGAGAGTCCTCGGTATCGCCGCCCGGCTCGGTTACGTGCCGAACATCCCGGCGCGCAGCCTCGCGGCGAGCAGGTCGCACATCGTGGCCGCGCTGGTGCCGGTGGGGGAGAACAACAGCCTGCTGGTCAGCCCGCACACCGTCGCCGTCGTGGGCGGCATGGAGGCCCACCTGCGGCACCACGGCTACCACGTGCTGCTGCGCGGGATCGAGCACGAGGACCAGGTGGCGCAGACCGTGCGCGGCTGGTCGCTCGACGGCGTGGTGCTGGTCGAGTTCCCGGACGAGCAGGTCGACAGGCTGCGCGTCGACACCGTGCCGCTGGTCGCCATCGACAGCTACTCGGCCAACCCCCGCGTCGTCGGCGTGCGCAGCGACGACCACCGGGGCGGGCGCCTCGCCGGGGCACGCCTGGCCGACGCCGGGCACCGGCGGGTCCTCTTCGCCGGACCGCCCTACCAGGGCATGGGCGTGGTGGGCCGGCGTTGGGCGGGCTTCCGCGAGGCGTGCCTGGAGGCGGGTCTCGAACCGGGCGGCGTCCGGGCCGTCGAGGTGCTCACCTCGTTCGAGGACGGACGGCGCCTCGGCGTGCGTCTGCGCCGGGACCACCCCGGGGTGACGGCGGTGTTCGCGACGGCCGACCACCTCGCCGTCGGCATCATGGCGGGCATCGCGGAGGCGGGCGGGTCGGTGCCCGGCGACGTGTCGGTGATCGGGTTCGACGGCCTCGACTTCGGCGCGTACACCACGCCGGGGCTGACCACGATCGCGCAGGACATGCCCGCGAAGGTGGCGGAGGCGTCGCGCATCGTGCTGGAGGAGATCGAGCGCGGGGCCGGGCGGTCGCAGGGCGTGGCCGGGCCCGGTGCCGCGCCGGTCTCGCTCGGTGTGCGGCTGGTGGAGCGTGGCTCGGTGGCGCCGCCCGGATCCTGACGAATGGTAACCGGTCGGTTACCATTAGGGGGTGGACGTCTTCTCAGCGCTCGCCGACCCGATCCGCCGTGACCTGCTGCTGCGGCTGGCCGCGGGTCCGGCGCGCGTGGTGGACCTCGCGGCCGGGCACGCGGTGTCGCGCCCGGCGATCAGCAAGCACCTGCGCGTGCTGAGCGATGCGGGGCTGGTGCGGGGCACCGACGACGGCCGGGAGCGGCGCTACACGCTCGACCCCGGCCCGCTGGCGGAGGTGCGTGACCTGCTGGGCGCGCTCGCCGCGCGGCGGGCACCCGTCTCGGCCGGCCACCTCGACGGGCTGGACACCGAGGTGCGCCGGGCGGCGCGCGACCGCCGCCGGGGGACGTCTGCAGCCGGCACGGCCCCCACACCAGGTACCACGACCACGAAGGAGCGGATCGCATGAACCTGACCGGAGAGCTGGAGGACGACGGGCGCACGCTGGTGCTGGTGCGCCGGTTCAGGGCGCCGATCGAGGACGTCTGGGGGAGCGTCACCGACCCGGACCGCCTGGCCCGCTGGTTCGGCACCTGGACGGGCGACCCGTCGACCGGCCGGGTGCTGGTGACGATGACCGCCGAGGCCGAGCCGGCGGACCCGACGGAGTTCCAGGTCCACGCCTGCGAGGCGCCGCACCTGCTGGCGGTGAGCGCCGTCGACGAGTACGGGCACTGGCGCCTGCGCGCCGAGCTGGCGGAGGTGGAGGGCGGCACCACGCTGACCCTGCGCCAGATGGAGCTCGACCCGAAGACCCTGTCGGAGACCGGACCCGGCTGGGAGTGGTACCTGAACCGCCTGGTCGCCGCCGTCGAGGGTGGCGAGCTGCCGGACCTCGGCGACTTCGACGCCGACTACGTGCCCCTCAGCGCGCGGTACGCGGCGCTGGCGGGCTGACCTTTCACCAGTGGGTGTTGCCCGTCCCGTCGTCGCGGTGGGCGAGCGTGGCCAGGGCGTCCTTCCAGTGCCCCTCGGCGGCGGACGCGTGGTGTGCCGTGTCGATGTTGTCCTGGACCACGGTGACGCGCGTGCCGCCGTCGTCCGCCACGAGCTCGATGCGGATCTCGTGGTAGTTCTCGGGCACGTCGTCGAGCCCGCTCAGCGGCGCGAAGTGCGTGAAGTGCAGCAGGCGCGGGCGGTCGACGGCGATGACGGTGCCCTTGTCGGCGAAGACCCGGCCGAAGAAGTGTCCCTCGAAGGTGATGGGGCTGCCGGGCCGGTAGTCGGTCTCGACGTTGGCGCCCAGCATCCACCGTGCCCCGGGATGGGTGAGCTCGGCCCAGACCCGCTCGGGCGGCTCCGCGATGTGGGTGGTCGCGGTGGCGGTGTGACGCGGGGTCTCGGTGGTCATCGGTGTCCTCCGTGGCGCGGTCCGGATGGGGCTGGGCTCGTGTGCCGTATCCCTATGGTGCCTGGGAATCGGCGGGGCGCATGGCGGCGGGCCGGCGGCGGCGGCGTCGTGCGCGGCGGGCCGGCGCCGCCGTGCGAAAACCGGTGCGCGCACGGATGCCGTGTGCGTAGGGTGGCGGGCATGGTGCGAGCATCCGGCGGGTCATGGGGCGGGTACCGACCCCGCCCACTCAGGCGGGAGTTGTCCTGAGACGAGGTACCCATGGCGTTCCGACGCTTCTACCGCCGCACCTTCCTGAACCTGCGCGGCCACCACGCCGGCGCGTACGCGCTGGCTGACATCACCGTCGAGCCCGGTTTCGACCCGGACGAGCGCGGAAGGCGCGTCAGCGCGCGCCTCTCCGTCGCCGACTGCGGTCGCGTCGTCACGATCGACCTCGACGCCGACACCCCGGCCGAGGCACGGAACGCGCTGCACAAGGCGCGGCTGCTGCGCGACGTCGCAGGCCAGGTGGCCGAGGCGCTGGAGCGGGCGATCCACGAGGCCGAGCTCGACGTGCGGGCGGCCCGGCGGGGGCGGGCCGGGTCGTAGGCACCGGACGCTCACGCAGCACGGGCGGACATGCCGAGACGTTCATCCAGTGACGGGGGCGGTGAGCATGGCGGAGATACGCATCGAAGGACGTTCGGTCACGACGGAGTCCGACGTCCATCGGGTACTGGCGGAGCAGCTGGATCTCGGGCCCTGGTACGGGCGAAATCTGGCCGCTCTGCATGATCGGCTCTCGACCGACGTGGACCGGCCGCTGAGGATCATCTGGTTGGACTCCGCGACGAGCAGGTCACGGCTCGGTGCCGACCTCTTCGACGACATCGTGGCAGTGCTGAGGGACGTGGCCCGGCAGGACCTCGACCTCGGGTGGGTCGAACGGTTCGAGTTCGAGCTGCGTTAGGCGTGTACCGGTCCGCGAGCGTCCGTCGCGGTGCACGGTGTTCGCCCGGCCGAGACCCATTGACACCCCACCCCGCACGCCCCTAATGTCCTCGCTCATACGTAGGAGCAACCCTCCGCATCGCCGCGAACCGATGCTCATACGTATGAGCAGACTGACCTACCTCGACGAAGCGGAAGGGATCTGGCATGGGACACGCACGATCGTTCGGACGGCGCGTTTCAGCGCTGGCCGTCGCCGTCGTCCTGCTCACCTCGGCCTGTGCGGGCGGCTCGACGTCCGGCGAGGAGACCGCGGGCGGACGCGACGACACGATGGTCTACGGCAAGACGGACGGCGGCACCACGTTCGTCCACAACTACAACGTGGTGGGCCCCGCGGTCGACAAGGCGCCCAACATGGAGCTGGTCTACGAGCCGCTCATGCGCGTCGACTACAGCAACGGCGCCGTGGTCGAGCCCTGGCTCGCGGAGAGCTGGGAGTTCGACGACGCCGGCACCACGCTCACGGTCCACCTGCGCGACGGCGTCACCTTCTCGGACGGCGAGCCGTTCACCGCGGACGACGCCGTCTTCTCGCTGAACCTGCCGATCGAGCAGCCGGAGTTCTCGATCGCAGGCGTCACCTACGAGAAGGCCGAGAAGGTGGACGACCTCACGTTCACCGTCACGTTCGCCGAGCCGTCGTTCGCCACCGTGAAGCAGTTCGCCAACATCCTGCTGCCGATGGTGCCCGAGCACATCTGGCGCGACCAGGACCTCAACACCTGGACCAACCCGGAGCCGGTCGGCACCGGACCGTTCACCCTGGCGGAGTTCAAGCCCCAGCAGGTCACGCTCACCGCCCGGGACGACTACTGGGGCGGCGCGCTGCCCATGTCCACGTACAAGATCATCCCCACCAGCCAGGACGCCGCCAAGGCGCAGCTCCTGCGCGGGGACATCGACATCGCGCAGGGCTCGTGGGCAGGCGGCGAGCAGGAGTTCACGGCCCAGGACCCGGAGCACCATCTGTACCAGCTCTACCCGAACGGCGGCGCCATGTCGGCCATGTTCAACGCCGGCCGGCCCCCGTTCGACGACGTCCACGTGCGCCGCGCGCTGGCCATGACCATGGACCGCACCGCCATCACGACCACGCTGCAGCGCCCCGGGACCGAGGCGGGGCCCACCGGCCTGAACGCCACGGTCTACGCCGACTGGGTGGACCCGGAGCTCACGGAGCCGTGGCCGGTCGACGCCGACGCGGCCCGGGCGGAGCTCGCCGGCGGCGGCTGGACCGTCGAGGACGGCGCCCTGGTCAAGGACGGCGAGAGCTACCGGCCCAGCATCCTGTTCAACAACGACTGGGCGTGGGGCAGCTACGCCGACATCCTCATCAACGGCTGGCGCGACGCCCTGGGCCTCGAGGTGAAGCCCGCCGGGCAGCCCACCGCGGGGTACTACGACGCGATGAACCTCGGCAGCTTCGACATCACGGCCGCCTCCACGGGCGGGGCCGGCGTGTACGGCGTCTACAACTTCCTGGACAGCGACTTCGTGGTGCCGGAGGGGGAGTCGGCCACGCTCAACCAGGGCCGCTGGTCCGACGACGAGGCCGACGAGATCATCGACGCGATGGAGAGCACGGACGACGAGGCCGAGCTCAAGGAGCTGGGCCTGCGGATGCAGCGGCTGGTCGTGGACCAGGTGCCGTTCAGCCCGCTGTACGACAACTTCTACTTCGTGCAGATCAACGCCTCCCGCTGGCAGGGCTGGCCCACACCGGACGACTTCGACCACATCCCGATGGTGGGGCTCGGTCCGGACCTCATCCTCACGCTGCTCGACCTCGAGCCGGCGGAGGACTGACATGACGACGACGGAGGCGCCCACGTCGGCGCCACCCACACCGACGGCCGCGGTGCGGGCCGTGCGCCGCTGGGGGTTCCTGCTGCGCCGGCTGGGGTTCTACGCCGCGGCGGCCGCCGCTGCGATCGTGCTCAACTTCCTGCTGCCGCGGCTCATGCCGGGCGACCCGTCGTCCGCCATCGTGGAGGAGCTGCAGCGCGTCAGCGGACAGCAGGTGCCGCCCGAGACCCTGGAGAGCATCCGGGCGATCTTCGGTGACCCGGACCAGAACCTCGGCGAGCAGTTCGCCGGGTACCTGGGCCAGCTCGCGCGGTTCGACCTGGGCGTCTCCGTCGTCAACTTCCCCGTGCCGGTGAGCGAGCTCGTGCTCCAGGCACTCCCGTGGACACTCCTGCTGGTCGGCACCACCACCGTCCTGGCGTTCGTGCTCGGCACCGGTCTCGGCGTCGTCGCCGGGTGGAAGGCCGGGAGCCGGCTCGACTCGATCCTCACGCCGCTGACGGCGTTCCTGTCGTCCGTACCGTACTTCTGGGTCGCGCTGCTGGCGCTGTGGGTGTTCGGGTTCGTGCTCGGCTGGTTCCCGCTGTCCGGCGGCTACGACGCGAACCTCGCCGAGGGGTTCAACCTGCCCTTCCTCGCCTCGGTGCTGCACTACGGGGCACTGCCCGCCGCCACCATCGTGTTCTCCGCGTTCGGCGGCTGGCTGCTCGGCATGCGGAACATGACCGTCACCACCGTGCGGGAGGACTACGTGCTGCTCGCCCAGGCCAAGGGCCTCTCGCGCGGCCGGGTGATCCTGCGGTACGCCGCCCGCAACGCCATGCTGCCGAGCTTCACCGGGTTCGCCATGGCGCTCGGCGGCGTGATCGGCGGGGCGCTGCTGACCGAGACCGTGTTCAGCTACCCGGGCATCGGCTACCTGCTGTTCGAGTCCCTCACCAAGCGCGACTACCCGATGATGCAGGGGGTCTTCCTGATCGTGACGCTCGCGACGCTCCTCGCCAACCTCCTGGCCGACTCCCTGTACGTGGTGCTCGACCCGCGCATCCGGGAACAGGGGTGAGTGCGATGAGAACGGGACTGCTGAAGGGATGGAAGGTCCGCGTCGGCCTCTCGGTCATCGGATTCTTCGTGCTCCTGGCGATCCTCGGCCCGTGGCTGACGGCGAGCATCCCCGGCCTCGACCCGCGCGCCAACGACCTCACCGCCATCGGGCAGCCGCCCAGCGCCGAGCACTGGCTCGGCACCACCCAGTTCGGCCAGGACGTGCTGGCCCAGACCATCGAGGGTGCCCGAGGCTCCCTGTTCGTCGGGTTCCTCTCGGCCGTGATCGGCACGGCGCTCGCGATCCTCGTCGGCCTGCCCGCCGGGTACTTCGGCGGCCGCACCGACGCCTGGCTCAACTTCCTGTCCAACCTGTTCATCGTCATGCCCGTGCTGCCGCTGATCCTCATCGTCGCCGGCTACATGCAGGGCACGGGGCTGTGGGTGATCGCGCTGATCATCGGCTTCTTCGGCTGGTCGGGCGGCGCCCGCACCATCCGCGCGCAGGCCATGAGCGTGAGCAACCGCGACTTCGTGCTCGCCATGCGCACCCTCGGCGAGCCGCACCACCGGCTCCTGTTCCACGAGGTGCTGCCGCACCTGACCGGCTGGATCGCCGCGATGTTCCTCTCGGGCGTCATCGGCGGCGTCATGGCCGAGGCGGGACTCGCCTTCCTCGGGATCTCCGACTCCGGCGCGATCAGCTGGGGCACCATGATCCAGGCCGCCCAGCAGCAGAGCGCCGTGCTGCGCGGCATGTGGTGGTGGTTCGTGCCGCCGGGGCTGTGCATCGCGCTGGTCGCGACGGCCGCGACGCTGGTGAACTTCGGCGTCGACGAGCTGGCCAACCCCAAGCTGCGCACGGTGCGGCGCTCCGTGGTGCGCCGTGCCCACGACCGTGCTGCCGAGACGACCGCCGCCGAGACCACCGTAGGGAGCGATGCCTGATGGTCACCCAGTTCGTGCCCGACACCGATCGGTCCGACGCCGGGACCACCTCCGCGCGGGGAGCGGACGGCGACGTCCTGCACGTCTCCGGCCTCACCGTCGAGTACGTGACCGACGGCGCCCCCGTGCGCGCCTGCGCCGACGTCACCTTCACGCTGCGCCGCGGCGAGATCCTGGGCGTCGCGGGCGAGTCCGGCTCCGGCAAGTCCACCCTGATCACGGCTCTCACGAGGCTGCAGCGCCCGCCCGCCGTCACGACAGCGGGCAGCATCGTGTTCCACCCGCGCGACGGCGGCCCCGCGATCGACCTGGTCACCGCGAGCCCCAGGGCGCTGCGGGCGCTGCGCTGGACGTCCCTGTCGATCGTGCTGCAGAGCGCCATGGACGCCCTCAACCCCGTGATGCGGCTCGGTGCGCAGTTCGCCGACGCCCTGCGCACCCACGACCGGACCCTCACCAAGGACGCCGCCTGGGCGCGCGCCGCCGAGCTCCTCGCCACGGTCGGCATCTCGGGCGACCGGGCGCGCAGCTACCCGCACGAGCTGTCCGGCGGTATGCGCCAGCGTGCCAGCATCGCGCTGGCGCTCGCGTGCGGGCCGGAGCTCGTGGTCATGGACGAGCCGACCACCGCTGTCGACGTCGTCATGCAGCGGCAGATCCTGGCGCAGGTGCTGCGGCTGCGGCGCACGCTCGGGTTCGCCGTCGTCTTCGTGACGCACGACCTGTCGCTGCTGCTGGAGCTCGCCGACCGTATCGCCGTCATGTACGCCGGGCGGATCGTGGAGCTCGGCACCGCGCGGGAGCTCTACGACGACCCGCGCCACCCGTACACCCGCGGCCTGCGCGACTCGTTCCCGCCGCTGCACGCGCCCCTGACGCGGCTCACCGGGATCCCGGGCACGCCACCCGACCTGCGTCGTCCGCCGTCGGGCTGCCCGTTCCACCCGCGGTGCGCGGCTCGGTTCCAGGGGTGCGACACGCACCGGCCGGAGCTGGTCACCCTCGGGCGGACGGCGGAGGGCGGGCACGCCGTCGCGTGCCGGTTGCACGAGCCGGCCGCGAGACCCGGCCCGGCACCTGACTCGGCACCTGACTCGGCACCTGACCCGGCGGCTGTCCGGACCGAAGGAGGAGCGTCATGACCGCGACCACCCCCGCGCCGTCGGCCCCTGTCGCCGCGCCGGAACCACCCGTGCTGTCCGCCGTCGACGTGACCAGGCACTTCACGGTGCGCTCCGCCGTCGGCGCCCGGTCCGTGGTGCGCGCCGTCGAGGGCGCCACGCTCGACCTGCACCGCGGCCGGGTCGTGGCGCTGGTGGGGGAGTCGGGCAGCGGAAAGACGACGCTGGCCCGGCTGCTCGCCGGGTTCTACGCGCCCACGAGCGGCGAGATCGCCCTGGAGGGCGTGCCGGTGCGGCAGCGCCGCGGGCGCGTGGAGCGCGGCTACCACAAGGACGTCCAGCTCATCTTCCAGGACCCGTTCGGCTCCCTGAACCCGCTGCACCGCGTACGGCACAACCTGGAGCGTCCCCTCACGCTGCACCACGGGGTACGTGGCAAGGCGGAGCTGGACCGGCGGGTGCGGGAGCTGCTGGAGCGCGTGGCCCTGACGCCCGCCGAGCAGTACGCCGACAAGTTCCCCCACGAGCTCTCCGGCGGGCAGCGCCAGCGCGTCGTCATCGCCCGCGCCCTGGCCGTGGAGCCCAAGGTGCTGCTGGGCGACGAGCCCATCTCGATGCTCGACGTGTCCATCCGCCTGGAGATGCTCAACCTGCTCGACCGGCTGCGCACCGAGGACGGCCTGGCGCTGCTCTACATCACGCACGACATCGCCAGCGCCCGCTACCTGTGCGACGACGTCGTGGTCATGTACGCGGGCGAGATGGTCGAGGGCGGGCCCAAGGAGCAGGTCATCGCCGACCCGCAGCACCCCTACACCCGGCTGCTCGTGGACTCGTCGCCCGACCCCGGGCGCGGCGGCCGCGACCGGGAGGCGCTGTTCGACGCCGACGCCGACGGCCTGGGCGAGCCGCCCAGCCTCATCGACCCGCCGCCCGGCTGCCGGTTCCACCCGCGCTGCCCGTTCGCCATGGACGTGTGCCGCACGCAGGCCCCGCCGCGCGCCGACCTCGGCGACGGGCGCTGGGCCCGCTGTTGGCTGCACGCCGCCGGCCGCACCACGCCGGAGCCGTCAGAGCCCACCCAGGAGAACGAGTGACCACCACCCCGCGCCGCGCCCGGGCGCCCCGCCAGTCCGACGTCGCCCGCCTGGCCGGCGTCTCGCAGTCCGCCGTGTCCCGCGTGATCGGCGGCGACACCGACGCCGCGCGGATCCCCGAGGCCACCGTGCGGCGCATCCAGGAGGCGATCAAGGAGCTGGGCTACGTGCCCAACCCGACGGCCCGCAAGCTGCGCACCGGCCGCAACCGCCTGCTCGGCGTGCACACCTTCGAGGCGGTGTTCCCGCGGGCGCGCGAGGACTTCTACTTCGAGTTCCTGCTCGGCATCGAGGAGCGCGCCGAGGAGATCGACCACGACCTGGTGCTGTTCACCTCCACCGGCGGCAGCGACGGTCGGCGCCGCGTCTACCGGGACGGCGTCAACCGCCTCAACGTGGCCGACGGCGCGGTGCTGCTCGGCGTGGCCGCCGACCGCGCCGAGCTGGCCCGGCTGGAGGCCGACGGGTACCCCTTCGTGCACATCGGCCGCCGCGAGGTGCCGGGCACCCGCATCACGTGCGTCGTGCCCGACTACGAGTCGGCCGCCGCCGCCATCGTCGACCGGCTGGCCGACCTCGGGCACGAGCGGATCGGCTACCTGCGCGCCGGCATCGACGAGGAGTCCTACGCGGACCGCCGGCGGGGCTACGAGTCCGCCGTCGCGCGGCGGGGCCTGCGGGACGTGTCGCCGGCGAGCCCGGGCCTGGAGGGCGCGGGCCTCGACACCGCCGGGCCGGGCACGGCATGGCTCGACGCCGTGGCCGACGGCCGCGTCACCGCGGTGGTCGCCGACGCCGAGTGGCTGGCCAACCCGCTCGCCGAGCGGCTCGCGGCGCGCGGGCTGACCATCCCGCGCGACGTCTCCGTCGCCGTCCTGGAAGGCGTCGGACCCGACGCCGCCGTGCGCTGGGACTGCCTGCAGATCCCGCGCCGCGAGGTGGGCCGCCTCGCCATCGACACGCTCGTCGGCATGCTCGACCAACCCGGCGAGCCGGTGGCGGACGTACTCGTGGAGTGCGTCGTCGTCGAGGGCGAGACCGTGGCCGCGCCGCCGGCCAGACCATCAGCACCGACGAAGGGGAACGCCGGATGAGCGCGGGGACGAGAGAGCGCAAGACCGACGTGCTGATCGTCGGCGGAGGCATGGGCGGCGTGGCCGCCGCGCTGACCGCGGCCCGGCTGGGCCGGCGGGTGGTGCTGACCGAGCCCACCGAGTGGCTCGGCGGTCAGCTCACCGCCCAGGCCGTGCCGCCCGACGAGCACACCTGGATCGAGGAGCGCTACGCCCCGCCCGGCTACGCCGAGCTGCGCCGCCGCGTGCGCGACTACTACCGGCGCAACTACCCCCTGACGCCGCGCGCCGCCGCCGACCCGCTGCTGGACCCCGGCCTCGGCATCGTCAGCCACCTGTGCCACGAGCCGCGCGTCGCCGCCGCCGTCCTGGAGGAGATGGTCGCGCCCTGGCGCGCGGGCGGGCAGATCGAGCTGCTGCTGTGCCACGAGCCCGTCACGGCCCACACCTCCGGTGACGAGGTGGACGCCGTGACCCTGCGCGACACGCGCACGGGCACCGAGACCACCGTCCAGGCCGACTACGTCGTGGACGCCACCGAGCTCGGCGACCTGCTCGACCTCGCGGGCGTCGAGCACGTGGTCGGCGCCGAAGGGCAGGACGAGACCGGCGAGCCGCACGCCCCCGCCGTCGCCGACCCGCTCGACCAGCAGGCGATCTCCTGGTGCTTCGCCCTGGAGCACCGGCCCGGCGAGGACCACACGATCGACCGCCCCGCCGGGTACGAGCACTGGCGCACCACCGTGGCCCCCTTCTGGCCCGGCCCGCAGCTCTCGTTCGACGACGTCGTGCCCATCACCCTGCAACGACGCACCTGGCGGCTGTTCGAGGCCGACCACGCCCGGGGTGCCCACTTCCCGCTGTGGACCTTCCGCCGGGTCCTGGCCCGCGACAACTTCGCCGACGGCGCCGTCCGCGACGTCACGATCGTCAACTGGCCCCAGATCGACTACTGGGCCGCGCCCCTGCTCGGCCCCGGCGTCGACGCCGCCGCCCGGGAATCGGCGCTCGCGGGCGCGCGCGACCTGTCGTTCTCGTTCCTGCACTGGCTCCAGACAGACGCGCCCCGGCCCGACGGCGGCACGGGCTACCCCGGCCTGCGTCTGCGCCCCGACGTCACCGGGACACCGGACGGCCTGGCCAAGACCCCGTACATCCGCGAGGCCCGGCGGATCCGGGCGGAGCTGACCGTGACGGAGCAGCACGTGGGCGTCCAGGCCCGGCCCGACGGCGCGGGCAGCGAGGTGTTCGGTGACACCGTGGGCCTGGGCCGCTACCGGATCGACCTGCACCCCAGCACGGCCGGGCGCTCCTACGTGGACATCGAGGCGTACCCGTTCCAGGTGCCGCTGGGCGCCCTGGTGCCGGTGCGGGTGGAGAACCTGCTGCCCGCGGGCAAGAACATCGGCACCACGCACATCACGAACGGCTGCTACCGGCTGCACCCCGTGGAGTGGGGCATCGGCGAGGCGGTCGGTGCGCTGGTCGCGTTCTGCCTGGACCGCGGCCTACCGCCGCGCAAGGTGCGCAACGACCCCGCGCGGCTGGCCGACTACCAGCGCCTCCTGACCGGCACGCTCGGCACCACCCTCGCGTGGCCCGACGACATCCGCACCCACCGCGAGTGAGGGGAGGCAACTGACCGAACGCAGCGACTTCGGTCCGATGCACTGAGATCGGTCGGTCAATTGACCGGTCTCAGAGCACCTGACCGATCTCAGAGCACCTGACCGATCTCGTTGTGCTGTTCTCATCTGTGCCATGTCTTGTACCAGCTCGACCGCTCGTTCGACGAAGAACGGAGAACCATCGTGCTGCGAAACATCTTCAGGGGTCGCAGGCCCCAGCCCACCAGCCCCTCGCCCGACGTGTCCCGCCCCGCCGTCCGCCCACCGCGGCGGAAGCCGGCACGGCCCGCGGCCGTCGCGTCCGCGCTCGCGCTGGTCGTGGCGGGTCTGGGGCTCGCGGTCCCCGCGGCGGGGGCAGCCGGCGCGGCGTCCACCGACGTCGTGCGCGCCGAGGCCGCGCCCGCCAGCCTCTCGTCCGACGCCGCTCCCGCCGCCGTCTCCCGGCTCGGCACCTCGGGCAACACGATCGTCGACGCGTCGGGCACCCCCGTGCAGCTGCGCGGCGTGTCCGTGCTCGCCCCGCGGCACAACGCCGAGTGCCCCGAGTGCAACCCGAAGCCGATCTCCGACGTGATCGACATGACCGTGTCCGACGGCTGGCAGTCCGACGTGGTGCGCCTGCCGGTCACGGTCTGGGGTTCGCTGACCGTCGAGGAGAACGTGGCCCGGTACGTCGACCCGTACGTGCAGCAGGCCGTCGAGCTGGGCGTCTACATCATCGTGGACCTGCACCACGTGTCCGACTACGGCAGCACCGGGGTGCCGCAGTCCGCCGTCTCGGAGTTCTGGGACTACGTGGCGCCGCTGTACGCCGACGTGCCGAACGTGATCTACGAGGTCTTCAACGAGCCCGTCGCCCCGGCGAGCTGGGCCACGTGGAAGTCGTACATCCAGCCGGTCGTGGACGACATCCGGGCCGTCGCGCCCGAGACGCTGCTGCTCATGGGCAGCCCCCAGTGGAGCACCTACGTCAACCAGGCGGCGGCCGACCCGATCGCGGGCACCGACATCGCCTACGTCTACCACCTGTACCCCAACCAGGGGGACGCGACGGCCGCCAACCTCGACGCCAAGTTCGGCAACGCGGCCCAGCAGATCCCCGTCATCCTCACCGAGTTCGGCTGGAACCCGCCCGGCGAGTTCTCCGACCCGGTGGTCACCCAGGGCACGACGTCGGGCTGGGGCATCCCGCTGCGCCAGTACCTCGACGCCCGCCCGCACATCAGCTGGACGGCCTGGCTCTTCGACAACTACTGGAAGCCCCAGATGTTCGACCACGACTGGAACCTGCTCGGCGGTGAGCACCAGGGCGCCATGATCAAGGCCTGGCTCGCCGACCAGCCGTACGCGTCCCCGTGCGCTGACCATGCTGCGGTGGGGGCGACGGCGGTCGCCTCGTCGTCCGGGAGCAGCACCTCCGGCGCGGCCAAGGCGGTGGACGGCGACTGCACCAACGCCGGCCGCTGGCTCTCGGCGGAGGGCGACGCCACACCCACCCTGACGATCACGCTCGACGCGCCCACCGTCGTGGACCAGATCGACGTGTACAGCGGGTTCGTGGGCGGTGGCTCGGTCAACGTGCTGCGCGACTTCACCGTCGAGGTGCACACGTCCGCCGGGTGGCAGCAGGCGGCGGCGTTCGACGACAACACGCTCGGCCTGGTCAGTGCGCCCGGCCCGGCCGCCGCCGTCGACCAGGTGCGCCTGGTGGTCACGGACCCGTCGAACTACACCCCCGACGTGGCCCGCGTGTTCGAGGTGGCGGTCCGCGCGGCCTGACGGCGCGCGCCGGGCGTGCGCGTGATCCGCACGCCCGGCGTCCGCTCACCAGCCCAGCTCGCCGTCGTCCTCCTGGAAGGTGCCCGTCGGCCCGTCCGGGCCGATGGTCGCCAGCCGCACGACCGTGCGTGCGCTGACCTCGACCGGGCGGCCGTGCGGGTTGGGCTGCCCGCCCAGCTCGGTGGCCGTGTAGCCGGGCTCCACCGCGTTGATCCGCACCTCCGGGACGGCGCGCGCGTACTGCACCGCGAGCATGGAGACGGCCGCCTTGCTCGCGCCGTACACGATCGCCGAGACCTGCGAGGCCGGGCGGTCGGGGGAGTGGTTGGCCCAGAACGAGCCCAGGGCGCTGGACACGTTCACCACCACCGGGTTCGCCGAGCGGCGCAGCAGCGGCAACGCCGCCTCGGTGACCCGGACGACGCCCACCGCGTTCGTGTCGAACACCGCCAGGGCGTCCGGGCCGTTCAGCGCGAGCAGGGCGATGCCGGCGTTGTTGACCAGCACGTCCAGCCCGCCTTCGGCCTCGAGGCGCGTGAACGCGGCCGCGACGGACGCGTCGTCCGTGACGTCGAGCCGCACCCAGCGGGCCCCGAGCTCGGCGGCCACCGCGCGGCCCGCGTCCTCGTCCCGGGCACCCACGTAGACGGTGTGCCCGGCGGCGACGAGCTGGCGGGCCGTTTCCTTGCCGAGGCCGCGCGTGGCCCCGGTGATCAGTGTCGTTGTCATGCCTCCAGCGTCGGCCGCCCGGCGCGGGACAGGGAGCCGTCCCGTTGTCGTAGGACCACCAGGGCCAGGACAACCCCGCCCCGCCCGCGCACACTGGGACCGTGGACGCCTGGGAGTTCGGCCGGATGGTGCGGCGGCGGCGCGACGCCGTCGCCCCCGAGGCCGTCGGCCTGCCGCGCGGACCCCGCCGCCGCGCCACGGGGCTGCGGCGCGAGGAGCTCGCGGGCCTCGCCGGCATCTCCGCCGACTACCTGACCCGCCTGGAGCAGGGGCGGGCCGTCTCGCCGTCGGCCCAGGTCGTCGAGGCGCTCGCCCGCGCCCTGCGGCTGCCCGACGACGAACGCGACCTCCTGTACCGCCTGGCCGGGCACGCCGCACCCGGGCTCGACCTCGTGCCCCGGCACATCCCGCCCAGCGTGCAGCGTCTGCTCGACCGGCTCGACGGCACCGCCGTCGCCGTCTACGACGCCACGCAGACGCTGATCGTCGCCAACGCCCCCTACGACGCGCTCATGGGCGCCACCACGAGCTGGCGCGGCATCGAGCGCAACGCGCTGTGGCGGCACCTGGCCGGACCGGGCAGCCGCGTGGTGCACACCCCGCACGAGGAGGCCGACGTCGTGGCCCGTCTCGTCGCCGACCTGCACCTCACCGCCGCCCGGTACCCCGCCGACCCGGCCGTCGGCCGCCTCGTGCGCGACCTCGCCGCCGCCAGCCCGCGCTTCACCGAGCTCTGGGAGTCCGAGACCCCGGAGCTGCCCCGCGACACCTCCCGGCACAAGGTCGTCGACCACCCCGCCGTCGGCCGCATCGCGCTCGACTGCGACGTGCTCGTGGTGACCGCCGACGACCTGCGCTTCATGGTCTACACCGCCGAACCCGGCACGCCCGACGCCGAACGGCTGGCCCTCGCGGTGGTGCTGGGCACGCAGGAGCTCGTCGACTGACTCCCGCGCGCCGACACCCGCGCAGACACCGCCCCCACGCCGTGTCAGCGCCGTGTCAGGGTCGTGTCCGGACCGGCCGCAAACATCTGCGGCATGGACAACACACCGCACCCCACCGCCCTGCCGGGCGTCCGGCCGAACCGCTTCGCCGAGCTGCTGCTCGCGGACCGGCACTCCCTGCCCCTCTCGATCGCCCTGCACCTCGTCCCCGGCGTCCTGATCGTCGCGGTCTACCTGGTGCTCGCCCAGCCGCTCATGCGAGCCCTCGACCTTCCGTCGTTCCTCGGCTGGGCGATCGCCCTGACCGTGGTGCTCTTCCCGCTCCAGAGACTCCTGCTGTGGCTGGGCCGCCGGCGCACCGGCCGGTACTCGCTGCGCGGCGTGCTGGGCTACCTGGACAAGCCGGTGCCGCGCGGCCGCCTCGTGGCCATGGTCGCGGGCCTGATCGTGTGGTTCGTGGTCGTCTCGTCGCTGCTCACCGCCCTGGACGCCGTCATGTACGACGCGTTCTTCACGTGGATCCCGTTCGACGACGCGGGCGCCAGCGCCACCACCTACCTGGACGGCACCGACCGCACGGTCATGATCGCCACCCTGGCCGCGTCCATCCCGTTCACCGGGTTCACGCTGCCGCTCATCGAGGAGTACTGGTTCCGCGGGTTCCTGCTGCCGCGGATCGCGCACCTCGGCGCCTGGGCGCCGGTGCTCAGCACGGTGCTGTTCTCGCTCTACCACCTGTGGTCGCCGTGGGTGTTCCTGTCCCGCGTGATCTTCTTCTTCCCCGGACCCTGGTTCGTCTGGAAGAAGCAGGACCTGCGCCTGTCCATCGGCATGCACGTCGGCACCACCCTGCTGATGTCGACCGGCGGCACCGTCGCGCTGCTGCTGGGGGTCATGTGATGACGACGCCGGCCATCGCGGTCTCCGGGCTGCGCAAGACGTTCAAGGACAAGACGGTGCTCGACGGCGTGGACCTCGCCGTCGAGGAGGGCACGATCTTCTCCCTCCTCGGCCCCAACGGCGCCGGCAAGACCACCACTGTCAACGTGCTCACCACGCTCGTACGGGCCGACGGCGGCACGGCCCGGGTGGCCGGGCACGACCTGGCGACGCAGGCCCGGGCGGTGCGCGCCGCCATCGGCGTCACCGGCCAGTTCGCCGCCGTGGACGAGCTGCTCACCGGACGGGAGAACCTGGAGCTCATGGTGGACCTGAACCGGTCCGCGGCCGGCGGCCGGCACGTGGTCGCCGACCTGCTGGAGCGGTTCGAGCTGACCGGGTCGGCGGACAAGCCGGCGGCCACCTACTCGGGCGGCATGCGCCGCAAGCTCGACCTGGCGATGACGCTCGTGGGCGACCCCCGGATCATCTTCCTGGACGAACCGACCACGGGCCTGGACCCGCGCAGCCGGCGCACCATGTGGTCGATCATCCGCGACCTCGTGGCCGACGGCGTCACCATCTTCCTCACCACGCAGTATCTCGAGGAGGCGGACCAGCTCGCCGACCGGATCGCCGTCCTCGACCACGGCCGCATCGTCGCCCAGGGCACCGCCGCCGAGCTCAAGCGCCTGGTGCCCGGCTCCCACGTGCGGCTCCGGTTCGCCTCGGCGGCCGAGCTCGACGCCGCGGCCCGGGTCCTGGCGGACGCCACCCCCGACGACGCCGAGCTCACCCTGCGCGTGCCCGGCGACGGCGGCACCCGGTCGCTGCGGGCCCTGCTGGACCGGCTCGACGAGTACGCGCTGAGCGCCCAGGAGCTCTCCGTGCACACCCCCGACCTCGACGACGTGTTCCTCGCCCTGACGGGCCACGCCCCGACCACCCCGACCACCCCGACCACGGAGGTAGCGCCATGAGCACCCGGCCCCACGCGCTCGTCATGCTGCGTCGCAACCTGAAGCACGTCGCCCGCAACCCGACCACCGTGTTCAACGCCGTCCTGATGCCGATCATCATCCTGCTGATGTTCGTGTACATGTTCGGCGACGCCTTCGACGTCGGCGTCGACTACGTCGACTACGCGACGCCCGGCCTCATGCTGCTGGCCGTCTGCTACGGCCTGGGCTCCACCGCGACGGCCGCGAACTCCGACATGACCAAGGGCATCATCAACCGGTTCAAGGTCATGGACGTCTCGCGCGGCGCGGTGCTGACCGGGCACGTGGTGACCAGCGTGCTGACCAACGTCGTGGCCGTCGCGGCCCTGGTCGGGGTGGCCCTGCTGCTCGGGTTCAGCCCGGCGGCCGGGCTCCTGGAGTGGCTCGGCGTGGCCGGCCTGGTGGTGCTGCTCGGGTGCGCCACGGGCTGGCTGACCGTCGCCCTCGGCCTGGCCGCGCGCTCCCCGGAGACCGCCGGGCTGGCCTCCGTGCCGCTGGTGATGCTGCCGTTCTTCAGCAGCGCCATCGTCCCCGCCGACGCGATGGGGCCGGGCCTGGCGCAGTTCGCGCAGTACCAGCCGTTCACGCCGGTCATCGAGACCCTGCGGGGCCTGCTGGCCGGCACGCCGGACACGGGCGACGCGCTGCTGGCCGTCGGCTGGTGCGTGGCGATCGCCGTGGTCGGCTACGTCTGGGCCGGGGCCACGTTCACCCGGCGAGCGTGACCGCGACCAGCTCCGCCCGCTCGGCCTCCCGGCCCTGCCGGACCGCCTCGGCGAACCCCGCGTCGCCGAGGCGGTCCCGTGCCGCCGCCTCGATCCGGGCGAGGTCCGGCAGCACCCGGTAGTCCGGGTGCTCGTGCGTCCCCGCGCTCGCCCCGAGCAGGCGGGCCGCCTGCTCCACCTGGTCGCCGCGCAGTGCCAGGTCGGCGACGCCCACGATCGCGATGGCGGTCATCGGCGCGTGCCCCGTCTCCAGCGCCGCCCGGTACGCCGCCGCGTGGTGCTCGCGCGCCGTGCCCAGGTCCGTGGACAGGTACCCGAGCTGGTCGTGCGTCACCGCACGGATGTGCGCGCCGTCGCCCTCGGGACCCCACAGCGCCGACGCCGCGGCCAGGTGGGCGCGGGCCTCCTCGGGCAGGCCGGCCCACCGGGCGAGCTCGGCCCGCGACAGCGCGAGCCCACCCAGCGTGCCCGGCCACGTGACCCGCCGCGCGTACCGCTCGGCCTCCGCCATGGCGGAGGCGCTCGCGTCGGCGTCGCCCAGGAGCCAGTGGAGCTGCGCCTGCCGGGTCCGGATCTGGATGAGGTCGTCGACGGCGCCCATCTCGGTGACCACCTCGGCCGCCTGCTCGTAGTGCGCGCAGGCACCGGCCAGATTACCGCACGCCGCGGCGTCGTCGGCCAGCTCGGACAGCGCGAACATGATGCCGAACCGCTCGCCCAGCGCCCGGAACTCGGCGAGGGCCACCCTCAGGTCGGCCGCCCCGTCGTGCCCGGTGTCGCCGAGGATGAGGCGCAGCTTGCCGAGGTGGAGGCGGGCCAGCGCGCGGACCCAGGGGTCGGGGTCGTCCAGCACCTCCGCCCAGGCGGCCAGCCCGTCGGCCGGGTCGGCGAGCATGCGTTCCAACGGCACGGTGAGCGGCAGCGCGGGGTGCGGCTGCTCGCTGGTGGTGCTGTACCGGTAGGCCTTGTGGATCCAGTCGGCGGCGGTGTGCTCGTCGCCCAGGCCCGAGCTCATGAACATGGACAGCAGGGCGTACACCCAGGCACGGACGTCGTCGGGCACGTCGCCGGGCAGCTCGGTGGCCGCGACGATCAGGTCCATGCCCTCGGACTTGTGCCCGCTGAGCCACCAGTACCAGCCGGCGCCGGCGGCGAGGCGCATGGCGGCCGCGGCGTCACGCTCGGCGAGCGCGAACCGCATGGCGGCGCCGATGTTGTCGTGCTCGGCGGCGAGCAGGGCGAGCCACGTGAGCTGCTCCGCGCGGCGCAGGTGCGGTTCGGCCCGCTCGGCGAGCCCCGTGAAGTGGGCCAGGTGGGCCGCCCGCGTCCGGTCGGTCTCGCCGGCCTCTGCCAGGCGCCCCGCGGCGTACTCCTTGATGGTGCCGAGCAGGCGGTACCGGGGCGCGCCGGCGCCGTCGGCCACCACGAGCGACTTCTCGGCCAGGGCCGTGAGCAGGTCGAGCACGTCCTCGGGCGCGACGGCGCCCCCGGAGCAGACCTCCTCGGCGGCCTCCAGGCTCGCGCCGCCCCAGAAGACGGCGAGGCGGCGCAGCACCGCACGCTCCGCGTCCGTGAGCGGCTCCCAGCTCCAGTCGACCACCGCGCGCAGGGTGCGGTGGCGGGGCATGGCGGTGCGGCTGCCGCCGGTCAGCAGGCGGAAGCGGTCGTCGAGGCGGTCGGCGAGCTGGTCGATCGTCATGGTGCGCAGGCGCGCGGCGGCCAGCTCGATCGCCAGGGGCATGCCGTCCAGGACGCGGCAGACGCGCGCCGCCGTGTCCAGGGTGCTCTCGTCGAGCACGAGGTCCTGGCGCACGGCCGCCGCCCGGTCCCGCAGCAGCCGGACGGCGGGTGCCGCCTCGATCTCGCCGGGGCCGGCGTCGGCATCCGGCAGGGGCAGCGGCAGCACCTGCCACAGCGCCTCGCCGGTGATGCCGAGCGGTTCCCGGCTCGTGGTCAGGATCCGCAGGCGGCGGCACTCGCCGAGCAACCGGTGGGCGAGCGCGGCCGCCTGCTCGACCACGTGCTCGCAGTTGTCCAGGACCAGCAGCAGCTCGCGCTCCCGGAGCGCCGACACGATCCGTTCCGCGGGGGTCGTGCTGCGTGCGTCGTGCGATCCCTCGCCGAGCAGTCCGTCGCGCAGCCCGAGTCCCGCCAGGACCGCCTGCCCGACGTCGCCGTCGGCGTCCAGGGCCGCGAGCTCGACCAGCCAGGCGCCGTCGGGCAGGTCGGGCAGCATCGCCCGCGCGGCCTCGGTGGCGAGCCGGGTCTTGCCGGCCCCGCCGGGTCCGACCAGGGTGGTCAGCCGGTGCCCGCCGACGAGGTCGCGGACCACCGCGACCTCGTCGGCCCGGCCCACGAAGCTGGTCAGCTCGGCCCGCAGGTTGGTCCTGCGGTCCGTCTCCTGCGGCCCGAGCTCGCCGCGCAGCAGCGCCACGTGGAGCGCGGACAGCTCGGGCGAGGGGTCCACGCCGAGCGTGTCCGCCAGGGTCTCCCGCGTGCGCTGGTAGGCGAGCAGCGCCTCGTTCGCGCGGCCCGCGGCGGCGAGGGCGCGCATGAGCGACCCGACCAGCGGCTCGCGCGTGGGGTGCGCCGCGACGAGGTCGGTGAGCTCCTCGACGAGGTCGGCGCCCTGGCCGAGCCCGATCTCGGCGTCGATCCGTTCCTGGAGGGCGGCCAGGCGCAGCCCGTCGAGGCGGGTGGCCACCGCCGTCGCGGCCGGGCCCTCCAGCCCCGCGTCGGTCAGCGCCGGACCGCGCCACAGGGCCAGGGCGTCCCGCAGCAGCCGCACCCGTCCGGGACCCTCGGTGGCGCGGGCGCGGGCGAGGAGCTGTTCGAACCGGACGGCGTCGACGTCGTCGGGCGCCACGAGGAGCCGGTAGCCGGACGGGTGGCCCTCGACGGCGCCGTCCGGAAGGGTCTTGCGCAGGCGGGAGACCAGGCGCTGCAGGGCGCCGGCCGCGTCGTGCGGCGGCTCCTCGCCCCAGATCCGGTCGACGAGCGTGGACTTGGGCACCACCCGGCCCGGCTCGAGCGCCAGCGTGACGAGCAGCGCGCGCAGGCGCGCGCCGGGTACGTCGGCGACGCCGCCGTCGTCCAGGCGAACCTCGAACGGTCCGATCAACCCGATCTGCACGCGCAGATCCTGCCACGCCGGGTGGCCGTGCCTCCACCATGTCGCCGAAGGCCGGCCACCCGGGCGTCCTGCCCGGTCAGCGCCCCGCGTGGCCGAGGGCGGCGACCTCGCGGACGGCGTCGGCGACCGCGCGGAAGTCCTTCTTCAGGATCCAGTCGTGGTTGCTGGCGACCTTGGCGCTGATCTCGATGTTCGGGTTGCGCTCCAGCACCGGCCCGAGGCTGGCCCGGATCTTCTCCTGCTCGTCGCCCTTGCTCCCGAGCGACGCACCGGAGGCCAGCACGTAGCGCGTGGGCACCGTGACGGCGTCCAGGACCGGGCCGAGCGCGCGCTCGCTGCCGATCCGACCGAGCTCGATGTTGCTCTCGGCCTGCTGCGCGGCGTTCAGCCGCGGGGTCAGGCCCGTGGGACGCAGCAGCCACGTGACCGGGCGCAGCAGCCGGAACAGCTTCCGGATGCGGCGCTCCATGGCCTCGTCCAGCCAGTCGTTCGGCTCGGCGCCCTCGACCAGCACCGCGCCCAGCGCGCGCCGCGGGTTGCGGCTGGCCCAGTGCGCCGCGGCGAAGGCCCCGTAGGACCAGCCCACCACGAGTGCCCGGTCGACGCCGCGCGCCGCCAGGACCACGTCGACGTCGCGGACCACGGACTCGAACGAGTAGTCCGCCGAGGGCTTCGACCGGCGCCCGCGGGCCCGCTCGTCGTAGGTGATGTGCCGGTAGCCGTCGCCGAGCTCGGCGATCACGCGGTCCCAGTACCCGAGGGTGGCGAACTGGCCGTTGAGGTAGATGACCGGGATGCCGCTGCCGCCGGAGTCGACGGTGTACAGGGCGGTGTCGTCGACCGGGACCATGCCCGACCACGGAGCGCTGGGGGAGCTGCTGTTCGTCGTCATGCGGAGGACTCTGGCCGCACGCACTGACACCGCCCTGACACGGCCCTGACACGCCGCGCCCGCCCACCGGCCCGGTAGCGTCTGTCCCATGCGTCTGGGCGTGCTCGACATCGGTTCCAACACGGGTCACCTGCTGGTGGTCGACGCCCACGGGGGCGCCGCACCGTTGCCCGCGTCGTCGTTCAAGCAGCCGCTGCGGCTGGCGGAGCACCTCGACGACTCCGGCGCCGTGCGTCCCGCCGGCGTGGACGCGCTGGCGGAGTTCACCGCCCAGGCGATGCGCGTCGCGGAGGACCGGGGCTGCGCGCAGACGCTCGCGTTCGCCACCTCGGCGGTGCGCGACGCCGGCAACTCCGAGGACGTCCTGAAGACGGTGCTCGACCGCACGGGCGTGCGGCTGGAGGTGCTCAGCGGCGAGGACGAGGCCCGGCTGACCTTCCTGGCCGTGCGCCGCTGGTTCGGCTGGTCGGCCGGGCGGCTCGCCGTGTTCGACATCGGCGGCGGCTCCCTCGAGATCGCGGGCGGCTCCGACGAGGCACCCGACGCCGCCTGGTCCCTGCCGCTCGGGGCGGCCCGCCTGGCCCGGGCGCACTTCGCCTCGCCCGCGCTGCCCGACGCCGGGGCGCTGCGCGCCCTGCGCCGCGACCTGCGCGCGGACATCGCCCGCAACGCCGGGAGCCTGCTGCGCAGCGGCCGGCCGGACCGCGCGGCGGCGACCTCGAAGACGTTCCGGTCCCTCGCCCGGATCTGCGGGGCCGCGCCCGCGGGCGACGGGCCGCTGGTGCGGCGGGTGCTGCGCCTGGACACGCTGCGTGAGCGCGTCGCGGAGCTGACCACCATGGCACCGGACGCACTGGCGGGGCTGCCGGGCGTCTCGCCGAGCCGGGCGCACCAGATCGTGCCGGGGGCGCTGGTGGCCGAGGCGTGCATGGACGTGTTCGACCTGGTCGAGCTGGAGATCTGCCCGTGGGCGCTGCGGGAGGGCGTGATCCTCCAGCGCCTCGACCAGCTTCCGCACCTCGGTGCCGCGTGACGTTGCTGTTGCCTGCCCCGCGGATCCAGGGCAGAGTCTGAGGCGGCGCACCTCACACCGGCGTGAGGCGCGTCACCACCAGGCGCCGTGCCGGGACGCGCGGTCGAGGTCCCCACGGCGAGCCGCAGGGTCGAGGCGACTGCGCCGAAGCCGTCCGTCGCGACGGCGAACACTTCCAGAACCGAGAGACCGGGCCGTCGTGCCCTTCCCCCTTCGTGCTGGGTTGCGAGTGGCACGCACCCTCCTAGGTTGGTGAGTGGTCAGGAAGCGGCCGTACCGGTGGAGCACAGCCCGCCGTGGCACGTGCTCCACGACCTGCCGGGCCGGTCCCGGCGGGACGACGACAGGAGTCCGACCATGAGCCAGACGAACCTCCCGGGCAGTACGCCGTACGGCGCTCCGCCCGGCAGCCAGACGCCCGCGAGCCAGGCGCCCCCGAGCCAGGCACCCCCGAGCCCGGCACCCCCGAGCCAGGCACCCGAGCCCCCGGGCGTCCAGGAACGGCTCGGCGAGGCGGCGTCGCGCGTGGGCGACGCGGGCCGCGAGACGGCCCGGGACGCCCGCGAGCGCGTGCACGACGTCGCCCACGAGGCGGGCGACCAGGCCCGCGGCCTCGCCGACCGCGCGACGACCGAGCTGCGGTCCCGCATGAGTGACCAGCAGCGCAACCTCGCGGGCGGGCTCCGGTCCCTCGGCGACGAGCTGGGCCGGATGGCCGGCGCGGCCGAGGACCCGGGCTACGCGAGCGACCTGGTCGACCGGGCCGGGCAGGCCACCGGGCGCGTGGCCCGCTGGTTCGAGGACCGCGAGCCCGACGACGTGCTGCACGAGGTCGAGGCGTTCGCCCGCCGACGACCGGGCACGTTCGTGCTGATCGCCGCCGGGGCCGGCCTGCTCGCGGGCAGGCTGCTGCGCGGCAGCCGGGACGGTTCCGCGGACGACGACCCCGACGCCGGTCGCGCGCCGGTCGCGGAGCCGGTGGACACAGGAGGTGAGACCTATGCCGGGCGCACGTGATCCCTTCGGCACGTCCACCGTCGCCGAGCACGCGCGGTCCGGACCCGACGAGGGCCGCGGGGCCAGCCGGTCCGCGGGCGACCTGCCGAGCCTGGGCGAGCTCGTGAGCGAGGTCACCAGCGACCTGTCGACGCTGGTCCGGCAGGAGGTGGCGCTCGCCAAGGCCGAGGCCACGGAGTCGGCCCGGCGTGCCGGGAAGGGCGCCGGGATGTTCGGCGGCGCGGGCGTGGCGGGCCACATGGTCCTGCTGTTCGCCTCGCTCGCCCTGTGGTGGGCGCTGGGGTCGGTGCTGGGCGGCGGCTGGGGTGCGCTCGTGGTCGCCGCGGTCTGGGCCGTGGTGGCGGCCGTGCTCGCGCTGCGCGGGCGGGCCGAGCTGCGGGCGGTCCGCGGCGTGCCGCAGACCGCCGAGACGGTCCGGAAGATCCCGGACGCCCTGCGCGGGCACGCCGACGAGCCGCGAGGAGACCACCCGCGAGGAGACGACCCGCGACGAGACCACCCGCGACGAGACGAGGAGAGGAACGCATGAGCACCAACGATCCGGACGTGATCCGAGCAGACATCGAACGCACCCGGGCCGAGCTCAGCCACGACGTGGACACCCTCGGCGACAAGGTGCACCCCGGGCACGCGGTGCGCCGTCAGGCGGACCGGGCGCGGTCCCGCATGGGCCGGGTGAAGGACCGGGTCATGGGCACGGCGCACGACACCACGCACTCCGCGCAGGCCGCCACGCACGACCTGGCGGACCGTGGCCGGGAGGCAGCGTCGTCGGTCGCCCACGGCGTGAGCGCGGCGCCGGACGCGGTGCGTGACCGGACGCGGGGCAACCCGCTGGTCGTGGGCCTGGTGGCCTTCGGCGCCGGGCTGGCGGCCGCGTCCCTGATCCCCGCTGGCCGCGCCGAGCGGCGTGCCGCGGCGGCGGTCGAGGAGAAGGCGGCCCCGCTGGTGGACGACCTGCGGACGACGGCGCGCGACGCCGTCCACGACCTGCAGGAGCCGGCACGCGAGGGTGTCGACGCGGTCCGCGACGCGGCGAAGGACGCCGCACGGTCGGTCGGCGAGCACAGCCGGGAGGCGGCCGCCGACCTGCGCTCCGGCTCGGGCGGCTCCACGACCTGAGCCGGTCGGCGCACGACAGGTACCCCACGGCCGGCCCGTCGCCGGTCACCGGGACCGGCTCACCGCCGGTCCCGGACCTGCCCTGGGAGGCACCATGGCCCACATCGACGACACCGCGGCCCGCACCGGAGCCGCCCCGGCGCCGGACGACCGGCGCAAACCCGACTCACCCCCGGACCTGAACCGCCGGACCTGGACGCACGTGCTGGGGTCCACGGTGCGGCAGTTCTCCCGGGACCAGTGTCTGGACCTCGCCGCGGGCCTGACGTACTACGCCGTGCTCGCGGCCGCGCCCGCACTGCTCGCGCTCGTGTCCGTGCTCGGGCTGGTGGGCAGCGGCGGGCAGGCCGTCGAGCGGGTGATCGGCACCCTGGAGGGCGTGGTGCCCCCGGACGTGCTGACCGTCGTCCAGCCGCTCGTCGAGAACGCCGCCGGGGCCGGGGGACGGGCAGGCTTCGCCCTGATCCTCGGTGTCGTGCTGGCCCTGTGGTCGGCGTCCGGGTACGTCGGGGCGTTCGGGCGCGCGATGAACCGCGTCTACGGCATGGACGAGGGCCGCCCCGTCTGGAAGCTGCGCCCGGTGCTGCTGCTGGTCACGCTGGTGGCCGTGGTCATCGCGGCGCTGGTCGTGGCGGCGCTCGCGCTCAGCGGGCCGGTCGCGCGGGCCGTGGGTGACGCGGTCGGCCTGGGCACGACGGCGGTGACGGTCTGGAACATCGCCAAGTGGCCGGTCGTGCTGCTGCTGGTCGTGGTGCTGGTGGCGATCCTCTACCACGTCACGCCGAACGTGCGGCAGCCGCGGATCCGCTGGGTCAGCGTGGGCGCCGTCGTCGCCATCCTGGGGTGGCTGGTGGCGTCGGCCGCGTTCGGGTTCTACGTGGCGACGTTCTCGAGCTACGACGCCACCTACGGGTCGCTGGCCGGCGTGATCGTGTTCCTGCTGTGGCTCTGGATCACCAACCTGGCCCTGCTGCTGGGGGCCGAGCTGGACGCGGAGCTGGAACGGGGCCGCGAGCTGCAGGGCGGGTTCGCGGCGGAGGAGGTGCTGCGGCTGCCGCCCAAGGACGCCCGTGCCAGCGAGAAGCGCGAGGCGAAGCGGCAGCGGGAGATCGAGCGCGGGCGAGAGCTGCGCGACGCGGCCCGGGAGGACCGCGCTACCCGCGCTCCGTCCCGTCCTCCGTCTGCCGACGGCTCGTGAACGCCCGCTCCCGGGCGTAGGCGTGGAACCGGTCGAGCATCTCCACCTGCCGGTCGGCCTGGGCGATCAGCTCGTCGAGCTGCGCCGCGTCGAGGCCGAGCTCGTCGGCGTGGTCACGCAGCGTCTGCCAGCTGCCGATCGTGCCGAGCACGGCCGAGCGGACGACCTCCGCCTCGACCACCGGCGACAGCGGCGAGCGGTGCACCACGCGCCCGTTGAGCTTCAGCCGCCCGGCCCGCTCCGCAAGCCGGGCCGCGCCCTGCCGGTACCGCCGCGCGGGCAGACCCAGGCGGTCCATCAGGTCGCGGGAGAGCTCGCGCTGGCCGCGGAGCTGCTCGGTCACCTCGGCCAGCTCGGCGTGGAACGGTGTGTCCCGGTACCGGTCGGTCATCAGCTCGACGCGCTCCAGGGTCGCGGTCGCGACCGCGTGGTGGTCCGCGAGGTACAGGCCCAGCAGGCCGCGGTCCATCGACGGCGGGACCCGGACGTCGCCGCGGTGCCGCAGGGGCAGCACGGAGTCGCCCGGCGGGCGGTGGGTCGCGGGGTGCAGGGGAGCGGACCGCAGACCACGCCCCACCGCCATGCCGGCCAGCAGGTCCTCGACGGCCTCGGCGGCGCTCCGGCGGGGCTGCCAGCCGAGCTCCGTGCGGATCCGCGACGTGTCCAGCACAGGCACGCTCGCGGCGAGGTCCAGCCAGCCGGGGTCCGCGCGGACCAGGTGGGCGTCGTGGGCGGCCGCCAGCACCCCGCGGACGGCGCCGCACGGCACCTCGACGAGCCGCCCGTGGCCCACCAGGCGAGCCAGGTCCGGTCCCTGCAGCACGTCGTCGGCCGCCACGTTGAATGCTCCGGTGGCCCGCTCGACGACCACGCGCCGGTAGGCGTCGGCGACGTCGTCGGCGTGGACCGCCTGCAGGCGCAGGCCAGCGGGCAGCGGGAGCAGCGGCAGGCGGCCGTACCGCAGCAGCCGCACCGGGACCAGCGGGCCCAGGAAGTACCGCACCACCGACTGGGCGGCGTCGCCCTGGAAGACGAGCGCGGGCCGCAGCCGGGCGACGGCGAGCTCCGGCCGGGCGGCCTCCAGCTCGTCCAGCACCCGTTCCTGGGCAGCCTTGTCCACGCTGTAGTGCGACGTCGGGATGCCGCGGGCGGGCCAGTCCTCGCGCCGCGGGGCGTCGTCGTCCACGGCGGAGTACGCCCCCACGGAGGACGCCACGACCAGGTGGGGCACCCCGGCGCGCACCACGGCGTCCGCCACGCGGCGCGTGCCCTCCACGTTGGTGCGGCGCAACAGGTCGCGGTCCCGGTTCGGCTGCACCCGCCAGGCCAGGTGCACCACGGCGTCCGCCCCGCGGAAGAGCTCGGCCAGCCGGGCGACCACGGACTCGGGACCGTCGCCGGCGGAGATGTCCACCGCCGCCCACCCGGCGTGCCGGTAGGGCTCGGCGCCCCGGTCCGGCAGACGCCGGGCGACGCCTAGCACGGAGGTGACCGCGGGCTCCTCGTGCAGCGCGCGCAGCAGTGCCGTCCCGGCGTTCCCGGTGGCCCCCACGACGACGATCCGCATGGAGCCACGGTCACACCCGGCGGTGCCGCTCGCATCCCGCGCCATGTCCTGTGGCATGTCCCGCGCTACGTCCCGCGCTACGTCCCGCGGCACGTCCCGTGCCGTGTCCCGCCGGCCCGCGCGCGCCACCGCGCCCTGCCCGCGAGCCCGCCGGTACCGTGCACGGTATGACCCGCACCCGCGACGGCGACCTGACCGTCGTCGGTCATGTGCGCGGACCGGCCGACCCGGACCGGGCCGTGGTCCTCGTGCACGGCGTCGGCTCGTCGGCGCGCGCCTACCGGCGGCTCGGTGACCGCCTCGTGGCGCACGGCGCGGTGCACGCCGTCGACCTGCCCGGCTACGGCGCGTCCCCGCACCTGCGGCGCGACGTCGACATCCCGGAGCACGCCGCCGCCGTCGCCCGCTACGTCCACGAGCACGTGCTGGACGCCGGCCTGCCCGCCCCGGTCGTCGTCGGCCACTCGATGGGCGCCCAGGTCGTCGGGCAGCTCCTCGCCGACCACCCGGGCGTCGCCGGCGCCGGCGTCCTGGTCGGCCCGACGGCGGAACCCGGCACCCGCACCATCGCCCGCCAGGCGCTGCGCCTCGCCGCCGACGCCGTCGGCGAACCACCCGGGACCCTGGGCGTGCTGGTCGTGGACGCCCTGGTCCGGTGCAGCGTGCCGTACTACCTCGGGCAGCTGCGCCACGTGGTGGACCACCGGCTGGAGCAGGTGCTGCCCCGGGCCACCGTCCCGGTGGTCGTGGTGCGCGGCGAGCGCGACCCGGTCGCGCCGCCCGCGTGGACCGCCCGGCTCGCCGCCTGCGCGCCCTCCGGCCGGTGCCGCACCGTCCGCGGCCGGCACCACGCGATGGACTCCGACCCCGACGGCGTCGCCCGGATCGTGCTCGACGCGTGGCAGGCCGCCGAACGGGGCACGGTGTGAGCGCGCGGCGCCGGTCGTCCCGCGGCTCGCTCGCCCGGCTCGGCGCCTGGGCCGCCGACTACGCGTGGGCACTGGACCGGCAGCTGCGGCACCTGGTGCGACCCCCGGCGCTGCCGGTCGCACCCCGGGTCCCCGGTGCGGCCGCCGCGGCGCCGGTCGTGCTCCTGCCTGGCATCTACGAGACGTGGGAGTTCCTGGGCCCGGTCGCCGACGCCCTCGCCCGGGCAGGGCACCCCGTGCACGCCGTCGCCGGCCTGGGCCACAACGGGCGTCCCGTGCCCGAGTCCGCCGACGTGGTGGCCGACGAGCTGGACCGCGCCGGCCTGACCGGTGTCGTGCTCGTGGCGCACAGCAAGGGCGGCCTCATCGGCAAGCACGTCATGCTCTCGCCCGCGGGCCACCGGGTGCTGGGCATGGTCGCCGTCGCGACGCCGTTCACCGGCTCCCGGTGGGCGCGGTACATGCTGTCGCGGGCGCTGCGGTCGTTCGACCCGCGCGACCCGGTGCTGCTTGCGCTCGCGGGCGAGCTGCTCGTCAACGACCGCATCACGGCCGTGTACCCCACGTTCGACCCGCACATCCCCGAGACGGGTCACCTGGTCGGCGCGCGGAACGTGGAGCTGCCGCTGTCGGGGCACTTCCGGCCGCTGGGCCACCCGCTCCTGGTGAGGACGGTGGTGCGGGAGGTGGCGCGGCTGGAGTCGGGGTGACGGGGCGGCCGACCCGTCACGGGGCACCCGGCGGGACGTGGTCCACTGGAGGGGTGCTCACCGTCCGTCACACGTCGCCACGCCGGCTCGACGTCGCCCTGACGCTCGGGCCCCTCGGTCACGGGCCCGCGGACCCGACGTTCCACCGGGCGGCCGACGGCACGGTCTGGCGCACGTCGTTGCTGCGCAGCGGGCCGGTGACGCAGCGGTTCGTGGCGGCGGGCCCGCACGAGGTGGTGGTGCACCACTGGGGCGACGGCGCGCGGGAGGCCGCCGCGGCCCTGCCCGAGCTGCTCGGCGAGGACGACGACGTCGCGGGCTTCGCCCCGCCCGCGCAGGTGCGCGACGCGCACCGCCGCGCCGCGGGGATGCGGATGCCGCGCAGCGGTCGCGTGCTGGAGGCCCTGGTGCCGGCCGTGCTGGAGCAGCGGGTGCAGACGGTGACGGCGCACCGCGCGTGGCGGTGGCTGGTGCGCCGGTACGGCACGCAGGCCCCGGGTCCGGCGCCCGCGGGGGTGCCGGGCGGGCTGCGGGTGGTCCCGGACGCTCGCACCTGGGCACGGGTGCCGGCGTGGGACTGGCACCGGGCCGGCGTCGACCCGGGACGCGCCCGGACCGTGGCACGCTGCGCGCTGGTGGCGCCGCGCCTCGAGGAGGCGGGCGCCATGCCGCCCGCCGAGGCCCGGTCCCGCCTGGAGAAGGTGCAGGGCGTGGGCGTGTGGACGTCGGCGGAGGTGGCGCAACGTGCCTTCGGCGACGCCGACGCCGTCTCGGTGGGCGACTTCCACCTGCCGGCGGCCGTGGGCATGGCGCTGGCCGGTGAGCGCACCGACGACGCCGGCATGCTGCGGCTGCTGGCGCCGTACGTGCCTCACCGGCATCGGGTGGTCCGGCTGCTCATGCTGGACGGGCGACACCGGGCACCGCGGCGGGGGCCGAGGACACCGCTGGTGGACTACCGGGGGTTCTGAGGACTGCCGTTCTCCCTGGTGCGGGTGGGTGTCAGTGGTGAGGGGTAGGGTCGAACAAACGTCTGAGGGGTACGTGTTGATGGAACGGTGAATGTGTGCACTGGGTCTGATGTCAGGGTGGGGAGGGGTGCATGGAAGCGGGATGGTCGGGAGACCTGGGTGTGATCCACGGGGCGCGCGAGGGTGTGGTGGTCGGCGGGGCCGTGGTGGATGGCGGGGCCGTGGTGGACGGCGGGGTTGTCGACGGAGGGGTGTTCGACGGCGGGACGTTGGACGAGGCGGTGTTTGACGGCGGGACATTGGACGAGGCGGTGTCCGACGGCGGGACGTTCGACGAGGCGGCCTTTGACGAGGACTGGTACAACGGCGCCTGGTTCGAAGGGGATCTGTTCCAACGAGTGATGGCCGAGGAGCCGTCGGCGTCGGCGTCGTGCGCCGATGCGCCTGCGGGTCTTGCGCCGGGCGGAACGGCCGATGCTGGTCTTGATCATGGCCCGGACCTGCCGCCGGACGACATGCCCGTGGTGCTGTGGCCGACGGCGGTGCTGCGCGAGGCGCTGGCGCGCAGGCCTGGCGTGCGGCTAGCGCGGGTCGTCACCGAGGCGGTCGACCTCGACGGCGAGCTCGACGCCCGGCGTGGTGGGCCGGGCGACAGCTCGGGCGGTCACCCCGACGGTGGCTCCGCCGTCCTGTCCGACCTGCCCGACGACCTGCTGGGCGATCTCGTCGTGGCGTGCGGACGGCTGCAGTCCTGGGCGGCCGGTGTGCAGGCCGTGGTGGTGGCCGAGCGCGCGGCGCGGGAGTCGCACCCCCTGGCGCACAGCTCGCTGGTCGCGCAGGTGTCGGGCGAGCTCGTCGTGACGGGGTCGGAGGCGTCGGAGGTGGTGGTGCGAGGCGAGTCGGGGGCCGACCACCCTGCGGTGATCACGGCCCTGAGGGCCGGGCGGATCGACACGCGCAAGGCCCAGACGCTGCTGCGGTCGGCCACGCAGCTGACCGTGGAGGAGCGCGCCGAGGCGATCGTCCGCTACCTGCCGCAGGCGCCGTCGCGGACGTGGCGCTGGCTCCAGTCCAAGATGCTCGCCTTCGCGAAGTCGCGCCACGGCGCCGATGCGGCCGCCAAGGCCGCGGTGACCCGCCGCTCGGTGCAGGTGGACCGGGCCGAGAACGACATGGCGTGGTTGTCGGCGTACCTGCCGGCGGTCGATGCCACGGCGGTCTGGGGCGTCGTGGACGACATGGCCCGCCAGCTGCGGAGGGTGGCGGGGGAGGAGCGGGACCTCGGGCAGCTGCGTGCGGACTGCCTGACGGGCATCGTGACCGGCCGCCTCGTCCCGGCAGACCGGTTCACGCACGGCGACGGGAGCGCGGGTGCGCCGGATGCCTTCCCCGGGACACGGGACGCCCGTCCCTCCCAAGGCACCCAGGGCTCGCCGGCCGGAGAAGGCGAGGCGGATGCCCCGGGCACCCGCGGTGAGGCCGAGCGCGAGGACTGCACCTGTGGCGGGCGTGCTCCGGTGGTGCAGCAGGTGGTCCGCGTGATCCCGACGCGCCCGGTGGTGCGCGTGACGGTGCCTGCCGGCGTGCTGCTGGGCCTGGACGACGCTGCCGCGGACTTGGCCGGGTTCGGTCCGCTCCCGGCCGAGGTGGCGCGGACGGTGGCGACCGACGCGACGTGGCAGCGTCTGGTGACCGACCCGGTCACGGGGATTCTGGTCGACTACTCGACCACGGTGTACCAGCCGGGCAGCGTGCTGCGCCGTGCGGTGCAGGCCAGGGACGAGACGTGCACGTTCCCGCACTGCGAGCACCCGGCGACCTGGGCCGACCTGGACCACGTCGTTCCGTTCGACCATGACCTCGACCCGGCCGCGCAGGCACCCGGCACGCCGGGACAGACCCGCGCCGACAATCTCCAGGCCCTCTGCCGGCGGCACCATCTGCTCAAGACCCACGGCGGCTGGGCGGTGGTGCGCGACCCGGTCAGCGGGATCACGACCTGGACCGCACCCTCAGGCCGGACGCACGCGCGCCCGCCGACGGTGCTCGACACCCACGTCGAGCTCGACGCCGTCGACCCCGACACGAGCTACGCCCTGTCCGTGGGTGCCCTGAACCCCCGGGGCGGCCGACGCCGGTCGCGGGTGACGACGGGAACCGCGAGCGCGACGGACCGGGGTGGGCAACGCGACACGGACCGGCCGCCGTTCTGAACGGCGCAGAGTGCGTCCAGGTCACGAGCCGACGTTCAGGTGTGCCTCGACGCGGTCAGCAGGAGGTCGCACCTGGCGGACGAGATCGACAGGAGGCGGCGAGGACACCCCGGTCTCCGTCATGCCGTGCGCGCCCGTCGCAGGCCCCCGAGTCCCCGGGCGATCCACCACCCGGTCACGTACAGGACCAGCCCACCGACCAGTGCCGCCCCGGCCCCCGTGGCCGCCCCGGCGAGCGCTGCCTCGGTCGTCTGTCCGACGGTCAGCCCGGTGCCCTCCCACAGATCGATCGTCCCGAGCGAGGCGCCCGCCACGACCACCACGCCGACGACCCACAGCGTCCGCGCGCCGACGACCCGCCCGCCCACGGCACCGGTGAGACGGGTCCGACGGCGCCACAGGTAGACCGCGACGAGCACCAGGCCGACGACCGTGCTCACGTGCTGGAGGGCCCTGGCCCAGGTGAGGCCGGCTGCCACCGGCTCGGTGAGCGCGGGCACGTGCTGGACCACGTACCCGTCGCTGTGCGTGAACGAGTCCCAGAGCAGGTGCGTGGCGACGCCGATCAACAGCGAGAGCAGCACCCAGCCGGCCCGGCGTGCGACGGCGCCGAACCTGCGGCGCCGCATCGCTCCGACGCCTCGGGGCGTCCCGACCGTGGCCCCACCCCCGCCGTCCGCACGTGATCCCGCGCCGCGTGTCTCGGCCGTGGGATCTGCCACTGCCGCACCATCCACCAGCAACGCCCTCACCGGCCGCCGCGCCACCCAGTACAGCCCGCACAGCGCCACCGCGTACGGCAGGCTGACCGTGAGCGCACCCACCAGACCGTGCGACGTCGTCGCGTTCAGGTACGGCTCGTACCAGGACTGCGCCGTCACGGGGATCGGCGTCCTGCGCGCGAAGTACGGCAGGTCAGGCGCCACGGCGCCGGCCATCAGAGCGACGGCGCTGAAGGGGCGGCGCAGCAGCGGGAGCACCGCTGCGGGGTGCGAGAGCGTGAACGGCATGCGCCCACCTCAGCCGACGTGCGGCCCGGTGTCCAGCGGGTCGCCGTGTGGTCGCCGCGGACGTCGCTTCCGGTGCGCCGAGCAGGTAGGTGCCCCCGGGCGGCCGGGACGCTCCGAGCCACCACGGGCGGGGGAGCGCTCAACGGGGAAGGAGACCTCAGGAGCCACAGGGGCAGCGAGGCTCAGCCGCCCACGTGCAGGCCGATCACGACCGCCAGACCGCCCAGCCCCAGGACCACCACCACGGCCCCCGCGACGGCGAGCAGGCCCGCACCGGTCGACGCCGGGCCGAAGGCGGACGAGCCCGGTGGCGCGGGAGCGGGGCTCGGCCCTGGTGTGCGCGGATACCGCAGGTGCCTGCGCCGGGACGCGAGCCACAGCCACCCGGCCACCAGCGTGCCCACGGCGCCGGGCAGCAGCCACCGGGCGTCGCCGAACAGCGCGGGCAGCAGCCGTGCGCCGACCAGGCAGACGGCCGCGACCGAGAGCGCCGTCCGCCGCCAGGCGAGCTCCGTGCGTTCCGGCTGGAGGCCAGGCGTCCCCGGGGTCGGTACCGTCATCGCAGCAGCACGCCGAGCAGCACCAGCACGCCCACCGCGGCGACGACCACCGCGAGGCAGACACCCACGACGGTCGACGGCAGCGGCGCTCCGCGACGCAGCGCGCGCTCGACGCGCATCCAGCCCGTCCACGCGATGAGGGGTACGACGATCCCGCCCACGATCAGCACCACGGACGCCGCAAGCCGTAGGCCCGGGTGCAGGTCCAGCCCGAGCGTCTCCAGCGCCACCCCGCCCGCCACGAGCGCCAGTCCCGTGCGGATCCACGCCAGGAAGGTGCGCTCGTTGGCGAGGGTGAACCGTGCGTCCGGCTCCGCGCCGACCCCGAAGACGGAGGCGGGGAAGCGGCGGTCCCGCGGGCTCACCGGGCGCCCGCCCGGCGCCGCGGCGTGCGGGCGCCGGCCACTGCCCGGGCGCCGGTCACTGCCCGGGTGCCGGTCACCGTCCGGGTGCCTGCCTCAAGGTCGGTCCCCGCCTCCGGGTCCGCCACGCCTGCCAGCCCGTGGTCCCGTCGTCCTGCGCCGATGCCCACACGTGCTCCTCTCCGACCGTTCCCGATCGGTCCGGTCCCGACCATTCTCGGTGCTCCGCTCCCACCGTACGGCGTAGGCGGTGCGACGACGGCGGTGCCGTCACCGGATGCGACCGGGTCTGGACGTGCCGTCCCGCCCGGACGACCTAGTGTGGAGACAAGGAGGTGCCATATGGGCGAGCGGAACGCGGGAGCGACGGCCGGCGGCGGCGCGATCTACGGGCTGGGCATCCTGGGCGCATGGGTCTACTTCTGGCAGCAGGCCGACGGCTTCTGGGAGTACGTGTGGGCGATCGTCCAGGGCATCTTCTGGCCGGCGTTCATGGTGTACGAGGGGTTTACCGCGCTCGGCGGGTGAGGCGCGGGACCCGGTCCCGCGCGTCCGGTCCGGCGTCGGCCGGCACCACGTGCCCCTCCCCGAACCCCCGCGACAACGCACCGCGCACGCGCTCGCGCGCCGTCAGGCGCCCGACGTCGTCCGTCCGGCCCGGTGCCGGTGACGCGGCGGTGACGGCCAGGCGGGCGCGCTCGGCGTCGTCGGCCGGCTGGTGGATCTCCACGTAGCCGCCGTTCGGCATCCGGACGATGCGGCCCGTCTCGTGCCCGTGCCGCAGGATCTCGCGGTCCTTGCGCTGCAGCCCGACGCAGATCCGGCGCGTCACGTCGAACGCCAGCGGCGGGCCGGCGACGAGTGCCACCTGGAGGGTCGTGATGACCGTCTCGAAGCTGACGCTGAACTCCGTGGAGACGATGTCGGCGCTCGCGGCGCCCCACAGGATCCCGTAGAAGAGCATGCCCGCCACGCCGATCCCGGTGCGGACCGGCACGTTGCGCGGCCGGTCGAGCACGTGGTGCGGCAGGCGGTCCTGGTCCACCCACGCCTCGATGTACGGGTAGAGCGTCAGGAGCACGAAGTACCCGGCGACGACCGCGAGGGGCACCAGCATCGCGAACGTGACGGTCCAGCCGCCCCACACGGTCTCCCAGCCGGCCGGTACCAGGCGCAGTGCGCCGTCCAGGAAGCCCATGTACCAGTCGGGCTGGCTGCCCGCGCCCACCTCGCCCACGGACGCCGGCCCGTACGACCACACGGGGCTGACGGTCGAGGTCGCCCCCAGCAGCACCAGCACCGCGGCCGTCAGGCCCGTCATCCCGGCGGCGCGCAGCGCGGCGTCGGGCCACAGCCGCAGGCCGAGGGTCGCGCGGACCGCCGGCGGCTGCTGGGCCTGGCCGTGCCGGACGGCGAGCGCGGCGCGCACCACCAGGACCAGGACGAGCAGCCCCGGCGCCAGCACGGCGTGCACCGGGTACAGGTTCTCGACGATCTGACCGGGGAACGGCCCGCCGAACATCCAGCCCGCCAGCCAGGTGCCCACGAACGGGATGCTGAGCACCACGCCCTCCACGATGCGCAGGCCCGTGCCCGAGAGCATGTCGTCGGGCAGCGCGTAGCCGCTCCAGCCCGCGAGCAGCACCAGCAGGAACGCGACCACCAGCAGCACCCAGCCCAGCTGCCGCGGACGGCGGAACCCGCCCGTGAAGAACGTGACCAGCAGCTGCACGATCATCGCGGCCGGCATGACCAGGGCCGCCCAGTGGTGCGTCTGGCGCACGAGCAGCCCGCCGGTCACCTCGAACGAGATGGCCATCGTCGAGGCGAACGCCTCGGTGACGGTGGCGCCCCGCAGCGGCCCGTAGGGGCCGTCGTAGGTGACCAGGTCGTTCGACGGCGTGTACCAGGTCGCCAGCAGCACCCCGGTCACCGCGAGGACCAGCAGGCACGCGACGGTCACCACGCCGAACAGGTTCGACCAGCGCAGCTGCACGCGGCGGGCGCCGAGCTCGGCCGCGCACGCGGTCAGGCGGCGGCGTCCGCCCGGGTCAGCGGGCATCGCGCACCGCGCTCAGCTCGCGGCGGACGGCGGGGGCGTCGTCCGCCCCGGCGAACGGGTCGCCGCCCGCGAGGAAGGCGGCCCGCGGTCGCTGGACCGTGGCCAGCGGGATGATGTCGCGGCCGAAGAGCGCCGCCGACGCCCAGACGAGCAGCACCCGCACCTTGCGCTCCCAGGTCGGCACCGCCAGGACGTGGTAGCCGCGGTGCATCAGCCAGGCCGGCACACCCGTGACGACCAGGCGCTTGTACTGGAAGATGCCGTGCCCGATGCCGAGCGTGGCCACGACACCGAGGCTGTGGTGCACGTAGGGGCGCACCTTCCGGCCGCGCAGGTCGGCGACCAGGTTGGCCGCCAGCAGCCTGCCCTGCCGCACCGCGTGCTGGGCGTTGGGCACGGTCCGCGCACCCGGCACCGGCGAGGCCAGGTCCGGCACGGCGGCGTTGTCGCCGGCCGCCCAGGCGTCCGGGACGACGGCGTCGTCGGTGCCGACCCGCAGGTCGGCCCGGACGCGGACCAGCCCGCGCTCGTCCACCGGCAGGTCGGTGTTGCGTGCCACGACGGGATTGCTGCCGTTGCCCGCGGCCCAGATCAGCAGGCCGTTGCCGTACGACTCGCCGGTCGACAGCATGATCCGGCCGTCGGCGGCGGAGACCACCTGGGTGCCCAGGTGCAGGTGCCCGCCGCGCTGCCGCAGGTGCCGCACCACCCAGCGGCCGGGCTCGTCGGTGACCTCGGGCAGGATGCGGTCGTTCGCGTCGACCAGGTGGAACGACAGGTCGTCGCGGCCGAGCTCCGGGTAGGCCCGCAGCAGGCTCGTGGCCAGGGACAGCAGCTCGCCGAACACCTC
The DNA here is from genome assembly GCF_044547525.1 of Promicromonospora sp. NPDC052451. Classification (NCBI taxonomy): domain Bacteria; kingdom Bacillati; phylum Actinomycetota; class Actinomycetes; order Micrococcales; family Promicromonosporaceae; genus Promicromonospora; species Promicromonospora sp. NPDC052451. Next base: position 107,112 of record NZ_JBIUAP010000016.1, read on the forward strand.
GACCCCGGTGAACCCGCCACCGACCACGGTGACCGTGAGCAGCCGGCGGCGCTCCTCGCCCGGGGGCAGCAGCGCGGCACGGTCGAACGCCGTCAGGAGCTGGTCGCGGATCGCGACCGCCTCCTCCACGTGCTTGAGGCCGATGGCCTCCTGCTCGATCCCGGGGACCGGGAACGTACGGGTCACCGCGCCCGCCGTCACGACGATCGTGTCGTAGCGGACCTCACGCAGGGCGCCGTCGTTGGTGCGGACGGTCGCGGTGCGGTGCGCGTGGTCGATCGACGTCGTGTGACCGGCGACGACGGTCGTGCGGTGCAGGTGCCGGCGCAGCGACACCATGACATGGCGCGCCTCGATCGACCCGGCCGTGACCTCCGGCAGGAACGGCTGGTACGTCATGTAGCCGTGCGGGTCGACGAGGGTGACGTGCGCCTCGCCGCGGCGGAGCCGCTTCTCCAGGCCCCACGCCGTGTAGAAGCCGGCGTAGCCGCCTCCGACGATCAGGATCTCTCGCATCACAACCTCCTGTGCAACTGCCTCTGGTGGTCTCACCTGTTCGACAACACGGCGCGCCCGAACGTGACGTGGCCCTGGTCACAGCCCGCCACCTGCGGCGATACGCGCTCGTCCACGGGCTCGCAGCCACGGACAGACCGAACCTGGATCCGGCGCGGCAGCCTGCGCACTCTGGAGACGTCCGGCCACCCGGCCGGCCACGAGAACTCACCGTGAGGACGGACCACGTGACCAGGAAGACCCCGAGCGGAGCACCGCTGGGCAGCAGCACCAAGCCCCCGGGCACCGACACGCGGCACCGGGCGCGCCGGTACACCGACGTCGTCGTCCCGGACCTGTCCGGGACCCGGGCCCTGGTGACCGGGGCGAGCGACGGGATCGGCCTCGGGCTCGCCGAACGCCTCGCGCGAGCAGGCGCCGAGCTGGTACTACCCGTGCGCAACCCGGCCAAGGGGGCGGCCGCCGTCGCCCGCCTGCGGGACGCCGTCCCCGGCGTCGTCGTCACCACGCGGCCCGGCGACCTCGCGTCCCTGGCGTCGGTGGCGGCGCTCGCGGACGGCCTGCTGGCCGAGGGGCGGCCCATCGACCTGCTCGTGGCGAACGCCGGGGTGATGACCCCGCCGTCCCGGACCACCACGGCGGACGGGTTCGAGCTCCAGCTCGGCACCAACCACCTCGGGCACATGGCCCTGGTGGGCCGCCTGCTGCCGCTCCTGGTCGCCCCGGGCGCCGGCGGGGGCGCGCGCGTCACGACCATGACCAGCGCGGCCGCGCGGTTCGGGCGTATCGACTGGGCCGACCTGAACAGCGAGCGGGACTACTCGCCCGTCCGCGCCTACAACCTCTCCAAGCTCGCGCAGCTCCTGTTCGCCCTGGAGCTGGACCGCCGCAGCCGCGCGCACGGCTGGGGCATCGTGAGCAACGCCGCCCACCCCGGGACCACCTACTCGGGCCTGTACTCCGCCGGACCGGGGCTGGGCGGCAGCGCGAGGCCGCCGCGCGTGGACACCGTCATGCGGCGGCTGCTCGCCCTCGGGGTGTTCGTGCAGCCGGTCGCGCAGGGTCTGCTGCCCGCCCTCCAGGCGGCCACCGACCCCGCCGCCGGGGGCGGGACGTTCTACGGGCCCGACGGCGTTGGGCACTTCACGGGCAGCTCCGCACGGCAGCGCGTGTACCGCGCGGCGACGGACGCCGCCGCGGCTGCCCGGCTCTGGGCGGTCTCCGAGGAGCTGACGGGCGTGCGCTTCCCGGACGGCGCCCTCCGGACAGGTCCGGCGGTTCCTGCGGCCCCGGGACGAGAACGAGGTGACGATGGACCGCGAACGGCTGGGTGACTTCCTGCGGGCCCGCCGGGAGGCGCTGCAGCCCGAGGACGTGGGCCTGCCGCGCGGACCGCGCCGGCGCACGAGCGGGCTGCGGCGCGAGGAGGTGGCGGCCCTGAGCGGTGTCTCGGCGGACTACTACAGCCGCATCGAGCAGAGCCGGGGGCCGGTCCCGTCGGAGCAGGTGCTCTCCGGGATCGCCCACGGTCTGCGGCTGACGCTCGAGGAGCGCGACCGGCTGGTCGAGCTCGCCGGGCACGCCACACCCCGGCGCGCCCGGGGTGACCATGTCGACGCCGGGCTGATGCGGATCCTGGACGGCCTGGCGGAGGCGCCCGCCCAGGTCGAGAACGTGCTGGGCGTGACCCTCCGCCAGACGCGCCTGGCCGCGCTCCTGCTCGGCGACGAGACCTCGTACACCGGGCCGGAGCGCGTCCGCGTCAACCGGTGGTTCGCCGACCCGCGCGGCCGCGACCGCGTCCCCGAGGAGGACCACGCCCGGCACGGGCGCACGCTCGTGTCCCGCCTGGCCGCCGTCGAGGCACGCACCGGCCCGGACTCCCCGGCCGGCGAGCTGGCCACCCTCCTGCGGGGACGCAGCACGCAGTTCGCGCGGCTCTGGGACGAGCATCCGGTGCTCGGACCGTACTGCGAGCCCAAGCGCCTGAACCATCCCGACGTCGGTCTCCTGGAGCTGCACGGGCAGACGCTCCTGGACCCCGACCAGCACCAGGCGCTGACCGTGTTCACGGCCGTGCCGGGCACCGAGAGCCACGAGCGGCTCCGGCTGCTCTCCGTGGTCGGCGCGCTCTGAGGGGAGCGCCCCCTACCGGCGGGTCGCCTCGACCGCGGCGAGGATCGTCTCCGCGACGACGACCGGGTGCGAGACGGCCAGGGCGTGCGACGCCCCGGGCACCTCGGTGGTGCCGCGGGACTGCGCGCGGTCGGCCAGGAACCGGATCAGCTCCGCCGGGATGTTCCGGTCCGCCGCACCGAACACGAACCACGACGGGACGGTGCGCCACGCCGGCTGCGTGGCGGCCAGGCCGTCGGTGAGCGCCGCCTGGGTGACGGGTCGCTGGGTGGCGGCCATGAGCGTGGTCAGGTCCTCGTCGACGTCCGCGGCGAACTGCTCGCCGAAGACGTCCTGCCGGATGACGAGCTCGACGCCCCCGGTCGAGACCGGGCGCGCGTCGAGCGTGTCCCCGAGGGTGCTGCCCGGGAACCTCGCGGAGAGGTCGAACGCGTTCTCCCCGGTGTCGGGCGTGAACGCGGCGACGTAGACCAGGCCGACGACGTTCGGGCTGCCCGCAGCGGCCTCGGTGACGACCATCCCGCCGTACGAGTGGCCGACAAGGACGACCGGCCCGTCGACGGACTCGAGCACGTCCCGTACGTACCGGGCGTCGCCGGCGAGCGACCGGAGCGGGTTGGCGACGGCGACGACCGGCACCATCTGCTGGTGGAGGTGGCCGATGACGGCGTTCCAGCTCGACGACTCGGCGAACGCCCCGTGGACGAGGACGACGGTGGGGACGGTGGTGGGCGTGCTCATGACCGTGCTCCCGTGGTGAGCGCCTTGCGCAGGACGTGCACTGCCTGCTCCAGGGCGGCGGTGGTCGCGGCGGTGCCGCGGACCGGGTTGAGCATGAGGAAGTCGTGGATCGTGCCGTTGTAGCGGACGCTCGTCGTGGGCACCCCGGCCGCGGTCAGGTGGCGGGCGTACGCCTCGCCCTCGTCGCGCAGCACGTCGTTCTCGTCGACGACCACGAACGCCTCGGGCAGGCCCGCGAGGTCGTCCGCGGTCGCGCGCAGCGGGGACGCGGTGATCTCGGAGCGCCGGTCGAAGTCGGGCAGGTAGGCGTCCCAGAACCACGCCATCGCCTTCGCGGTCAGGTGCGGGCCGTCCGCGAACTCGCGGTAGCTGGGGGTGCTCTGCGCGGCGTCGGTCACCGGGTAGTACAGCGACTGGTGCAGGAACGTCACGTCGCCGCGCTGCTTGGCCAGGATGGTCAGTGCGGCGGCCATGTTCCCGCCCACCGAGTCGCCGGCGACGGCGAGGCGCGCCGGGTCCAGGCCCGCGGACGCGCCGTCGGTGGTGATCCACCGCGCGGTGGCGTAGGCCTGCTCGATCGCCACCGGGTACTGCGCCTCCGGCGACCGGGTGTACTCGACGAACACCACGGCCGCGCCGACGCCGACGGCCAGGTCGCGGACCAGGCGGTCGTGGGTGGTGGTGCCGCCGAGGACCCAGCCGCCGCCGTGGACGTACAGGATGGCGGGCAGCGGGCCGGAGGCCGGACCCGCCGGTGTGACGATGCGCACCCGGACGTCGCCGACGTCGGCCGGGACGGTGATCCACCGTTCCTCGACGTCGGGCAGCTCCACCGGTGCCGACTGGACGCCGTCGAGCAGCGCGCGGGCGCCGTCGACGCCGAGCTGGTAAACGAAGGGGGGCTCGGCCGTCGCGTCGGCGAACGCCTGGGCCGCCGGTTCGAGGACGTGCTCGCTCATGGGACTCTCCTTGCCGTAGGGCTGGGCTTCTTCCGCGGACGGCTCGTTTCGTGACCCGTCCCGCCCCTACGACCGTGCGGCAGCCCCGGCTGTGACGGCCCGTCCGGTCCTGGACGCCGTGGACGTCACGCGCCCGGGTCGAACGGGATGCCGGCCGGCTTCATCTGGCCCAGCCACCAGGTGAAGTCGCCGTCGTCGATCTTGAGGGTGGCGCCGCCGAAGTCGGCGGTCGTCAGCCGGTCCCGCAGCGCCGTGCCGGGCCAGCCGTCCCAGCCGACCAGCGGCGGGTAGCGCCAGGTGCCGTAGTGGTTCTCGGGCGGTTCGTCGTTGCCGCCCGCGAGGCGGAAGAGGTGCGTGCTCGGACCGTCCTTGTGGTAGACGATCTTGGGGTGGGTGCCGTCGAACCGGACCTGCGACCGGGGGTAGGTGGCGTACCCGCTGTGCTCGGTGATCGACACGAACTCGACCTGGTCCGACCCCTGGTCCACCCACACGACCACGTGCTCCCAGTCGTGCTTGTGGCTGCCGATCGCGATCGGGCCGTCGAGGGTCTGGTCCTTCTCGAAGTAGCTCGCGTACATCACGGCGCACCAGCCGTTGTTGCACTTCTCGCGCGAGTACGTCTGCGAGTTGTCCAGGTCCCACTGGTCGCGGCAGCTGCCGTTGACGGCGCCGCCGATGTCCAGGCCGGGCGCGATGGTCCCGTCGGGTCCGATGGCGGGGGTCGCGTAGCAGCCGTCGCCGTCGTAGTCGTAGGCGGGGGAGAAGGTCTGCTCGGTGCCGGACGCGTTCTGCGGGAGGCTGGGCGGCGGGTCGGCGTGCGCGACCGTGGCGGGCGTGAGGGCGAGCACGACGGCGGCGAGCGTCGCGGCGAGGCGTGCGGTGCGGCGGCGTCGGGGGCGGGGGCCGGCGGGCTCGTTCGTGGGTGTCGGGGAGCTGGTCGGACGGTTCATGACTGACCCTTCCTGCGGTGCCCTTCAGCGGGTGAAAGTCGGGGCACGTGGATGCTATGAGCCAGGCGGCCGGTGGGCAATGAGGGTGACCACGTACGTCCGGCCCCGCCGTCGTCCCGCTACCGTGAGGCCATGAGCAGCGAGACACCGCCGGCCCTGACCCCGGGCTTCCACGGCCGGGCCCGCCCGGAGGGCGTCGCGCTCCCGCCGGGGCAGTACGTCGAGGAGGGCTTTCCCGTCCTGTCCGCCGGGCCGACGCCGAACGTCAGCGCCGAGACCTGGTCCCTGACCGTGACCACCGAGACCGGCACGTCAACGTCGTGGACGTGGGCGGACCTCATGGCGCTGCCCCAGGAGTCGCCCACGGTCGACATCCACTGCGTGACGCGCTGGTCGAAGTTCGGCACGCGGTGGCGCGGCGTCTCGCTCGACGTGCTGCTCGCCGACGTGGAGTCCACCGCCGACTTCGCCCTGGTCGGCTCGTACGGCGGCTACACGACCAACCTCCCGGTCGCCGACCTGCTGGGCGGCAAGGCCTGGATCGCCCACACCTTCGACGGCGCGCCGCTGCACCCCGAGCACGGCGGCCCCGCCCGGCTGCTGGTGCCGCACCTGTACTTCTGGAAGTCGGCGAAGTGGGTGCGCTCCCTGACGCTCATGCCGACCGACCGCCAGGGTTTCTGGGAGAAGCTCGGGTACCACGACCTGGGCGACCCCTGGCGGGAGCAGAGGTACCAGGGTGACTGACGGCACGCGGCTCGGCGGGCGGTACGCCGTCCGCTCCGGGTGGCAGGTCGCCACGCTGGCCGAGCGGCGCACCGAGAGCCCCTCGGCCGTGACCCTCGTGCTCGACGTACCCGGCTGGCCGGGGCACCAGCCGGGACAGCACCTCGACGTGCGCCTCACCGCGGCCGACGGCTACACCGCGGAGCGCTCGTACTCGCTGGCGAGCGCGTCCGGGCCGGCGGCCGGCGGCGGCCGGGTCGAGATCACGGTCCAGCGGGTCGCCGACGGCGAGGTCTCGCCCTACCTGGTCGACTCCTTCCCGGTCGGCTCGGCGATCGAGGTGCGCGGCCCCATCGGCGGCTGGTTCGTCTGGGACCCGGTGCGCGACGCCGGGACGCCCGTGCTCCTGCTCGCGGGCGGCTCCGGCCTGGTGCCGCTGATGGCCATGGCGCGGGCCCGGCGGGAGGCCGGCGACCGCACGCCGTTCCGGCTGATCTGCTCGGTGCGTACCGCCGAGGACCAGCTCTACCCGGACGAGCTGGCCGCGCTCACCGCGCGCAGCGACGGGTTCGAGGCCCGGACCATCTTCACGCGCGCGGTCTCGCTCACGGCACTGCGGGGACCGCGCCGCCTGACCGACTCCGAGCTGGCCTCCTGGGGCTGGCCGCCCGACCTGGAGCCCCGGGTCTACGTCTGCGGGCCGACCGGCTTCGTGGAGACCGTCTCCCGCATGCTCGTGGCCCAGGGCCACGACCCCGCCCGGGTCCGGACCGAACGGTTCGGTCCCGCCGGCGGCTGACCACGCTCATCTGCCCGCCGGGTGCCACATGGGCTGGAGCGACGGCCCGCCGTCGGGCAGGTGGATGGGCTCGCCCCGGTCGCGGAAGCCGTGCCGCAGGTACAGCCGCCGGTTCCGGGGCGTGGACGCCTCCAGGTACACCGGCAGGCCGATCCGGCGTGCCCGGTCCAGGCCGTGGCGCAGCATCGCGCTCCCGGCGCCGAGACCCCGCCGGCGGGGGAGCGCGGCCATGGCCGACAGGTAGACGTGCGGGGTGGCGGGGTGCCGTGCGCTCGTCGCGGCCAGGACGGTGGCGAGGCGGCGGGTGGCTCGGGTGGCTCGGGTGGCTTGGGTGGCGTGGTGCTGGGTGGTGTCGTCCGCGGGTGGCGGCGGCTCGGCGGCGCCCTCCGTCAGGTCGATCCAGACCGACGCCGCGACCGCGTCCCCCGCGGGGAGGAACGCGACGACGAGCTGCCCGGCGTCGACGGCCTCGCGCAGCGAGGTCTCGAAGAGCTCCCGCGTGCGGTCGAGGCGGAGCCCGGGCTGCGGCTCCACCCATGCGGAGACCGCCTCGTCGGCGAAGGCCTCGACGCACACGGGCAGCAGGCGGCCGAACTCCTCCGGTGCGGCAGGGCGGACGACCAGCGGCGGGGTCTGCGTGCTCTCTCGGTGCTCCATGGGTTCAGGCTGCCCGGGTGGTGGCCGGCCGGTGGAGTAGTTTCGTCGCACGGGGAGTGAGACGAAAGAGCGCACGCGGAGGTGGCCGGACGTGGACGCAGCGAGCGGGTCGTGCGCCGAGTGCGGGACCGGCCTGGGGCCCGCGGCGGGTACCGGGCGTCCGCGCCGGTACTGCTCCCGGTCGTGCCAGTCCCGGGCCTACCGCCGACGCCGCGACGAGGGCCGCCGGACGGCTGTCCCGCGAACGCGCTCGGGCGCGCCCGGCCCGCGCCGGCGTGCGGGGGGCGGGGCAGCGGGTGCCGGACTGGTCGACGTCGCGGTCGTCCTCGCCGACGCCGAGGGCATCGGGGCGGTGACGCTGCGGTCGGTCGCTCATCGTGCGGGGACGACACCGGGCGAGGTGCGGCGGGTGTTCGCCAACCGTGAGCGCCTCGTCGAGGCGATGGTGCAGCGCCTGCTGGCGGGGCCGCACGGCGGTGAGCCGTCGCCGCACGGGACCCCGGTGCGGGTGCTGGCCGGCCTCGCCGAGACGGAGTGGCAGGCGTACCGGCGGCACCCGTGGCTGGTGTCGGTGCTGGCGAGCAGCCGGCCGCCGCTGGTGCCCGCCGTGCTGGACGCCGCACGGGCGAGCGTGGACGCGTTCGTCGCGCTCGGTCTGGACCCGCCGACGGCGCTCGCCCGCTACGTGGCCCTGAGCGGCTACGTGCAGGGGATGGCCCTGCTGCTGCTCACCGAGCGCGACGAGGCCGCCCGGTCCGGCACCGCGTACCCGGCCTGGTGGGTGCAGGAGGTGCGCCGGCTCGACCGGACCGGTGCCCGGCGGAGGCATCCGTGGCTCGACGACGTCTCGGGTGGTGTGCTGCCCGCCGCCTTCGCCACCGACGTGGACGCCTGGTTCCGGGACGGGCTGGACCGGGTGCTCGCGGGTCTCGCCGGGGGTGACGGGGCGGCGTCGGCCTAGGGCCGCCCGCGCCCCAGGCGGGACGGCCACCAGATGGTGCGGCCCACGTCGTAGGCGAGGGCCGGCACGAGCAGCGAGCGCACCACGAAGGTGTCGAGCAGCACGCCGAAGGCCACGATGAACGCGAGCTGGGCGAGGAAGAGCACCGGGATCACGGCCAGTGCCGTGAACGTCGCCGCGAGGACCAGCCCGGCCGACGTGATGATGCCTCCCGTCAGCCGGAGCCCGCGCAGCACGCCCTCGCGCGTGCCGTGCGCCAGCGACTCCTCGCGGACCCGCGTCATGAGGAAGATGTTGTAGTCGATGCCGAGCGCGACGAGGAAGACGAAGCCGAACAGCGGCACCGCCGGGTCCGCGCCCGGGAAGCCGAGCACGTCGTTGAACACGAGCGCCGCGACGCCCATCGCCGTGCCGAAGGACAGCACGGTCGTCAGGACGAGCAGCACCGGCGCGAGCACCGCGCGCAGCAGCAGCATGAGGATCGCCAGGATCACCACGAGCACGATCGGGACGATGAGCGTACGGTCCCGGATCGACGCGTCGTTCGTGTCCAGGTCGGTCGCGGACTCGCCGCCGACCAGCGCCTCGGGCACCGTGCCGGCGTAGGCGGTGCGCAGGTCGCGGACGGTCTGCTCCGCGGCCAGGGAGTCGGCGGCGTCGGTGAGCGTGCCCTGGAGCAGCACCGCACCGTCCGACACCACGGGCTCGGGCGCGGCCGCCGTCGGGGGACCCGTCGCCTCGATGCCGTCGGCCGTCATGCGCGCCGTCCCGCTCACGGTGTCCGCCGTGACCGAGACCTGGGCGACACCGTCCTCCTGGAGCAGCACGTCGGCCGCGTCCTGGAGGTCGCCCTGCGGCGCGACGACGTAGACCGGGCTGCCCGAGCCGGCGGGGAAGTGCTCGGCGAGCCGCTCCTGCCCCGTGCGCGCCTCGGAGGCGCCCAGCACGAGGTCCGACTGCGGCACCCCGGACGCCTGGAGCTGGGTGACGCCCAGGCACCCCAGGGCCAGGACGGCCGCGGTCGTGACCCAGAGGGTGCGGGGCCGTGCGCGGACGGCGCGGGAGACGCGTCCCCACAGCCCCTCCGTGCCGGTCTGGCCGGGTGCCTCCGGGTCGTACACCGGGCGGCGGGGCCAGAACGCGGCCCGGCCCAGCGCGAGCAGGATGGCGGGCAGCAGCGTCAGTGCTGCGAGCATGGCGAACGCGATGCCCACGGCGGCCACGGGCCCGAGCGTGCTGTTGGAGCGCAGCTCGCTCAGCAGCAGGCACAGCAGGCCCGCGATGACCGTGCCGCCCGAGGCGAGGATCGGCTCGACCGAGCCCCGCAGCGCACGCCACGTCGCGGTCCAGCGGTCGGGCGTGCGCACCAGCTCCTCGCGGAAGCGTGCCACGTACAGCAGGGCGTAGTCGGTCGCGGCGCCGATGACGAGGATGAAGAGGATGCCCTGGGTCTGCCCGCTGAGCAGCAGCACCCCGGAGCGGGCCAGGTGCCACACCGTCAGCAGCGCGAGGCAGAGCGCGAACATGCTGGTGGCGAGCACGGCCAGCGGCAGCAGCAGCGACCGGTAGACGACGATCAGGATCACCAGGACGGCCGCGAGGGCCACCCCGAGCAGCAGCCCGTCGATGCCGGCGAACGCCGACACCAGGTCGCTGGAGAAGCCCGCGGGGCCCGTGATGTAGACCTCGACGCCGTCGGGCAGGCCCGTGCGCAGGGTGTCGCGGAGCTCGGCGGTGGCCTCGCCCAGGTCGGCGTCGCCCGACAGCGGCACGAACGCCTGGGCGGCGGCACCGTCCTCGGACGGCAGGGGCGGCGACACCTCCCCGTCCACCGCGGCCAGGTCGGCGGCGGCGGTGAGCTGGTCGCCGACGGCGGCGAGGTCGTCCTCGCCGAGGCGCGCGCCGTCCTCGGTGACGAAGACGACGACGGCGGGCACGGCGTCGCCGTCGGTGAAGCCCGCGAGCCGGTCCTGGACCTCGGTGGCCTCGGCGGTGGCCGGCAGGTAGGCGGTCCGGTCGTTGGAGGAGACCTCGTCGACCCGGCCGAAGTACGGACCGCCGATGGCGGCCCCCACGAGCCACACGGCGATGAGGACGGCCGGCAGCGTCACCCGCAGCCAGCGGGGCACGCGCGCGGCGCTCACGCCGCCCGCTCCCAGCTCGCGACGTCGCCGGGCACGACGACGAACAGGGGGTGCGCCGCGGGTCCGGTCCCGGAGGCGAGCAGCCGGGCACGGTGCTCGGGGGACCGGGCGGCCAGCTTGCCCAGCAGGTGCTCCCACTCGTGGTCGAGCTGCCCGGTCGTCACCGGGATGCGGGCCGCCGACCGCGTGACCTCGTCGAGGGGCCGGTCGATCCGGGCGGCGTCGAACCGGTAGCCGCGCCGCGTGGCGGCGTCGCGCACGGCGTGCAGGTACGCGCCGACGGCGGTCACGGGGTCCGGGTGCTCCCGGAACCGGTCGAGCTGCGGGTGCGCGGTGTAGCCCCGGGTGCGGCCGAGCAGCACCGCCTGGGCGAGCAGCGCCTCGCGCCAGCACGCGGTGAGGCCCTGCCGGTCGAGCAGGGCGGGGTCCAGGGACCAGAGCCGCATGCGCAGCTCTCCTCTCGTTCAGATGTCTCGTCGGCCGTCCTCGCAGACCGCGAATTCGCTAGCCAGGCTATATTCAAGCATACGAAGCAACCAGCGACGCGTTACTATCCCTTCGTGGATCCAGCACTCGCGCCGCGTGACGGCGACCAGCCGTCGATCATGGACCCGCGCGTGATGGACCCCCGGGAGGAGATCGTGCGCCGTTCCGGCCTGGACGACGCCGACGTCGACCAGGTCGTGCGCGTGCTGGAGGCCCTGCGCCGGTGGCGCGAGGCCGAGCGCCGCATGAGCGAGGCCTCCCGCGCGTACATGAAGCTCGGCGAGACCGACATGAAGGCGGTCCGCTTCGTCATCGCGCTGCAGAACCAGGGCCGGGTCGCCACACCGGGGGCCATCGCCGCGCACCTGGGCATCACGACGGCGTCGACCACCAAGCTCATCGACCGCCTCGTGGCGGGCGGCCACGTGCGGCGGTTCCCGCACCCGTCCGACCGGCGCAGCCTCGCGATCGAGGTCAGCGAGGAGACGCGGCGCGTCGCCCGCGAGACCGTCGGACGCAGCCACGCGCGCCGGTTCGACGCCGCCGCCCGCCTCACCCCCAAGGAGCGCGAGATCGTGACCCGCTTCCTGGACGACCTGGCGGACTCCGGCGACGCCGGCGCCCGCTGACCCGCCCCGCAGCCGCATCCCGCCGGATGGCGGGCGAACGGCCCCCGGAGCGCCACGTCCGGCGGGTGCTCCGCCACGCCGCCCGCGCCGAGACTGGTGTGCACCCATCGGTGCAGGACCGTGGAACGAAGGAGTTCTGATGGCTGAGAGCGTGCAGCGACCCCCGTTCGACCCCGAGCTGGAGGCGGCGCTCGCGCTGCTGTCCGACCAGCTCCCGCCGACCATCACGCCCGAGATGATCCCGCTGCTGCGACAGGCCGGCCCGGGGCTCGACCCCGGGGTGGACGCAGCGCTCGACCAGGCCGGCGTCGCCCGCCGGGACGTGACCGTCCCCGGGTACGGCGGTGACGAGATCCAGGTGAGCGTGCTGCGACGCCGGGACAGCACCGGCGTCCGGCCGGGGATCTACCACACCCACGGCGGCGGCATGATCATGGGCGACCGGTTCGTGGGGCTCGACGTGCTCCTGGGCTGGATCACCACGCTCGACGTCGTCGTGGTCACCGTCGAGTACCGTCTCGCGCCCGAGTTCCCCGACCCGTACCCCGTCCGCGACTGCTACGCCGGACTGCTCTGGACGGCGGAGCACGCCGACGAGCTCGGCATCGACCTCGACCACCTGATCATCGCCGGCGCCAGCGCGGGCGGCGGGCTCGCCGCAGGCACCGCGCTGCTGGTCCGCGACGAGGGCGGCCCCGCGCTGGCCGGGCAGGTGCTGATCTACCCCATGCTCGACGACCGCGACGCGACGGTCTCCACGACCCAGATCGACGGCGTCGGCGTCTGGGACCGCGGCTCGAACCGCACCGGGTGGCAGGCCCTGCTCGGGGACCGGTGCGGCACCGACGACGTCTCCGTGTACGCCGCCCCCGCGCGCGCCACCGACCTGACGGGCCTCCCGCCCGCGTTCGTCGACTGCGGCAGCGCGGAGGTCTTCCGGGACGAGGACGTCGCCTACGCCACCGCACTGTGGCACGCCGGCGTGCAGGCCGAGCTGCACGTGTGGCCCGGCGGCTTCCACGGGTTCGACCTGATGGCACCGCACAGCGCACTGGGCCAGGCCGCGCACGCCGCCCGGGACGCGTGGGTGGCCCGCGTCCTCGGCGCCTGAGACAGCCGCCGGGCACGCCCCGGCTAGGGTGGGACCACCCGCGCGATGGAGCGAACGATGCAGGAGCTGGTCGGCCGCCTGACGGCCCTGGACCCCGAGGCGAGCGAGACGCTCAAGGCCGTGGCCTACTTCGACGCGCTCATCGCCGGCGGCGTCGGCCTGGACGCGCTGCTCCGGGGTGCGGCCGTGCTCAGCGGGGCCGTCGCCGGGGCGTTCGACGGCCGGCGCGCGCACCGCGTCGCGCCCGACGGCAGCAGGCTCGCCGCGACGGCGGACGGCGCGCGGCCCGAGCCCGGCTGGCCCACCCGTACCGCGGGGAGCGGGACGGTGTGGCTGGAGCGGGAGGGACCCCCGCACGCGAACGACGCGATGGTCGTGGAGCGGCTGGCGCTCGCGGTGGACCTCGCGACGGCGCGCCGCCCCGGCGGCACGGGTGGTGCCCTGGACGTCGCTCTCGACGCCGCCCGCGACGTGGCCGACCGGCGGGTCGCGCTGTCCCGCCTCCGGCTGGACGGCGCGCGTGACCTGCGCGTCGCGGCGCACCTGGTCGCGAGCGACCCGGGCGCCGCGCCGTCGACCGTGGTGGTGACGCCGCACGGCCTGGTGCGCGCGACGGTGCTCCGCCGGGGTGTCACGCCGGCCGGACCCGCCGGCATCGGGTTCGCCGGGCCGGGCGAGGAGCTCCCGGAGTCGTTCCGGACGGCCCTGCTGGCGTTCCGGCTGGTGCCCGGAGGGCCCCTGGAGCGGTCGGGGCCCGAGGGCGCGCGGCCCGACGTCGTGACCGCGGCCGGCGGGGCTGTGGCCGGCGGGACTGTGGCCGGCGGTCCAGGCGCCGCCGTCGTCGACGCCGCGGAGCTCGGGGTGCTGCTCGCCGCCGTCGTGGCGCTCGAACCGGTGGCTGCGCGGCTGCCCGACGTCGTCGCGCTCGCCCGGCTGGACGTGCGCAGCCGCGCGGTGCTGGAGGTGCTGGCCGTGTCCGACAGCGTGCGCGCGGCCGCGACCACCCTGGGCATGCACCACTCCACCCTCCAGGCCCGCCACGAGGCCCTGACCGGGGACCTGGGCTACGACCCGAGGTCCCCGGACGGTCGCACCCGTCACCGCCTGGCCAGCCTCCTGCTCCGCCTGAGCCCGGAGATCCCGGACTCAGGCGGTCGGGTCAGAGGACGGCGCCCAGGAGGAGGACCGTCAGGAGGGCCACCACCGACAGGACCGACTCCATGAGCGACCAGGTCTTGAAGGTCTGGCCGACCGTCATGCCGAAGTACTCCTTGACCAGCCAGAACCCGGCGTCGTTCACGTGGGACAGGAACACCGAGCCCGCGCCGATCGCCAGGACCAGCAGCGCCGCCTGGGTGGGGTCGAGGCCTGCGGCGAGCGGCGCCATGATGCCGGCGGCCGTGATCGTCGCGACGGTGGCCGAGCCGGTCGCGATGCGGATCAGCGCGGCCACCAGCCAGCCGGCCAGCAGCGGCGTGATGCCGGCGTCCGCGATCCCGGAGGCGATGACCTCGCCGACGCCGGAGTCGACCAGCGTCTGCTTGAAGCCGCCGCCGGCGCCCACGATGAGCAGGATCCCCGCGATGGGCGCGAACGACGAGCCGACCAGGTCACCGAGCTGCTGCCGGGTGCGTCCCGTGCCCGTGCCGAACGCGACCAGGGCGAACAGGGACGTCAGCAGCAGGGCGACGAGCGGCTCGCCGAGGAACTCCAGGACGGTGCCGTAACCGGTCTCGCCGGCGCCCGCGATCTCGACCACCGACCGGGCGAGCATGAGGATCACGGGCAGCAGCACGACCAGGACCGACATGCCGAACGACGGCTTGCGCAGGGTGGCGGCGGGGGCGACGGCGGTCGCCGTACCGCCGGCACCCGTGGTGCCGCCCGTGCCGCCCGTGCCGCCCGTGCCGGTCGCGGCGTCGTCGGTGCCGGAGTCGGGCACGCCCAGGACCGTCGTCGGCGGCGCGAGCCGGACCCAGCGCGTGAGCGGGATCGCCAGGAGCGGCCCGGCGACGATCACCGTCGGGACGGCGACCAGCAGGCCGAGCCCGAGCGTGAGGCCGAGGTTCGCGCCGAGGGCGTCGATGGCGAGGAGCGGTCCGGGGTGCGGCGGCACGAGGCCGTGCAGCGCCGACAGGCCCGCGAGGGCCGGGATGCCGACCAGCACCGGGTTGGTGCGCACGCGACGGGCCACGATCATCACGACCGGGATGAGCAGCACGACGCCCACCTCGAAGAACAGCGGGATGCCGATCACGAACGCGATCAGGGCCATGGCCCACGGCAGGCGCGCGGCCGGTGTCCGGTCCAGGATCGTGTCGACGATGCGGTCGGCGCCGCCCGAGTCGATGAGCAGCTTGCCGATGATCGCGCCGAGCGCGATGAGCACGCCCACGCCCGCGACGGTGCTGCCCAGCCCGGCGGTGAAGCTGGAGAAGGTGTCGGTGAGGCCGATCCCGGCCACGAGCGCGAGCACCCCGGACCCCAGCACGAGCGCCAGGAACGGGTGCAGCTTGAGCCAGACGATCAGCGCGACGATGACGGCGATGCCCGCCACCGCGGCGACGACGAGCTGCGGCGTCGAGGCGGCCGGTGCGGCAGTGTCGGCGGCCTGTGCCGTGATCTGAGCCGTGGCGTGGGCGAGCGGGTGGGCGGTGTGGAGCATCAGTGGTCCTCGGGCGTGGTGGGTGCGGGGGTGGCCTCGGGGTCGCCGAGGCGGTGCAGGATCTCGTCGACGATCTCGTCGGGTCGCGGCGTGACGTCGACGGCGAAACCGGCCTCGTCGTCGTGCAGGGGCTCGAGGGTGGCGAGCTGGCTGTCGAGCATCTCGGGCTTCATGAAGTGCCCGGCCCGCCCCTGGATGCGGGTGCGCAGCAGGTCGTAGGAGCCGGTGAGGTGCACGAACCGGACGGTGCCGGGCGGTCCCGCGGTGGCCAGGAGCTCGCGGTAGCCACGGCGCAGGGCGCTGCACGGCACCACCGCGCTGCGGCCCTCGTTCAGCTCCTTGGCGAACCAGTCCCGGATGCCGCGCAGCCAGGGCCAGCGGTCGTCGTCGTCCAGGGGGTGGCCCGCGGCCATCTTGGCGACGTTCGCGGGCGAGTGGAAGTCGTCGCCCTCGGCGAACGACGCGCCGAGCCGGCCGGCCAGGAGGGCGGCGACCGTGGTCTTGCCCGACCCGGCCACCCCCATCACGACGACGGCGCGGGGTGTGCTGCTGCTTGTCTGGCCCGAACCCTGTGCCGAGCCTTGTGTCGAGAACATCGCTGTCTCGGTGACGTCTGTGTCCATCCCCCTATCCTCACCCATTGGTCACATCATTGGGGCGTGATTCATCTCACCAATGACGGGACGGCGTCGACGCCCCGGACGCCGTGCCGACCGCGGCCGAGGGCTCAACTAGAGTGGGGGGATGCCCCCGGTGCTGCACAGTCCTGTCCTCGACACGCTGGGCCGACGCATCACGGGCGGCGACCTGCCCGCCGGCACGGTGCTCACGCTGGACGGCATCGGCAGCGAGTTCGACGTCTCGCGGACCGTCGCCCGGGAGGCGATGCGCCTGCTCGAAGGGCTCGGGATGGTCCGGTCCGGGCCGCGGGTCGGCATCGTGGTGCTACCGCACGACGCGTGGAACGTGCTGGACCCCCGGGTCATCGCCTGGCGGCTCGACGGCCCCGGGCGGGCCGCGCAGCTGCGCTCCCTGACCGAGCTGCGCCAGGCGGTGGAACCGCTGGCCGCGGCCGGCGCGGCACGCGGTGCGTCGGCGGCCGTCCGCGACGAGCTGGTCGTCACCGCGGCGCGGCTGCGCGAGCTGGGCGAGAGCGGTCAGGGCGACGGCGCCCGGTTCCTGGAGCTCGACATCCGGATGCACGAGCTCCTGCTGCGGAACAGCGGCAACGAGCTGTTCAGCGCGCTGGCCGACGTGGTCGCCGTCGTCATCTCCGGGCGCATCCACCTGGGGCTCATGCCGGCCTACCCCGTGCCCGAGGCGCTCGACGCGCACGAGGAGGTGGCGCGCGCCGTCGCCGCGGGCGACGACCTCGCGGCCGAGGAGGCGATGGCGCGCATCGTGCGCGAGGTGCGCGGTGCGCTCACCGCGGACGCCCGGCGGGTCACGGACCGGGCCTGACCGAAACACCTGCTGCCTCTGGGCAGGGCGGCCGACCGTACGCCAGAATGACCGCGTGAGCTCCCACCGGCACCGACGCCCGCGCGACGCGCGCGGGCCCGTCGTCGCCTCGGTGGCCACGGCGGCGGCCCTGCTGTCGCACCTGGCGGGCGGCGGCGCGGTCCCCGGGTGGCTGGGCGTGCTGGTGCCCTGGGTGCTGTCGCTGACGGTGTGCACCGTGCTCGCGGGCCGCCGTCTGGCGCTGTGGCGCACGGTCGTGTCGGTCGGGCTGAGCCAGGTGCTGTTCCACACGCTGTTCGTGCTGGGCACCCCGGCGGGCGGGCGACCTGCTGGGCCCGCTGGGCACGGCGCGCACGGCGGGTACTCGCTGCCCGCTGCCGGGGCGGACCCGTCGGCCTACCTGCCCGACCTCGTGGGCGCGGGCCCGGCCATGTGGCTCTGGCACGGCGTCGCGGCCGCGGCGACCGTGGCCGCCCTCTTCGGTGGCGAGCGCCTGGTCACCCGGCTCCGGGACCTGGCCGGCCGGGTGGCCGGGCGCTTCTCCCGCCGCCTCCCGGCGCGCGCCGACGTCGCCGCGCCCCTGACCGTGGTGCGCGTGCCGGCGCCCGACTGGTTCACCGGATCCTTCCCCGCTCGTCCTGAGGTGTCACCGGCGCGGCGGCGCGGACCGCCGCTGCCGCGCGCGATCTGACCCCTCTCCCGAGCACCGACCCGCCCCGTCGCGCCCGTCGTCCTGACGCGCCCGCGCGCGAGCGGTCCGTGCTGCCCTCTTCGGCCCGAAGGCGAACCGCCATGACGAGCACACCTCTGTCCACCACGTCCAGCCCCTCCAGCACTGCAAGCCCCTCCAGCACTGCCACCCCCTCCAGCACTGCCACCCCCTCCACCGCCGTCCCGGCCGCCCGGCCCGGCCGCGGCGGGCCACGACGCCGCGGCCCCGGCTGGTTCGGCGCCCTCCTGCTCCGGCTGCACTTCTACGCCGGCCTGCTGGTGGGCCCGTTCATCCTGGTCGCCGCCCTGAGCGGCGCGCTCTACGCCCTGACCCCGACCATCGAGCAGGTGGCCTACCGCGACGTGCTGCACGCGCCGGTCGCCGACACGCGGCTCAGCCTCGCCGAGCAGACCCGGATCGCCCAGGAGCACGTCGGCGAGGCCGGCGCGACACCCACGGCCGTACGCCCCGCACCCGGCCCGGGCGACACCACCCGCGTCATGTTCGCCGACGAGCGCCTCGGCGAGAGCGAGTCCCGGGCGGTGTTCGTGGACCCGGGCACCGGCGAGGTCCGCGGCGACCTCACCGTGTACGGCACCAGCGGCGCCCTGCCCCTGCGCACCTGGCTCGACCAGCTCCACCGCAACCTGCACCTGGGCGACGTCGGCCGCCTCTACAGCGAGCTCGCCGCCTCCTGGCTCGGGATCGTGGCGCTCGCGGGCCTGGGTCTCTGGCTGCGTCGCGTCCTGCGGTCCCGCCGCCGGGCGGCCACGGCGCGGGACATGGTCCGGCCCGCCCGCGGGCGCACCGGGTACCGGCGGCTGTTCGGCTGGCACGCGTCGGTCGGGTTCTGGGCGCTGCTCGGGGCGCTGTTCCTCTCCGCGACGGGCATCACCTGGTCGCAGCACGCCGGGCCCCGCGTGGACGCGCTGCGCGCCGCGCTGGACTGGGGCACGCCCACGGTGGACACCAGCCTGCCGGGCGCGGCCGACGGCGGGGCCGACCCCGGCGCGGGGGAGCACGCCCACCACGGGGCGGCCACGGCGTCCGACGGGGCGGGCGAGGCCCTGGACCCCACGCTGTTCGACGCCGTGCTCGCGACGGCGCAGACCGTCAACGTGAACACCGGCCTGGTCGAGATCACGCCGCCCGCGCAGCCCGGTACCGCCTGGGTGGTGCAGGAGATCCAGCGCAGCTACCCGACCGAGGTGGACGCCGTGGCGGTCGACCCGGAGACCCTGCAGGCCGTGCACCGCGTCGACTTCTCGGAGTTCCCGCTGGCCGCGAAGCTCGCCCGGTGGGGCATCGATGCCCACATGGGCTCGTTGTTCGGCCTGCCGCACCAGCTCGTGCTGTTCGCGCTGGCCGGCGGCATCGCCTCGCTGGTCGTGCTGGGCTACCTCATGTGGTGGCGGCGGCGCCCGACCCGGGAGCGGAGGCTCGCGGGCGGGGCGCCGCCGGAGCGGGGCGTGCTGCGGGGCGCACCGTGGTGGGGTGTCGCCCTCGCCCTCGTGCTCGCCGGCGCCGTCCTGATCGGCTGGTGGCTGCCGCTGGTCGGCTGGACGCTGGCGGCCTTCGTCGTGCTCGACGTGCTCCTGGGCCTGCGCGGGCGCCGGGCGGGCGGCGTCAGGGCCGGAGCAGCACCTTGATCGCGCGCCGCTCGTCCATGGCGCGGTAGGCCTCCGCGACCTCGGACAGGGGCAGCGTCAGGTCGAACACCCGGCCCGGGTCGATCTCGCGCTTCCACACCAGGTCCAGCAGGTGCGGCAGGTAGGCCCGCACGGGCGCGACACCGCCGCGCAGGCCCTTGTTCCCCCAGAACAGGGTGTCCACCGGCAGGTCGCCGTGCGGCACGCCGACGATGCCGATCGTGCCGCCCGGCCGCACCAGCTCGACCGACTGGGCCCGGGCCTGCTCGGTGCCGACGCACTCCAGGACCGCGTCGGCACCGATGCCCTCGGTGAGCTCCAGCACCTGGGCCAGGCCCTCCTCGCCGCGCTCGGCGACGATGTGGGTGGCGCCGAACTCGCGCGCCACCTGCTGCCGGTCCGCGTGCCGGCTCATCGCCACGATGGTGGTCGCGCCGAGCTGGGCGGCCGCCAGCACGCCGCTCAGCCCGACGGCGCCGTCACCCACCACCACGACGCTCGAACCCGGCCCGACCCCGGCCGAGACGGCCGCGTGCCAGCCGGTGCACATCACGTCCGACAGGCTCAGCAGGCTCGGCACCAGGTCGGCGTCCGGTTCGCCGGGGGTCGCGAGCAGGGTGCCGTCGGCGTTCGGGACGCGGATCTTCTCGGCCTGGCAGCCGTCGTACCCGCCGCCGTGCAGGCAGTTGGCCTGCATGCCCTTGCGGCACACCGCGCAGGTGTTGTCGCTGTGCAGGAACCCGCCGACCACGAAGTCGCCGGGCCGGACCGTGGTGACCGCCGCCCCCACCTGCTCGACGACGCCGACGTACTCGTGCCCGATCGGCGTGGGCCGCCGCACCGGGGCCACGCCCCGGTAGCGCCACAGGTCCGACCCGCACACGCAGGTGGCCACGGTCCGGACCACGGCGTCGGTCGGTTCGACGATCCCGGGGTCGGCCCGCTCCTCGAAGCGGACGTCCCCGGCTCCATGAATGATCGCTCCTCGCATGCCCCTATTGACGCATGCCGTGTCGAATCGGGCGGACCCCCGGGCGACCGGTTCAGCCGCGCGCGGCCCGGACGACGTCGGCCAGCGGTGTGACCGGGCGGCCCAGGAGGCGGGCCAGGTCGTCGCTGGAGGTCTCCAGGTCGCCCGCCGCGATCGACGCGTCGATCCCGGCGACGAAGCCCGCCGTCCCGGCGTCGAGCCCGGCCTGCTCCAGCTCGGCCGTGTACTCCTCGACCGGGAGGTCGCGGTAGGCCACCGGGGTGCCGGTGACGTCGCTGATCGTGGCCGCCAGCTCGGCGAACGTGAACGCCTCGCCGCCCAGCTCGTGCACCACGACGTCGCCGTCGTCGGTGAGCAGGGCCGTGGCGGCGGCGCCGGCGTAGTCGGCGCGCGGGGCCGCCGAGACCTTGCCGGTACCGGTGGCGCCCACGATCTCGCCGCGCTGGAGGAACTCCTCCAGGCGCTCGGTGTAGTTCTCGGTGTACCAGCCGTTGCGCAGCACGGAGACCGGGAGGCCGGAGGCGCGCAGCGCCTGCTCGGTGGCCTGGTGCTCGCCGGCGAGCGGGTTGGTGGTCTCGTCGGCGTTGAGGATGCCCGTGTAGACGATGCGCCCCACGCCCGCGGCCTGGGCGGCCTCGATCACGGCAGCGTGCTGCGGCACGCGCCGGCCGGGCTCGCTGCCGGAGACGAGCAGGAGCCGCTGCACGCCGGCCAGGGCCGCGGGCAGCGTCTCGGGGCGGTCGTAGTCGCCCTCGCGCACCTGCACGCCACGCGCGGCGAGGTCGGCGGCCTTGTCCGGCGTGCGCACGACGGCGACGACGTCGGCGGCCGGGACGCCGCGGGACAGGAGCTCGGCGACGACGAGGTGGCCGAGGTGGCCGGTGGCTCCGGTGACGGCGTAGGTGGTCATGTCATTCTCCGTTGCTGGCAGGGTTCGCCGCCCGCCGGTTGCGGACGGTTAGTGCTGTCGAATCGAAAGTACATCACATTCCGACGGTGCGCGGTACCCTGTGTCGTGTGAGCGCCACCGACCCCTCTGCCGTCCGTCCGGATGACGGCCGTCCCGTGGGCGCGGACCCGGCCGGCGGCCCCACGCAGGAGCTGGTGGTCGACGTCTTCGCCCGGGGCTGCACGTCGCGCGCCGCGTTCGAGGTGGTCACGTCGAAGTGGGCCTCGCTGGCGCTCATCGCGCTGGGGGAGGGGCGCTACCGGTTCAACGCCCTGCGCCGCCGCGTCGAGGGCGTCAGCGAGAAGATGCTGTCCCAGACCCTGCAGGCCCTGGAGCGCGACGGCATGGTCACCCGCGAGGTGGTCACCACCATCCCGCCGCGCGTGGAGTACGGCCTGACGCCGCTCGGCGAGCAGGTCGCCCAGCGGCTGCGGGCGCTGGCGGACCTCCTGGAGGCCACGGCGGCGGAGGCGGCAGCAGAGGGTTCGTCCCCCGGGGGCCCCGTGGACGACTCGGGCCGCTGACCCCCAACCGGGGGATCACCTGCCGCTGCGCGTTCCCGCCACGTCCAGGTCCCACTTCAGGCCCCACCGTGAGCGCACCAGCGCCCGCCCTGCCTCGGTGACATCCAGCCCCCGGCCCGACCGGTGCCGGACCACCCACCCGGCCCCGAGGAACCGCGCCCCCACCGCGGAGCCGAGCGCGCCCGCCAGGTGCGGACGTCGTTCGGTCCAGTCCAGGCACGCCCGCGTGGTGGGCCGGCGGGCTGCGACGGCGCCGTCGACGTCCACCCCGAGCTCCCGCAGGCCGGCCGCTCCCGGGCCGGTCAGGGTGAGCTCGTCGCGGCCGGCGAGCCACCCGCAGCGCACCCAGGCGTCCGTTAGGCCGGTGCCGAGCCGCCCGGCCAGGTGGTCGTAGCAGAACCGGGCCGCGGCCAGGTACTCCGCCCGACGGCTGCGCCGGTAGCCCGACACGGGAGCGGCGTCGGCGAGCATTCCGAGCGACTCCAGCGCCGCCGCGACGTCGGGCCCCGCCAGCGTGTAGTAGCGGTGCCGGCCCTGGGTGCGGGCGGTCACCAGGCCGGCGTCCGCCAGGACCGTCAGGTGCTCGGAGGCCGTGGAGGCGCTCACCCCGGCCGCCGCGGCCAGCTCGCCCGCGGGGCGGCTCGTGCCGTCCAGGAGCAGGTTCAGGAACGTCGACCGTGCCGGGGTGGACAGTGCCCGGCCCACGGCGGTGAAGTCCCGGTCCCGGCTCATGCGCCGACCGTACGGCGCGGACATTTCGGCGTCCACCGAAGCGTCCCCGGCCTACCGTCCCGGCATGGACCAGACCCGCACGGCCCCCGTGCACCGCACCCCGTCCCACCCCTACGCGACCCGCCTGCACTGGACCGGGTCGACCGGCGGCGGCCCGCGCACCTACTCCCGCGACCACACCGCCGTCGCGGCGCCCGCCACCCCCGTCGTCGAGCTCAGCGCCGACTCCGCCTTCCGCGGCGACCCCGACCGGCTCAACCCCGAGCAGCTCGTCGTGATGGCGGCGTCGTCGTGCCAGATGCTGTCGTTCCTCGGGGCCGCTTCCCGTGCCGGGGTCGACGTGCTCGCCTACGACGACGCGGCCACCAGCCACCTCGACCTGACCGCGTCGCCCGCTCGGCTCGGCACCATCCGCCTGGCCGTGACCGTCACCGTGGCGGCCGGGACCGACGAGGCCGTGGTGCACGAGCTCACCGAGCAGGCCCACCACGCCTGCTACGTCGCCTCCTCGCTCGCGGTCGGCGTCGAGGTCGGCGTCACGGTGCGGTTCCGGTGAGCGCCCACCCGCAGGACCTGGAGGTCCTCCTGCCCGACCGCCCCGGGGCGCTCGCGGACCTGGGCCAGGCCCTCGGCGAGGCGGGGGTCAGCCTGGAGGGCGGTGGTGTCTTCGCGGTCGGGCCGGACGCCGGTCCGGGCCACGCCGTGGCGCACTACCTGGTGCACGACGGCGCCCGCGCGCTGCGGGCGGTCACGGCCGCCGGTCTCGGGCCCGCCGTGGTGCGCGACGTCGTGCTGGCCCGGCTGGACCAGGAGGTGCCCGGTCAGCTCGGCACGCTCGCGCGCCGGCTGGGTGACGCCGGCGTCAACGTGCGGGTCCAGTACAGCGACCACGTCGGCAACCTGGTGCTCCTGGTCGCCGAGGCGGACCGGGCGGCCTGCCGTGCGGTCGTCGCGGACTGGGGGAGCGGCCCGTTCGGGCGGTGGGGCGGTCGCCGCGGCTGAGCCCCGCCCGGGTGGAAGGCCACTCACGCCACCTCGACGTGCCCGCGAGCCGCCTCCATGAACCGGAAGACGGCCTCCCGCGAGGAGTCCCGGGCGGCCCCGAACTCCTCCCGCGAGAGGTCCGGCTTCATCCGGTCCACGTCCTGGATCGCCTGCCTGCCGAGGTCGATCAGCTCCGGTGACCGCGTGACGAGCTGGATGCGGAACAGCGCCTCCTGCGCGTCGGTGTAGAGCCGGTAGGTCTCGTACCGCAGGGCCTCGGGGTCCGCGCCCGTGCGCTCGTCGTGGATCGCGAACCAGCGGTCCATGTGGGCGCGACGGAGGTTCACGAGCATGCCGCCGAAGGCCGTGTACGCGGCCACACGCTCCTGGCGCAGCCGCTCGCCGCGCTCGAACCGCTCGGCGTCCGCCCGGTTGCGGCGCTGGAAGTAGTGGGTCGCCGCCGAGCCGAGCAGGGTTCCGACGACGGCGACGACGCTGGTCACGATGATCTCCACGGCCGAAGCCAACCACGCCGCCGGGCCGTGCGAGAAGGGTCGGGCGCAGGCCGCTGCGGTCAGGCCCCGGCCGGGCCGGACAGTCGGTCCAGGGCGGCCACGACGAGGGCCGTCACGCCGGTCTCCAGCGTCGGGTGCGGCACCGGGGCGAACCGCGGGGAGTGGTTGGAGGGGATGTCCCGGTCCGTGGTGCCCGCGCTCTGCGCCGCGAAGAAGGCCGCGGGGTCCCAGCCGCCGAGCAGCCAGTACACCAGCGGCACACCGGCGGCGGTGGCGAGCACGCTCACGTCCTCGCTGCCCGACACCGGACCGGGGTCGATCACGCGCTCGGCGCCGAACTGCGCCGCCAGCACCGCGCGCGTGCGCTCGGTCTCGACCGGATCGTTGACCAGCGGCGGGAACGACTCGCCCGGCGTGATCCGCGGGGGCTCGGGCGCACCCGCGGCGTCGGCCTCACCGCGGACGATGCGCTCGATCGAGGCCAGCACCCGGGCCCGCACCGCCTCGTCGAACGAGCGCACGTTCACCCCGAGCGCCGCCTCGTCCGGGATGATGTTGTCCTTGGTGCCCGCCTGCAGCCGCCCCACCGTGACCACCGCGGCGTCCCCGGCGGCCACCTCCCGCGACACGACCGTCTGCAGGCGCATCACCGTGGCAGCTGCCAGCACCACCGGGTCCACCGTGGCCTCGGGCCGGGAGCCGTGCCCGCCGCGACCCACCAGGCGGATGTCGAGGACGTCCGTCCCCGCGAACGCCGGGCCGGCGTGCAGCCCCAGCAGGCCGGCCGCCACCGGCGCCACGTGCTGGCCCAGCACGATGTCCGGGCGGGGCACGCGGTCGTACAGCCCGCCGTCGACCATCGCGTCCGCCCCGGTGCCGAGCTCCTCGGCCGGCTGGAAGACGACGACCACGGTGCCCGACCACGCCGCACGCCCCCGGGCCAGCAGGTCCGCCGCGCCCAGCAGGGCCGTGACGTGCACGTCGTGCCCGCACGCGTGCATGACGCCGGACTCGACGCCCTCCGCCGTCGTGGTGCGCACCGTGCTGGCGTAGGGCAGCCCGGTGTCCTCCGTGACGGGCAGCGCGTCCATGTCGGCGCGCAGCAGCACGCACGGACCGTCGCCGTTGCCCAGCACCCCGGCCACGCCGGTCCCGCCGATCCCGGTGTGCACCACGTACCCCGCCGCGGCGAGACGCTCGGCGACCAGGGCCGCCGTCCGGGTCTCCTGGTAGGACAGCTCGGGGTGCTCGTGCAGGTCGACGTAGGTCTCGCGCAGCCCGGCCATCAGCCCGGACAGGGGCGCCAGGACGGACTCGGCCAGGGGCGGGGGCACCGGCGCGGCGTCCGGCGCCGGGGCGGGGCGTGCGGGAGGAACGGTCATGAGGCCCACCATCGCACCGACACGCCGGATCCGCGCCGGGACCGGGCCCGCGCGACAAGTCGCCGGGCCCCTGCGAGGCTGGATCGGGTCCTGGCGCGGGTCCGGGGCGGAAAGGACCGCATGAGACGCAGAGCTTCGGCACGGATGGTCCGGTCGGCCGCACTGGCGGGGCTGCTGGCCCTCGGCGGCACGGCCGCCGCCGCCCCGGCGGCGGTGCCCGGGACACCGGTGGTCGTACCCGCCGCCGTGCCGGACCCGGCGCCCGACCAGTCCGTCGTGACCGTCGCCGTGGGCGCCGACCGCACCGGGACGCGCACCGTCGCACCGCTCGCGGGCACGCCCCTCGGCCTCTTCGCCACCGCGGACGCCACCGACCCCGTGGACCCCACCTGGGGCGTGTGCACGTCCGACGCCGACGGCGACTGCAGCTTCGTGGTCCCCGGCACCGCGCCCGGGGGACCGAACGCCGGGGCACAGTGGTGGGTGCGCCAGATCGACGCACCGTCCGGCTGGTTCACCAACCCCACGCTGCGCACCGGACCCGGCTCCGGATCGAGCTCGAACGCCAGCCCCTACGTCTTCCAGGCGCCGGCGCTCGCGGGCGGGACGACCTACTCGTCGACGTCGGACTTCATGGTCGGCACGGCGGGCAGCGGGCGTCCCGTGACCGACTCCGAGGGCGTGTGGCAGCAGTCCCGGACCAACCCGCCGCTGCCGGAGCGGTGCGGGCTGGACGTCGCGCTCGTGCTCGACCTGTCCTCCTCGGTGAGCTCCAGCGAGCTCGTGGCGCTCAAGGGTGCGGCGGACACGTTCACCGACGCGCTGGTGGGCACGCCGTCGCGGATGGCCGTCTTCTCGTTCGACGGCAGCTCGCCGAGCACGAGCGTCGGCGCGAACGTCCCCGACCTGACGAACGTGTCCACCCAGGCCGGGGCGGACGAGTTCAAGGACGTCTACGCGGGCTGGACCACGGGCAGCGGCACCAACTGGGACCGCGGGCTGTGGGCGGTCGCCGACGCCGCGCCGGACTACGAGCTGACGGTGGTGATCACCGACGGCAACCCCACCCGGTTCAGCGCCGACCCGCTGCTCGGCACCGGCGGCACCACCCACTTCCGCGACGTCGAGAACGGCATCTACTCGGCCAACGCGGTCAAGGGCGAGGGCTCGCGGCTCGTCGCCCTCGGCGTGGGGGACGGCGTGGACGACGTGACCCGGCTGAACCTGCGGGCACTGTCCGGGCCCACCCTGTTCGACGGCACGAACGTGCTGGAGGCCGACTACTTCGACGCCGCCGACTACGCCGAGGCCGGCGCCGCGCTGCAGGACCTCGCGCTGTCGCAGTGCCAGGGCTCGGTGAGCGTGTTCAAGGAGATCGTCCCGGCGCAGAACACCGGCGACGACGTGACCGGGTCCGTCCCGGCCGGCGCGGGCTGGGTGTTCGACGCGAGCGCGTCCGCGCCCGGCGTGACCGTGGACCCGGCGACGGCGACCACCACCGACGACGGTACCGGCGGCGTGAGCTTCGACCTGGCGTACCCGACCGGCACGCTGACGTCGGACGTCACCGTGGCCGAGACCCAGCAGCCCGGGTACGAGCTGGTGGCCCCCGGCGGGCAGAACGCGGTCTGCGTCAACCGGTCGACGGGCGACCCGGTCGCGGTCAGCAACGTCGACGACCCGGCGCGGCCCGGCTTCGTGGTCGACCTGCCCGCCACGGAGCTCGTCTCGTGCACGGTCTACAACCGGCCGTCGGCGGGAGTCGTCGTCGACAAGGAGTGGGTGATCGACGGCGAGACGTACGCCGACGGCGAGCAGCCCGACGGATTCACGGCGCAGGCGAGCCTCACCGGACCGGGCGGCGCCGAGGCCACGCCGCAGCCCTGGGGCGAGGCCCGCGAGGGCTACGACGTCAACGAGGCCGTCGTCGTCGACGAGAGCGCCCAGGTGCCCGAGGACTGCACGGCCGACGACGCCCTGGTCACCGCCGTGGACGGCGACCCGGCCGAGGCCGCGCTGCCGTACGAGACGACGGCCGCGCTGCCGTTCCGCGAGGTGGTGGTGACGAACACGGTCACGTGCCTGACGCCGACGCCCACGCCGACGCCGACGCCGACGCCCACGCCCACTCCGACGCCCACTCCGACCGGTTCCCCGACGCCACCAGGCCCCGGTGGCGGGGCGCCACCCCCTGACGGCGGCCCGGGCGACGGTTCCGGCGGCGGTTCCGACGACGGCGGGACAGGCCCCGGGGGAACAGGTCCCGGTGGAACGGGGGCCACCGGACCGGACCCCGGTGCGAGCACCCCCGGCGCGGGGCTCGCCACGACCGGCGCCGACGTCACGGCCCTGCTCAGCCTCACGCTGGTGCTCCTGACCTGCGGCTGGGCCCTCGTCCGCGCCGCCCGCCGCCGGGCCGTGGCAGTCCGCCCGACGGCGGCCCGGCCAGGTGACGGAAGATCAGCCGACCGGTAGAACGCTGGTCGGTAGAAGGTCAGGTGGTCGGCACCCCGGGGTACCGACCACCTGACCTTCTACCGACCACCCGGCCGGGCCGCGCGTCTCAGCGCCGCTTGACCTCCAGGTCCGCGGTCGCCTCGGAGGCACCGAGGTCGTCGGTGCCGGCGTACCCGGCCGTGATCGTGTACTGGCCGGCCCGCAGCAGCGGGGGCACCAGCACGTCGGCCTTGCCGTGGCGCAGCGTCACGGTGCGCTGGTAGGGGTGGCGGTCGCCGTCCTGGCCCACGGTGACGGTCACCCGGCCCGACGGCGTGACGTCCTCGGCGGACACGGTGACCTTGACCAGGAACGGCTCCAGCGGGCGGACCGAGGACGGCGCCTTGACCTGCGTGCTGGTGGCCGCGGGCAGCAGGTCCGCGGGTACCAGGGCGGTGACCGCGCTGCGGTG
>NZ_JBIUAP010000017.1:0-104574 GCF_044547525.1 Promicromonospora sp. NPDC052451
TTCACACACGCGTGCACATCCAGGCTCGCGGCGAGCTCCTTGACCCGCGCCACCAACCGCCGCGTCCCCATCCGCGCCAGCTCCTCCAGGCGCGCGGGGCCGCAGACCTGCTCGTCGATCAGGACACGGTGCTCCACCGACAGGTGCGACGTCTCCCGCACCAACAGGGTGGCCCGCCACTGCGAGAGCACCCCAGCCCGCAACGCCGCGAACGTGTGGGGCATCTGCGTCACCCACACCCGGGACGTGGACACGAACCCGGCCCCGGCCTGCGGACTGACCCGCAACGCCGCACCCACATGGCACGGCACACCACGACCCTGACGCTCCACCCGAACCGACTGCCTCGACTCCTCAGCCCGCGTCGCCTCGTCCAGGGCGACCACCAGGCGGGCCTGCGTCGCGGTCACCGCAGCCTTCACCGCCTCCAACTCACCCAACACATCCACCCACTCGCCCTGGACCTCCCGCGAGACCAAGCCCGACACGGGCATGTCAGAGGCACCCGGCAGAATCAACCCCGCCAGCGCCTCCCGCACAGCCCGAACATCAGCCACAGTGCCGACGCCACCAAGCACGCGCTCTCCGGGTCCCCCTGCACCACCACCGGGCAGCACACCATCAGGCAGCCCACCCTCGGGCAGCACGTTGGGCAGCACCGACCCGACAGGCTGCCCGCCCGCCAGTCCCCGCACCCCACCCGATCGCGTCATACCATCATCCTATGGCACACCTGTTCGATGCGCTCGACGAAGATGCCCGCCTGTGGACAAGCCACGAACGACCACTCACCACCCCTCGGCGCCACACCAAGAGCGCAACGACAGGGCAGCACCCCACCCACCCGAGCAAGCCACCACCCGCACCCGCAGCCCCTCAGCCCTCCGGCTCCACGACACAGGAACGGACCCGGTCCAGCGCAGCGCCCATCGCCGCCCGCATCGGCTCGGCGGTGCCGAGAACCTGCGCCAGCAGGGAGCCGCCCTGCAGCGCCGCGAGGAGCGCGAGGGCCAGGTCGTCCAGGTCGGCGTCGGGCCGGAGCGTGCCACGGTCGCGCATGGCCCGCAGCGCATCGAGCAGGGCCACCCGCCAGCGCTCGTACCCCGCGCGGATCTCGGCGCGCGACGCCGCGTCCCCGGCACACAGCTCGGCCGCCAGCGTGCTGAGATCGCAGCGACCGCCGACCACTCCCTGCCGGGCCACCGCGGCGTCGGCCCAGGCCTCGAGCGCCTCCATGCTGTCGAGCACACCTGGTGCACCAGGTCCGACGGCGGCCTGGCGTGCGATGACCGCCCCGATCAGCGCCTGCTTGGTGGCGAAGTAGTGGTAGAGCTGCGACCCGCTGACGCCGGCGGCATGGCGCACCTGATCGGTGCTCGTGCCGGCGACACCGTGCGCCGCGATCAGGCCCGTCGCGGCATCCAGGATCCGAGTGCGGGTCGCCTCGCCCTTCGGCGTCAGACGCCGCACGATCCGCTCCACCATGAGCCGACCCTAGCAGTCTGGGTCACGTGACCCAGAAAACGGGCAATCAGCACTCAGTGTGGTCGGAGTCATGGCAGATCTTGACGTTACATAGAGCGATGCCGGACCCTCGAAGGAGACGGGGCACCTGCCCCGTCCAGCCCGTTCCCGTTCCACGCAAAGGAGATGGCAATGAGCGACAACCCCGAGCTCGTCCACGTGGCGACCTTCTGCGGCAAGTGCGACTGCGGCTGCCCGGAGCTCTTCGTCGACCCGACGGCCGACCCCCTGAAGCAGATCGTGATCACCGACGACTTCGGCCAGCGCATCCAGATGAGCCACGACCAGCTCGCCGACCTCGTGGAGCAGGCCCGCAGCGGCGCCCTGGACGCCGCGGCCCTCCAGCCCGCCTGACCGGCGCCGGAAACCCACGGCCGGAACCCGTCACCCGGTGAGCATGAGCACGCACATCACCACCGTCCCGCCGCTCATCAGGGCACCCGCAAGGTGGTCGGCACCGCCGCGCTCCCGTCCGGCACCATGGACCAGGAGCACGACGGTGCCGACCACGAGGGCAACGACCAGGGCAGCGCCCCAGGCCGCGGCCCCGTCCGTGACGGTGGGGTGCGGACCGTGCGCCGCGTGGTGCGCCGCGGGCCCACGGCCCATCACCGCCACGGCCCACACCATCGCCAGCATCATCACGGCGTGCACCGCCAGCGCCCCCGCGTCGGCCCCGCGGCCGGGTTCGAGGGCGCGCCACGCGGCGAGCGCCGCGAAGAACCCCGCCCCCAGCGCGAAGAAGGCGACCTGCGGGAGCACCGGGAGCGCGACCCACCACGGCCACATCATGGCCACCATGACGAGGCTCATGCCCAGGTGGAGCAGGTGCTCCGCGACGGCGAGCGGCAGCCGGGCGGCGGCCAGCCACCACAGGGAGCGGACGCCGAGCCCGCCGAACACCGCGGTCATCGCCCACTGCGCCACCGGCTCCGCCGTCATCCGCTCCCCCACCCCTCGCCCACGGACTCACGTGAGGAGAGTGTCACCGACGAAGCCCCCCTCGGCACACCCCGGCGGCACGGCGAAGACCGCCGAACCGATCGGGACGGTCCACTCGTTGAGCAGGTCGAGCTGGTCCAGGCGCCGCTGGATCGGCGTGAACTGCCGGTCGACGTCCGCCTGGAAGGACACGAAGATCAGCCCGGACCGGGAGAACGAGCCACCCGCCGGGCGCTCGTCATAGTTGTAGGCGCGCCGGAAGATCCGCTCGGCCGAGTCCTCGCTCCGTGCCCGCCGCAGGTGGGAGAACTCCGCGATGACCGGGAACCCGATGGCGGTGGTCGCCTCGAGGTCGGGTTCGTCGAGCTCGTCGGTACCCGTCAGCGGCGCGCCGTTGGACAGGTACCGCCCCACGGACTGCTCGCGGCCGCCCCGGTCGAGCCGGTCCCACGTGTCGAGGTCCATCCCGATCCGGCGGACGACCATGCTCGTCCCGCCCGACAGCCACCCGTCGGTGCTCCACACGACCTGGTCGAAGTCCGCCGTCCCCGGAACCGGGTTGGACGTCCCGTCGACCTGGCCGAACAGGTTCCGCATCGTGGTGCCGGGCCGGACGCTGCCGTAGGCGCGCCGGAACCCCTGCTGGCTCCAGCGCACCGACGCGAAGCTCCGGGCGTCCTTGAGCAGCATGCGGGCCGCGTGCGCCACGGTGAGCGCGTCGTCCGCGGCGATCTGGAGCAGCAGGTCGCCGTCGCTGAACTCCGGCAGCAGCCGGTCGACGGCGAACGGCGGCAGCGCCCGCAGCCACTCCGGGGAGCGTCCTCGGGCGCGAGCCACGAACCGTGGCCCGAACCCGAACGTCACCGTCAGCCGTGCAGGGGCCACGGCCAGCTCCGGCTCGGAGTCGGCCAGGGCGGGTTCGCCCCGGGTCAGCCGGGCGGCGTCGTCGGAGAGGATCCGCATCAGGCGCGTCAGGTCGTCACGGCCGGTGTCGTCCAGGAGGTCGAGGGCGACGAAGAGGCCGTGCGCCTGGGCGTCGGTGCCGATGCCCGCCTGGTGCGTCCCGTGGAAGGGGACGGTCCGGTCGCCGTTCAGGCCGGCCGCCTCGGCGGGCCCCTCGGTCGTGCTGTTCAGGGCGAGGTCCGCACCGATGGCCGTGGCCGCGCCGACGCCGGCGACAGCTCCTCCGAGGAGGAACTGCCGCCGGGTCGACCCGGTCCGGCCGGTGCGCGCGCCCGTTCCGGGCCGCGGCATCAGCCGTCCATGTCCATGCTGCCGTCCATGCTGCCGTCCATGCTGCCGTCCATGCTGCCGTCCATGCTGCCGTCCGTGCCGCCGTCGTCCCCGCCCACGTAGTTCTCGTTCGCACCCGAGTAGTCCTTGACGGGTGCCGTGAACTCGTAGGTGGAGTCGTCGGAGAAGGCCAGCGTGAACGCCACCTCGTCGCCGGCCCGCAGCGGCCCCGCGAGGTCCATCAGCATGATGTGGCTCCCGCCCGGCGCCAGGTCGAGCGTGCCGCCCGCGGGGATCACGAAGCCGCCCTCGACCTCGCGCATGACCATCTCCCCGGCCTCGCCCTCCACGGTCTCGTGGAGCTCCAGGGCGGACGACGCCTCGGTGGTCGCCGAGACCACCGTGACGTCCTGGGAGCCGTTGTTGCTGAGCTGCCCGAAGGCCGCGGACATGCCGGAACCGGCGGCCTTGACCCAGCCGTCGGCGAGGGTCACGCTCTGCCCGGCGGGCGCCGCGACGTCCTCGGGCGCGGCGTCGGCAGCGGTTCCGCAGCCCGCGAGGGCGAGCGTCGCCGCCACGAGGAGCGCACCCACCCGGGCGCTGGTCGTGCTCCGGCGGATGGTCGGCCGGTTGATCAGAAGGTTGTGCACAGGAGTACCTCTCACGCTGTTCCCGACGCGCCAGGTTCGTCCCCGGAGTCGTCGGCACCGGCCGCGTGACCGCGGCGGCGGAGAAACTGGACGAGTGCGAGCAGCGCCACCGCGACGGCGGCACCGCCCGCGCCGACGAGGACGACCCGCCAGGGCCCCTCGTCGTCCTGCGCGACCTGATCCTGCGTACTGCCCTGTGCGTCGCTCCCCGGGCCGGCCGACGGGTCGGCCGCGGGCGACGAGCCGGCCAGCGGCTCGCCGTCGCCCACCGAGAACGGCACGACGCCCGAGATGGGGTGCCCGTCCGAGGACACGACCCGCCACCGGATCTCGTAGCCGGCCTCCGGCATGCCCTCGTCGAGCACCGCCGTGACCGTGGGGCCGTCGATCGTGGGGGCCGCCGACACCCAGTCGGTGCCGTCGCCGTCGGACACGACGACGACGGCTCCCATGTCCAGCACGTCGGCCGAGAACGTCAGCGACACCGTGTCGGGTGCCCGGTCCAGGACCTGGTCGGACGCCGGATCGCTGGAGACCAGCTTGTCGTGGGCGGACGCCGGGGCGGCCGTCGCGAGCAGCGCGACGACAGCCCCCGTCAGCCCGGCCACGAGGGGACGGGTTCGGGGCATGGCAAAGACCTCTCCTCCGACGTCGCCGGGCGACGTCGGCACGCACAGGGAACTGGGATCAGATCGCGTGCGGTGCGGGAGGTCCCCTGCGGAGCAGGGGTGAGAGCTGGGGCCCCGGGTGCAGGGGCCGGAAGGTGGCCGCGACCACGGCCGGGAGCGCGGGGCGCACGACGAGGCGTGCGCCCTCCACGACGGCGCGCCCGCCCAGGAGCCAGGCCGCGGCGCGGACGGCGAGCTGGCGCAGCCGGAGCAGGAGCAGCTCGCCGCGGTACAGGACGACGACAGTGACCGCCGCCGCCAGGGCGTGCCAGACCCACATCGTGACGTCGGCGTGCGCCATGCCCGCCGCGTGGTCCGCCGCGGCGCCCGCGGCCGGCATCGGCGGGACGACCGCCCCGTGGTGGTGCCCTGGGGTCGGTGCGGGTCCGTCCGAGGCGGGTGTGCCGAGCAGGAACAGGACGTGGAAGAAGAGCTGGCTCGCGACGACGGAGGCGGACAGGCCCACGAGCGACAGGCGGCGCCCGGCCCAGGCGATGCAGATCGGCAGCGAGAGCGCCAGCGGGACCAGCACACCCAGGGGGCCCGGCATCGCACCACCGGCGGCGAGGTGGGACGCCAGCGCGACGAAGGTCGCCGACGAGGCCGCCAGACCACCGCGCAACGCACGCACGCGCCTGGCGTGGTCGTCGCGTCCGCTCGTCACGCGTCCTCCGTCCCCCCGGCCTGCCCGAGATCCTGTCATATTAGCGTCATGCGCTCGCTCTCCAGGCTGGTCCCTGCGCTGGTCCCTGCGCTGGTCCCTGCCGTGGTCCCCGCTCTGGTCGTCGCCACCCTCGTCGCCGGGTGCGGGACCGCCGGGCCCACCGCACCCACCTCGGCGACCACACCGTCGACCACCGTGTCCGGCCCCGCACCCCGGGCGCTCGCGACCGGGCTGGACGTCCCGTGGTCGATCGCCTTCCGCGACGGCACCCCGCTCATCAGCCAGCGCGGCACCGGGGAGATCCTGGAGCTGCTCGACGACGGCACCACCCGCGCGATCGGCACGGTCGAGGACGTCCGCGCCGTCGGCGAGAGCGGGCTGCTCGGCCTGGCCGTCGACGACCAGGACCGCCTGTACGCCTACTCGACCGGCCCGGACGGCAACCGCGTGCAGCGGTTCGACGTGACGGGTGAGCCCGGGGCCCTGCACCTCGGCGACGCCGAGACCCTGATCGACGGTCTCCCGGCCGCGGCCAACCACGACGGCGGCCGCATCGCGTTCGGCCCGGACGGCATGCTGTACGCCACCGTGGGCGACGCCGGGAACCCCGACGACGCCCAGGACCGCACGGTGCTCGCCGGGAAGATCCTGCGCCTGACGCCCGACGGCGAGGTGCCCGGCGACAACCCGTTCCCCGGGTCTCCCGTGTACAGCTACGGGCACCGCAACCCGCAGGGCATCGCCTGGGCCGACGACGGCACGATGTTCGCCGCCGAGTTCGGCCAGGACACCTGGGACGAGCTGAACGTGATCACCCCGGGCGCCAACTACGGCTGGCCCGTGGTCGAGGGCATCGCGGACGACGACCGGTTCGCCGACCCGGTCCAGCAGTGGAGCCCGGCCGAGGCCAGCCCCAGCGGCATCGCCGTCGTCGACGGCGCGATCCTCGTGGCCAACCTCCGCGGCGAGGTGCTGCGGTCCGTGCCGGTCGCCGACCCCACGACCGCCACCGAGCACTACGCCGGCGAGTACGGCCGGCTCCGCGACGTCACCCTCTCCCCCGACGGCGACGTGTGGTTCCTCACCAGCAACACCGACGGCCGAGGCAGTCCGGGACCCGAGGACGACCGCCTGCTCGCCGTCACTCCCGCACCGTGAAGCCCTGGTTCCTGCCGTACGTCACCATCGACTCCTCCCAGGCCACGAGTCCGTCCGCCAGCGACGCCGACCCGGTGTACGCCTGGCCGACGGTGTCGGGGAAGACGCTGTTGGCGTAGACCTGGTACGGCAGGTACTGCCAGCCCTCCACCACGCCGGTGGCCGACGCCGAGAGCACCTCGTTGATGCGCTGCCCGCCGAAGTACGCGGGTTCCTTGGCGAGGAACTCGGGGCTGGTGAGGTCGGCCGTCGTGGCCGGGAAGTTGCCGTGGTCCAGCCGGACCTGCACACCGTCGCCGGCGTTCGCGTACTGCAGGAAGCCGTAGGCCAGGGCCTTCTTGTCGCTGGCCTCGGTCACCGACAGCGCCGAACCGCCGTTCTCCGCCGTCTCGTTCGCGCCCTCGGTCCACTGCGGCATCGGGGCCACCCGCCAGTCGCCCGACGCCGGGGCGGCCCCCGACTCCAGGTTCGCCGGCATCCACGCACCGGTCACCAGCGCCGCGATGGTCCCGTCGCCGAGCCGCTGGAACCACTCGTCGGACCACTCGGGCACGTTCGCCACCAGGTCCTCGTCCAGGAGCCGCTGCCACATCTCGGCGAACTTCGCCGAGCCCTCGTCGGCGAGGTTCACGGTCACCGTCGTGCCGTCCACGGTGAACGGCCTGCCGCCGGCCTGCCAGATCATCGACGTGGCGAACCCGGCGTTGCCGTCGTCCGCGATGATGTGGGTGCCGGCGTCGTACGCGTGGATCTTCCGGGCCGCCTCGACGAACTCGTCCCACGTGGCCGGCACCTCGACGCCGGCCTCCTCGAAGGTCTTCGCGTTGTAGAACAGGGCCATGGGGCCGGAGTCCATCGGCAGGCCGTACACGGCGTCGCCGTCCGTCACCGCACCCCAGGTCCCGGGCGAGTACGCGCCGTCCAGGTCGCCCGCACCGAAGGGCGTCAGGTCCGCGAGCGACCCGGAGATCGAGAACTGCGGCAGGGCGTAGTACTCGACCTGCGCGACGTCGGGCACGCCCGAGCCGGCGCTGATCGCGTTCTGCAGCACCACGTAGTGGTCGTTGCCCGTGCCGACGTTCGCCAGCTCGACGTCCACGTTCGGGTACTCGGCCTCGAAGCCCTCGACGACCTCGTCCAGCGTGGGCTCCCACGCCCAGACCAGCAGGTCGCCGCCCTCCTCCAGCGCGCTGGTCACCGCTTCCGGGGACAGCGCGGCCCCCGCGGCCAGGCCGGCGTCGGGCGCGGTGGCGCACCCGGCCAGGGCGGCCGCCGCGACGCCGGTCACGGCGAGCGCCACGCGGGCGCGCCGGTGAGAGCTGAACTTGCCGAGGGGCACAGGGACTCCGTTCGGATCGACGTCGACGTCTGCCGGGCAGGCCTCCGTACGGTAACTCCAGATCTCTCACCCCTGCGGGTGCCGCGCCCGCCAGAGCAGCTTGCGCAGCTCGTCGAACCAGAGCACGGAGGAGGCCGCGCCGAGCGCCACGGCCCACTGGGCGGCGTCGAGCGCTGCGGTGCCGAACGCCACCTGCAGGACGGGCACGTGCACGACGGCGACCTGGAGCACGACGCCGAGCCCGACGGCACCCCAGAGCCAGGGTCCCCGGAACATCCGGTGGAACGCGCTGGTGGTCTCGGAACGGGAGTTGAGCACGTTGAAGAGCTGGGCCAGCACGAGCGTGGTGAACCCTGCGGTGCGCGCCACGGTGAGGTCGTCGGTGCCCTCGACGAGGCCGCCGGGCAGGAAGATGTCGATGGTCAGCAGGGTGGCGACACCCATGACGAGCCCGATGCCGAGCACGCCGGTCCACATGCGGGCGTCGATGATGCGCTCGTGCGGGCTGCGCGGGGGCCGGGCCATCACGTCGTCGGTCTCGGGGTCCACGCCCATGGCGAGCGCGGGGCCGGAGTCGGTGACGAGGTTGATCCAGAGGATCTGCGTGGCCAGCAGGGGGACGACGACGGTCTCGCCGCCCGCGGCCCCGTCCAGCCCGACGACGCCGGCGAGCAGCACGCCGAGCAGCACCGTGCAGACCTCGCCCATGTTCGAGGAGAGCAGGTAGCGCAGGAACTTCTTGATGTTGTCGAAGATGATCCGGCCCTGGCGCACGGCGGCGACGATGGTGGCGAAGTTGTCGTCGCCGAGGATCATCGTGGCCGACTCCTTGGTCACCTCCGTGCCCGTGACGCCCATGGCCACGCCGATGTCGGCGGTCTTGAGGGCGGGGGCGTCGTTCACACCGTCGCCGGTCATGGCCACGACGTGCCCGTCGGCCTGGAGCGCGTCCACGATCTGCAGCTTGTTCTGCGGGGCCACGCGGGCGTACACGGAGACGGTGCGGGTGGTCTCGCGCAGGCCCTCCGCGTCCAGGTGGTCCAGCTCGGTCCCCGTGACGGCGCGGGCACCGGGCTCCACGATGCCGAGGTCGCTCGCGATCCGGCCGGCCGTGACGGGGTGGTCGCCCGTGATCATCATGACGCGGACGCCGGCGCGGTGGGCCTCGGCCACCGCCGCCGCGACCTCCGGGCGCGGCGGGTCGATGATGCCGACCACGCCCAGGTAGACCAGGTCGGACTCGTGCTCCTCCAGGCCGTCCGGACCGGTGCCCTCCTCCACCCGGCGGTACGCCACCCCCAGCGTGCGGTACGCCTGGCCGGACAGACGCTCGACGTCGGCGAGCGCCGCCGCCCGCCGCTCGTCGTCGAGCGGGACCGTCTCCTCGCCGACCTGGAGGCCGGTGCAGCGCGGCAGGAGCACGTCGGGGGCACCCTTGGTGACGAGCGCCCAGGCACCGTCGCCGGGCGGGTCCACGAGCGCGGACATGAGCTTGCGCTCGGACGTGAACGGCACCTCGCCGCGCCGCTCGAACCCGGCGACGCGGTCCGTGGTGCCGGCGAGCTTGTGCGCCGCGACGAGGAACGCGGCCTCGGTCGGGTCGCCCTGGACGGTCCACTCCCCGTCGTGCTCGACGAGCTGGGTGTCGTTGGCCAGGGAGCCACCGCCCAGCACCATCAGGACCTCGCGGGTGAGCCGCTCGTCGGTCAGGGGCCCGGAGCCGGCCCGGACCTCGCCGTCGGGCCGGTACCCCACGCCGGTGAGCGTGGCCTCGCCGGAGGCGGTGACGACGCGCTGGATCGTCATCTCGTTCTTGGTCAGGGTGCCGGTCTTGTCCGACGCGACCACGGATGCCGAGCCGAGCGTCTCCGCGGAGTGCAGCTTCTTGACCACGGCGTTGCGGCGGGCCATGGCCTGGACCCCGACCGCCAGGACCACCGAGAGGATGGCGGGCAGCCCCTCGGGCACGGCGGCCACGGCGAGCGAGACGCCGAGGAGCAGGACCGTGACGAGGTCGGCGGGCGTGCGTACGTCGTTGACGAGCGCCGCCAGGACCATCACGACCACGGCGATGCCGATGACGGTGAGGCCGAGCACCTTGCTGACGTGCGCGATCTCGCGCTGCAGCGGGGTGTCCTCCTCCTGGGTGGAGTCGAGCAGGCGCGCGATGGCACCCATCTGCGTGTCCATGCCGGTGGCCACCACGACGGCGCGGCCGACGCCCTGGGCCACGGCGGTGCCCTTGTAGACCATGTCGAACCGGTCGCCCAGGGGCGCGGGCTGCGCCAGCACCGCCGTGTCCTTGAGCACCGCCTCGCTCTCCCCCGTCAGCGACGACTCCTGCACGCGCAGCGCCGTCGCGCTCATCAGCCGCGCGTCCGCGCCGACGGCGTCCCCCTCGGCCAGCACGAGCACGTCGCCGGGCACCAGCTCGGCGGACCGCACCGTGCGGCGCCGGCCGTCGCGCAGCACGGTCGACATGGCCTCGGTCATGGACCGCAGGGCCGCGACCGCGCTCTCCGCCCGGCTCTCCTGGACCAGGCCCAGCACCGCGTTGAGCACGACGATCGCGGCGATGACGACGGCGTCCACCGGGACGCCGTGCGCCCCCTCGACCCACCAGACCGCCAGGGAGATGCCCACGGCCACCAGCAGCAGCGTCACGAGCGGGTCCCGGAACTGGTCCAGCACCTTGCGCCACACCGGGACGGGCGGTCGGGACCGCAACTCGTTGGGGCCGTGGGCCGCCAGCCGGCGCGCGGCCTCGGCGTCGCTCAGCCCGACGGCGGGGTCGACGCCGAGACCGCGGGCCACCTCCTCGGCGTCCCGCAGCGACGGGTCCGGCGCAGGCGGTGCGGCGGACAGGGGCGGGGTGGGCTGCTGCGGGGTGGCCACCCTGCGATCATGCCCCCGTCACGGCGGCACGACACCCCCAGCACGAGGTGATCGCCGCCCGACCGATCATTTCCGCCCGGCGGCGTCGTCGACCCTGGCATGGACGACTTTCTCTCCGACGGTGCCGAGCTGTTCGCGACGAGCTGCGTGGCCGACTACGCGGCCGCCTACCCGTGGTGGGAGGCGGTGCTCGGCGCGAAGCCGTCGTTCGACGCCACCCCGACGGAGTCGGTGTGGGAGGTGGCGCCGCACCGCTGGATCGTGCTCGAGCAGCGGCCCGAACGCGCCGGAAACGCGACGCACACGCTGTTCGTGCAAGACCTCGACGCCCGTGTCGCGGCGATCTCCGCGCGCGGCATCGAGCCGAGCGACCACGAGACCTACGGCGACGTGCGCAAGGTGATCTACCGCGACCCGGAGGGCAACGAGCTCGGCTTCGGCGGCAACGGCGGGTGAGCCCGGCCGCGCCGTCCGACGACGTAGCCGGCCACGCCGCCCAGCAGCAGGGCGCCCGCGGCGGCGAACAGCGCGGCGGTGCCGGGCGGGAACGCGCCGCCCGGGACGTACGTCGTCTCCGGTGCCACGACCGTCCGTTGACGTGCGCCGACGCCCCTCACTAGCCTCCGGGTGGTCGGTGCGCGCCGGAGCCCGCCGACCCTGGCCCCGAACGAAGGAGTTCCGCCATGAGCACCTCGATCTCCCGCCGCTCCCTGCTCGTCTCCGGCGCCGCCGTGGGCGCCTCGACCCTGCTGGGCGTGCCGGCCGCGAGCGCCGCCGGCCGCGACCCGGACGACGCGGTGGTGACGCCGGTCGCCGAGGTGCTCGACAGCGGTGAGCAGGTGACCGCGCTGCGGGTGTCCTCGCGCGTGCTGGGCCGCGTGGAGCGGGCGTCGCTGACGACGTCGACGTTCACGGTGCACGTGACGGCCACCAACCCGCTGACCGGCCTGGTCGCCTACGAGCAGGACCGGGTGGTCACGGCGGCGGGCTGGACGAGGCGCGGCGAGATCCTGCTGGAGCTGGCGCACGGCTGGGGTGT
The DNA here is from genome assembly GCF_044547525.1 of Promicromonospora sp. NPDC052451. Lineage (NCBI taxonomy): Bacteria > Bacillati > Actinomycetota > Actinomycetes > Micrococcales > Promicromonosporaceae > Promicromonospora > Promicromonospora sp. NPDC052451. The sequence goes on from NZ_JBIUAP010000017.1 coordinate 12,113, forward strand.
GAGCGGTGGCGACACCCTGCAGTACCTGGGCGCGTTCGGACGCAACGTGGTCCTGGACCTCGACCACGCGGTGACGCAGGCCGAGCCGTTGCGGAGCCACGGCGGCGGCTCTGTCGTGCTCGGCCCGTTCCGGCAGGGTCGCCTGTCCGACCCGGAGGTGGACGCGTTCTCCCGGCACGTGACGGCGTCGGGGCTCAACTACCGGTTGTTCTCCCCGCCCGGCGGGGGTGGCCGGCACGGCGCGGCGCTGGTGGTCTGGCTGCACGGCGGCGGCGAGGGCGGGCTGCTGACGGACGGGTACGACTACTACGACAACGAGACGCCGCTGCGGGCCAACCGGGGTGCCCTCGGCTTCGCCACGCCGGAGGCCCAGCGCCTGTTCGGCGGTGCGTATGTGCTCGCGCCGCAGTCGACGTCGGCCTGGATGCTCGACGGCGACGGTTTCGCGCCCCTCGTCCTGGAGGCGATCGAGGAGGTCGTGGCGGCGCACCGGATCGACCGACGCCGGATCCACGTCGCGGGTTGCTCCAACGGCGGGTACATGTCGCTGAAGATGGTCGCCGAGCACCCGGACAGGTTCGCCAGCTCGGTGCCGGTCTGCTGCGGCATCGGTCCGCGCGACGGCTCCGGCACCTACTTCATCTCCGACGGCGAGCTCACGGCGATGACGACGCCGACGTGGCTCGTGGCCTCGGCCGACGACACCACCCTGGACCCCGAGGACAACACGGTCCACGCCCACGAGCGCATCGCCGGCTCGATCATGAGCCTGTACGACACCGTGACGTGGGACGGGAACTCCTATCCCGGGCACTGGTCGTGGATCTACGTCGCGCGCAACGACCCGCGGCACGACGGCGTGCGCCTCTGGGAGTGGATGGCCGCGGCCCGGCGCTGAGCCCGTCCGGCGCCCTGCCGCGTCGAGGTGCGCGGGGCGCCACTGCGGGCGGATCCTGGAGGTACCGGGACGTCCGGGCCCGGTACCGACGGGAGGCGGACGACATGGAGATCGTTCGAGGCGAACGGGCGGCGCAGGAGATCGTGGGCCTGCGCGAGACGGTGCGCATGGACGCGCTCAGCGACTTCTTCGCCCGCGCGATGCGCACGGCGAGCGAGGCCCTGGCGGCCCGCGGGATGGAGCCGGCGGGGCCGCCGGTGGCCCTCTACACGGGGATGAGCGACGAGTCGTGGGACGTCACCGCCGGGTTCCCCGTGCCGGCGGGGGCTGCGCCGTCCGACGAGGTGGTTGCCGCGATGCTGCCCGGCGGGGCGACCGTGGAGGTGGTGCACCACGGGTCCTACGACGGCCTGCCGGGCACGCACGGCGAGCTCGCGGCATGGTTCCAGGAGAACGGCATGGTCGTGCCGACGGTGGTGTGGGAGGAGTACGTCGTCGGCCCCGACACCGAGGCGGACCCGGAGCGCTGGCAGACACGGATCGTCTACCCGGCGGGCTGATCCGGCGTCCCGTTCCGGCCGCGCCACCACCCGACAATTCAGACAGGTTAAATTCACCCGCAGGACGGTGCGTCGTCGGGTCCGCGTCGGCGGGGCGCACCAGACTCTCCCCCGGTAGTCCCAACCGAGAGGGAGGTCAGCGTGTCCGAGAAGAAGAGCATCGCGTCCAGCCTGGTGAGTCTGCTCGTCGTCCTGTCCACGATGGTCGGCTTCGCCGCCGCCACCGTCTCCGTCGCGCCCGCGGCGGAGGCGACCGTCTACAGCTCCTGCACCCACAGCGGCTGCGCCGAGGCGTACGACTCGCGGGCGATCTGGAGCTCCAAGGGATACCCGAGCACGCGCGGCTGGGTGAGCTGGCCGGACGGCCAGTGCAACTTTGCCGGCGGCACGTACAACAACTACGAGGGTGAGCTCCCCGCCGGCCACTCCTACCTCGAGTTCGACGTCACGCCGCGCGCCTGCGGCGCCGCGCGGCAGTCCTACCGGCTCGTCCTGGACCGCACCACCGGCGTGGTCTACTTCTCGCCCAACCACTACGGCGACTTCTACCGCATGTGACCCGCCCCCGTGCGCCGCGTCCCGACCGGTCGCGGCGCACGGGCCCGGCCGACCGGGACGGATAACCTCGAACCATGACGCACGACCTGCCCGTGCTCGTCGTCGACGGGACGCGGTTCAGCGACCTCGACGGCTTCGCCCGCGAGTTCTCCCGGCTGCTGACCGGGTACACCTGGAGCGGGAACCTCGACGCCCTCAACGACGTGCTCCGCGGCGGGTACGGGACCCCCGCGGGCGGCTGGGTCCTGAGGTGGCTCGGCTCGGAGGCCTCCCGGGCGGCGCTCGGCCACGCCGCCACGGCCCGCCGCCTGGAACGGCTCCTGCCGTCCGTCGACCCGTCGAACCGGGCGGCGGTCGAGGCCCGGCTCGCCGCCGCGCGTCGTGGCGAGGGGCCGACCCTGTTCGACGAGATCGTCGCGATCATGCGTGAGCACGGGCCCGGCGGCCGGGAGGCGGCGAGCGGGGTCGTGCTGGAGCTGCGGTGAGGCATGCTGTACCCATGCCGAAGACCCTGCCCACGAGCCCCACGGTGATCACCGACGACAGCGAGGTACGCCTCGTCGCCGGGGCCGACCAGTTCGCCGTCCGTCTCAAGGACGGGCACCTGCACGTCCGTGCCATCGACACCAGCGGTGGTGAGGCCCAGCTCGTCGTGATCCCGACGTCGCGCAGCACCCTCAACCTGGAGATCTCCCACCCGGGGGCGCCCGGACCGGTGCCCGTGGAGGGGCCGACCGTCCGCTGAGCGTCACATTGGAGGTGCTCGGGCCACAGGCCGGGTATTGTCGATGCACCCTCGCGTCCGCGGACCGCACCGGCCCGGCGAGCGCGCGGGCCTGTGTCTCGGTCGGCGGGCGGGCGGGGTGATCGCATGAAGGTCAAGGCTCCTGACGGAGTCGATGCGGGGAAGCAGGCGCTCCCCAACGTCGACTTCTCGGCGTACCTCGAGACCGGCGGACTCCCGTGGCAGCGGCGTCAGCGCGTGTTCGAGGCCATGGCACGTCTGCAGGTCGAGCGGTACCGGGTGGCGAGCGCGCTGGAGCACAACCGGCGGGTCTCCGGGCGCATCATCGGCCGGGGCCCGGTAGGCATCAACCGCGCCCTCGCGGATGCCGCGAAGTCCTGGCGGAGCGTCGAGTCCGTACGCCACACCGGCACGGTCGGCCAGCTCATGACCAGCCTCCCGAACAACGCGTTCCTCATCGAGCGCGGCCTGCGGATGGTCAGTCTGTGGAGCTACTCGGGCCTCGAACCCGAAGCTCGCCTCGTCCTGTCCGGCGAGGACCCCTCGGTCTACTTCTTCGTGTTCGCCCCGATGCAGATGAAGATCATCGACGGCACCAGCGTGCTGCTGGACGGCCCCAGCCTCCGGGGCGACCTGACCGTCATGGAGGTCACCGACGCCGCGTGCCTGGCCGCTGCCCGCGGCTACTGGGACGCCGTGTCGGCGACCAGGTACCCGTGCGACGCGGAGACGGCGGCCCTGGTGGAGCTGTCGCCGCGGCAGCGCCGCATCGTGACGCTCATGCTCACCAGCTCCTCGGACGAGGAGATCGCCCGCAAGCTCGGCGTGAGCGTCCGGACCGTGCGGGCGGACATCGCCGCCGTCCTCAGCCTGCTGGACGCGCCCACGCGCTTCGTCGCCGGCCTGCGGCTGCGCGAGCGCCTCGGCGTGCCGGCCCCGCAGCCGACGGACCCGGTGCGTTAGTCACGCGCCGTCGACCGCCCGGTCGTCCTGGAGCCGCGCCGCCACGGTGCGCACGAACAGGAAGAGCCAGGTGAGCAGCAGGGAGAACCCGACGAACTCGACGGCGGTCAGGTTGAAGTAGCCCACGGGCCACATCAGCAGGACCACGAACGCGAACGCGCCCACGAAGAAGGACGACGTGACGAGGAAGGTCCGCGGCAGGCGGGGCACGAGGAACGGCGTGGCGACGATGAGCCCCGCGAACAGCACGGTCATCACCGACGCGATGACCGTGTGCAGCACCTTGGCGATCTCCACGGTCACCCAGCCCAGCGCCACGAGCAGGACGGCCACCCCGACGAGCCATGCCCGGAGCACCTCGAGCCGCCGCAGCTCCCCGGCGGCCGCACCGGTACGCAGGTCACCGATCACGTAGTGCGACAGTGTCGTCATCGCGAGGCCCGCGAAGACCAGGGTCATGTTGAACGCGTACGCCGAGAAGCCGCCGCCGACGCCCAGGGCGCTGAAGTTGACCTGCCACCAGTGCTTGTCGTTGGCCGAGAGCATGCTCGCCAGTGCGCCGCTGACCAGGAACAGGGCGAGCAGGTTCGCGATCGCAACCGACGTCAGGGCCGCGGCCACCAGCGTGAGCACGTAGGCCGCCACGGCGGCCGACACCCCGACGAGGACGGCGGCCATCACCGCGTCCAGGCGCAGCTCCCGGAACGCCAGGTCGAAGACCGCGAAGGCCGAGCCGGTCAGCAGCACGACGATGCCGGCCGCCGTCACGGTGAGCACGAAGGCGTCGAAGGCGCGCCGCCACCTGCCGGCCGTCATCCCCACGCGGGGCACGCGCGCGGAGCGGACGTAGCCGGTGCAGAACGCCACGGCCCCGGACGCCCCTGACGCGACCGCCGCGACCATGCCGACCGATCCCCCGCCGAACAACGGGACGGCCTCGCCCCCGAACACCACGACACCCGCCACCAGGCTCACCGCCAGCGCGGCGAGCGCGAGGAGCAGTGCACGGTTCTCCGTCGCGACCGACCCGGGTGCGGGCTGCAGCAGCCGCTCACGTACCGACATTCCTCGTTGCCTCCCAGGTTCGGATCCTATGCGGACCAACTGGTCGGCGGCCGGAAAGTTCCCGGAAGGCGCTTGACCCTACCCTGAGGGGAGGGTTGAGGGTCCTTCCCAGGAGGTGCGGTCCATGGCCTACACGATCACCCACGTCTCCCGGCTGTCGGGAGTAACGCTCAAGACGCTCTACCACTACGACCGGATCGGGCTGCTCGTTCCCGCGCGGGACGAGCGCAACGACTACCGGACCTATTCGGACGGCGATCTCGAGCGTCTGCAGCAGATCCTGTTCTTCCGCGAGCTCGACATGCCGTTGGACGCGATCGCACGGGCCCTCACGGACCACACCTCCCGGCTCGAGTGCCTGCTGGACCAGCGCGCCATGCTCCGTTCACGCGGTGCACGGCTCGCCCAGGTACTGGCGACGCTCGAGCAGGCCATCGCACACGAGAGAAGGGGAGAACCCATGACCGCCGACAGCATGTTCACCGGCCTGGACCAGGCCGGATGGCAGGAGGCGCTCCAGGACCAGAACGCGCACCTGCAGGAGACCTACGGTGTGGAGCTCGACACCGCGGGAGTCGACGCCGACGCGATGAACGCGGCCGCCGCCGAGGCGACCGCGTTCATGTCTGCCATCGCCGACGCGCTGCGGGGCGGGCTGCGCACCGACGACCCGACGGTGACCGGCGCGATCGAGCGTCACATCGCGGCGCTCGCCGTCGCACATCCGACGGATGCCGCCGGCTTCGCCGACCAGGCTCGGTTCTTCGTCACGGACGACTTCCACCGGCAGATGCTCGAGCAGCAGCAGACCGGGCTGGCGTACTACCTGCTGCACGCCGCCGAGTCGTACCGCGACGCCGCCTGACGAGCGAGGGACGACGTCCCGGAGGTTGCGGGGCGTCGTCCGCCGGCGCGGCGCGGATCCGACCCGGTCACAGCTCCTCGTACGTGGCCGGGTCCTGGTTCGCGGTGCGACCGTCCGGCCGGCCCAGGGCGGTGAGCCGGGCGACGTCCTCGTCCGTGAGCACCACGTCGAAGATCGCGAGGTTCTCCCGCTGCCGGGCACGTCCGGCGGCCTTGGGCAGGGGGATCGCGCCACGGGCCACGTGCCAGGCGAGCACCACCTGCGCCGGGCTGACCTCGTGCCGGGTCGCGAGCTCGGCGACCACCGGATGGCTCAGCAGGTCGTTGCCGCGCCCGATCGGGGTCCACGACTCGGTCAGGATGCCGCGCTCGTGGTGGAACGCCAGGGCCTCGGTCTGCGGAAAGTACGGGTGCAGCTCGATCTGGTTCACCACCGGCAGCACGCCCGTCTCCTGCGCGAGGCGGTCGAGGTGCTCCGGCAGGAAGTTGCACACACCGATCTGCCGCACCAGCCCCCGCTCCCGCGCCTCGACGAGGGCGCGCCACGCCTCGACGTACCTGCCCACGGACGGGTTGGGCCAGTGGATGAGGTACAGGTCGATCGCGTCCAGGCCCGTGCGCAGCACGCTCTCCTCGACCGTCGCGATCGCGTCGTCGAACGCGTGGTAGCGCCCCGGGAGCTTGGAGGTCACCACGATCTCCTCGCGCGGCACCGCGGAGCGCCGGACGGCGGCGCCGACGGCACCCTCGTTCTGGTAGCTCGCGGCCGAGTCCAGCAGCCGGTACCCGGCCGCGAGCGCATCACCCACCGCTGCCGCACCCGCCTCGCCGCGCAGCCGATAGGTGCCGAAACCGACGGCCGGAAGCGTGTAGCCGGACGGCGACGTGACTGCAGGGATGGACATCGGCGAAGCTCCTCGACATGGACGGCAGGTAGCTCGACGCTAGCAAGCCGCCGGGCCGGGCTCAGAGCTTCTGGGCGAACCGCACCGGCTCGACGCTCTCACTGCCGTGCCGGGCGGCCCAGTTCTCCAGCGACGTGCGACAGGCGTGGTCGATGTGGTGCAGCCCGGACAGGTCCACCTCGACGGGGCGGTCCCGCGGGAGCGCCTCCAGCTGGTCGAGCAGCCTGGGCAGCCGCAGGAACGTCGCGCTGCCCCGTAGGCGTGCGGTGAGCGGACCGGTGCCCGGGTCGATCACCTCGAGGTGCACGCGCGAGGTGTCCCACGCGGTCTTGACCACCGAGAGGGCCAGCCCCACGAGCACCCCCTCGAACATGCCGACCGAGACGATCGCCACCGCGGTCGCCATCAGGACGAGAGCCTCACCCCGGTGCCCGTGCCACAGCCGGCGGACCTCCGCCAACGGGATCAGCTTGAACCCGGCGTGGACCAGCACGCCGGCGAGCGCGGCGACGGGGATGAGGCCGAGCGCCGCGGGAACCAGCGCGGCGAACAGCAGCAGCCAGACGCCGTGCAGCACCCGGGACGCCCGCGTGCGGGCTCCCGCCTGGACGTTCGCGGCGCTGCGGACGATGACCGCGGTGAGCGGCAGGGCGCCCAGCACGCCGCACACGGCGTTGCCCGCGCCCTGTGCCATGAGCTCCTGGTTGTACCGGGTCCGGGGCCCGTCGTGCAGCCGGTCCACCGCAGCCGCGCTGAACAGGCTCTCGGCCGAGGCGATCAGCGTGAAGGCCAGGATCGTGCCGATGACGCCGACCTCGGCGAGCCGGGCGAAGTCGCCCGGACCGGGCGGCTGGATCGAGTCGAGCAGGCCGTGCACCTCGACCATGGCCACCGACGGGCCGAGGAGCGCACCCGCGCCGATCGCCAGGCCGACCGCCGCGAGCGGCGCGGGAACGACCCGCAGCCGCTGCGGCACCTTCTTCCACAGGACGAGCACGGCGATCGTGCCCAGGCCGAGAGCGAACGACGTCAGCGCCGTCGGCGAGCGCCAGACGTCGGCGAGCAGGCCGGGCAGGCCGGCGATCTTGGCCAGGCTCGCGCCGGGTGCGTCGAGCCCCGCCATGGAGTAGAGCTGCCCGGCGATGAGCACGAGACCGATGCCGGCGAGCATCCCCTCGACCACCGAGACCGAGATCGCCCGGAACCAGCGGCCCAGCCGCAGCGCGCCCATGAGGAGCTGAAGCAGGCCGGTGGCGAGCACCAGGACCCCCAGGACGGAGATGCCGAACTGCTGCACGGCCTGGTACACCAGCACCGTCAGCCCGGCCGCCGGGCCGCTGACCTGCAGGCTGCTGCCGGGGAGCAGGCCGGTGACCAGTCCGCCGACGATCCCGGTGACCAGTCCCAGCTCCGCCGGCACACCGGAGGCGACGGCGACGCCCACGCACAGCGGCACGGCGACCAGGAACACCACGAACGATGCGGTCAGGTCGGCCAGGAAGATGCCTCGCCTCGACGTCGGCACGCCCGCCGCCGCACCCCGTACGGCGCTCACAGCGGCAGGAACTGGTCGGCGTGCGCGCTGTGCGCGAGCACGGTTCCTGTGTCCACCTCGTAGAACCAGCCGTGGAGGCGCAGCCGGCGGTCGTGGCGGGGCACGATGTTCCCCGCGGTCCGGAGCTCGAAGAGCTGCCCCGGGCGGGCGCCGGTGATCAGCGAGGGAATGGCCCGGGAGCCGGAACAGGTCAGGAACAGGACCTGCGAGGACTGGCCGTGAGCCAGCTCGTCGAAGTGCTCGCGCTGCCGCGCGACGTGGTCGGGGAAGGACCGGGCGTGGTCGAGAAGATGCTGCATCAGATACCCCCTGGTGCGCCCCGTGGGCGCATCGGTCGTCAACGGTGGTGGAGAACGTCGGGTAGGTGAGGTGCACGGCGAACCCTGGACGGGTCGCAGCCGGGATTCGGCCGCTCTCGGCTGTACACAAGTCTTGCCACCGAATCTCAGAGCAACATCAGAGAGGGGGTGAAACAATCTGCCCATGGACCAGGACGCGCGCCGTGTGTTATTGGTCGAGGACGACGTGCGACTCTCCGACCTGCTCGTTCGGCTGCTCACGGCGGAGGGCTACAGCGTGGTCCCCGTCTTCGACGGCCAGGCCGGGCTGCACCACGGGCTGACCGGCACGTGGGACGCGCTGATCATCGACCGCACGCTCCCCGTGATGGAGGGAGTCGACCTGGTCCGCCGCCTGCGCTCCCGCGGGGTGACGACGCCGACGATGCTGCTCACCGCGCGCGGCACCACCGAGGACCGGGTGGAGGGGCTCGACTCCGGCGCCGAGGACTACGTGGTCAAGCCGTTCGACAGCGACGAGCTGCTGGCGCGGCTGCGCGCGCTCCTGCGCCGCCACTCCGACACGTCGGCCGTCATCGACCTCGGCAGGCGGCGGCTCGACGTCGGCACGCGCAGGGTGCTCTCCCCCGACGCCGACCCGGTCGAGCTGTCCGCCCAGGAGTGCGCGCTGCTGAGCGTGATCGCGGCCAACCCGGGCCGGGTCCGCAGCCGGGAGGAGCTGCGCCGGCGCGTCTTCCAGAACGCGGACAGCCCGAACGCCGTGGACACCTACGTCTACTACCTGAGGCGCAAGCTCGGCCACCAGACGATCCGTACCGTGCGCGGGCTCGGCTACCAGCTCGGGACATCGTGACCACTGCCATCAGCGACCGCCGGCTGCTGCGCAAGGCGTCCCTGGCCGTCGCGCTCCAGACCGGGGCGGCCGTCGCGGTCGTCGTCTCCGCGGTGATCGCCCTGGTGTACGTGGTCGGGCTCGAGGCCCGGCGTGACGCGTCGGAGAGCAAGCTGCAGGCCAAGGTGGCCGAGACGGGCAACCACCACGTCATGCTGGACGGCACCGACACCGTGGTCCTGGACGGCATGCCCGCGAACTGCCCCGAACGCCATGTCCGCGAGACCGCGGCACGGCTGTCCGACGGCCAGTCGCGCATCGACGTCTGCGGCAGCCCGTTCCTCGCCTACGTCGGTCGGGCGCCCGACGGCACCCGCGTCACCGCGATCATGAACTTCGTCGAGCAGCAGGAGGAGACGGAGCGCCTGACCCGGCTGTCCCTCGCGGCCGGCGCCCTCGGCGTCCTGGCGTCCGCGCTGATCGGCTGGGCGTTCGGTCGCCGCGCCGTCCGCTCGCTGGGCGAGGCCCTGGCCCTGCAGCGCCGCTTCGTCGCCGACGCCGGCCACGAGCTGCGCACTCCCCTGGCCATCGTGCTCACGCGCGCCCAGCTCCTGCTGCGCGGCCCCACCCACGACGAGGACCAGCGCCGGGAGCTGCAGCAGCTGACCATGGACGCGAAGGTCGCCGCGGAGGTCGTGGACGACCTGCTGCTCGCCGCCGAGATCCAGCACCGGCCGCTCCCCCGGCTGCCGGTAGACCTCGGCGCCCTCGTCCATGAGGTCCGCGCGTCGTTCGCGGCACGCGCGGAGCTGGCGGGAGTCGTGCTCGCGGTCGACACCCAGCCCGGCACCGAGCACGTCGTCGTCGGTACCGCGAGCGCCCTGCGCCGCGCGGTGTCGTCCCTCGTCGACAACGCCCTGGCCCACGTGGCCCACGGCGGCCGCGTCGTGATCTCGCTGCGCCCGCGCGGCCTCGGGACGGCCCTGACCGTGACCGACGACGGCGAGGGTCTCGACCCGGCACAGGCCCGGGAGCTGACCCAGCGGTTCCGGCGCGGGTCCCAGGACAGGGTGGGCGCCGTGCGCCTCGGCCTGGGCCTCGCGCTGGTCAACGAGATCGTCACCGCGCACGGCGGCGAGCTGACGATCGACGGGGCTCCCGGGCACGGGGCCTCCTTCACGCTGCTCTTCCCGACGTCGGGCGGCCCGTTCGGCCGCGTCCCGGCACCTCCGGCGGCCGGCGCTAGGCTGCGCGGGTGAGCACGACGCGTCGCGGTGAAGCGCAGGCCCCGGACGGCACCACCATCGCCTACCGCACCCACGGCGACGGCGCACCGGTCGTGCTGGTGCACGGCACCGGGCTCTCGCAGGTGGTGTGGCGGGGCCTGGGGTACGTCGAGGCCCTTTCCGGGTACCAGGTCGTCACCCTCGACCTCCGGGGCCACGGCCGCAGCGGCCGACCGACGGCGCCCGCCGACTACACCTCGACCCGGTTCGCCTCCGACGTCGTGGCCGTGCTCGACGCCCTGACGATCCCCCGCGCGCACTACCTCGGGTACTCGCTCGGGGCGCGGACCGGCTTCACGCTCCTCGACACCCACCCGGACCGGATCAGCTCGTTCGTCTCGCTCGGCGGCACCCACCGCGCCACCGCCGGAGGCCCGGCGGAGGTCTTCTTCCCGGACTTCGACGAGGCACTCCGGCTCAGGGGCATGACCGAGTTCGTGGAACGGTGGGGACGCCACCGGGGTGCGCCGCTGGACCCGCAGACCGCACTGGCGTTCATGGCGAACGACCCGGACGCCCTGCGCGCGATCCTCGCCGCGATCGAGCAGGAGCCGGGCGTGCCGACGGCCCGCCTCCGCGACATCACCACCCCCACGCTGCTGCTGGCGGGCGACCGGGACCGGGCACGGTGGGAGGCCGCCGCGGAGGCGGCGCACGTGATGAGCGACGCCCGGGCCGTGACGCTGGAGGGCGCCGACCACGCGACGACGCTCAGCGACCGGGCGCACGTGGTCGCCCATGTCCTCCCGTTCCTCCAGGCCGTGCCGGTGCCGGAACCCAGCCGCTGCCCGTAGGGCGGTGCAGGGTGACCGGCCTGTGGGGTCACCCGGCCACGGTGGTCATCGCCTGGAACCAGCCCTCCGCCGACACCGAGCTCAGGCGGTGCAGCAGGAGGAGCAGGAGGCCACCCAGGGTAGGGATGGCGCTGAGCAGGATGGTCAGCCACTGCAGCGCCCGGTTTCCCACGCCCGCCCGCATCCGGACGATGCCCCACACGAGGGTGACCGGCGCCAGTGGCTCCGTCGCCGATCTGCAACCATGAGGTTGCAACCCTGAGATCGATGTGCAACTCTGAGGTTGCACACATATCTCAGGGAGGACGTCATGGCACCGATCGGCAGACCCCGCGGCGGGACCCCAGCGGTCCTGGTCCTGCTGTTCGTGGGAGCGTTCGCGATGGGCAGCGCGGAGCTGCTCGTCATGGGCATGCTCGACCTGATCTCGGCCGACCTGGCCGTCTCGATCCCCGTGACCGGCACGCTCGTGACCGCCTTCGCGCTGGGGATGGCGGTGGGCGGCCCGCTGCTCGCGCTCGCCACCGCGCACCTCGACCGCCGGGCGGTGCTGGTCGGCGCCGTGGCAGCGTTCGCGCTGCTCAACCTGATGCCGGTGCTGGTGGCCGACTACACGCTGTTCCTCGTCGCACGGGCCGGGGTCGGAGCGACCGAGGGCCTGTTCGTCGCCGCCGCGCTCACCGCGCTGGAGAGCGTCGTGCCCCGCGAGCGTGCCGGCCGCGCGATGGGCGTGGTGATCACCGGCTTCGCCGCCGCGAGCGCCGTGGGCATGCCGCTCGCGTCGCTGCTGGGACGGGAGCTCGGGTGGCGGACGTCGTTCGTGGGGCTCGCGGTGATCGGGGCCGGGATCATGCTGGCCGCCCTGGTGGTCCTGCCCCCGGTCCCGGTGGCGCGCGCGAGCCGGACGGCCGGTGCCCAGCTGCGCCACGCGTTCGCACCGCGGGTGCTCGCCGTGCTGGCGCTGTGCTGCCTGGTCTTCGCCGGCGTCCAGTCGGCCCTGACGTACCTGGTGCCGTATCTGGGCGAGGTCACCGGCGTCACCGGCCCGCTGGTCGTGGGGGTGCTGTTCGCGTTCGGGGTGGCCACGACCGCGGGCTCCGCGGTGGGGTCGCGCTTCGCCGACGCGCACGCCCGCCTCGCCCTGCAGTGCGGGACGGTCGGACTGACGGTCTCGCTGCTGGTCATGTTCCTGCTCGGCGGGCAGGTCGCGTTCGCCGTGCTGGGCATCGTCGGCGTGGGCCTGTTCGCGATGGGGATGGCACCCGCGATGCAGAGCCGGGTGATGAGCCTGGCGGGGCCCGGCGCCGCCCTGGCGGCCTCGCTGCCGGCGTCCGCCAGCAATGCCGGGGACGCCGTCGGCGCCCTGCTCGGGGGTGCGGCGATCGGACGGGCCGGCCTGGAGGCCGCCGTCCTCGCCGGAGCCGTGGTCGCGGCGGCCGCGGTGGTCGTGGCCGTCGCGACCGGCCGGCTCCGCCCGCACACCCCCGCCAGCCAGGACTTCCCGCAGGCGGTCGAACCGATCGCCGCGCACAGCCAGTCCGCCTGAGGAGAGGATGAACGACATGACCGAGAACCCGCTGTCCGTCGCCGAGCAGGACACGTTCACCGTGCGCCGGACGATTCGGATCGCCGCCCCCGTGGAGAAGGTGTGGATCGCCGTCACCGAGCCGGAGCACATCTCCCGCTGGTTCGGGCGCACCGTGCTCGTCGGCGACGGCCGCGGCGCCCACGGCACCGTCACATGGCCGGACGAGCCCGGCATCCCGATCCGCGTCGAGGCGATCGACCCACCGCGGGCCGTCTCCTACCGGTGGTGCAACGACGACGCCGCCGAGAGCGTCCCGAGCGAGATGGACCCCGCGCACTCGACGGTCTTCACCTTCACGCTCGAGCCGGTGGCCGACGGTACCCGGCTCACCGTGGTCGAGACGGGGTTCGAGACGACCACCGACCCTGCGGGCAACCTGGAGAGCCACCGCCTCGGCTGGGACGAGCAGCTGGACCGGCTGGTCACGGCGATGGAGGCACTGCGATGAAGGAAGCACTGGTTCCGATGTGCGCTGCGCTCGGTGACGAGAACCGCTGGAACATCCTGACCAGCCTGGGTGAGGCCCCGGCCTCTGCGTCCACGCTGGCCGCCACCTTGCCGATCAGCCGCCAGGCGATCGCCAAGCACCTCAAGATCCTCCAGGGGGTCGGGCTGGTCGAGCAGGTCCCGGTCGGCCGCGAGGTGCGGTACCGGGTGCTGGGCGCCGAGCTCAGCGCCACCGCCCGGCGCCTGGATGCCATCGGCACCGCCTGGGAGCGGCGTCTCGGGGACATCAAGGCGATCGCGGAGGACCTCTGATGGCCGCCCGAAGCGCGGCCCTCGCTGGCGCGGGCCTGCCGCGGCCCGCCGACCGGGCGGCCTACGAGCACGAGATCGAGGCGCTGCGGCAACGGGAGAAGGCCCACACGCGCGAGGCGGACGCGATCGCCGCGGCCCGTCGCCGGCTGCCGATGGTCGAGGTGGACGGCGGCTCCGAGCTGCTCGGCCCCGACGGGCCCGTGACGCTCCTCGACGCGTTCGAAGGGCGCCGCCAGCTGCTGGCCTACTACTTCATGTGGTGGCCGGGCCATCCGGCGGCCGACCAGTGCGAAGGCTGCACCTTCTTCACGAACCAGGTGTCCGACCTCTCGGGCCTGCACACGCGCGACATCACCTTCGCGGTCCTCCTCCAGGGCCGGAACGTGACGTACGGCCCCCAGGACGCTCACCGGTCGTACGAGGCGAGCCGGCGCTACCGCGACTTCATGGGCTGGACCATGCCCTGGTACTCCGCCCAGCCGTCCCTCGAGACGCTGCTGGGTGGTCGCGAGCCCGGCATGTTCTACCTGGTGGGCTACGTCCGCGACGGCGACCGGGTCTTCGAGACCTACTGGACGAGCCGGCGGGGCGTGCAGGCCATGGACCACAGCTACGCGCTCATGGACCTCACCGTCTGGGGCCGCCAGGAGTCCTGGGAGGACTCACCTGCCGGCTGGCCACAGGGCTGTGTCAGCGGGCGCACCACCGCCGGCGCGCCGGAGTGGACGCCCGCGCCCGACTGGTCGGGCCGCCCGATCGGCCAGTGGCCCCGCCTGGCCGCCGGGCACGACGACGATCTGGGGCCCGTCGGCCCCGACCACCCGCCCGTGGCACCGCACTGCCACTGAGGCACTGCGACTATCCGCGGCCGGGCCCGACCACGGTCCACGGCACCGCCTGGCCCGTGGTCTCGCCCGACAGGGCCGCTCGTGCACACGCACGACCCTGCTCGCGCAGCGAGGCCGCCACCGACCAGACTCCTGCCGTGGCGGCCTCGCGTGAGGCGTCCCACCCGGTGAGCACCACCTCGCGCGGCACGCGGCTCACGGCGAGACGGGCCCCCAGCGCCAGCTCGTCGCTCATCGCCAGCACCACCACCGGCCCGGAACCGTCCAGCGTCTCGAACAGCGCCGCGGCGGCATCCTCACCCCGTGCGCGCTGGTTGCGCTCCACCACGGCCACGCGCACGTCGTCCCAGTCGTGCCCGGCCTGCGTCACCGCATCGCGGTAGCCGGCCAGCCGAGCCCCGGTCACGGGGAACGGGACCGCCTGCGGGTCCGTCAGGTCGGCCGGCAGGTCGCGGCCGCGCAGGATGCCGCTCGTACGACGCCGGTCCAGCGGGAAGCCGATGACGACAGGGGTGGCCTCGGCCAGCGGCGTCGCCGCCGCGACCGCTGCGGCCGCCGCGCGGTCGTCCGGCCCGATGCACGCGACCCCCGGGTGGGCGGGACCACCCTGGATGGCGGCGGGCCGACCGCTGCCCGCGACGGCGGCGAGCACCGGGTCGTCGGCCACCGTGGTCCACAGCACGTAACCGTCCACGGCCGCGGCCAGCACCCGGTCGACGTCCGAGGCGTCCCCTCGGGTGGGGATCAGCACCAGTCCTGTGTCCTCGCCCACGCAGACGTCGGAGATCCCGGCCAGGAACTGCGCCGCCTGCGGGTCGTCGAAGAGGTAGGACAGGTGCTCGCCGACCACCACGCCCAGCTGCCGGGTGCGCCCCGAGCGCAGGGCGCGCGCGGTGCTGTCGGGGCGGTAGCCCAGCTGCGCGGCGGCCTCCAGCACCCGGTTCCGGGTGGCCTCGGCCACGCGCGCGGGGTGGTTGAAGGCGTAGGAGACCGTCATCGGCGCGACGCCCGCCCGCGCGGCCACGTCCTTCACGGTGGGGCGACGGCGGGCAGGTGTGGACACGGCCACAGCATACCTGTGTATCGTTACGATCCATGAGTCGCGACCCGGTCCGCCCCGAGCAGGGACCACTCCTCCTCGACGCTCGTGCCACCTACGCGCCCTACGCGGCGTTCGCCGCGTTCGGCATCTTCTGGGGTGCGTGGGGGGCCGCTCTGCCGGTGCTGCGCACCCAGGCAGGGGTCAGCGACGGCCAGCTCGGCACCGCCCTGCTCTTCGTCGGCCTGGGGGCGTTGCCGTCCATGGCCTTCACCGGGCGGGCGGTGGACCGCTTCGGGCTCCGCGTCGCGGCGTGGCTGCTGGCGGCGCTGGCGGGTACCGGCCTGCTCATCACCGCCGGTGCCCACGGGATGGTGCCGCTGGTCATCGGCATGCTCGTGGTCGGCGCTGCCTCCGGCGCCGCGGACGTGGCCATCAACACCCTCGCCGGGCGCGCCGAGCACGCGACCGCCAGACCCCTGCTCACCCGGTCCCACGGGCTGTTCTCCGTGGGCGTGGTCGTCGCCAGCCTGTCCACGGGTGCGCTGCTGGGCGCGGGACTGACGCCGACCGCGACGTTCACCGTGGTCGCGGTGGTGATGCTCGCCCTGGCGGCAGCCGCGTGGCGGACCAGCACGTCGCTGCACGTGCCGGCTCCGCCGAGCGACACCGGCACCCCCACCGATGCCGACGAGGGCGGTACCGGGCTCCGGCACGCGCTGCGCCGGATCGGCCCGGCCTCGCCCCTGCTGGTCGTGGGGCTGGTGGCGGCCCTGGCGTACGCCATCGAGAACGCCCACCAGAGCTGGGGTGCGGTGATGCTCACCGACACCTTCGCCGCACCACCCCAGGTGGCGGCCGCCGCCCCGGCAGCCTTTGCCGCCACCGCCGCGCTCGCGCGCCTGAGCCTGGCCCCCCTGTCCCGCAGCCACCCCACCGCGGTGCTGCTCGGCGGCGGCGTGCTGGCCACCGCGGGCACCGCGACGCTGGCCGTCGCACCCTCGGTCGCGGTGGCCCTGGCCGGGCTGGTGCTGGCCGCCCTGGGCACCGCGACGCTCTTCCCCACGCTGCTCAGCCGCAGCCTGCGCCGCACCGACCCCGCCCGGCACGGCCGGGCCACCTCCCGGGTCGCGACCACGGCCTACCTGGGCTTCCTGCTCGGCCCGGCGTACGTGGGCCTGCTGGCCGAGAAGAGCGACCTGCGCGGGGCTCTGCTGGGCGTCGCCGCGCTCGCTCTGGTCTTCACCGTGACCGCGGCACCGGTCAGCGCCTGGGCCGCCAGGCGAGGCGCCGACCGTGAGCCGGTTGCCTAGCCCGCAGCCGCATAGGACGCCGTCCTGTCGGCCGTGACCGTCTCGTCGCCGACCTGCCCGGTGACGGTGACCCTCACCTCGCCGGCCGGGATCGACGCCTGGCGCGAGCTCATCGACACGTTCGCCGACGCTCCCGGCTGCACCGCGGTGAACGACCGCGAGCCGTAGGGCGTCTCGACCTCGAGGTCGAGGGCGATGTCCGCGCCGTTCGTCACCGCGACGGACACGTACTGCTTGCCCACCAGGGTGCGCGTCGTGGCGGACACCGACACCTGCCGGGCGGCCCTCCACGTCAGCTGGCCCGCTGCGGCGTCGAGCACGCGCTGCGCCTCGTCGGCCTCGTCCTGCGTCGGCCGATCGGCCGCGGCGACCCGCCTGGCCTCGTCGAGCGCGGCGCGGAAGACGGCGAAGTCGATGGAGACGTACCGGTCCTCGCGGGCGAGCAGCGGTCCGGCGGCTGCGATGGCCTCGTTCAGGCCCGTGAGGTCGACCTCCGGGACCTCCTGGGGATCCGGGCCGAACTCGTACCACTGCAGGTTCGCGACGTAGTTGAACTCCTGCCCCGGGACGGCGTCCGCCCGCATGACGACGAACAGCGCGTGCGTGCCGGAGACCGGCTCGTCCAGCTCCGCCGTCGTCTCCACGTAGCTGGCCCACCCACCGGTCTTCGGCAGCTCGACCGTCCCGATGCGCGTCGCCTCGCTCACCTCGTCGAGATAGAGCTCGAGCCGGCGGTTGTCGCCCACGCGCTCGTCGCGGGTGGATGCGCTGACCGTGACCCGGGTGAGGGGGTCCGGGCCGAGGTCCCGACTGTCGTAGGTCAGCCGGCCCCCGTCCCAGGTGCCACCGACGTTGCCGGCGGGCGGCTCACCGCCCTCCTTCTTCAGGCCGTTGCCGTTGTCGGCGTCATAGGTCTCGGCCTCGATCCGCACGGGTTCGGCCGTCACCGGGCCGTCCTCGGCCGTCGCGAGGAACTGCACCAGGTCGACGTTCGCGACCCACGAGTTCGGCTGGGCCGGGTCGGGCGTGCCGGCGAAGACGAAGTAGACGCGGTTCGATCCGTCGAGCACCTCGGGACGGTCGACCGCCGCCTCGGCGGTGACGTAGTCGCCCCACCCGCCGGTGACGTCCAGGTCGACCGTGGCGGCGACGGGACCGTCCACGGCACCGACGCGCACCTCGACACGCTCGTCCGTGGCGCTGTCGTCGGGGTGGTTGGCGTAGCGCACCCTGACCCGCTCGGGGAGCTTCGCGCCGAAGTCGAGGCCGTCGAACGCGATCCAGGAACCGACCTGGACGCCGCCGATGTTGCCGTTCTCCGGGCTCAGCCGTCCGCCCGAGGACTCGTCGAACTCCTCCGCCTCGAGCACCCGGTAGGGCGTCGGCGTGATCCGCAGGGCGTCCGCCGCCCGCGTGAGCCGGTCGAGCGCCGCCCGCAGGTCGTCGTCCGACGCCGACTCGGTCGCGAGCACCTGCGCCGCGCCGTCCCGGGCCGCCGTGAACGCGGAGAAGGACGTCGAGGAGTACGCCCCGCGGACGACGAGCCCGGCCTCGGCCAGCAGCGCGCCGAGCCGCTCCCGCCACCGCTGGTCCCGCTCGACGGTGACGGTCGCCAGGCCGGAGATGCCGTCGCCCCGGACGCTCGCCGCCGGCATCGCGTCGAAGGCCGTGTCGGCGAGGTCCAGGCCGAAGGCGGCGCGCTGCGCGTCGCCGAGCGAACCGGTCAGCCGCAGCGTCACCCGGTGCGCGTCGTCCAGGATCGCGGTCGCCGCCACGCCCGCGGGGAGACCGGCGAGCGCCAGCGCGCCGTCCGCGACGAGGTCACGCCCGGCCGCCCCCGCGAAGCGGGCGCCCGTCAGCGTGAGCGTCGCGGAGACGTCGACCGCACCGTCGGCGGCCGCCGTGAGCCGGGTCCGGTCCATCGTCAGCCTCGGGCCGTCGAAGTCCACCCGGAACACGAACTCACGGCCGCCGGTCGAGGGCGGGCGCGAGAAGGCCTCCTCGGAGATCGCGACCGTGAGGTCGTCGATGCCGTCGAGCTCCCCGGAGCGCTCCGCCGAGCCCTCGAGCGACAGCCGCGCGCGGCGGTCGCCCGTCCGCTCGGTGACGAGGATCAGCCCCGCGGGCACGTTGTCGGCGGCGACGGCGGCGGCGAGGCTGTCGCCGTCGGCGAACGTGCCGTTCGCGAGCGTCAGGTCGATGCTGTTGCCGATCGACCCGTCACCGGCCTGCGCCTCGGTGAACGTCCGCGACGACACCGAGACGGCGCTGATCGGGTCGTAGACCGAGCTCGGCAGCTCGTCGCTCAGCGACGGTGCCGCCACCCCGTCGGCGGCCCAGCCGGAGGGCTCCTCCCCCATCCGGAAGCTCAGCTCGCCCCCGGTGGTGAGCTGGTCGTACGTCACCCAGGTGCGTTCGAACGACGCACCGTTCAGGTGTGCCGACTGGATGTAGTAGGCCTCGGGCGACACCCCGTCCGCGGAGATCTCGAAGGTCCGGCCGGAGGGATAGCTGATCCGCACGTTCTCGAAGAACGGCGTGCCGATCTGGTACTCGTCGGATCCGGCGGCCACGGGGAACAGGCCCAGCGCGGCCGCGACGAACGTGGACGACATGGTTCCGGTGTCGTTGTCCATCGTGGGCAGGAAGCCCTGCGGATCGTTCCGGAACACCTTCGTCCGCACCGGCGGGGTGAGCTCACCACCGCTCGACGGCGCCTCGTGCGTGCTGCCGGTCGCGATGTAGCGGTTCCACGTCTCCTTCGTGTAGATGCTCCGCACCCAGTGCTGGGTCCTGGCCGGGGCGCCGACGTAGTTGAACAGGTACGGCGCCTGCAGGTCGATCTCGTTCGCGTTGGCGTGCAGCATGCGCCTGCCGTCCTCGGGCGCGTGCTCGCCGAACATGAAGCCGAGCGCCTTCCGCGCGGTCTCCTCGCCGCCCATCTTGCCGATGAGCCCGCCCATGTCGGCCGCGGTGTACCAGTGGTACTGCCACAGCGTGCCCTGGTAGAGGTTCGCGGCCTCGAACCGCTCGGGGTCCGCGTCGACCCAGACGCCGTTCGCGTCCTTGGGGAAGATCAGTCCGGTCGTGGTGCCGTCGGCCAGGGTGACGGCATCCGGCTTGAACAGGTTCGTCCAGTTGGCGGCGCGCAGACGGTACCGCTGCGCCTCGTCCGTCTTCCCGAGCGCGTCGGCGATGGTCGCCATGGCGCGGTCGTCGTAGGCGGTGCCCAGCGTGTCGTCCACCTCGTTCGCGATGTAGCCGCGGCGTGCGTTCCCCTCGTCGGCGTACCCGCCCTGCGACTGCGAGACGAGGGCGGGCCAGGCCTGGGCGAGGCCGCGCAGCTGAGCGCCCTTGGCGATCGCGTCCGCCACGACGACGGCCGCGCGCTCGAACCGTACGGTGGGCACCGAGTGGGTGACGTTCGACAAGGAGCCCTTTCCGGTGCTCGCGAACGATCCGTAGAGGTCGACCACCGACTGGGCCATGTCGCGGAACACCTCGGGGTACCCGACCGCGAGGATCTCGTACTTGCGGAAGTCGTCCCAGAACCCCCAGCCGTCGTAGTGCGTGTAACCGTCGGCCTGGTGCACCTCGCCGTCGAGGCCGCGGTACGTGCCGCTCGTGCTCGTCGCGTTCACCGGGGTCCCGAACATGCGGTACAGGTGCGTGTAGAACAGCGTCCGCAGCTCGCCGTCCGGATCACTCGTGGCGGACGCCGTCACGGCGAGCCTGCCGAGGATCTCGTTCCACGCGGCCCGCGTCTCCTCGCGCACCTGCTCGAAGGAGCGGTCCCCCATCTCGGCGGCCAGGTCGGTCCTCGCCTGCTCGACGCTGATCGGTGACACGGCCACCGTGAGCCCCACCTGCTGCCCCGCCTCGACCTCGAAGTCGACGACCGCGCCGACGTCGGTGCCCTCGCGCTGCGGTTGCGTGGTGAGGTCACCGGATCCGGCCCAGGTGCGCACGCCCGTGGCCGGGGCCGTCGTCTCGACGTAGTAGTACATCCGGTAGTCGTAGCCGTTGAAGTGGCCCGTGAAGTCGCCGGAGAGCGCGACGCGCCCGTCGTCCAGCGTCTCGTACCCGAGCGAGGCGCCCTTGCGGCTCGTGAAGTTGTTGCGCAGGTCGAGCACGAGGGAGGCGGTCCCGGCCGCCGGGAACGTGAAGCGGTCCTGCCCCGTGCGCACGTCCGTGGTGGCCTCGGCGCGGATCGCGCCGGCGTCGGTCGCGAGGTCGACGGCGTAGTACCCCGGCTCGGCCTCCTCGTCCGCGTGGCTGTAGTCCTTCGCGTACGTGCCGGTCCCCGGGCGGCTCGTGTACTCCTGGTAGGTCGGCACGACGAGGAGGTCGCCACCGGCGCCCGAGCCGCCCACGCCGTTGAGGTTGGTGTGCGTGAAGCCCGCGATCTGGTCCTCGGCGTGGTCGTAGCCCGAGTGCGAGCGGCCCGGAGCCGTCATCGGGTTGATCTTGACGATCGAGTTCGGTGCCTCGGCGCCGACGAGGTCCTGGCCGAAGTCGTCCTCGGTCGAGACGAAGGAGTTGACGAGACCGGCGTAGTCGGTCTCGTCCACCACCGCCGCGGCGGCGGCCGGTCCGGTGCCGGCGGAGACGCCGGCGAGACCGGCTCCGGTCAGGGCGAGCGCCGCGAGCGCGGCGAGCAGACGGGCAGGACGAGATGCGTGGGACATGACCAGGGTTTCTCCGGCTCGGTGGGGTGTCAGGGGTGGGGGACGCCGGCCTCGGCGAGCGCCTCCGCGCGCGCCCGTGCGACAAGCTCCTCGGTCCGCCGCCGGCCGCGACGACGGTGCAGGGCGGACCAGGTCGCCAGGAGCGCCGCCAGGAGCAGGACGAGCAGCTGCGGCCACGGCATCGCGAGCACGGTCGTCCGCGCGCTCGCCGGCTCGACGCCGCCGAACGAGAGCTCGTCGGAGACGGGCAGGGGCTGCGCCACCACGGTCACGTCGTAGGCGCCGAGCGGCCAGGCCTCCGTGAGGCGGACGGTCCCGTGCCGCGTCTGCCCCGGCGCGATCTCGACGATCTCCGCCCCCTGCACGGTGCGATCGCGGAGGCCGAACGGGCCGGACAGGGTGATCTCGGGCCGGGCGTTCAGGCGCATGTTCCCCGTGTTCCGGAGCTCGTACGCGACCTCGACCACGCCCGCCTCGAAGGGATTCGGACGGCCCGTGTAGGAGGCCGACGCCGCCAGGCCGAGCGACGGGTCGAGCTCGCCCGTGACCCGTGTCATCACCCGGAACCCGACCCCGACCTCGCCCCCGCCCGTCGAGTGCACGCTCGCGGCGACACCCGCGGCGTGGTCGCCCGGCTCGGCGTCGTCCGGGACGGTGACGGTGAACGGCACCACCTCGGCCGCGCCCCCGGGGACGGTCACGCTCTCCGGCAGCTCGATCCAGCGGCCGGCCGCGACCGACTCCTGGTCGGAGGGCAGCATGTTGAAGCGGCCGGTCTCGGTGAAGTACCCGTCCGCGGAGGACAGCCGGAACTCCACCGTCTCGTCGCCGTGGTTGGTGACGACCATGTGCTCGGTGCGCGACTGACCGGGGTCCGCCTCCCACTCGACCCAGGCACGACCGTCCTCGCCGTTCTCGTCGCCGGGACGCACCGACCACGTCACGGCGTCGCCCTCGGCGGCGGCAGGCGCGGCCACGAGTGCCGAGGCGGCGACGAGCGTCAGGCCGGCGAGCGTGGCGAGCGCGTTCACTCGAACAACGACAGGGTGATCGTCGAGGAGTAGCTTCCGGCCGTCACGTCCGCCGGGACCACGAGGTCCAGGTCGGCGACCGCGCTGAACCTGCCGCCCGCGGCGTTGGCGTCGGCCGACTCCGCGAGGTACAGCAGCTCCTGGTCACCCAGACCCGGGTCCGACGGAGCCACGTCGCCGCCGACCTCGACGAAGGGCTCCCCCTCGCCCTCGCCCGCGACGAGCCGGGGCGACCAGCCGAGGTGGCTCGCCTCGATCGTGTTCTGGCCCTCCTCGTCGTGGAAGTCGCTCGCGGTGCCCATCACGTACCAGAAGGCGTCGTCCGGGATGTCGCCGGGCGCACGGGTGTCGGTCACCGTGACCTTCGGCAGGGTGCCGGTGAAGACGCGCTCCAGCCCCGTCGATGGGCCCTCGGTGAGGACGGTCGAGTCGCTCTCGACCGTCATCGCGAGGGATCTCGGGCCGGTGAGCGGCTCGATCTCCACGCCGACGTCGACGCTCCGGGTGTTCTGGTCGTCGTCGGCCATGGCGGCCGAGCCCGCCGACGCGAGCAGCGCGGCGCCGAAGGCGATCACGCTGCCGCGCAGCACGAGGGTGTTCTTGTCCACGTTCGTTCTCTCCTGGTTCCGGGTCCTGTCGTCGCGAGGCCGCACGGCGTCGCGTGAGGGTTCGGGCGTGCTGGTCCGGGCGTGCTGGTCCGGGCGCTGCGGCTCAGCCGGCGGCCGGGTAGGACGCGGTCCTCGTCGTCGTCACCGTCTCGCCGCCGATCCGCCCCGTGACGGTGACCGTCACCTCGCCGGCCGGGACGGACGTCGCACGCGAGCTCATCGACACGCTCGCCGACCGCCCGGGCTGCACGGCGGCGAACGACTTGGTCCCGTAGGCCGTCTCCACCACGACGTCCACCGGGGCGTCCTCGCCGTTCGTCACGACCGTCGACACGTACTGCGTGCCCGCCAGCACCCGCGTCGAGACGTCCACCGACACGTCCAGCTCGGTGGCGTCGTCCGCCCTGGCGAGCACGACCTCGTCCACGACGCTGTTCACCGGGAGGGCGACGCCGTTGGCCTGGCTGCGCAGGGTGCGCACCGTGAGCGTCTCGTCGGTGACCTCGATCGCCGAGTAGTTGCGCACCTTCTCCTGGTTGATCACCGAGGCGAACCACGCCTCGGGCGCCCGGGTGTCGTAGTACTTCGAACCGCTGGCCGAGTTCGCCGTGACGTACAGGGCCTCGCCGTCCTCGGCCTCGACACGCTCCTGGCCGGCGACCTCGGCCGGGTCGGCGAGCTCGCCGTCCTTGATCAGGTAGCTGCGCGTGTAGTTGTGGTCGTGCCCCATCAGCACCATGTCGAAGCCCAGCTCGGAGATCTTCGCCGGCATGCTGGCACGCCGGTCGATGATGTCGCTGTCGTTCGTGTGCGCGGCCACCGAGTAGATCGAGTGGTGGAAGGCGAGCACCTTCCACCTCGCCCGGTCGCCCTGCTCCGCCACGACCTTCTCCAGGAAGGCGTTGTGGGAGCCGTAGTCGCGGCTGTTGGAGTTGATGTTGACGAACAGCACGTCCTTGTAGAGGAACCAGTAGTCGCCGCCCGACGACGTCCCGTTGGACGCCGCACCGGACGCCAGGTCCTCGTTCGGCACGTTGAAGTGCTGCTCGTACGCCTTCGACCCGACGTCGTGGTTGCCGTTGGTCACCACCAGCGGGACGCTGCGGACCTGCTCGGGCTTCAGGAAGGTGTCGTACTCGGCCTCGCTCGAGGCGGTGTTGACCTGGTCGCCCGCCGAGAACAGCAGCTCGGCGTCCGGGTAGGTCTGCGTCGCGACGTTCAGCGTGTCGATCCAGCCGGCTTCGTCGGCAGCCAGGTTCCCGGACGCGCCCACCTGGGGATCGCCGAAGAACAGGAAGGAGAAGTCGCCCGAGAAGTCCTGCGTGCGGAAGGTGTGGGCGTCGGACCAGCCGGTCTCCGCGCTGCCGACGCGGTAGGCGTACTCGGTGTTCTCCTCCAGGCCGTCGAAGGTCACGTCGCGGAAGAACTCGCCGCTCGTGGTCTCACCGCCCCGCGTCGGCTCGATCGTGCGGGCCGAAACGGGAAAGGCACCGTCGACGACGTCCGCCGCCCTCGCGAGCTGGGCGACCTGCGGCACGTCGGCGGTCGAGTACCAGGTCAGGTTGCGTTCGGCCTGGGTGGCGCCCACGTGGAGGGCGATGTCCGCGATCTCCGGTTCGGCGGCCGGCTCCGCCGGGGCCAGCGATGCCAGGTCGAGGTAGATGTCGCTGCTGGTCTCGCGGTCCTGGTAGAGCGCGACGGCGATGGTGTTCGCACCGGGCTCGAGCACGTCCGCCGGGACCGTGAACGTGCTGGTCAGCGGGTCGCCGTTGCTGGCTCCGGCGTAGGTGACGTTCTGGTTCGCGGCCTGCTCCACGCGGCCGTCCACGAATCCGGCGACCTTCGTCCCGTTGACGTAGACGCGCACGGCGTCGTCGTACGTGATCGTCCCCGTCAGCGAGTCGAGCTGGGCGAGCTGCGCCTCCGAGACCTCGAACCCGGTGCGGAGGTGGTAGGTCGGCACGGTGTTCTCCGAACCGTCCAGCCGGTACTGGAGCAACGTGTTCGCGACGAAGCCGCCCCCGAGGTCCGCAGCGCCGCGCTTCGACCCGAACGGCCCGACGGCCTCGTCCCACGCGGAGTCGTCGAAGCCGGCAGTGGTCCACGACAGCGATCCGTCGCCCGACGGGTCCGTGCCGTCGTCCGAGTACTTCCAGGCGTCGGCGGTCGTGAGGAACGCCTCGCCCGCGGCGGCCTCCGCCTCGGCACGGACCGGCTGGACGCCGGCCGCGGTGGCGGGGAGCGAGGCGGCGAGACCTCCCGCCACGACCGAGAGCAGGGCGAGGCCCGCGAGCCGGCGCCGTCCGCTCCTGTGCTTGCGCGAGTGGCCGACAGGGGTCGGCGACGCGGTGGTCTTCAGCAAGAGGTCACACGCCAATCTTGAGTTCCGTGCAGCGGGATGGGAGCGCGTCCATGGCGCCGACCGCCACCCTGCTCACCCCAGATGACCTGGTCAGGACGTTCCGATGAACACCAGGTGCCGCGCAGGGGAAGGATCACCGGAGGCCGTCGCACGCGATGTCAGCGCGGCCGCTCCGCCGCCCGGCCGAGGTGCAGCACGACACCGGTGACGCCGTCCTGGATGCTCGCCAGCCCCGCCTCGAGCGCGTCCTGGCCGCGGTCCTCCGCGGAACCGCGCGAGGTCGCACCGTCCCAGATCACGGCGGTGACGTTCCCGGTCGGCTCGGCGAGCTGCGCACCGACGACGAGGAACTGCTGGTCGAGGCGCTGCGCGCTCTCGAAGCCGAACACGTCCACCACACCGTCCCCCAGCCCGACGATCAGGTCCGGCTCGACGCCGAGCGCGCGGTCCAAGGCCTCGCCGACCGGATCCGTGCCCTCCGCCTCGACGGGGAACTCACGCAGGTCCGCACCGTTCGCCGAGGCCACCGCCCGGGTGGCGGACAGCAGGGTCGCGGAGGCATCCGAGTCGTCGGGCGTGATCGCGGCGATCCGGTACCCGTCCAGGCCCGGCACCGACGCGGGCGGCGTCACCTCGATCGTCCGCCCCGGCTCGGGCACGACCTCGTAGGCGGTGCCCGTCGGGCCGGGTGTCATGTCTCCCCCGCCGGCCGAGCACCCGGACGACACGGCGCCCAGGGCCACGAGCAGCACGATGCCGGATCTGGTACGTCCCTGTGTCACCGCGGTAGTGAAGCCCGGCACGATGATGCGGCGGTGGCCGCCAGGTGTCCGGCGGGCGAACGCGCGGACCGACGTGGGCCACGACTCACAGCACGAGGACGAGCTTGCCGCCGGGGCGGCAGCGAGGCGGCGAGCCCCCTCAGCCACGCAACCGGGTGGCCGACAGGCCGCCGTCCACGTCGATCGTCCCGCCGTGGACGAAGGCTGCCTCGTCGGACGCAAGCCAACGGACCGCGAACGCTATGTCGACCGGCCGCACCGGCACACCGGCGGGCGTCCCGGCGGTCATCATCGCGAGCGTCTCGCTCGAGCCGGCGTTCCCGGGGGTGGCCGTCGCGCCCGGTGCGACGGTCGACACCCGTACACCGCGGGGCCCGAACTCGGCCGCCCACGCACGCGTCAGCTGTTCGACAGCGGCCTTCGTCGCCGGGTAGAGGCCCATGATCGGCACACCGACGCGGGCCATCCACGAGCCGACGTTCACGATGACGCCCGAGCCGCGGGCGACCATCGCCGGAGCGAGCGCGGCGACGAGCACGTGCGGCGCCCGGATGTTCGTGGCCCAGAGCGACTCCATCTGGTCGTCGGTGATCGCCGGTGTCGGCGCGTTCGGGTAGACGCCGGCGTTGTTCACCAGGATGTCCACCCTGCCGCCGAGCGCCTCGGTGGCTCGCGCGGCGAGGGTGCGCACGTCGTCCGGTGCCGCACCGAGGTCCCCGAGCACGGCGACGGCGGAGCCGCCCGCCGCGGTGATCGCGTCCACGACGGCCTGCGTCCGGTCGGTGTCCCGCCCGGCGACGGCGACGCGCGCGCCGGATGCGGCAAGGACCCTGGCGATCGCCTCACCGATACCGCTGGAGGCTCCGGTGACCAGCGCTGTCCGACCCGCCAGCCGGTCGTCGGTGGTGAGGGAACCGAGGAGAGCTTCGTTCGTCTGCATGAATGGATCGTCGCCCGGCCCTGAGGGTCAGGGATTGCCCGGAACTCCGGACTCCTTGCCGAATCCCCTGCCGCCCGCCGCAGGGCGGCCCTGCTCGTCGTGGCCGGGCAGAATGGGCGTGTGGACCACGTCATCTCGGACCGGTTGGACCGTGCGCTGACCAGTGCGCTCCGCACCATGGGCAACGCGGAGCGCGCGACCCGGATCGGCCTACGGGTGTCGCACGTGTCTCGGCCGACCGAGCTCGGGTACCAGCGTTACACGCCTTCTCTCTCGGTGGTGCTCGCGGGTCGCAAGCGGTCGATCGTCGGGGACGACGACGACACCTGGGGCCGGGAGCGGTTCATCATCACGCCGGTGGACCTGCCCGTGATCGCCGGTGTCGTCTCGGCAGACCCGGACGCCGGCTTCGTGTCCGCGATGTGGCAGCTGGACACCCGGATCGTGACGGAGGTCGCCGCGGCGATGCCCCGGCCGCACCGGGACGACGTCCCCACGGCCCGGCTCGGCACCTGGACGCCTGGTCTTGCCGACGCGTTCGCTCGGCTGATCGGGCTCCTCGACGCACCCGAGGACATCCCGGTGCTCGCACCGCTCGTGTCGCGAGAGGTCGTCCTGCGGCTGCTGCAGACCGACCAGGCGCCACGGATCCTCGCCGCCGTCGGGAACCGCGAGGGTGACGTCGTCGCCGAGGCCACCGCCCTGCTCACCCGACGGATGGCCGAGCCCTGGTCGGTGCCGGACCTTGCCGCGGCAGTCAGGACGAGCGAGTCCACCCTGTTCGCGCGGTTCCGCCAGGTCACCGGGATGACGCCCGTGCAGTACCTCCGGCGGCTCCGGCTCGGCGAGGCCAGGCACCGCATGGTCGTGCTGGGTGACAGCGCGGCCCAGGCGGCCGCCGCGGTGGGGTACCGCAGCGCCTCTCACTTCTCCCGGGACTACCACGCACTGCACGGCCGCCCGCCGGCCGCCGACGCCGAGCGGGTACGTCAGCAGATCATGCTCAACGGGTCGAGCGTGCGCTGACCGCACCCTGCGGGCAGGTCCGGGACCAGGCTCACTCTCAGCCGGGTTCGTCGCCCTCGTCGACCCACCGCAGCACATCTCCCGGCTGACAGCCGAGAACCTCGCAGATCGCATTGAGGGTCGAGAACCGAACCGCCTTCGCACGGCCGTTCTTCAGCACCGACACGTTGGCCGGACTCAGGCCGATCGCATCGGCGAAGTCGCCGACGGACATCTTCCGTCTCGCCAGGAGCACGTCGATCTCGACGACGATCGCCATCAGAGCACGCCATCCAGCTCGGTCTGGGCGTCCGTCCCGCGTTCGACGAGTCGATGGGTCACGAAGACGACACCGAGCAGGGCGACGCCGACCAAGGATCCCAGGCCGCTCGCCATCCACAGCCCCAGCTCCCCCATGTCCTCGTCGGGCATCGGGATCCCCACGAACGTCAGGTACAGGAAGAAGCCGCCGGTGAGCAGCGTCGCGACGCCGACCGCCGCGCCGATCGCGATCACCCAGGGCTGCGTGCCCGGCCGGAAGAAGGTGCCCGCCTGGGCACGGAAGACGAGGGCCCCGAGGGCGGCGAGCGACACCTGCGCGCAGGCGATGAACGCGATCCCGGCGGCCAGGAGGGGCACGCGGTAGGGCTCGTACGGTGGAAAGTGCCTGACCTCGTCGGCCGCGATCCCGGGCAGGATCACGACCTGGGCGAACAGGCCGAGGGCGATCCCGCCGAGGATCAACAGTGCGAGCATGCCGAAGACGATGCGACTCATGCAGCGAGCATCGTCGCGTATCGATCGATTGTCAATGGATTTCTACCGATATTCGAGCGATCATTCCCGGCCACCGCAGCCCACCTGCGCGACGACGGCGACCCACGATTCGAACGACACCTCGGTGCCGACCCGTCAGGTGCCCAGGTAACGCAGCACGGCGAGCACCCGGCGGTTGTCGGCGGCGTCGTACGGCAGGTCGAGCTTCTGGAAGATCGCCGCGACGTTCTTCTCCACGGCGCCCTGGGAGAGGAACAGCCGTTCCGCGATGCCGCCGTTCGACCGGCCCTGCGCGATGAGCTCGAGCACCTCGCGCTCCCTGCCGGTCAGCCGCACCTGGGCGACGTCCCGCTCCGAGGCGCCCATGAGCTGGGAGACCACCTCCGGGTCGAGCACCGTCTCACCCCGGGCGACGCGCGCGAGCGCCTGCGTGAACTCTCCCACGTCGACCACGCGGTCCTTCAGGAGGTACCCCACGGCGCGCGCGTCGCCCCGGAGCAGGGTGCCGGCATACCGCGTCTCCACGTACTGCGAGAAGAGCAGCACGGGCAGCCCGGGGAACTGCTCCCGCAACGCGACCACGGTGCGCAGGCCCTCGTCGGTGAACGTGGGCGGCATCCGGATGTCCGCGACCACGACGTCCGGCAGCGCCGACTCCTGCGCGAGGCGCAGGACCTCGCGCTCCAGGCTCTCGCCGTCGGGCACCGCCGTCACCTCGTGCCCCCGCCGTGTCAGCAGCGCGACGAGCCCGTCGCGCAAGATCCCGGAGTCCTCGGCGAGCACCACCCGCAGTCCGCCCGACGGCGTCGTGTCCGGCCCGGTCATGCGGGGCGCCCGGTGCCCGTGCGGTGCGCACCCGCGGTGCCGGCGCGCACCGCGGGGAGCGTCATGGTCACGACCGTCGGCCCGCCGACCGGGCTGGACAGGTCGAACGTGCCGTCGACCGAACCGACGCGCTCGGCGAGCCCCGCGAGACCTGACCGCAGCCCGGACCCGTCGGGAGCGACGACGGTCGCGCCCCCGCTGCCGTCGTCGCGCACCTGGATGTGCAGGACGCCGCTGCCGCCCTCGACCCGCACGTGGACCCGCGACGCGTGCGCGTGCTTGGCCGCGTTGGTGACCAGCTCGGCGATCGAGAAGTAGACGATCGACTCGATCGCCGGGGCCAGGCGGCCGCCCGCCTCGACCGCGGGGTCGATGTCCGCCGTGACCGGCAGCGGCGCGCGTGCGGCGAGCGTCTCGAGGGCCACCGCGAGGCCGCTGTCCAGGGCCGGCGGGTGAATGCCCCGGGCCAGCTCGCGGAGCTCGGCCAGGGCGTCCTTGGTCGACGCGTGCGCCACCTCGAGGAGCTCACCCAGGGTTTCCGTCTCTCCGGCGACCAGCTGCTCGCGCGCCTCGCCGAGCTGCATGCCGACGGCGACCAGGCGCGCCTGGGTCCCGTCGTGCAGGTCTCGCTCGATGCGGCGCAGGCGGGCGTCGGCGTCCTGCACCGTGCCCGCGCGGGAGCGCTCCAGCTCGGCGACCCGCAGGCTGGCGGCCGTGGGGCCGAGCAGCACCCTGGTCAGCAGCGTCAGCAGGGCGACGAAGCCCGACTGGGCCAACGGCCACAGGACCAGCACCACCAGGCCGCCCAGGGCCACGAGCGCCAGGCCCGCCGGGTTGTGCCACGAGCTGTCCATGGCCAGCTCGGGGGGCAGCGACCAGAACCAGGTCCAGTAGGTCACGCCGCCGAACCCGAGCACGAGACAGGCGGTGCTCACGATGAACCCGAGGAGCGTCACCGGCAGTGCCGCGACCATGAACAGCAGTGCTCGCCAGCCCGCCGTGTCGCCGAGCGCTCCCCCGAGCCGCGGCCAGAAGCCTTCCCGCCTCCGGCCGGGCACGGGCGCCGCGACGTGCGTGTCCAGCAGGTCGGCCGCCAGGCGGCGGTACGTGGCGCCCCACCATCGCCCGCCCACCACGAGCCCGCCTGCGACGAACAGCCCGACGACCGTCACGGCGGCCCCGACCGTGACCGCCACGGTGGCCAGCGTGTAGAAGAGTGCGAACGGTCCCAGGAGCAGCATGCACCACAGGTAGCCGTACGCGCGCCACGTGCCGGCGGAGTACGGCGCGCTCAGCAGGCGCGACGCGCCCGGTCGCAGCGCAGACCTCAGCGCCTGCGGGTCGAGGGTCATGGTCTTCATACTGCCAGCCTGGCGTGGGGCGGCGCTGTCGGAACAGGGTGCGTTCCCCCGGAGGTGGTAGGGATTTCCTCCGTGTCGGAGCGCTCGGCCGGCGGATCTGACCGAGCGCTCCGGACCGGGCTCAGGACGTCGGCGCGGGCTCCGGCAGCACGAGGGCCGAGTGGGCGGGCTGCGGCGTCGTCGCGGGCATGGCGACCAGGCCACGAAGCATGGCGTTGCGCCGCTCCAGCGCCTCGGCGGTGGTGGGGAACAGCCGGGCGCCACCCTTGTCGACCAGTGCCTGGTTCAGCGTGACGAACTCGCGGGTGTCACGCTCGTAGGCGGCGAAGGCGTCGACGTGGTCACCGTGCGTGGCCAACGACCTGGCGAGCATGTAGGCGCCCACCAGTGCCAGGCTGGACCCCTGTCCGGTCAGGAACGACGGCGCGTAGGCGGAGTCCCCGACGAGCGCCACCCGGCCGCTCGACCAGCGGGGCATGCGGATCTGCCCGGCCGTGTCGAAGAACAGGTCGTCCGCCTGGTGCATGGCCTTGACGATGGTGCCGACCTCCCAGCCGGCGTCCGCGTACGTCCGGGCGACCAGGTCCCGCTGCGCGTCCGGGTCCCGCCGGAGGTGGAGCGGCTGTTCCGGTTGGTGGAAGTTGAGGAAGGCATGCAGGTCGTCGTCGGCGCCTCCGGTGGCGTAGAGCGCGGCCGCCCGGCCCGGGGTGTTCCACATGAGCAGCTCGCGCGACAGCCCGAGGGTGTTGGGCATGGTGAACACGGCGAAGCTGTAGCCGAGGTACCGATGGAACTGCTCCTCGGGCCCGAGGAGTGCTCTGCGGGTACCCGAGTGCATACCGTCGGCGCCGACCACCACGTCGAACGTGCGCTGTCTGCCGCTACGGAAGGTGACGTCGACCCCGCGCTCGTGCTGGTCGAGGGTGTCGACGGAGTCGTCGAACACGAACTCGACGTCGTCCCGGACCGTCTCGTAGAGCGCGGCGGTCAGGTTGCCACGTCCCACCTCAAGGTCCTGGCCCTCGACGCTCCCGGCGACTGCGGAGGGGCGCAGGACGGCCACCTCGGCGCCGTCGGCGTCGAGGAAGGTGAACCGTCCGGTGTCGATGTGCGCGGCCTGCAGCGTCGGCAGGATGCCCATGCGCCGGACCACCTCGATCGCGGTGCCGCGGACGTCGATCGGGTAGCCGCCCCCACGGGGTGCGTGCGCCTTCTCGACGAGCGTGACGGCGAACCCGTACCGGTGCAGCCAGTACGCCAGGGTGGGGCCGGCGAGGCTGGCTCCGGTGATCAGGACGGTGTGCGCAGCGGTGTCGGATCGAGATGTCATGACCGGACTTCCTTCTTCAGGTGACGGACGACGAGCAGGGACAGTGCGGCCACGAGGGCCGCCACGAGAAAGCCGGTGACGAAGGCCGACTCGGCGGGCACCCCGGTCACCGGGTCGTTCCCGGCGTCGAGGATCGAACCGGCGGCCTGGCCCCCCGCGACGGCACCGATCAGGCGGATCACGACCAGGAGGCTGGTGGCGATCCCCGTGTCCTTCGCTGCGACGGAGGTCGCGGTGCTGGCGAGCAGCGCCGTGGTGATCAGGCCACCGACGAAGGCGGCGAGCGCCCGCGCGACGACGAGCTGCCACACCGTGTCGTGCAGCGCCGCGACGGCGACGAGGATGCCGGCGGTGGCCACGGCGCCCGTGGTGGCCACGGTGCGTGCACCGAACCGCTGCACGGCGAGCCCGCCGACCGATCCGGCCAGCACGCCGGCGATGGAGGCGGGCATCATGAACAGCCCGATGTCGGTGGTGCCAAGCCCCAGGCCGTAGCCCTCCCCCGACACCTGGAACAGCTTGGGGACGAACGTCTGCAGCATCGCGGAGATCGCCGCGACGGCGACGGTGAGCACGGCCGCGCTCCACAGGGCGGGCGCTGCCAGCATGCGCAGCTCGACCATCGGGGAGATCGCCCGGCGCTCGACGGCCACCCAGGCCGCGGCGAGGGCGGCGACGACGAGCACCACGCCGCCGACCGCCAGCGGCGGAAGGCCGCCGCCCGTCACCACCAGCAGCCCCAGCATGAGCGCGACCAGCGTGGCGCTCAGCAGGGCCACTCCGGCCCAGTCGATGGTGGCGCCCTGGTCACCTGGCGGGTCGTTCGGCATGAGCCGGAGGACGGCCGCCGTCGCTCCGACGATCACGATCGTCGGAGCCGCGAAGATCCAGTGCCAGGACAGGCCCTCCGCCAGCGGCCCGGCGACGAGCGTCCCGACGATGCCCCCGGCGGTGAACAGCGCGCTGACCACCCCGACGGCCACCTGCGTCTGCCCCTCCGGGAAGTTCTTGCGCACCAGGATGAACGAGAGGGGCAGTGCGCCCACCATCGCGCCCTGCAGCGTCTGACCGACCAGCAGGACCGGCAGGTTCGGCGCGAGGCTCGACACCACGCCACCTACCGAGACCAGCGCCATCAGCACGAGCAGCACCCGCTTGCCGCCGAAGCGGTCGCCGAGCTTGCCCGCGATGGGCGCGACGATCGCGCCGGTGATCAGCAGGGTGCTGGCGATGAGCGCGGCCGCCGCCGTGTCGACACCCAGCTCGCGCTCCAGCAGCGGGCGGGCAGGGTCCACCACCGTCTGCAGGGTGCCGAGGGCGAGGGCGAGAGCGCCGAGCGCCCCGATCGCGGGGCCTCCGATACGGGCAGGGGCCGGCCTCTCGACGGGGGCCGGAGAAGCAGGAGCGATAGTCATCTCAGTCCCTTTCCGGGCTGGTCACGGGCGGGAGCACGAACGAGGTCGGTCTGATCTCCATGTCCTCGAACCTAGGGTTCGGGCCCGGTGCCCTGACATGGTGGGAACCGCCGTGCACCCGGGAGATTTCCTCCGCCCTGCCGGGATCGCACACCCCGGCCGCGGGCACAGGTAGCTGCCCCCACCGCACCCGCGATGGGGGCAGCTACCTGGTTCGCTGCTACTCGACCGAGGCGGCCGCCTCCGCCGCCCGCCCCCGCGTGGCCCGCCACGCGGGCAGCAGCGTCGCCCCGAGGGTCAGCAGGACGACCAGCGCGACGATCGCCGCGTAGACCAGCGGGGACCCGGCAGGTATCACGGATCCGAGCCGCTTGAGGCTCACCGGGACCAGGATGCCCAGCGCCGCGATGCTGCCCAGCGCGAGGCCCGTGACCGCGACGATCGCCGCCTCCAGCCCGACCATCTGCATCACCTGGCGGCGGGTCGAGCCCACGAGCCGCTGGAGCCCGAACTCGCGCTGCCGCGCCGCCGTGCTGGACACCAGGGTGTTGATCACGGTGATCGCCGAGTATCCGACGAGCAGGAGCACCATGATGTAGATCGCGTAGGACGCCGTCTTCTTCTGGTCCTCGTACTCGTCGAACAGGATCTCCCGGTCGGCGACGGTCACCCCGTCCATGGCCGTGGTCAGCCGGGTCAGGTCCGCCACCAGCTGCTCCGGATCGGTGCCGTCCTGCGCGCTGACCAGGATGCGTGTCGGGAACCCGGCGGTGGTGCGCGCGGCCAGCGTGTCGGCCGGGAGCAGGAGCGTGTCGTAGTCGTCCGCGGCGGAGAACAGCGCGGCCACCCGCACGTCGAGGAGGGTGTTGTCCCCCATCCGGAGCGTGATCGGGTCGCCCACGCCGACGCCGAGGGTGCCGGCGTGCTCGTCCTCGATCGCGACCGTCGCGCCGTGCAGGTCCGCGAGCGTCCCCGCAGTGACGTCGACCGGTGTGCTCGCGGCGGCGCTCCGGGCGGTGACTCCCTGGAGGGTCCAGCCCTCGCCCATCGGTGACACGTCGTGCGGGCTCTCGATGAAACCGACGCTGCTGACGTGCTCGGACGCTCCGGCAACACCGGGCAGCCGGCCGATCTCCTCGACGAGCCGCGGGTCGACACGGTCCGGCGCCGTCACCACGGCGTCGGCGACGATGCCGTCGGCGAAGGCCGCCCTGTCGGCGGCGTCGTTCGTCGTCTGCAGGTACAGCATTCCGGTCGACACCCCGGTCAGCAGGATGACGGGACCCATGACGGCAGCGAGCCGACTGCTCCGGCCGCGTGCGTTGAGCACCGCGAGGTCGCCCGTGAGCCCGCCGAGAGCGCGCACCGGCCACTGGACCGCGACGATCATGACCTTCGCCAGTGCGGGGGCCAGCAGCGCGAGCCCGACGGTGAACACGATGGCCGCGGGGGCGGCCGTCGCCGGGGCAGCCGGGCCGCTCAGCACCGCGACGGTAACGATGGTCAGCGCGATCCCGGCCGCGACGAAGAGCAGCCCGGCCAGGACCCGCCATCCGCCGATCGCCCTGTCGTCGAGCGAGGCCTCCGCGAGCGCCTGGCTCGGCTTGGTCCGTGCCGCCCGTCGTCCCGCGCCCAGAGCGCCCCCGAGAGCCGCGAGGATCGCCACCGCCATCGCCGCCACGGACGGTATCCAGCCCTGGTGGAAGGCCACACCCGCCGTGGCGATGCCCTGTCCGGCCAGGAAGTCGAACACGAGCTTGCCCAGGAGCTGGCCCGGGACGTAGGACGCGGCGGTGGCGACCAGCGCGAGCACCAGCGTCTCGCGGAGGACGAGCCGGCGCACCTGACGAGGCGTCGCCCCGATGGCCCGCAGCAGGGCCAGCTCCTTCTGCCGCTGAGCGATCGACAACCCGAGCATCGATGCCACCCCGAAGATGGACACCAGCAGTGCGAAGGCGCTGAAGACGCCCGCGAGAGAGACCACGTTCACGCTGGTCGCCGTGGCGTCACGCAGCTCCGCCCGGCCTCGTTCGTCACCGACGAGGGTCACGGTCTCGCCGTCCAGCTCGGCGTCGATCCGCTCGCGCAGGTCGTCGACGTCCGCGTCCCGTTCGGCGACCACGCCGATGGCGTCGACGGTCCCCGCCGGCGGGGAGCCCTCGAAGACGTAGGTCCTGGTCTCCTGCACGCCGGGCAGCGCCGAGATGACGCTCTCCAGCCCGGCGTCGACGCGGACGCGCTCGGGCAGGATCGCCGGCTCGTCCTCGTCGCCGCCGGGCGCACGGTGCGTCTGGTCGCCGGCGACGACGACGTCGGCGGTGCTCAGCTGCTGGGGAGGGGCCGCTGCTCGGATGCCCGTCTCGATCAGTCCGCCGCAGGCCATCAGGACGATCGCGGCGAAGAACATGGCGAGGAAGGCGGCGACGAACGTGCCCGTGCGGAAGCGCAGGGTGCGGAGTGCGAGCTGCAGCATCAGCGCTGCCCTCCGACGGCCGTCGACGGCGCCAGGGGCCCCGCGTCCGCGGAGGCGCCCAGGTGGGTCATCCGCTCGGCGACGGCGTCCGCCGTCGGGGACCGGAGCTCGCCCACCACGCGCCCGTCGGCGAGGAACAGCACGCGATCGGCGTAGGACGCCGCGACCGGGTCGTGCGTGACCATCACGATCGTCTGGCCGTTCTCGTGCACCGAACGTCGCAGCAGACCGAGCACGTCCCGTGCGGTCCTCGTGTCCAGCGCGCCGGTCGGCTCGTCGGCGAAGATGACGGCCGGTTCGGTGATCAGTGCCCGCGCGATGGCGACCCGCTGCTGCTGCCCGCCGGACAGCTCCGCCGGGCGGTGCCTGCGCCGTTCGCGCAGGCCCACCTGTTCGAGCACGCTCGCCACCCGGCCCTTGGCCGGGCTCCGGCCCGCGAGCCGCAGCGGCAGCGTCACGTTCTGCTCCACCGTCAGGACCGGGAGCAGGTTGAACGCCTGGAAGATGAACCCGACCCGGTCGCGCCGCAGCTCCGTCAGCTCGGTCTCACTCATCGTGCTCAGCTCGCTGTCCTCCAGGACGACCGAACCCGACGTCGGCTGGTCGAGCCCCGCGGCGCACTGCAGCAGCGTGCTCTTGCCGGAGCCGGACGGACCCATGATCGCCGTGAACGTGCCCCGCCCGAACTGCGTCGACACGTCGTCGAGCGCGACGACCTCGGTCCCGCGCCTGCCGTAGACCTTGCGGACAGCGGTCAGCCGGACCGCATCGGTGGCTGTACCTGTGCCTGTGAGCATTCCTCGCACCGTTCCCCCGTGCCGCGCCGGGTTGCGCGGGCACGACATGACGCTACGAAGGAGCGCGGTCGGCCCACCATGGTGCCAGCCGGTCGGCCGCGGTAAGGAAAACTGCATCCTGCGCCGGGCGGCTGCGACGCCCTGGGCGGATCATTGCCCGGACAACCGCTGGTGCACCCGCTTCTGCGCGCTCTGGAAGACGATCTGGCTCCGGAAGGTGACGACCTCCCGTGGCTGGCTGAGGCGGTCGATGAGGAACGCGTGCAGGTGGTCCAGGTCCCGGGCTGTCACGTGAGCGAGCAGGTCCTCGTCCCCGGCGAGGACGTAGACGGCCATGACCTCGGGCAGCTTGATCAGGGCGGCCTTGAACGAGTCGATCACATCGCGGTTGAGCGGGCGCAGCCGGATGGAGACGAACGCCTCGACCCTGCGGTCGAGCGCCGCCGGGTCGATGTCGGCGTGATACCCGCGGATGACGCCGCGAGCACGCAGGTGCCGTACCCGTTCCAGGCAGGTGGAGGGTGCGATGCCGAGGTGCCGGGCCAGGTCGCGGTTGGTCTGCCGTGCATCGCGCTGGAGCTGTTGCACGATCGCCGAATCAAGTTCGTCCACGATCAGGATCGTATCGATCGTTCCGAACGACGTTCGGCCTCGGCCCCAGGTGCGCGTTCCAGTGCTTACGCTCACGCCGATTTCCTGGCCATCCGGCACAGGATGGCCATCGGGCAGAGGACGGTACATGGGAGAGAAGGTTCGCCCCGGCGCACGCCGCGCCCCCGGGCTCGGTGTCGTGACAGGTGCGGTCATGCTGCTCGGCGCGGTGCTCGGACCGGGGGCGCTGGCTCTGCCCGCGCTGGCGGCCGAGGCCGCCGGACCCGCGTCCCTGCTGGCGTGGGCACTGCTGCTCGTCGCCGGCATCCCGGTCGCGGCGACGTTCGCGGCGCTCGGTGGCGCCTATCCCGACGGCGGAGGCGTGGCGCACTTCGCGGCGATCGCCTTCGACGGACGGATCGCCGCGGCGGTCGGCTGGTGGTTCCTGGCGGCAGTGCCGCTCGGCGTCACGGCCGCCGCGCTGATCGGCGGGCACTACGTCGCGGCCGCCGTCGGTGCAGGTCCCGGGTTTGCCACGGGTGTCGGCCTCGGGCTGCTCGTGGCGTCGTTCGTCCTGAACGCCGTCGGGCTCCGCGCGACGGGGCGGATCCAGGTCCTGAGCGCCGCCGTCATGGTGATCCTCCTGGTCGTGGCCGTCACGGTCTCGCTCGGCAGCGTGCGCTCCGAGGCGTTCGCCCCGTTCGCCCCTCACGGGTGGACGAGCGTCGGCACCGCGGCCACCACCCTGTTCTTCGCGTTCGCCGGCTGGGAGGCGGCCACCCATCTCTCGGCGGACTTCGCGGACCCTCGTCGCGGCCTGCGGCGCGCGACGACGCTCACACTTGCCCTCGTGAGCGTGCTCTACCTCGGGCTCGCGGTCGTCACGCTCGGCGTCCTGGGCCCTGCCGCCGGACGTGATCCGGCGCCGCTGCTCACCCTCCTGCACCGGGCGTTCGGCACCACCGGCACCGCGCTGGCCACCACCGCCGCTCTGCTGCTGACCTTCGGAGCCATCAACGCCTACCTGGCCAGCGGCGCCCGGCTGGGCGCGGCGCTCGGACGGGACCGCGCGCTGCCGCCCTGGCTCGTGGGCAGGACGATGCCGGGGCGTGAGCCACGCCGCAGCCTGGCGTTCCTCGCCGCCTGCTGCCTGGTCGTGGCCGGCCCGGTCCTCGGTGGTCTCGTCACCCTCGACGGGCTGGTCCGCGCCACGTCCGCGCTGCTCGCGGCGGTGACCCTCACCGGAACCCTCGCCGGTGCCAGGCTCCTCCGCGGAGGCGCGCGCGGCAACGCCGTCGTCGCCTCGGCATTCCTCGCTGTCGTAATGGTGTTCTGCGGCGCACTGCTCGCTGTCCCTGCCGTCGTCGGCGGTGCCGCGTTGACCCATCACCGCCTCGGCGAATATCATCGACGCCTCAGCTAATTCCATTAGCCACACGGCTAATGAGAGTTGCCCATTGGACGGAAGAGTGAACATGGCAACCGCATCCGAGAACCACCAGCTCCTCACCGACTACTACGCCGCCTACGGCGATGGCGGCCCCGAGGGCCTGGCCCGCATGGCGAGCTTCTACACCGAGAGCAAGCCGTCCTACACGGCGGGCCGCTCGGAGCTCTCCGGAGAGACCAACAGCCCGGAGGAGTCGCTGCGGGTGATGCGACGACTCCAGGAGCTCAGCGGCGGGAACATCACGTTCGCGGCACCGCCGACCATCCTGGTCGCGGGCGACGCCGTCGTCGCCCTTGTCGTCCACGAGAAGCACGCACGGATCGGCAGGCCCGAGCTGGTGGTGCCACGGCTCTACGTCTACGAGATCACCGACGGCAAGATCAGCCGGTCCTTCGGCTGGCAGCTCG
The DNA here is from genome assembly GCF_044547525.1 of Promicromonospora sp. NPDC052451. NCBI lineage: Bacteria > Bacillati > Actinomycetota > Actinomycetes > Micrococcales > Promicromonosporaceae > Promicromonospora > Promicromonospora sp. NPDC052451. The sequence continues at coordinate 51,826 of NZ_JBIUAP010000017.1, forward strand.
AGTCGCAGGCGTTCGACGCCTACTACCCGGCGGCGTGACCCACACCCAGCCGGCGAACCGGCCCTGACCAGGCAGTTCGCTCTCCGGCGCGAGCGGGTGGGACGTCCCACCCGCACCTCAGGAGGGTGCGGGCGGGCGACCCGCACCCCATCGCAGGGTCCGCCGTCTCAGTCGTGGGACCAGGACACCGCGTTCATCGCCACATCAGCGACCCGGCGCAGCTCCGCCCCGCTCCTGCCCGTCGCCGCCTGAACGGCGATGCCGTACGCGACCGTCGTGATGTAGGTCGCCAGCGTGCGCGGATCCTCGGTCTCCGGCAGATCGCCCTCGGCCCGCGCACGCAGGAACCGGGACTCGAGGCGCGCAGCGCCATCTTGGCGCCAGTCGACGAGCACCTTCTGGGCGGTGAGCCCGTTGTCGCCGGCGGACAGCGCAGCCTGGACGCCGAGGCATCCGTGGGGCGCCTCGCGACTCGTGCTGGCAGCGGCTGCGCCGCGAAGAATGGACTCGGCGACTTCGCGTGCGGTCGGCTCGGACAGCGCACGGATTCCGTACGAGGCCGGGCCTTCCGTGTACCGCTCGACCACTCGGCGGAACAGCTCGTCCTTGTTCCCGAACGCCGCATACATGCTGCTGCGAGTGATGCCCATCGCCTCGGTCAGGTCCGACAGGCTCGCCCCTTCGTATCCCTTGGCCCAGAACACTCTCATGGCTTGTTCGAGGGCGTGGTCGGGGTCGAACTCGCGGGGCCGCCCCAGCTTGGTCTGCGATACGGGCATGGCAACCATTATGCCCCCTTACGGACCAGGCAGTCCAGATAACGCGAAGGATCGGGCGTCTGGCCACCGTCGACGGTGAGCACGACCATCGATCTCGCACGGGCCGAGCACGGCGCGAACACCCCGGCCTGACGCCCTGAGCCGTGACGCCTGTCTGCACGGTCGGGGCCTTGCCAAGAGATCTCCGCTCGTCTACGTTACATCTGTACCGATCGGTCCTGAAGTGATGTGCTGGACCTTCGGACGACCTCGCTACCGGGCCCCCGTGAGCGAGCACGCCGCAGCGGAAGTGCTGCCGGCTCGATGTGAGGAGACGAAGAATCATCATGAAAGCCGCCGTCATCACCGCGTTCGGCGAACCCTCCGTGTTGCAGGTTGCGGACGCTCCACGACCGGTACCGGGTCGGGGTCAGGTACTGGCGCGGGTTCACGCCGCCGGGGTGAACCCGGCGGAGATCCAGGCACGCGCCGGAGCGTTCGGCCTCCGGGCTCCCGCCATCATCGGATTCGAGTTCGCCGGCGTCGTCGAGGCGGTCGGACCGGGCGTCGACGAGGGCCTGGTCGGCGGCCGCGTCGCCGGGTGGCCGGACTCGGCCGCCCAGGGCTCCTACGCCGAGTACACGGTCAGCAGCAACTTCGCGACGATCCCCGACGGCGTTTCGTTCGAGGAGGCAGCGGCTACCGTCATCGGCGCCGACAACGCGGCGAGGGGGCTCGCGCTCCTGAACCTTCGCCCGGGTGAGACGCTCGTGGTCACCGGCGCGAGCGGTGCTCTGGGCGGCGCCGCCGTGCAGTTCGCGCGACAGCGCGGTGTGACGGTGATCGGCGTCGCCGGGACCGCCAACGCAGACTTCGTCAGGAGTCTCGGTGCGATCCCCGTCGCCCACGGCCCCGGCCTGGTCGACCGCATCCGCGAAGCCGCTCCCGACGGCGTCGATGCCGCGCTCGACACCGCCGGCAAGGGACTTCTTCCCGCCCTCGTCGATCTCCTGGGCGGCCCAGGCCGGATCGTGACGCTCGCCGACCGCGATGCCGCACGATACGGCGTCGAGTTCAGCCCGGGCGGCAGCGGGAATCGCGACCACGGCCCCGTCCAGGAAGCCCTGGATCTGATCGCCGCCGGCACATGGACCGCACGCATCGGCCGGAGCTTCCCGCTCGACGAGGCCGCGGACGCCCATCGCCTCGTCGCCACGGGCCACACCCACGGCAAAGTCATCCTTCTTCCCTGACTCGGCCGACCGGCCGTTCCACCACGACAACAATCACTGGGAGAGTCCGAAATGCCTGCAGTCCTCATCCATGGTGTACCTGATACCCACCGGATCTGGGACACCGTCCGTCCCTATCTTCGACGCGAAGATGTTGTGACGATCGATCTCCCCGGGTTTGGCACACCCCTACCAGCGGGATTCACGTCGACGAAGGAGGAGTATCTCGACTGGCTCATCACGAAGATCGAAGAAATCGGCGAACCCGTCGACCTGGTCGGTCATGACTGGGGATCTCTGCTGACGGGCCGCCTCGCATCTCTCCGCCCCGATCTGGTGCGGACATGGACAGGCATCAGCGGGCCGATCGATCCGGAGTACCCGTGGCACTATCTTGCCAAGATCTGGCAGACGCCCGGCGAGGGCGAGCAATGGATGGCGGACCTCGATCTCGAGGCGTTCGCAACAAGCCTCAACGAGGCGCAGATGCCGCGCGACGCGGCAGACGAATCGGTCCGGCATCTCGACGCCACGATGAGGGCAAGCATTCTCGCCCTCTACCGTTCGGCGATCGAGGTCGGGGCGGAGTGGAAGCCAGGTTTGAGCAGCGTGACCGCACCATCGCTCGTGATCTGGGGCCTGGACGACCCGTTCCTTCCTCACCGGTTCGCCGACGAGCTCGGTAATGCCACACGCGCACGTGCCGTCTTCAAGCTGCGCAGCTCGCACTGGCCGATGATCGAGCGTCCGGCCGATGTCGCGCGCGAGCTCGAGGCCCACTGGGCTCACGGGTAAGACCTGCGCTTGATCCACTCGGGCTCACCATGGCGAACGGCAACAGCTGCTCGCTCGCCATGGTGAGCCAGAGCGCCCACGCATGTGTCCGGAAACGAATCATCGTGACGCGGCCCGGAGGGCGTTGCCAGGGCTGCGCGAGGCAGGAGAATCCTAGTGACGAATTCAGCAAGTTCCCGGATCGGCGTCGGCCTGATCGGAGCTAGTGCCGATCGGGGTTGGGGCGGAATCGCTCACGTCCCGGCGCTGCAGGCGCTCGACGCGTTCCAGATCCGCGCCGTCAGTACGACTCGTATGGAGAGCGCGAACGCGACCGCTCGTCGGCTGGGCGCCGATCTCGCCTTCGACACACATGAGGCTCTGGTCGCGCGACCGGAGGTCGACCTGGTGGTGGTTGCGGTCAAGGTGCCGGAGCACAAGCAGATCGTTTCCGACGCGCTGGCCGCGGGCAAGATGGTCTATTGCGAATGGCCGCTCGCAAGAAACCTGTCGGAGGCAGAAGCACTGGAGGGGTTTGCCCGCGAGCGGCGGCTGCGGACGGTTGTCGGGTTGCAGGGTGGCCTGCACCCGCCGGTCCTCTTCCTTCGCGACCTCATCGCGCAAGGCGTGATCGGCAAGCCGCTCAGCACGAGCATCCGAGCGCATGTGGCCGACGACATGTGGGTCGGCCGATATGACCCGCCGGTCGAGTACATGGCTCACGCAGAGCATGGCGCCACGCTTCTGAGCATCATGCTCGGCCACGGGCTCGAACCGCTTGCGCGCGTGCTCGGCACGTTCGAGAGTCTGTCGGCCGTCGTCGCCAATCAGCGCGGTGACGGCGTCCGCCTCTCCGATGGCGCGTCGCTGCCGAAGGACTCGCCGGACGAGATCGTCGTCGCCGGCGTTCTCGACGGCGGGATCGTCACTTCGCTGCACTACAGTGCCGGGCACCCTGCCGGCACGGCGACGGTATGGGAGATCCAGGGCACCGAGGGCAGTCTGCGTGTGGAGTCGGTGTCGGGCTACATCCACTTCACCGATTTCACGATCACGCTGCGCCGCGGCAGCGAGCCTGTCCAAGTGCTCCAGGTACCCCCCGATCATGCGGGCCCCGACCTGCACCTCGACGCACCCGCGGCGGGGGTCGCCCGCCTCTACGCCCAGTTCGCCGCCGACCTCCGCGACGGAACCGCCGATGCGCCGGATTTCGCGGTGGCACTCGATCGCCACCGGGTACTCGAGGCGATCACACGGGCCGCCGAGACGGGTCAACGGCAGCATCTCTCCCGACCCGGCCGAGTGAGCTCCAGTCGGTGAACCCGGGAGAGACACTGCCTCAGGACCCGAGGAGATGGCGATCCGCGAGCTGACCCTGACTCGAGTCGCACAGAGCTGACCCGCACCGTGTCGGCCCGGCGCTCGGCCGTGCGACCCGCCCGCAGACGCCGGCGGGCTCCACCTCTACGATCACCAGGTCAGGCGGCATTCCCCGCGTTCAGGGACCTGCCGCCTGACCTCGTCGATCCTCAGACGTTGAACCCCAGCATCCGCAGCTGCTCCTTGCCGTCGTCCGTGATCTTCTCCGGACCCCACGGCGGCATCCAGACCCAGTTGACCCGGAACCCGTCCACGATGCCCTCGAGCGCCTGGGCGCTCTGGTCCTCGATCACGTCGGTCAGCGGGCACGCCGCGGACGTCAGCGTCATGTCGATGGTCGCGTGGTTGTTCTGGTCCACCTGGATGCCGTAGATCAGGCCCAGGTCCACGACGTTGATGCCCAGCTCGGGGTCGATCACGTCGCGCATGGCCTCTTCGACGTCCACCACGGTGGTCGGCGACGCGGCAGCCGCCGCTCCCTGCCCGACGTCGGTGCTCGCCTCGGTCATCGCATCTCTCCTCAGCTCGTGGCCAGCGCGCCGCTGCGCGCCAGCGAGTCCTTGAGCGCCGCCCAGCCGAGCAGCGCGCACTTGATCCGGGCGGGGTACTGGGACACGCCCGTGAAGGCGGTCGCGTCGCCGAGGGCGTCCTCGGCGTCGTCGTCGTCCAGGCCCTTGCCGCGGGACGACATCAGGTCGTGGAACAGGCCGTCCAGCCGCGCCACCTCGGCGAGGTCCGCGCCCTCGACGAGCGAGGTCATGACGGACACGGACGCCTGCGAGATGGAGCATCCCTGCCCCTCCCAGGAGACGCCTGCCACGGAGCCCTCCGGCGTGACGTCGACCCGGAGGGTCACCTCGTCACCGCACGTGGGGTTCACCTGGTGCGACTCCCCCGCGAGGTGTCCCGCCACGGAGGCGACGTCGACGAGCCCGCGGCCCACCGGGTGCTTCGCGTGGTCCAGGATCACCTGCTGGTACATCTGCTCGAGCGTGCTCACGACGCTGCCTCTCTCGATCTCACCGAACCAGATCTCCTCGAAGAGATCACTCTGCTCCGAAGAACGCCCGGACCCCCGCCAGGGCTTCCCGGAAGGCGACAACTTCTTCGACCGTCGTGTAGACCGACGCCGAGGCGCGCGCCGTGGCGGCCACGCCGAACCGGCGGTGCAGCGGCTGCGCGCAGTGGTGGCCCACCCGGACGGCGATGCCCTTGTCGTCGAGCACCTGCCCGACGTCGTGCGCGTGCACGCCGTCGACCACGAACGAGACGACGGCGAGGCGGTCGGCGGTGTCGAGCGGGCCGATCACCCGCACGCCCGGGATGTCGGCGATCTTCAGCATCTCGGCGGCGAGCTCCTGCTCGTGCCGCAGCACGCCGGCCATGCCGAGCTCGCCGAGGTACTGCGCCGCGCAGCCCATGCCGACGGCCTGGGCCACCATCTGGGTGCCGGCCTCGAAGCGCTGCGGGGGCGGCGCGTACGTGGTGGACTCCATGGTCACGACCTCGACCATGGACCCGCCGGTCACGGTGGGCGGCATGGCCTCCAGCAGCTCGCGCCGCCCGTACAGGGCGCCGACGCCGGTGGGGCCGAGCATCTTGTGGCCGCTGAACGCGGCGAAGTCGACGCCGAGCTCGTGGAAGTTCACCGGCAGGTTGGGCACCGACTGGCAGGCGTCGAGCACCGTGAGTGCACCCACCCGCCGGGCGGCCGCCACGAGGGTGCCGACCGGGGCGATCGCGCCGGTCACGTTGGACACGTGCGCGAAGGCCAGCACCTTGGTGCGCTCGGTGACGACCTCGTCGAGGGTCGACAGGTCGAGCCGGCCGTCGTCGGCCACCGGGATCCAGCGCAGCACGGCGCCCGTGCGGGCGCACAGCTCCTGCCACGGCACGAGGTTGGCGTGGTGCTCCGCCTCGGTGACCACGATCTCGTCGCCCGGCGCGAGCCGGAACCGCGCGGCCGCCTCTCCCCCGCGCCCGAGGGTCGCGTTGGAGAACGCGTAGGCCACGACGTTGATCGCGGCCGTCGCGCCGGGCTGCCAGACGATCTCGCCCTCGTCCGCGCCGACGAACGCGGCCACGGCCGCGCGCGCCTGCTCGAACGCCTCGGTGGCCTCCTCGGCGAGGAAGTGCGCGCCGCGGTGGACCGCGGCGTTGCGCTGCTCGTAGAAGTCCACCTCGGTGTCCAGCACCACCTGGGGTTTCTGGGAGGTGGCGGCGGAGTCCAGGTACACGAGGGGCCGGCCACCCCGCACCGTGCGCTCGAGCAGCGGGAAGTCCGCGCGGACGGCGGCCAGCTCGGCCGTGGAGAGCCCGGCGGGTGCGTCACCCGGACGCACGGTGGTGGTGGTCATGTTGTCCCCTCGCAGAACCTGGAAGATCGGGCGGTGGCGGGTCAGGCCGAAGCCGTGGCGCCCGCGCCGACGTACTTGTCGTAGCCCTCTTCCTCGAGGCGGTCGGCCAGCTCGGGGCCGCCCTCCTCGGCGATCTTGCCGTCCACGAAGACGTGCACGAAGTCAGGCTTGATGTAGCGCAGGATGCGCGTGTAGTGCGTGATGAGCAGGACACCGACCTCGGTGTTCTCCTTGGCGCGGTTCACGCCCTCGGACACGATGCGCAGCGCGTCGACGTCGAGGCCGGAGTCGGTCTCGTCGAGGATGGCGAAGCGCGGCTTGAAGAGCTCCATCTGCAGGATCTCGTGGCGCTTCTTCTCACCACCGGAGAAGCCCTCGTTCACGGAGCGCTCGGCGAAGGCCGGGTCCATGCGCAGGTTCTCCATCGCGCCCTTGACCTCCTTGCCCCAGGTGCGCAGGGCGGGGGCGGTGCCGTCGATGGCGGTCTTGGCGGTCCGCAGGAAGTTCGCGACGGAGACGCCGGAGACCTCGACCGGGTACTGCATGGCGAGGAAGAGGCCGGCGCGGGCGCGCTCGTCGACGGTCATGGCCAGCAGGTCCTCGCCGTCGAGCGTGACGGTGCCCGAGGTGACCGTGTACTTGGGGTGGCCGGCCAGGGCCGAGGCGAGCGTGGACTTGCCGGAGCCGTTGGGGCCCATGATCGCGTGGGTCTCACCGCTGGCGATGGTCAGGTCGACACCGCGCAGGATCGGCTTGGGGCCTTCCTTGGTCTCGACGCTGACGTGCAGGTCGCGGATCTCGAGGGTGGGCATATCGGTTTACTCCAGGGTTGCGGGAAAGTCAGGGGTCAGGAGACGGGCACGGTGACGTCGATGTCGACGAGCACCTTGTCGCCGTCGATGGTCACCGGGTAGACCGGCACGGGGCGCATCGCGGGGAGCTGGACGGGCATGCCGGTCCGCAGGTCGAACTGCGACCCGTGCAGCCAGCACTCCACCAGACAGCCCTCCACCTCGCCGTCGGACAGCGAGACGGCGCCGTGGGAGCAGATGTCCGAGACGGCGTGGAAGACGCCGTCCGCGTCACGGGCGACCGCGACCGGGACCGGGGCGCCGTCGGCGCCGTCGAGCTCCACGAGCATCGCCTCCTCCGGTCCCAGGTCGTCGGTCATGCACGCCAGCTGCGCGGTCATGCGGCCGGTGCCCCGGTGATCACGCTCATCGACTTCTCCAGCTCGGCCTCGATGGAGGCCAGCAGGCGCTCCTCGACGGACGGGACGCCGATCTCGTGGATGAGCTCGGCGAAGAAGCCGCGCACGACCAGGCGACGGGCCTCGATCTCGGGGATGCCCCGGGCCTGGAGGTAGAAGAGCTGCTCGTCGTCGAACCGGCCGGTGGCGCTGGCGTGGCCCGCGCCGGCGATCTCGCCGGTCTCGATCTCGAGGTTCGGCACCGAGTCCGCACGCGCGCCGTCCGTGAGGACCAGGTTGCGGTTGAGCTCGTAGGTGTCGGTGTTCTCGGCGTTCGCGCGGATCAGCACGTCGCCCACCCACACGGTGTGCGCGCCGGAGCCCTGCAGGGCGCCCTTGTAGGTCACGCGGGACTTGCAGTCCGGCACCGCGTGGTCCACGAAGAGGCGGTGCTCCTGGTGCTGGTCGGTGTCCGCGAAGTAGAGGCCCACCATCTCGACCTCACCGCCCGTGGCGGTGAACTCGGCGTCCGGCGTGATGCGCACGACGTCGCCGCCGAACGTCACCACGACGTGCTTGAGCTTCGCGTCGCGGCCCAGGCGGGCCCGGTGCGAGGAGGCGTGCACGGCGCCGTCGGCCCAGTCCTGGACGCTGACGACGGTCAGGTGCGCGCCGTCCTCGACCACGATCTCGACGGTCTCGGCGAGCGAGCCGACGCCGTTGTGGTCGATGACCACCACGGCCTCCGAGTGCTGCTCGGCGCGGACCAGCACGTGGGCCGCGGTCGCGTCGGACGAGACGCCCTCCAGGCGCACGGACGTCACCTCGGAGGCCACGGCCTCCTTCGGGATCGTCACGATCGTGGCCTGCTCGAACGCGTTCCACGCCGTGACGGCGGTGCGGTCGCCGGGCTTGCCGGCGGTGCCCAGGCGGGCGTCGTCACGGGCGACGGTCTCCACCGTCACCTCGGGGGCCGGGGCCACCTCGACGGTGACACCCGAGGTGCCCAGGTCCGCCTGGAACAGCGGCTGGAGGCGGTCCGCCGGGGAGAAGCGCCACTCCTCCTCGCGGCCGTGCGGGACAGGGATGTCCTCCAGGGAGAACGACGTGAGGCGCTCTGCTCGCGAGCCCTGGGGCTTGACGGCGCCGTGGGAGTGGGCGCCGTCGGCAACAGCGCGCGAGTGATCGGTCGTGAGAGTCATGTCAGCCGACGGACCCTTCCATCTGCAGCTCGATGAGGCGGTTGAGCTCGAGCGCGTACTCCATGGGCAGCTCGCGCGCGATGGGCTCGACGAACCCGCGCACGATCATGGCCATGGCCTCGGTCTCCTCCATACCCCGGGACATGAGGTAGAACAGCTGGTCCTCGCTCACCCGCGAGACCGTGGCCTCGTGCCCCATGGACACGTCGTCCTCGCGGACGTCCACGTACGGGTAGGTGTCGCTGCGGGAGATCTGGTCCACCAGCAGCGCGTCGCAGAGGACGTTGGACGCGGAGTGGGAGGCGCCCTCGAGCACCTGCACCAGACCGCGGTACGACGTGCGGCCGCCGCCGCGCGCCACGGACTTGCTGACGATCGACGAGGACGTGTTCGGCGCCGCGTGGACCATCTTGGCGCCGGCGTCCTGGTGCTGGCCCTCGCCCGCGAAGGCGATGGACAGCGTCTCGCCGCGGGCGTGCTCGCCCAGCAGGTAGATCGCCGGGTACTTCATGGTGACCTTCGAGCCGATGTTGCCGTCGACCCACTCCATGGTGGCGCCCTCGGCAGCGGTGGCCCGCTTGGTGACCAGGTTGTACACGTTGTTCGACCAGTTCTGGATCGTCGTGTAGCGAACGCGCGCGTTCTTCTTGACGACGATCTCGACCACCGCGGAGTGCAGCGAGTCGGACGTGTAGATCGGGGCGGTGCAGCCCTCGACGTAGTGCACGTACGAGCCCTCGTCCGCGATGATCAGCGTGCGCTCGAACTGGCCCATGTTCTCGGTGTTGATCCGGAAGTAGGCCTGCAGCGGGATCTCCACGTGCACGCCCGGCGGCACGTAGACGAACGACCCGCCGGACCACACGGCCGAGTTCAGCGCGGCGAACTTGTTGTCGCCCGCCGGGATGACCGTGCCGAAGTACTCCTGGAAGAGCTCCGGGTAGTCGCGCAGGCCCGTGTCGGTGTCGACGAAGATGACGCCCTGCTCCTCCAGGTCCTCACGGATCTGGTGGTAGACGACCTCGGACTCGTACTGGGCCGCGACACCCGCGACGAGGCGCTGCTTCTCCGCCTCCGGGATGCCGAGCTTGTCGTAGGTGGCCTTGATGTCCTCGGGCAGCTCCTCCCAGGAGGTGGCCTGCTTCTCCGTGGACCGCACGAAGTACTTGATCTTGTCGAAGTCGATGCCCGACAGGTCGGAGCCCCAGCTCGGCATCGGCTTCTTGCCGAACAGGCGCAGCGCCTTGAGACGCTGGTTCAGCATCCACTCGGGCTCCTTCTTCAGGGCCGAGATGTTGCGGACCACGTCCTCGTTCAGGCCACGCTGGGCGATCGCGCCGGCTTCGTCGCTGTCGTGCCAGCCGTACTCGTAGGCGCCGATGCTGGCGATGATCTCGTCGTCGGAGCGCTGCTCTGGCGCTTGCGTTTCTGCGCTCATCACTTTCCTTCGGTGGGGGTCGTGGCGGGAGTGGTCAGGTGCACGGGGATGTTCGTGGTGCAGGCGTGCGCGCCGCCCGCGATGGTCGCGAGCCGTTGCACGTGCGAGCCGAGCAGCTCGCTGAACGCGCGGGCCTCCTGCTCGCACAGCTCCGGGAACTCCTCGGCCACGTGCTGGACCGGGCAGTGCCCCTGGCAGAGCTGGACGGCCGGGGCCACGACACCGGCCGTGGGGCCGGTCAGCGGCGCCGGGACCGGACGCACGGAGGCGGCGTAACCGTCCGCCGACAGGAGCTGGACGAGCTGGGCCGCCCGCCCCTCGGCGGTGTCGGCCGTGAGGTGCGGGGCGTAGCTGCGGGCGACGGCGTCGAACCGCTGCCGGGCGAAGCCGGCCACGGCATCGCTGCCGCCCGTGTCCCGCAGGAACCGCAGGACCTGCCGGGCGATCTCCTGGTAGCCGCCCGCGAGCTCGGACTGGCCGCCGCTCGTGACGACGTACCGGCGGGCCGGGCGACCGCGGCGCGGCGCACCCGACGGCAAGGCCTCGTGGACCGTGATCTTGCCGTCCTCCTCCAGGAGGGTGAGGTGCCGGCGCACGGCCGGGGCCGTCAGCTCCAGGACCGCGGCGAGCGCGCCGGCCGTGACCGGGCCGCGAGACGCCACGAGCTCGAGCACCCGCCGGCGGGTGGTGCCGTCGGTCTCGTGGCTCGCCACGTGGCCGGCCGCCACCTGCGTCGGTGCGCTCATGCTGGTCACCTCCCCGTCGGTCCCGGGGCAGACCTCACCCCGCGTACGTACGCCCTCGCGAGCGCCTGTGCTTTTGAGAACATCCTTGTTCCCTAATTCGAGATGCGCAAGGAAGGCGAGCCTCAGTAACCGCCGATCGCGACACATCTCACACGGACGGCACACACCCGACGCACCCACCGCGACGACGACGCCTCCGGCCGCCGCCTACGATTGTGCGGTGCCCTTGCCCGACGCGCCCGCGATCGACCCCGCCCAGGCGGCCACCGCGGACGCCACCACCAGCCCCGCCGTCCAGGTGCGCGGCCTCGTCAAGCGCTACGACGGCCGCGCCGTCGTGGACGGCCTCGACCTCGTCGCACGACCGGGCGCCGTCACCGCCGTGCTGGGCCCCAACGGCGCGGGCAAGACCACCACGATCGAGTGCTGCGAGGGCCTGCGCTCCCCCGACGCCGGCACCGTGCGCGTGCTCGGCCTCGACCCCGTCGCCGACGCCCGTGCCCTGCGGCCGCGCGTCGGCGTCATGCTGCAGGACGGCGGCCTGCCCACCGGGGTGCGCGCGCTGGAGCTGCTGCGCCACGTCTCCGCCATGTACGCCGCACCGCGCGCCGTCGGCGAGCTCGCCGACCGCCTCGGCCTGCACGCCTTCGCCCGCACCACGGTGCGCCGCCTGTCCGGCGGGCAGCGGCAGCGTGTGGCGCTCGCCGCCGCGGTGATCGGCCGGCCCGAGGTCGTGTTCCTCGACGAGCCCAGCGCCGGCATGGACCCGCAGAGCCGACGCGCCGTCTGGGACCTCGTGCGCGAGCTGCGGGCCGACGGCGTCGCCATCGTGCTCACCACCCACCTGATGGACGAGGCCGCCGACCTGGCCGACCACGTGCACGTCGTCGACCACGGCCGGGTGATCGCGTCGGGCACGGTCCGCGAGCTGACGGACGGCGGCGCCGGCCCGGCCTCGATCCGCGTGGAGGCCACGCCCGGCCTGGACCTCGCCCCGCTCCGCACCACCCTCCGCCCGGGCGAGTGGGTGGTCGGCGAGGGCGAGCCCGGGGTGTACACCGTGACCGGGCCCGTCGACCCGGCGGCGCTCGCCGCCGTGACCGGGTGGCTCGCCGGACAGGGCGTGCTCGCCCGGTCGGTCACCACGGGCAGCCGGACGCTCGAGGACGTGTTCCTCGACCTCACCGGGAGGAACCTGCGATGAGCACCGACACCGCGCCCGCCACGCCCGCTGCCATACCCGCAGCACGCGCCGTCGCCGCTCCCGTGGTGCGCCGGATCGCGGCCCAGGCGTCCTTCGAGACCCGGGCGATCCTGCGCAACGGCGAGCAGCTCCTGGTGACGATCGTGCTGCCGGTGCTGGTCCTGGTGGCCCTCGTGCGCACGTCGTTCATCGACCTGGACACGCACGGGCTCTCGCGCGTCGACTTCGTGACGCCCGGCGTGCTCGCGCTGGCCGTGATGTCCACGGCGTTCACGTCCCAGGCCATCGCCACCGCGTTCGACCGGCGCAACGGCGTGCTGCGGCTCATGGCCACGACGCCGCTCGGCCGCACCGGGCTGCTGTCCGGCAAGGTGCTCGGCGTGCTCGCCGTCGAGGTGGTGCAGGTGGTCGTCATCGCCGGCGTCGCCCTGGCCCTCGGGTGGCAGCCCGAGCTGGGGGCACTGCCCGCCGTGCTCGGCGCGGGGCTGCTGGGCACCGCCGCGTTCACGGCCCTGGCCCTGCTGCTGGCGGGGACCTTGCGCGCGGAGGGTGTGCTCGCCGTGGCCAACCTCGTGCTCGTGCTGCTCACGGTGGGCGGCGGGGTGCTGCTGCCCGCGCAGCAGCTCGCAGGACCGCTCGCGCACGCGGCGGTGCTGCTGCCGTCCGGCGCGCTGGGCGAGGCGATGCGCGGCGCGCTGCTGCACGGCGCCGTACCCCCGTTCTCGGTGGTGGTGCTGCTGGCCTGGACGGCGGCGCTGGGAGCCGGGGCGGCCCGGTTGTTCCGCTGGCACTGAGCGGCGTCCGGGCCCCGCGGGGCAACCGCGCCCGAGGCTCGTCGGGGGAAACGCGTACCTCACCTCATACGCGGGAGGTATGACCTTTTCGTGGGGTTGGCGGGTGAAATTCGCCCATTTAGGGTTCACTTCACCTACATTCCCCAGGGAGGCAGCGTGACTTCCACTCACAGCAACCGCCGTCGGCTGATCGTCGGTGCCGGTATCGCCCTCGCCCTCGCGGCGGCCCCGGCCGCAGCGGCCGTGGCCTCGGCGACGCCGGACGAGGCGCCGGCACCCGTCGCAGGCGCGCTGGTCGACGACTCGTACATCGTGGTCCTCAAGGACAGCGATGTCAGCAAGAGCCAGGTCCGCAGCACCGCCAGCAGCCTGGTGCAGGAGTACGGCGGCCAGGTGCGCCACTCGTACACGAACGCGGTGCGCGGCTTCTCCGCGTCGATGTCGGCGGCCCAGGCCGAGCGGCTCGAGGCCGACCCGTCGGTCGCGTACGTCGAGCAGAACCGCGTCATGACGGCCACCGACACGCAGTCGCCGGTGCCCTCCTGGGGCCTGGACCGGATCGACCAGGAGAGCCTGCCGCTGGACGACTCGTACACGTACGGGAACTCCGGCAGCGGCGTGACCGCCTACATCGTCGACACGGGCATCCTCACCACCCACGAGGACTTCGGCGGCCGTGCGGTCAGCGGTACCGACACCGTGGACAACGACGACGACGCCACCGACTGCGCGGGCCACGGCACGCACGTCGCGGGCACGGTCGGCGGGGCGGCGCACGGCGTGGCCAAGGAGGTCTCGCTCGTCGCGGTGCGCGTGCTGGACTGCAGCGGTTCGGGCACCTACGACGGCGTCATCGCCGGCATCGACTGGGTGACCGCCGACCACGAGGCCGGCGAGCCGGCCGTGGCCAACATGTCGCTCGGCGGCGGCTTCTCGCAGGCCGTGAACGACGCCGTGTCCGCCGCCGTCGCCGACGGTGTCACGTTCGCCCTGGCGGCGGGCAACGACTACGCGGCCGACGCGTGCGACGGCTCGCCGGGCTCCACCCCGGAGGCCCTCACGGTCGGTGCCACCGAGGACACGGACGCTCGTGCCGAGTACTCGAACATCGGCAGCTGCGTGGACATCTTCGCGCCGGGCAGCGACATCACGTCGGCCTGGTACACCGGGGACACCGCCACCAACACCATCAGCGGTACCTCGATGGCCACGCCGCACGTCGCGGGCGCCGCGGCGCTCGTCCTCGGCGGCAACCCGGCCGCGACGCCGGCCGAGGTCGGCGACGCGCTGACGGGCTCCGCGCTGCAGGACGTCGTGACCGACCCGGGCACGGGCTCGCCGAACCTGCTGCTGAACGTCAGCGGTCTCTGACCCCAGGACCCCTGTCGGACGCTCAGGTCACCCAGGTGACCTGAGCGTCCGACGCGTCCTGACAGCTCGTCGGCAAAGAATCACACCCGGTGCGGCACCGGCACGGAAGGCGACGGCGCCCACGGGCACTAGCGTGGACCCGTGACCGCACCCGCAGCCCCCACCTCCTGGCTCCACGCGCTCCCCGCGCGCGTGGACCGCATTCGCCACTGGACCCGCGCCGTCCTGATCGCGAACCTGATCGGCCAGATCGGCATCATCGGCACCGGTGGCGCCGTGCGCCTGACCGACTCGGGCCTGGGCTGCTCCACCTGGCCGCAGTGCGAGCCGGGCAGCTTCACGCCGCAGTTCCACGAGGCGACGACGCTGCACCCGTACATCGAGTTCGGCAACCGCACGCTGACCGGTGTGCTGGGGGTCATCGCGGTGCTGCTCGCGGTGTTGGTGTGCACCGACCTGAAGCGGTCCGCGTCGTACCGGATGCTCGGCCTGGCGCCGATCGTGCTGGTGATGATGCAGGCCCTGATCGGCGGCATCGTGGTGCTCCTCCACCTGCACCCCGGCTGGGTGTCCCTGCACTTCGGCGTCTCGGGCGCGCTGGTCGCGTTCTCCCTCTACCTGTTGCACCGGCACGGCGAGGGCGACGGCGCCCCGCGGCTCGTGGTCTCCCCGCGCGTGCGCAACCTGGCCTGGGCGCTGGCAGGGCTGACCGCCGTCGTCGTGGTGCTCGGCGTGCTGACCACCGGGGCCGGCCCGCACAGCGGTGACTCCGAGGTGGGCTACCGGTTCGCCATCGACCCGGCGCTCCTGACCAGGTGGCACGCCGCTGCGGTGTGGGCGTTCACGATCGTGCTGGTGGGGTTCCTCGCGGCGGTGCGCCGCGGGCCCGCCACCGTGCGGCGTGCGGCCGTGCTCCTGCTGGTGATCACGCTGGCGCAGGGCGCCATCGGATACGTCCAGTACTTCACCGACCTGCCGGAGCTGCTGGTCGGGCTGCACATGATCGGCGCCGCCGCACTCATCGCGGGCACCACCCGGGTGTGGCTCACGACCCGGGTGCGCTGAGCGCGTCACCCGCGGACCCGACCAGGCCGTGCTCGTACGCCGCGATGACGAGCTGCGCGCGGTCACGGGCGTGCAGCTTGGCCAGCAGACTGCCGATGTGCGACTTGACCGTGCCCCTCGAGATCGTGAGCGCCGTGCCGATCTCGTCGTTGGACAGGCCGCGGCCGACCTGCGTCAGCACCTCGGTCTCGCGCTCGGTCAGCACGTCCGGACCGCGCGCCGGCCGCGCCGGTCCGGACCGGTCCAGGTAGTGGGCCACCAGGCGCTGCAGGATGCTCGGCGCGAAGAGTGACTCGCCCGCGCGCGTACGCCGGACGGCGTCCACCAGCCGCTCGGGTTCCGCGTCCTTGAGGAGAAACCCGCTGGCTCCCGCCCGCAGGGCGGCGTGCACGTGCTCGTCGAGCTCGAACATGCTGAGCACCAGCACACGTGTCCCCGCCAGGGCCGGGTCGGCGACGATGCCGCGGGTCGCGTCGATGCCGTCACCGTCGGGCATCCGGATGTCCATGAGCACGACGTCGGGCCGCAGCCGGGCCGCCTGTGCCACAGCGGTGGCACCCGTGTCGGCCTCGCCCACGACCGTGAGGTCGGGCGCCCCGTCGATGACGAGCCGCAGGCTGTGCCGGATGAGGGGCTGGTCGTCCACCACGAGCACCCTGGTCCGGTCGCTCATGGTCGCTCCGGGCGCGCGGCCGGTACGTCGTCCGTGCCCTCGGGCAGGCGGGCCGTGACACGGAAGCCCGGGCCGACCTGGCCTGCCTCGACACTGCCACCCAGGGCCGCCGCCCTCTCGCGCAGGCCAGGCAGACCCTGGCCCGCTCCTCGGTGCGGCTGCCAGCCGGCCACCGGACCGTCGTCCTCCGCGACGACCACCAGCGTGCCGGATTCGCGACCGACCGTGACGCGGGCGACGGTCGGCCCCGCATGCCGGGCCGTGTTGGCGAGGCTCTCCCGGACGATCGCGCACACGGTGAGCTGGACGCCGGCCGACACGTCGGCCAGGTCTGCGGCGGTCAGGACGGCCCGGACGCCGCCGGCCCGTGCGTCCTCGACGATCTGTGGCAGGTCCGCCAGGCGTTCCGCGGGCCGCAGGGGCGGCGCCTCACCGCCGGGAGCCCGGAGCACCGTGAGCATGCGGCGCAGCTCGGTGGTCGCCGCCCGTCCGGTCCGTTCGATGTCCGCCAGGGCTCGCACACGTTCCACGTCGCCCGCGGGGCCCTCCAGCGTGCGCGCGGCGGCAGCACGCACCGTGATCAGCCCCAGCCCGTGAGAGGCGAGGTCGTGCAGGTCGCGGGCGATGCGCAGCCGCTCGGCCTGCGCGGCACGTTCGGCCGCCCATGCCGTGAGGTCCTCCTCGTAGGCCCGGCGCTGCCGGCCCGACGTGGACAGTGCCCAGACGAGCACGAAGAACGTGATCACGGCGCCGACGAGCGCGGTGACCGCGACGGCGACGGGCCGCTCGACGCCGGTGGTCGCGAGCACGACGCCGAGCACCGCGAGGGCGAGGGCCGCGGTGAGCCACACCCGCGAGCGCAGCACGGGTCGAGCAGTCGTTTCCACCCGGCCGAGTCTAGGTTTCCCCGGGGTGCGGCACATCGGACCCAGGTCCGACAGACCATGGTCCGATCGGCCGCGCGAAGTCCTGCCCTGGGTCCGATGACGCGGCAGTGCGCGAGAGCTGGGATGGGGGCATGCTCCTCATCGAAGAAGTCGTCAAGCGGCACGGATCGCGCACCGTCCTCGACCGGGTCAGCCTGCGGGCCCGGCCCGGGCGGGTCACAGCGTTCCTCGGCCCCAACGGCGCCGGCAAGTCGTCGACGCTGCGCGTCCTGCTCGGCCTCGACCGGCCCGACGGCGGCCGGGCCCTGGTCGGCGGGCGCCCCTACCGCGACCTCCGCGACCCGTTGCGTACGGTCGGGTCGATGCTCGACGGCTCGGGTGCGCACCGCTCCCGCAGAGCGCGGGACCACCTGTCGTGGGTCGCGCGGAGCAACGGCATCCCGCAGCGACGGGTCGACGAGGTGCTGGAGCAGGTCGGGCTCGCCGGGTCGGGCCGGGTCCGGGTCGGCCGGTACTCGCTCGGCATGGGGCAGCGTCTCGGTCTGGCTGCGGCGCTGCTCGGCTCGCCGGAGGCACTCGTGCTGGACGAGCCGGTCAACGGGCTCGACCCGGAGGGCATCCGCTGGATCCGTGGCCTGCTGCGCCGCCATGCCGACGGCGGGGGCACCGTGCTGCTCTCGAGCCACCTGATGGGCGAGGTGGCCGGCGTCGCGGACGACCTGGTGGTGATCGCCGCCGGGCGCGTCGTGGCCACCGGGACCCTGGCCGAGGTCACTGCGGGCCACCCGAGCCTGGAGGACGCGTTCTTCGCGCTCACGGGCAGCACGCAGGAGGTGGACCGATGAGCCTTTCGGGCGCGTTCGCCGCGGAGCTGCGGAAGCTGTCGACGTTGCCGGCCGGCCAGATCGCGGTAGCGGGCACCGTGCTCGGCTCCGTGGGCATCACGCTGCTCAACGCCGTCTCCACCCGCGCAGGCCTGGAGGCCGGTTCGGCAGGGCCCACGGCGTTCACCTCCGCGTTCGAGGTCGGGTACGCGGCCGTCCCGCTGGGCACGGTGGGTGCCGTGGTCGTCGGCGTGATCGCGATGAGCAGCGAGTACGCGGCGAACAGCTCCGACGCCGGCACCGGTCGGCAGATCACCGCCTCGCTCGCCGCCGTGCCCCGCCGTGGCCACGTGCTCACCGCGAAGGCACTGGCGGTCGCCCTGCTCGTCGCGGCGACGGCGGTGGTGACGGTGCCGGTGAGCGCCGGGGTCGCCGCGCTCGTGATCGGGGGCGCGGGTGATGCGCTCCCGCTCGGCGTCGCCCTGGCCCGCATGCTCGGTGCGGCCCTGTACTGGATATTGACGGGCCTCATCGCGCTCGCCGTCACGGTGCTGGCTCGCAGCGGGCTGGTTCCACTGGTGGTCCTCGTGGCGAACAGCTCCCTCGTGTCGGTCTCGCTGCTGCTGACCACCGTCACTCCGCTCGCCCACTGGCTGCCGGACCTGGCCGGGCGCCGGCTCCTCGGCGGCCTGTCCACGGTCGAGGGCGGTCTCGACGCCGGTCCCGGTGCGCTCGTGATGTCCGTCTGGGCGTTCGGGCTGCTGGCCGTGGCGGGCGTCGTGCTCTCGCGGCGGGACGCGTGATCGCGGTGCGCCTCGCCCGTGTCACCGCGGCAGAGCTCGACAAGCTCCGGAGCCTGCCCGTGGTCATCCTCACGGTGGCCGGCACGGTGGCGGCCGGGGTCGTGCTCGCCGTCGCCCTCACCGCGGTGTCCGCACAGGGTGCGGGGCCGGCGACCCCGCCCGTCGCCACCGTGTCGGCGGGTCTCCCGTACGTCCAGGCAGGCCTGCTCCTCCTCGGGGTGCTGCCGGTCGCCCAGGAGTACACGGGCCGGCAGCTCGGGACCACGCTCGCGGCCGTCCCGCACCGGGGTGTGCTCCTGACGGCAAAGACGGTGGCGGCGCTCGCGGTGCTGGCATTCACCGCAGCCGTGGCCGTGGGTGCGATGACGATCGCCGCCCTGGTCACGGCCCGGTTGGTCGGCGAGCCTGCCGTCGCGATCGGGGCGGCGTCGGCCGGTGCGGGTGGGGAATCCGTGTCGCTCGCCGGCGCCGGCGCCTACCTGGTGCTGATCGGTCTGCTCGCCCATGGCACGGCGCTGCTGGTCCGTCACCTCGTTCCTGCGCTCGTGGCGGTGCTCGGGCTCGTGCTGATCATGTCGCCCCTGCTCGGCGGGCTCACCCGGCACGCCCGCTGGCTGCCGGACCGTGCGGCCGCGCAGCTCTACCAGCCCACCGACACGGTGCTCACGGAGCTGACCGGCGGCCTGGTCGCGCTCGCGTGGATCGTCGTGCTCGTCGGTGGGGCCGCCGTGCGGTTCGTCCGACGTGACCCGTGAGCAAGGCGTGACCCGTGACAGACCGGTGGCCGGGCGTGACAGCGGTCTGACAGTGCCGTGCGAGCGGCCCCGCGCACGCTGGGGACCATGAACACGAACGCGATCGAGGCACAGGGCCTCGTCAAGGTCTTCGGCGACAACCGCGCCGTGGACGGCGTCGACCTCACCGTCCGCACCGGGACGGTCTACGGGGTGCTCGGACCCAACGGTGCGGGCAAGACCACGACCATCCGCATGCTCGCCACCCTGCTGCGACCTGACGGTGGCGAGGCGCGCGTGCTCGGGTACGACGTGGTCCGCGACGCCGCCGCCGTGCGCTCCCTCATCGGCGTGACGGGGCAGTATGCCTCCGTCGACGAGACGCTGAGCGCCACCGAGAACCTGGTGGTCTTCGGACGCCTGCTGGGCCTGTCGGCGCGGGCCGCCAGGGCCAAGGCCGCCGAGCTGCTGGAGGAGTTCTCCCTGACGGAGGCTGCGAGACGGCCCCTGCGCGAGTACTCGGGCGGCATGCGGCGCAGGCTCGACCTGGCGGCGAGCCTGATCGCCAGGCCCCCGCTCATCTTCCTCGACGAACCCACCACCGGCCTCGACCCCCGCACCCGCAACCAGATGTGGGACACCATCCGCCGGCTGGTCGCGGACGGTTCCACCGTGCTGCTGACCACCCAGTACCTCGACGAGGCGGACCAGCTCGCCGACCGGATCGCCGTCATCGACCGCGGCACGGTCGTGGCCGAGGGGACCGCCGACGAGCTCAAGGCCACCGTCGGCGCCCAGTCGCTCCAGGTCGGGCTCGCCGAGCACGGCGACCTGGGCACCGCGCTCGGCCTGGTGCAGCAGGTGTTCGGCACCGCCGGGTCGGTGACGCCCGAGGGGCAGCGGATCACGGTCCCGGTCCCCCACGCCGAGGCCGTCACCGACCTGCTCGTCCGGTTCCGCGAGGCGGGTGTGCCCATCGCCTCCGTCAGCCTCGACAAGCCGAGCCTGGACGAGGTCTTCCTCACCCTCACGGGCCACGCGGCCGACGGCGACGCCGTCACGCCCGGGAGCCCCGCCGACACCCCGAACCACACCGAGAAGGTGACCGCATGACCACCGCCACCGTCGCCCCTGCGCCGATGCTGACCCGGCCGGGCCGGATCGGCCTCGCTACCACGCTCTCGCAGTCGGTCACCATGGCCTACCGCGGGCTGCTCAAGGTCCGGCACACGCCCGAGCAGCTCATCGACGTGACGATCCAGCCCATCATCTTCACGCTGATGTTCACCTACCTGTTCGGCGGCGCCGTCTCGGGCAGCGTGGCTGCCTACCTGCCGCTGATCATCCCCGGGATCCTGGCGCAGACCGTCATCACGGCGTCCGTGGTGACCGGCGTGCAGCTCCGCGAGGACATGGACAAGGGCGTGTTCGACCGGTTCCGCTCCCTGCCGATCGCCCGCATCGCACCGCTCGCCGGCGCGCTGCTCGCCGACACGGTCCGGTACGTCGTGGCGACCACCATCACGTTCCTGACCGGGCTGGTCATGGGCTGGCGCCCCGGCGGCGGGTTCGGTGGCGTGGTGCTGGCCGGGCTGCTCGTCATCGTCTGCGCCTGGGCCCTGAGCTGGATCTTCGCCTACATCGGGGTGATCGCGCGGTCGGCCACGTTCGTGCAGGGCGTGTCGTTCATGGTGCTGTTCCCGCTGACCTTCCTGTCCAACGCCTTCGTCGAGGTCAGCACCCTGCCCGGCTGGATGCAGGCGCTCGTCGAGGTCAACCCGGTGTCGCACCTCGTGTCCTCGGTGCGAGCGCTCGCGAACGACGGCGCGGTCACCGGCGACGTGGGCTGGACGCTGCTGAGCGCGGGCGTCGTCGCGGTGGTCTTCGCACCGATCGCCGTCCGCGCCTACCTCCGCAAGGCCTGACGGTCCGGCAGCGGCACCGGAACGGCCTCCAGGGTCGTCAGCGCGTGCTCCGCGAGATCCTCGCGCGGCACCGCGGCGACCCTGGCCCGTGCGGCGGCCAGCGCGGCCTCGCCGTGACGGTCGGCCGCGGCGGCGGCGAGCGGCTCGCGCCACAGCGCCTTGAAGTCCTGTCGCGAACCCATCCGCTCCGCCAGGGCGAGCAGCTCCAGCCCCGCGGCGGCGTCGCCGCCCGACCCGTCCGCCACGAGCACCGCCCCCACGGCCAGGCAGGCGGTGCCGAGCACGGGGTGGTCCGGGGTCTGCCGCATCCACTCCCGGTACAGCACCATGGCGCGACGGCGCACGAGGTCGGCCACCTGTCCCGCCCGGGCGAGCCGCCCGGCGTCGGCGAGCCGCACCACCCACGCGGACCCCACGATCACGGCCCAGGGTGCGGTCGGCGACGGTTCGTCGCCGCTTCCGGCCGCGGCGTGCGACGTCCCGGACAGGTCCGCGAACATGCCCGTCGCCTGCTCGTACAGGTCGAGACAGCCGGCGACGTCGCCCCGGGCCCAGAGGATCTCCGCGCGACCCGCCAGGACCACCGCGCGCGACTCGTCTCCCCCGCGCCCGGTCCGGTCACCGTCCCCGGCGCGCTCGACCCGCCTGCAGATCCGCTCGGCCTCCGCCAGGTCCCCGGCGGCGATGGCGGTACCCAGGTCCACCCAGTCGAGCTGGCGCAGTGCGTCGTCGGCCCCGATCGTCGTCAGCCCCGCGCGGGCCACGGGTGACCAGCGTTCCGCGGTCGCCGTGTCCCCCGCGCCGAACGCCGTGGTGGCCATGAACAGCGCGGCCCCGGCGCGGCTGGCCACGTCGCCGATGCCCTCGGACAGGTGGTAGGCCCGTTCCGCCCCGGCGAGCGCCTCGTCGAGGCGGCCGCCGTTCTCGGCCTCCTGGGAGGCGACGAGGTGGGCGAGGAAGGCGATGAGCGGGTCGGGCGAGTCGCGCAGGGCGAGCACCGCCCCTGGTTCGCGGGCGAGCAGCATGCTCGCCACGGCTCGGGTGCGGGGCCCGACCGCGTCACCGTGGTCCCGCAGCACCCGGCGCAGGCGGGCCAGGGCGCGCAGGTTCGCGCCCGTGCGGGAGAACGCGGTGGTGGCCGCCGCGTAGGCGAGGGCGAGCGCCGTGACGTCCGCCTCCGCGGCAGGGACGGGCCACCCGGTGACCGCCTCGACGACGGCGGGTGCCAGGTCCGCCGCGCGGTCCTCCGCACCGCGCAGCGTCCACGCCCCGCCGAGCGCGACGAACCCGTGGACCACCACGTCCGGCCGTCCCGCACGCACGGCCACCCGGATCACGAACAGCAGGTTCTCGTGCTCGCGTCGCAGCAGGTCGACGGCCGCCACCTGTTCCGGCCCGAGCAGCCGGGAGGTGCAGAAGGCGGCCACGGCCCTGCCCCAAGCCAGCAGCGCGTCGCGGACGGCGTCGTCCTCCCCCGCCTCCGCGAGGCGGAGCAGGCCGAACTCCCGCACGGTCTCCAGCATGCGGTAGCGCACGGGTGCGGACCCGTCCTCCTCGACCGCGAGCAGCGACTGGAGCACCAGCCCGTCGATGTCGTCCAGGACGTCGAGCGGCACGTCACCCGTCGGGTCCGTGCCCGCGCCGAGACGTCCGAGCGTCGCGGCCGCCTGCGCGGACAGGCCGTCGGGCAGCACCGCGACCCGCCGCCACAGCGCGCGCTGCGAGGGTTCCAGCAGGTTCCAGCTCCACTCGATGACCGCCTCGAGCGTGCGGTGCCGGTCGGGCGCGGTCCGGTCGCCGCCACGCAGCAGCTCGAACCGGGCGCCGAGGTGCCGCTCGATCTCCTCCACCGAGAGCGTGCGCACACGGGCGGCAGCCAGCTCGATGGCCAGCGGCAGCCCGTCGAGCCGGTCGCACAGGCGGGCCACGACGTCGTCAGGCAGCCGGGCGCCGGGGCGGGCCGCGAGCGCCCGCTGACGGAACAGCTCGACGGCCGGGCCCCGGACGCCTGCGCCCGACGCCGCGGCGAGCGGCGCGAGCGGGTACACCTGCTCCGCCGCGACCTGGAGGGGTGCGCGGCTCGTGGCCAGGATCCGGAGACCGGGTGCCGCCGACAGGAGAAGGTCCGCCCAGCGGGCGGCGCCGACCGGGACGTGCTCGCAGTTGTCCAGCACCAGGAGGGTCCGCGCGGTCCGGACCCGTTCGACGATGCGGTCGTGCAGGTCGCCCGCCAGCAGCCGGTCCCCCAGCCGGGTCGAGCCCGCTACGGACGACACACCCAGGGCGTTCGCGACCGCGAGGATCACGTCGTCGTCGCTGCGGACACCGGCGAGCTCCGCGACCGCGGCCGACAGCCCGCCGAGCGGGCCGGCGGCGACCTCGTCCTCGGCGACGGTGCGCGCGACCTCCTGCGCCAGCCGGGTCTTGCCGAGGCCGCCTGCACCGAGCACGGTCACCACCCGGTGCCGGGTCAGCTCGTCGAGGACGGCACGGACGTCGTCGTCGCGGCCGAGCAGCGGCGTGGCCGCGGCACGCAGGCCCCGGGCGGGGCGTGCGGTGGCCGGCCCGGTCTCCGCCTGGGCCGCGATGCGCGCGTGCAGGGCCACCAGGTCGGGTGCGGGTTCGGTGCCGAGCTCGGCGACCAGGGCGTGGCGCAGCCGACCGAAGACGCGCTCCGCCTCCTGCGGGCGGCCCGACGCCGCGAGCGCCGTCATGGCGTCGCGCGCCGCGTCCTCGTCGAGCGGGTCGGTGGCGAGGGCGTCGGAGGCCAGGGCTGCGGCCGTCGCGTGGTCCCGGGCGGCGACGGCGGCCTGGCGGCGCAGCGCGGTCAGCTCGGCACGGAGCCGGCCGGCGGTGTGGCGCAGCTCGGCCGCGAGGTCCGGCGTCGCCTCGGCCAGCTCGGCGCCGGGGTCGCCGCGCCAGGACGCGAGGGCGGCGTCCAGCAGGGCGGCGGCGTCCACGGCGGCGCCCGGGGCGCCGGGCACGTCCGTGGTGGCGCCGTCGGGCGGGGCCACGTCGGGCAGGACGCCGTCCGGCAGCGCGCCGTCCGGCAGCGCGCCGTCCGGCAGGGCGCCGTCCGGCGGTGCGTCAGCGGGCCGCGCAGCGGCGGGGGCCGACGGCAGGGTCGCCAGCAGCTCGCGCGCCTCGGCCGCGATCTCGTGCGCCCGGCCCAGGTCGCTCGGGCCGCCGAGCACGTACCCCGCGGAGGTGGAGCGTACGGCGCCGGGGCTCAGCGACCGCAGCCGCGACACCAGGTTCTGCAGTGCCGCACGAGGGTTGGCCGGCAGGTCCTCGGCCCACAGCGTGTCGATCAGCGCCGGCACCGGCACGGCACGTGGTGCGGCCAGCGCCAGCGCCGCCACGAGTGCCGCGGCACGGGGTCCGCGCGGGGCGACGGGTCCGGTGTCCGACAGGACGGTGACGGGGCCGAGGACCGCCGCCACGTGCCGTTCCGGGTGTGCCCCGAGCCCGGGGGCGGGGTCGACGGGCTCCATGGGCGCCACTCTAGGCCGTCGGCGCGGTGCCGGCCGTCAGGGCAGGGCGGGCGGCGTCAGACCCCCGGCCCGCCGGAGCGGCCGAGGGTCTGACCCGCGCGCCGAGAGCTCAGACCTCGGGCGTCCAGAGGTCCTCGCCGTTCGCGGGCGTGCCGACGGCGCCCACGCCCGCCGGCACCGGCTCGGGCAGGTCGCCCAGCGCACGCTGCGCCACGGCGCCCGACGAGAAGTTCGCGTAGCACTTCGGGCAGTACCAGTCCGGCGTCGGGACCGGGGTGTCGAACCCGCCGTACACGACGTCCGGCTCGAGCCGCGCCGCGTCGGCCGACTGGCCCCACACGATCCGCTTGGTGGCGCCGCGCTGGCCGCACGACGGGCAGGCGGGGCGCATCTGCGCACGCTGCGACAGCACGGGGTGCGGGTGCAGCAGAGCGTGGCACGGGGCGCACACGAGGAACGTCTGCTCGATCAGCTCCGCCAGCGGGCGCTCGCCGGTCTGGCCGGTGTGGGCGCCGTCGTCGTGGGGGTGCAGCTGCATGACGTCGACGAACCGCTCGCACGACGCGCAGCGCTCCTCGCGGCGCAGGTCGGCACCCGAGACCTGCTTGTGCCCCAGCAGGCGCAGCACGTGCAGGTTGGGCGAGAGCTCGCCGGTCTCGCAGTTGCCGGCGTCGAGCGTGCCGGTGGCGCCGTGCTTGTACTGGTGGGCGATGCCGTCGAGCACCAGGCGCGCGTGCTCCTGCGGCAGCCAGCCGGACGAGCGCGCGTAGGCGGCGGCGCCGTTGAAGAGGTCGTCCCACACCACGGGCTTGTCGGGGCCGAAGACCTCGTCGCTGACCCAGTCCTCACCCTGGCTGGCGCCCATGAGCTCCACCGCGGCGACGATGCCCGGTTCGGAGCCCACGACGGTGACGACGACGTCGCCGCGCTGCGGGCCGTCCGCGCCACCGGGCAGGCGGTGCTCGTGGCTGCGGCTCGCGATCGCCACCGCCTCGCCCAGCCAGTCCTCGGACCAGTTGAGGTAGACGGACGGGACGAGCCACGCCGGGAGGGACGAGACGTTGGGAAGCATGTCGGGTTCGCTGGTCACGCGGGGAGAATAGCGCAGCGCGGTGACGTCGTTATGACACGTCTGGTACGCGACCCGCGCGGCTGACCGGAACCCCCGGCTCGCGTCCGGCGGGCCAGGCACGTTCGGTCGGTTGCCGGGGGCGGCCAGACACGTTCGGTCAGTTGCCCCGGCCCGACAGACACGTTCGGTCGGTTGCCGCGAGTTCGGTCCGTGGATGGACCGAACTCGGAGCAACCGACCGAACCCGCGGAATCCGCGCCCGCATCTGACCGAGCTCACGACAGCACCCGGCACCCCAGGCCCCAGGCGCTCAGTTCTTGCGGTACTCCCAGGGAGCGTCGACCGGGCGCAGCGTCTCCCAGTCCGAGGCCCGCCCGATCGCGGCCGCGAGCACGCCCGCGATCGTCGCGGCGTTGTGCAGCCTGCCCGCGAGCGCGAGCGCCGCGGCCTCCTCCAGCGGCACCGGCACCACGACCATGTCGGCCTCCTCGGCCTCACGGACGTGCCTGTCCTCGTCGGGCACCGGGGTGAGGTCGCGGGCCAGGTAGACGCGCACGGCCTCGTTGCTGCCGCCCGGGGTGGGCAGCAGGTCCAGAAGCACGTCCCAGGTGGCGGCGTTCATGTCCGCCTCCTCGGCCAGCTCCCGGGCGGCGGCGACGTGCGGGTCCTCCCCGTCGAGGTCGAGCAGGCCGGCGGGCGCCTCCCAGAGGAAGGCGCCGACCGGGTGCCGGTACTGGCGCAGCAGCAGCACGTCGCCGTCGTCGGTGAGCGCCACGACGACCACCGCACCCGGGTGGTCGACGTACTCGCGGCGGACGATGCCGCCCGCCTCGCCCAGGTCGACCTCGTCGGAGACCATGTCCACCACGAAGCCCTGGAACGGCACGTCGAGCCGCCGCGCGGGACGCGGGTCGATGACGTCGGTGACCTCGTCCGAGCTGATGTCCGAGCTGACGTCCGAGCCGGTGTCGGTGCTCATGACGACCGCTTCTCGAGCGCGGCCGCGATCAGGCCCGCGAACAGCGGGTGCGCCCGCGTGGGGCGCGACTTGAACTCGGGGTGCGCCTGGGTGGCCACGAAGTACGGGTGGGTCTCCGCCGGGAGCTCCACGAACTCCACGAGCGACGAGTCGGGCGACGTCCCCGAGATCAGCAGGCCGGCCTCCTCCAGGTCGCCGCGGTAGGCGTTGTTCACCTCGTAGCGGTGCCGGTGCCGCTCGGAGACCTTCTCGCTGCCGTAGGCCTTCGCGACCACCGACCCGGCCGCCAGCGACGCCTCGTACGCACCCAGGCGCATGGTGCCGCCCATGTCACCCTCGCCCTCCACGATCGCCTTCTGCTCGGCCATCGTGGCCACGACGGGGTGGCTGCTCGCGGGGTGGAACTCGGTGGACGAGGCGTCCTCCCAGCCCAGCACGTTGCGGGCGTACTCGATGACCATCGACTGCAGACCCAGGCAGATGCCGAGGGTCGGCACCAGGTTCTCGCGCGACCAGCGCAGCGCCCCGACCTTGCCGTCGATGCCGCGCACGCCGAAGCCGCCCGGCACCAGCACCGCGTCGACGCCCCGCAGCGACGCCTGCGCGCCCTGGGGAGTCTGGCAGTCGTCGGCGGCGACCCAGCGAATCCGAACCTTGGCGTCGTTGGCGAAGCCGCCGGCACGCAGCGCCTCGGTCACCGACAGGTACGCGTCGGGCAGGTCGATGTACTTGCCCACCAGCGCGACCTCGACGGTGTGCTCGGGCTCGTGCACGCGCTCCAGGAGGCGGCTCCAGCCGTCCCAGTCGACGTCGTGGAACGGCATGCCCAGGCGGCGCACCACGTACGCGTCCAGGCCCTCGGCGTGGATGACGCGCGGGATGTCGTAGATCGAGGGCGCGTCGGCGCAGTTGATGACGGCCTCGTTGTCGACGTCGCACATGAGCGCGATCTTGTTCTTGATGCCCTCGGGCACCACGCGGTCGGAGCGCAGCACGATCGCGTCGGGCTGGATGCCGATGGAGCGCAGCGCGGCCACGGAGTGCTGGGTCGGCTTGGTCTTCAGCTCGCCCGACGGGCCGATGTACGGCACCAGCGACACGTGCAGGAAGAACACGTTGTCGCGGCCGAGCTCGTGCCGCACCTGGCGGGCCGACTCCAGGAAGGGCTGCGACTCGATGTCGCCGACGGTGCCGCCGATCTCGGTGATGATCACGTCGACGTCGTCGGAGGCCTGCTCACGCATCCGGAACTTGATCTCGTCGGTGATGTGCGGGATGACCTGCACGGTGTCGCCCAGGTACTCACCGCGGCGCTCCTTCGCGATGACGCGGGAGTACACCTGGCCGGTCGTCACGTTCGAGGACGCGGGCAGCTCGACGTCGAGGAACCGTTCGTAGTGCCCGATGTCGAGGTCGGTCTCCGCGCCGTCCTCGGTGACGAAGACCTCACCGTGCTGGAACGGGTTCATGGTGCCGGGATCCACGTTCAGATAGGGATCCAGCTTCTGCATCGTGACGCTCAGGCCACGGGAGCGGAGCAGGCGA
This sequence comes from Promicromonospora sp. NPDC052451, assembly GCF_044547525.1. Taxonomy (NCBI): domain Bacteria; kingdom Bacillati; phylum Actinomycetota; class Actinomycetes; order Micrococcales; family Promicromonosporaceae; genus Promicromonospora; species Promicromonospora sp. NPDC052451. The sequence continues at coordinate 80,272 of NZ_JBIUAP010000017.1, forward strand.
CCGAGCGATGACGCCGTCAGTCCCTTGCCGAGAGAGGACGCCACACCACCGGTGACGAAGATGTGCTTGGTCGGCGTCGAGGCGCCGGACCGATGACGGGACTGGAGACTGCTTCGGTGTTCGACCACGGAACTCCATCCTAAACGAGGTATGGCGTGCCGGTGGTGTAACGACCGGCACACGCGCCCACCACGTGGGGATCTTCGGTGCGGTTCCGTCGAGTGTGCTCCTGTCGAGCCCGGCGCGCTCGCTAAGTCAGGCCCTTCGGGAGAACTTCCTCCGCACCGTGCGCACGACCGGCCCCACGGCGGTGCGCAGGTCGCGGTCCAGCAGCACCGCGACCAGCAGCGCGACCAGGGCCGCCAGCAGGCCGACGGCGAGCCCGAGGCCCAGGTCGGCGGCGAACGCGGGGCCGTCGAACTCCGTCTCGGCCGCGGGCACGGTCGTCAACCATCCCGACGGCCGCCCGGCCTGCCACCAGGCCGCCAGCAGGCCGGCAGCGGCTCCCAGCGCCGTGGCCACGACCAGCGCGCCCAGCGCCCGCCAGACGCCGTCCAGCGCCTCCGGGCCGAGGTGCCGCCGGACGGCGAGGAGCAGCCCGAGGCCGGCCACCACCATGGCCACCGTGCTGACCGCGCCGAGGGCGGCCATGACCTCGATGCGCAGCAGCTCACCCGGGTCCCGCGCGGCGAACAGCAGCGGCACCAGGGCCGCCCCGAGGGCGGCCACGCCCCACCCGCTCGCGGTCGCGACCACTGCCGCACGCCCGTGGTCGACGGCATACAACACCCGCGACAGGTGCAGGATCAGGGCGAAGCCGACCAGGCCCGGCGCCATCGCCATGAGCCCGGCGGCCAGGCCGGGCGCGTCGCCCCGGACGATGAGGTCGAAGACCCGCTCCACGTACGGGGCGGCCGCGACGAGCGCCGCCACACCGAGCGACGTGACCAGCAGCAGGGTGCGCGTGGTGCGCGCCACGAGCGCGCGCAGCTCCGGGAGGCGCCCGGCCGACGCGTGCTCCGCGAAGTGCGGGAAGGCGCTGGTCGCGATCGGGAACGCAAGGACCGCGTAGGGCAGCAGGTAGACCTGCTGGGCATACAGGTAGACCGACAGCGTGCCGTCCCCGCCGGCCGCGTTGGCGGCGCGCAGCGTGAGGAAGATCGAGACCTGCTGCGCCACCAGCGCGCCCACGCCCGCGAAGGCCAGGCGCGCGGCGCGGGGACCCTCGCCGCCCGGGAAGCGCAGCGTGGGCCGCAGCCGCAGCCCGGTGCGCCAGACGGGCACCACGAGCGGCAGCGCGAGGAACAGCACGCCCACGGTGGTACCCCACGCCAGCCAGTCCAGCGCCCGGCCGGACAGCGCCGCGACGTCCTGCTGGTCGCCGTGCGCCAGGGCACCGAAGACCGCGTAGACCACGATCACCACGACGCTGGAGACCAGCGGTGCGAACGTGGGCCAGAAGAACCGCTTGTGCGCCTGCAGGATCCCGCCCAGCACGACGGCCAGCCCGTAGAGGGGTACCTGCACCGCGAACACCCGCAGGAAGCTCGTGGCGACGTCGGCGTGCACCGGATCGTCCAGACCGGTCAGGCCGATGATCGGGCGCGCCAGGAGCGCCATGAGCCCGGCGAGCGGGATCAGCACGACCAGCGTCCAGCCCAGCAGCGCCGACGCCGTCCGCGAGGCCTGATCCTTCGCGGCGGCGGAGTCCTGCCCGCCGCCCGCGGGCAGCAGGGCCCGGCTCAGGGGCCCGGCCAGCAACGGTACGACGGCGCCCGCGAGCGCGCCGCCGGCCGCGACCTCGAACAGCAGGTTGGGGAGCTGGTTGGCGGAGTTGAAGACCGTCCCGACGCCGTCGGACCCGAGCCATGCGCCCTGCGCGAGCCAGCGGCCGAAACCGACGATGCGGCTGGCGAGGGTGACGACCGTGACGAGCAGCGCGGCGCTCGCCAGGCTGGAGAACCTGCTCACGCGCCCGGGGAGGCCATGGGGTCGGAGGCGGAGGTCGAGCGGACGCCGCTCTCGATGGCGGGCTCAGCGGCGGGCTCGGTGTCCGGGTTCGCCGCGAGCGGCTCGTCGGCCGGCGCCGCGGCCGGCCGACGGCCGAGCATGTCGATCCGGTTGAGCCACTCGTTCCCGGCGATGACCTTGGAGAAGCTCACCTTCTCCGACGCCAGCATGAGGCCGACGACGCTCGCGAGCGCCGCCCACCGGACGGCGCGGGGCGCACCGAAGGCGATCTGGCTGCCGACCAGCGCACCCAGGGCGTTGGCACCGCCGTCGCCCAGCATGTCCCGCTCCCCCAGGTCGCCGGGGGCGGCCGCGGCCGCGGCTCCCAGGACGGCGCCGGTGGCACCCGCGCCGGTGGGCGCGAGCGCCAGGCTCGCCGCCGCACCGACCTTCAGGGCGCGGCCGGGTCGCAGGTCGAAGAGGTTGACGAGGTTCGCGGTGCCGCCGATGAGCGCGCCGTTGAGGCCGACGTCGACCAGGTGGCCGAAGGCGCCGCCCGTGCGTCGCGTTCCCACGGCCGCGGCGACGAGCGCCGCGCCGGAGATGCCGAGCACCTTGAGCCCGCCGGTGGTCAGGCGGCCCTGTGCGAGGGCGCCGAGGTGGCCCCGCAAGCCCTTGGTGCGCTCGGACGTGTCCTCGGCGAGGTCGTCGACCAGGCCGAAGCCGCCGGCCGCCGCCGTGGCCAGCGCGGTCGCCCCGGGGGCGTTTCCGCCGCCGACGGCCGCGCCCGCGACGAGGCCCGCGGCGACCGCGGGGCCCTCCAGCAGGCTGATGGGCTCGCCGCGATGGTTGGTCCGCGTCCACGTCGAGGGGCCGCCGAGCCCTCCCGCGGCCACCTTCTCGTCGAGCTTGCGGCGCGCGAGCACCGTCGCGGCTCCCGCGACGACGCCGGCCAGGATGAACCTGCCTGCCCCCATGACTACCCCTCGGTCGGTCTCGGTTGTCTGTCGGTTGTGGTGCTGTCCGTGCGGTGGTGCTACTCGGGCCCGGTGCCGGCCGGGGCGGGCGGCAGGACCGCCGTCGCGTCCTCCTCCAGACCGTACTGGCCCACGGTGCCGTCGAGGCGCGCGGCGATCGCGAGCGGCACGGTGATCCGGCCCGTGAGCCGGCCGATGCCGCTCACGGTGGTGACCTCCGCGGCGATCTCCTCGTCCTCGCGCACGGCCTGGACGACGTCGCCCGGGTCCTCCGTCGGCCCGGCGAGCACCGCCGCGCCCGAGACCTGCTGCACCGCGCGCGTCACAGCGGTCCAGGTGTCCGGGGCCGGCTCCGCCTCCTCGGTGGCGCCGTCGGCCGTCTCCTGGGGCTGCCCGGCCGCGCCCACGAGGAGCAGCACGGCCTGCGCGGCCTCGGTCTGGTCGTCGCCCGGCTCCACGAAGCCGAACCGCTCGAGCTGCGCCTCCAGGTCCGTGGCCTGTGCGCTGCGCCCGGGGCCGCCGCCCTCGCTGCCCGTGAGGGCGAGGGCCAGGGCGGTGCCGAGCGTCGTGCCGGCGTCGTCGTCCTCGGGGGCGTCGTCGCCGAGGTTCGCGCGCAGGCCGTCGGCGACGGTCTCGCGCGACGACTCGTCGGCCGTGTCGGTCCAGGCGTCCGTGAGCACCGTCGTGGACACGACGCTGGCGCCCGCGGTCTCGAGCTGGGCGAGCACGCCCTCCTGGGTGTCCTCAGAGACGTCCGCGAGCTGCACGACGGCCACCCGGTCCCCCTCCAGGGAGCCGGGGACGATCTGGGTACCCACCGCCTCGATGAAGCGCTCGTCGCCGTCCAGCGCGGTCTGCGTGGAGTCCAGCTCGGTGCGCAGGTCGGTGCGCTCGGCGCGCAGCGCGTCCACCTGTTCCGTCAGGGTCTCCCCGATCGCCCCCTGGAGGGGTCCGGCACCGAGGATGATGCCGACCGCGAGGGCGAGGAAGACGGAGATGAGCGAGACGAGGTGGTATCGGAAGTCGATCACGGTACGGAGAGGTCCTTAGGCATGGTCCGGGCGGTCGGCGCCCGGCAGAGGTCGGGGCGGCAGGGTGTCCTGGAGCGGGCTCCGGACGGGTCAGCCGCCGAAGAGGTGACTGATCCAGGAGACGACGTCGTCGAAGCGCGCCCCGATCAGTCCGAAGAAGGTCTGCCCCGCCGAGGTCGAGGCCAGGGCCGCGAGCACGGCGGCGACTCCCGCCGCCGACAGCAGCGTGAGCTGGGTGTTCGAGATCCGCGTCCGGTACAGCTGCGAGACGCCCTTGGCGTCCACGAGCTTGCCCCCGACGCGCAGGCGGGTGAGGAACGTCGAGGCCATGCCGGCACGACCCTTGTCGAGGAACTCGACGAGCGTCGCGTGCGTGCCGACGGCGACGATGAGCTCGGCACCCTTGTCGTCGGCGAGCAGCATCGTGATGTCCTCGCTGGTGCCGGTCGCCGGGAAGACGACCGGGTCCACACCCAGCGCCTTCACGCGCTCCAGCCCCGGGGCCTTGCCGTCGCGGTAGGCGTGCACCACGATCTCGGCGCCGCAGGCCAGCGCCCGGTCGGAGACGGAGTCCATGTCGCCCACGATCATGTCGGGCTGCCAGCCCGCGTCGATGATCGCGTCCGCACCGCCGTCGACGCCGATGAGCACCGGCGAGTTCTCCCGGATGTAGGACCGCAGCAGGGCGAGGTCCTCCCGGTAGTGGTAGCCGCGCACCACGATCAGCACCTGCCGGCCCGCGATCGGGGTCCGGATGTCGGGCACGCCGACGCCGTCCAGCAGGAGGTCCCGCTCGCGGCGCAGGTACGTCATGGTGTTCTCGGCGAACCGCTCGATCTCGGCCGACAGGCCCTCGCGCGCGGCCGTCATGCTCTCGGCGACGGTCCGGGGCGTCTGGTAGGTCCCCTGCGCCACGACCTCGCCGCCCACGACGACCTCGCCGCCCACGATCTCGACGTCCGCGTGCTCGTCGATCGCCATGATCGAGGGGCCCAGGTCGTCCACCAGGACGATCCCGGCCTCGACCAGGATGTTCGGGCCCGTGTTGGGGTACCGGCCCGAGGTCGACGGGGCGGCGTTCAGGACGGCCACGGGTGCCGCGGAGACCAGCGCGTCCGCGGCGACGCGGTCGATGTCCACGTGGTCGATCACGGCGACGTCGCCCGGGTTGAGCCGGGCGGTCAGCTCCTTCGTGCGGGCCCCGATCCGGGCGGGCCCGTGCACGGCGGCTCCGGGGACGGTCGCCTCGTCGGCGTCGGCGCTCTTCGACGGGCCCTTGTCGGCGCGCTTGTCGGGTCGGGAGATCAGCTTCATCCGCTCTATCGTCCCACGACCGAGGACTCCAGGAGCTCCAGCGCGTGGGTACGCGCCGTCTCCGAGTCGTCCTGGCCGGACAGCATCCGCGCCAGCTCGCGGACCCGGGCGTCCGCGGTCACCTCGCGCACCCCGGTGACCGTGATCATCCCGTCATCTGCGGCGTCCTCGTCGGAGCTCTTGGTGACCACCAGGTGCGCGTCCGCGAACGCCGCGACCTGCGCCAGGTGGGTCACGACGACCACCTGGGTGCTGCGGCCGAGCTGCGCCAGGCGGCGGCCCACCTCGACGGCGGCACGGCCGCCGACACCGGCGTCGACCTCGTCGAAGACGAACGTGCTGCGCGGGGTGTCCGCCGTGCGCTCGGCCGCGGCACCGCCGGACGTCGCCAGCGCCACCTCCAGCGCGAGCATCACCCGGGAGAGCTCACCGCCCGACGCCCCCTTGCCGAGCGGCCGCTCGGGCGCCCCGGGGTGCGGCACCAGGAGGAACGTCACCTGGTCGGCGCCGAACGGCCCCGGTTCCTCCAGCGGCTGCACCGAGACCACGAGGTGGGCGCCACCCATCGCCAGACCGTGCAGCTCGTTCGTGACGGCCGTGGCCAGCTCGGACGCGCCACGCGTGCGCTCGGCGGTGAGGATCTCCGCCAGCCGGGCCAGCTCGCCGTCCAGCTCGGCCACGCGGTCCCGCATCGAGGCGAGCCGGTCGCCGCCGTCGTCCAGGTCGAGCAGGCGCAGGCCCGCGTCGCTGGCCCACTGCAGCACCTCGTCGATGCTCTCGCCGTAGGAGCGGGTCAGGGCGTTCAGCTCCGCCATGCGGTTGTGCGCCGTCTCCAGACCCGCCGGGTCCGCCTGCAGGTCGTCGACGTAGGCGGCCACGTCGGTCGCCACGTCCGACAGGAGGTAGCCCACCTCGGCGAACCGGGTGGCCAGCGCACCGAGCGCCGCGTCCGAGTGCGCCGCGGACTCCAGGGCACGCCGCGCCCGCTCCACCAGGGCGATCGCGTTCTCGCGCGCTCCCTCGGCGTCCTCGCCCGCCACCGCCTCGTGCGCCTCGGTGGCCGCGGTGCGCAGGCCCTCGGCGTTGGACAGCCGCTCGATCAGGGCCTGCAGCTCGGCGTCCTCCCCCGACTGGGGGTCCACCCGCTCGATCTCCTCCAGGCCGATCCGCAGCAGCTCGACCTCGCGCGCCCGCTCGGCGCCGCGCGCCTCCAGGTCCGCGATCTCGGCGAGCAGCCCCCCGCGCTCGGTCCACGCGGCGCGGTACGACGCCAGGACGCGCTGATGGGCCGGGCCCACGAAGGTGTCCAGGGCGTCCCGCTGCTTGGCCGCCGTGCGCAGCCGGAGCTGGTCGGCCTGGCCGTGCACGGTGAACAGGTCCTCGGCGATCTCCGCGAGCACCCCCTGGGGCACGGCACGCCCGCCCAGGTGGGCACGCGACCGGCCGTCGGCGATGGTGCGCAGGATCACGACCGTGCCGTCGTCCTCCACCTCGCCGCCCGCCTCGTCGACGCGTTCCAGCACGGCGTCCCGGCCCGAGACCCGGACGCGGCCCTCGACCGCCGCCGACGACGAGCCCGGGCGCACCGACTGCGGGTCCGCCTTGGCGCCCATGAGCAGGTTGAGGCCCGTGAGCACCATCGTCTTGCCGGCACCCGTCTCGCCCGTGATGACGGTCAGGCCGTCGGACAGGGGTACCCGGGCCGAGCGGATGACGCCCAGGTTCTCGATAGCGATCTCCTCGAGCACCTGACTCCTTAGGTCTCTGGTGTGGTGTCGGCTGGGTCAGAAGGTACATCCTGCGCCTGCGCGTGCCCCGACCCGACACGGTCCCGCCAACCCGACACGGGCAGGTTGAACTTCGACACGAGCCGGTCCGTGAACGGGGCGTTGGACAGGCGTGCGAGGCGCACGGTACCGCCCTGGCGCACCACGACGCGAGACCCGCGGGGCAGCCGGATCTCCCGGCGCCCGTCACAGGTCAGCACGCCCTCGACCGTCGACTGCGGCAGCACGTCGACCGTGTACCGCGACTTCGGGCCGATCACGAGCGGCCGCGCGAACAGCGCGTGCGCGGACAGCGGCACCATGAGCACGGCGTCGACGTCGGGCCAGATCACCGGGCCACCGCCCGAGAAGGCGTGCGCCGTGGAGCCGGTCGCCGTGGCCATCACGACCCCGTCGCAGCCGAAGGACAGCAGCGGGCGGCCGTCCACCCCGATCGCCACCTCCAGCATGCGGTCGCGCGTCGCCTTCTCCACGGTGGCCTCGTTGAGGGCCCAGCCCACCACGGGCTCCGCCGTGCCGGGCAGGTGCACGGTCACGTCGACCGTCGCGCGCTCCTCGACCTCGTAGTCCCGCGCGGCCAGGCGCTGCACGGCGGCCCGCAGGTCCTCCCGCTCGGACTCCGCGAGAAAGCCCACGTGGCCCAGGTTCACGCCGAGCAGCGGCACGTCCGTGCCCCGCGTCAGCTCTGCGGCACGCAGGATGGTGCCGTCACCGCCCAGCACCATGACGACCTCGGCGTTGTGCACGCCCTCCGCGACCCGCTTGGCGGCCATGTGGTCGCCGAACTCCTCGGCCAGCGCGTCGTCGTGCAGCGTGTACTCGAAGCCCGCCGACTTCAGCTCGCGCAGGGCCTCGGCCAGCGCCGCGACCGCCTGGGGACGCCCGCCATGGGTCACGATCAGCACACGCCTGGTCACGGCTCCCGCTCCTCTCGCTCGTCCACCCGTTCCCCGACGACGACGGCCGGCGGCTCCGGCGGGTGACCGGGTACCGCCGCGGGCCCACCCTGGGCAGGATCCCACGCCACGGCCGCGGCGACGGCGTCGGCCACCGCGCCGTCCGTGTCTCCGTCAGCTCCGTGGTCCGCGTCCGCCGACCGGCCGGGTGTCAGCCACAGGAAGAACTCACGGTTGCCGCTCGGTCCGGGCAGGGGGCTCGGCACGACCGCACGGGTCCGCAGGCCCGATCCGGCAGCGGCCCGGGACACGGTCCGCACCGCGTCGGCGTGCAGCGCGGGGTCACGCACCACGCCACCGCTGCCCAGCCGCTCGCGCCCGACCTCGAACTGCGGCTTGACCATCAGCAGCGCCTGGGCGCCGGGTTCCAGCACGCCCGCGACGGCCGGCAGCACCACGGTGAGCGAGATGAAGGAGAGGTCGGCGACCACGAGGTCCGGGGACCGGGCCAGGTCGTCCGGCGTCAGGTCACGCACGTTGAGACCCTCGACCACCGTCACGCGGTCGTCATGACGCAGCGCGGGGACGAGCTGGTCGTGCCCCACGTCGACGGCGACCACGTGCGCCGCCCCCCGCCGCAGCAGCACGTCGGTGAAACCGCCCGTGGACGCACCGAGGTCGGCGCAGTACGCACCCTCGACCTGCGGCCCGCCCGGCACACGGGCCAGCGCGTCCAGGGCACCGGCCAGCTTGAGCGCCGCCCGGGAGGCGAACTCGTGCTCGGGGTCGGCGCCGGGCACCACCACCACGTCGGCGCCGTCCGCCACCGCCGACGACGGCTTGACCACCGCGCGTCCCGCGACCCGCACCCGCCCGGCGGCGACGAGCTCCGCGGCATGCCGCCGGGACCGGGCCAGCCCGCGGCGCACCAGCTCCGCGTCCACCCGTGTGCTCGCTGTCATCGTCACCACCGTCAGGCGTCACCGCTCAGGTGCGCCCGCAGGGCGTCGTGGACCGCCTCGAACCGGGCGACATGGTCGGCCGGGGGCAGCTCGTCGAGCCCGTCGAGCGCGTCGAGGGCGCCGCGGACCCCCTCCTGGGCATCCGCCGGGGCACCGGCCGGGTCCAGGGGTTCCTCGATCTCGTAGAACTCGTCCATCGTGCGTCAACGCTCCACTGTGCTCGTCGTGCCCAACTGTGCTCGTCGTGCCCGTCGACCCACCGCCTCCGCGCACGGCTGGTCCTGCGTCCTGCCTGACCATCCTGCCTGACACGGTACCCGCCGCCCCCGACAGAACCCGGGAGCACGGAACACCTGCCCCGTACCTCCGGACCGCACCTGCCCCGCGAGGCGAGGTCACTCTGCGTCGACAACGTCTACACCGAGTGACCAGTGCCCGCGAGGCCACCTGCCCGGCGACCCGGCTCGCCGGGCCGCCGTCGGCCCGTACGCGTCAGACCGGGAGCTCGGGCACCGTCGAGGGGTCCAGCTTCTCCCCCGCGTCGACGGCCGCCCAGGCCGCGGCGCACGCGGCACGGGCCAGGTCGATCCCGCTGCCGTCCAGCCGCAGTGCGCCGTCGGCCACCTGCGCGGCCGACGTACCGCAGACGTGCCAGCCGTCCACCAGGGCCGGGGCCGCGTGCGGCTCCAGGAGCCCCCGCAGGTCCGCAGCCAGGTACGACGGGCGCTCCCCCGGCACCGCCAGCACCGCGTCACGCGCCGTGGAGACGCCGGTCAGCACGTGCAGTCCCGGGTACCCGCCACCGCGCGCGCCGGCCAGGTCGGTGTCGAGGCGGTCGCCGATCACCAGCGGACGGCTGGCCTCGGCGCGCTCGACCGCGAGCCGGTACATGGTGGGCGACGGCTTGCCCGCGCTGTCGGGCACGACACCCGTCGCCGACCGCACGGCCGCGACCAGCGCCCCGTTCCCGGGCGCGAAGCCACGCGCGGTCGGCAGCGAGAGGTCCAGGTTGCTCGCCACGTGCCACGCCCCGCGGCCCACGGCGTACGCGGCCTCGGCGAGCTGGGTCCAGCCGACCTCGGGGGCATAGCCCTGCGCGACGGCGTCCGGATCGTCGTCCGCCGACTCCACCACGGTGAAGCCCGCCGCGCGGACGGCGGTCACCAGCCCCTTGCCGCCCACCACCAGCACCTTCGCCCCCGGATCCAGCCGGGTGGTCAGCAGCGCGGCGCACGCCTGCGCCGCCGTCATCACCTCGGCCGGCTCGGTCGGGATGTCGAGGCCGGTGAGCTGGTTCGCGACGTCCTCCGGCTCACGCGAGGCGTTGTTCGTCACGAACACCAGGCGCATCCCGCCCGACCGCGCGGCGGTCAGGCTTGCCGAGGCGTGCTCGACGGGCAGATGCCCCTTGTAGGCCACGCCGTCGAGATCGACGAGCGCGAGGTCGTACGCCGTCGCGAGCGGGACGTCGCTCGCGAGCAGTCCGCCCGCGCCCGTCATGCCTTCTCCTGCCCGACGTCGGACCGGTCGCCCGAGGCGGCGTCCGCACTCACGTCCGTGGTGGGCTCCGCGGCGATCGGCTCCGTGTCCGTCTTCGGTTCAGGGTCGGACTCGAAGTCAGACTCGGGGTCGCTCGGTTCGTCGACGGCGTCCGCCTGCGGCTCGTCGAGGTCGTCCTCGTCGTCCTCGTCGTCCTCCTGATCGTCCGGCGAATCGGCGGAGTCCGCGGAATCGGCGGAGTCCGCAGAGTCAGCGGAGTCCGCAGAACCGGGCGAGTCCGCGGAGTCAGCCGAGTCCGCGGAGCCCGGCGAACCGGCCGAGCCCTCGTCCTCGTCCTCGTCCTCGTCCTCGTCCTCGTCCTCGGCAGCATCCTCGTCCTCGGCAGCATCCTCGGGCTCGTCCGCCGCGAACTCCTCCGGGTGGTCGGCGGCGTACTCCTCCTCGGCGAGCGCCGCGTCCTCCTCGACGTCGAACACCGTGATGTCCTCCTCGGGGACGGTCGCACCGATGGCGCGTTCGAGCGCCTCGCTGTCGACCGTCGCGAGCAGGGCCGCAGCCTCGTCGTCCCGGCCCGCGGCCTCCAGCGCCACGGCACGGGCCTGGAGCACCCGCAGGCCGAGGTCGCCCGGGGCGTCCGCGGGAGCGATCTTGTCGAGCACGGCCAGGGCGGCGTCGTGCTCGCCCAGGTCGGACCGGGCGCCGCTCGCCACGATGGCGAGCTCGACCCGGCCGGTCGCGTCGAGCGACGCGGCCTCCTCCGACGCCGCGAGCGCGAGCGCACGCTCGGGCCGGCCGAGTCCGCGTTCGGCGTCGGCCATGATCGGCAGGTGCTCGGACGAGCCGTTCAGCCGACGGACGGTGCGCAGCTCGCGCAGCGCCTCCGCGAACCGGTTGGTGCGGTAGGCAGCCAGGCCTGCGGCCTCGCGGACGATGTCGATCCGGCCCGCGTGCCGCAGCGCGACCTGTGCGTGCTCGTACGCACGCTCCGGGTCGACGTCGAGCAGCCGGCCCGCCATCACCAGGTGCAGCCCGACGTGCTCGGCGTGCTCCTTGCTCAGCCCACGCAGGCGAGAGCGCGCCTCCCGGTCGAGCTGACCGAACGAGACGTCGTCGGCGATCTCCGGTTCCGGGACGCGCGGAGCACGGTCGTCATGGTCTCGGCGGTCCTGGTCCCGACGGTCATGGTCCCGACGGTCATGGTCCCGGCGGTCGCGGTCGTCGCGGCCGCGGTCGTCACGACCGCGCGCGGGACGGTCACTGCCCCGGTCGAAACGACGGTCGCCACCCCGGCGATCGTCACCCCGGCGGTCGTCACCCCGGCGGTCGTCACGACGATCGTCACCCCGGCGGTCGTCACGACGATCGTCACCCCGGCGGTCGTCACGACGATCGTCACCCCGGCGGTCGTCACGACGATCGTCACGCCGGAACGGACGGTCGCCCGCACCACTGTCCCGACGCGGCCGGTCGCCCCGGTCGTCGAACGAACGGCGCGGACGGTCGTCCCGCCCGCGGTTGTCCCGCCCGCGGTCGTCCCGGTCCCCGTAGGAGCGGCTCGGCCGGTCGTCGCGCTCGAAGCTGCGCCGCGGACGGTCGTCCCGGTCCCCGTACGAGCGCTGCGGGCGGTCGTCGTGACGGCGGAACGGGCGGTCACCGACCCGGTCGTCACGACGCGGACGGTCCCCACCACGGTCCTCGAACGACCGACGCGGACGGTCGTCCCGGTCGAAGCTGCGACGCGGCCGATCCTCGTCACGGCGGAACGGACGGTCACCCACCCGGTCGTCACGACGCGGACGGTCCCCACCACGGTCCTCGAACGACCGACGCGGACGGTCGTCCCCGTACGACCGGCGAGGACGGTCGTCGCTGTCGCCGTACAGACGCCGCGGGCGGTCGTCCCCACGACGGAAGGGACGGTCACCGACCCGGTCGTCACGACGCGGACGGTCCCCACCGCGATCCTCGAACGACCGACGCGGCCGGTCGTCGTCGCGGCGTGCCGGACGGCCCGCACCACGACCGTCCCGGTCCTGGTAGGAGCGGCCCGAACGATCGTCGCCGCCCCGGTACGGGCGGTCACCGCGGGTGCCGCGGTCGTCGCGTCCGCCCCGGTAGCCCCTGTCGCCGTCGCCCCGCTCGCCGGAGGTGCGGCGCGGACGGTCGTCACCGCGCCCGAAGGACCTGTCGCCCCCGCGGTCGTCCCGGCCCGGACGGTCGTCCCGACGCGGACGGTCGTCGCGGTCGAAGGTCCGCCGCGGACGGTCGTCGTCGTACCGTCGCGAGCCGCCGCGAGCGCCGTCGTACCGGCCGCCCCGGTCTCCACCGCGCTCGTCGCGGCGGGGCCCCCGGCCCTCGGCCCGGCTGCCGCTCCTGCGTTCGCCGCGGCGGTCGCCCTCGCGGTCGTTCCCCTGGTCACGGGGCGTTTCGTTCACGGTGTTCCCTTCGATGACAGATGCCCGCACATTCTCCCATGCGCGCAGCCGTCTCCGAGGGTCAGAACGCTGTGACGTGCGCTGCCGGCGGCCTCACACGCGTGCCGGGACCACCTCCGGGTTGTAGGCGTCCGGGGTCCGCACGATCCGCACCCCGATCACCACCAGCGCCGCCACGACGAGCAGCAGCACCACCAGTCCGGCGTTGAACCCGAGCCCGAAGATCCACAGGTACCCGATCCCGCCCGCCGCGAGACAGTAGTAGGTCATCGGCAGGATCGTCCTGCGGATGAGGTCGCCCTCGCGGCCGAGCAGGCCCACGGTCGCGGCGGCCGCGACGACGTTGTGCACGGCCACCATGTTGCCCGCCGCACCGCCCACGGCCTGCAGGGCGGCGACGGTCTCGGGCGACGCCGCACCGATGCCGAGGCCGGTGTTGAACTGGAACAGCGAGAACATCATGTTGGACACCGTGTTGGACCCCGCCACGAACGCACCCAGGGCACCGATGAACGGCGACACGATCGGCCAGCCCTGGCCGGCGAGGTCGGCAGCCGCCTGGGCCACCGTGACGGGCATCGAGTCGAGCCCGGCCCCGTTGAAGTCGGGCCCGGAGTTGATGAAGATGCGCACCAGGGGCACCGCGCACAGCAGCGCGAACGCCGCCCCGCCGAGCTGGGCGCCCGCGACCCGCCACGAGGCGGCGATCTGCGACCGCCGCATGCCGTGCAGCACGTAGGTGACCAGGCACGCGAGCAGGAAGATCGCCCCCGGGGAGTAGAGGAGGTCCATGTTCTGGCTGATCCCGGTGCCGAAGATGTCGGGTACCTCGATGACGGCGGGGCCGGTGAGGAACTCCTTGATCGCGGGGACGTTCCGGGTCAGGAGCAGCAGCGCAGCCACGATCACGTACGGGGACCAGGCACGCACCATCGACATGCTGCGGGTCAGCGTGGCCGCCTCCTGCGTGGGGTCCACGGTGCCCATCCAGCGGTCGCTCCAGCGTTCCCGCGGTGGGAAGTCCCACACGTCCTTGGGCATGAGGAAGCCCTTGGACGACGTGAACATCACCAGCACCAGCCCGAGGAACCCGCCGAGCAGCGACGGGAACTCCGGCCCCAGCACGTAGGCCACGGTCACGTACGGCACGATCATCGCGAGGGCCGCGTAGACGGCGAACGGCGCGACGGCGAGCCCGGCCCGGAACGACCGCTTCTCGCCGTAGAACCCGCACATGAGCGTGACGAGGATGAGCGGCACCAGGATGCCGACGATGGCGTGGACGGTCGCCACCTGCGTGGCGGTGTGGGCGACGAAGCCCAGGTGGTCCAGCCCGAGCGCGTCGGCGCGCGCCTGTACCTCGGGCGCCAGGGCGCCGGACGTGTCGGCCAGCCCAGTCCCGAGCCCGGTCAGCATGGGCGTCCCGACGGCGCCGAAGCTCACCGGCGTGGACTGGATGATGAGGCCCGCCATCACGGCGGCCGCGGCGGGGAACCCGAGCGCCAGGAGGAGCGGCGCGACGACGGCCGCCGGCGTGCCGAACCCGGCCGCACCCTCGATGAACGACCCGAACAGCCAGGCGACGATGATCACCTGGACCCGCCGGTCGGGGCTGATGGTGGTGAACCCGGCCCGGATCGTGTGCAGCGCGCCGCTCTTGGTCAGGGTCTCCAGCATGAGCAGCGCGCCGAAGATGATCCAGAGCAGGCCCACCGCGATGAGCAGCCCCTGCACCACGGACGCGCCGACGGCCACCGGTGACATCCGCCAGGCGAACAGAGCGATCACCACGACGACGGCGAGCCCGACGGGCATGGCGGTGCGGGCGGGCCAGCGGAACCCGAGGAGCAGGGTGCCGACCACGAGGATCGGGAGGAGAGCGAGCAGGGCGAGGACGCCGAGGTTGTCCATGGTGACTCCAGACCGGCCACGCTGCCGGGTAGGGTTCAGCGGATATTTCGCATGTCGGAACTATCACTCCACGTACTGACAAACGTAGCAGTTACCTCCGGTCATGGGGAATGCCCGCCACGAAGTCGCGACGCATATCTTCGACTGCCCCCGAATCACCCCACCCAGAACCCTCCTTTCGTTGAGCCGGGCATCCAGCCGTGCCAGCGTCGAACTGGGCCCGCCGACAGACATACCGCGGGTAGTCAGCTCGACGAGGAGAACGGACGCAGATCATGACCCCCACCAGGAGATCCGCCGCCGCCTGGGCGGCGGCGGCCTGTGCGACGAGCCTGCTCGCGGCGGGCGTCGCGGTCGTACCGGCAGCGACGGCCGCGACCGACCCCGGCATCCTGCTCGTGGACCCCGTGCCCACCGAGGTGCTCGCCTCGGCCGGCGACCTCGCCGCCCTGGGCACCGCCGTCGACGCGCACCTGGCCGGCGACACCGTGTTCGTCGAGGTCAGCACCCCGCAGGGGCGCCGCGTCTACTGGCGACCGTTCGACGACGACACGGCCGCGTGGTCGGGTACCTGGGGCAACCGCACCCTGACCGGAGACCTGCTGGCCGCCGAGAACGACGCCCTCCTGCTCGACGTCGGCAGCACCCGCGTGCTGGCCTGGTCGCGCGACGGCGGCGGCAGTCGCACCCTGCCGGACGACGCCGTGCTCGGCCAGGGCGCGCAGTACGTGGCCTTCACCGGCGACGGCTACTACGAAGCACCCGGCCCGGTCACGCAGCTCGTGACCGGTGGTGACCAGATCCCCGTCAAGCCGGCGAACCCGTCGGACGGCTCGCTTCCCGACATCACCAGCGGCTTCGCCATCGCCGGCAGCACGTTGTACGGGGTGGACGTCTTCGAGTGGCCGGCAGCCTCGGCCTGGGACGCCGCCACCGGGAACCCGTGGCCGGCCGTCGGCGGCGACCCGTGCGACCAGCCACGTGACCTGGACGACCTCCGCATCGAGGACGCCCACGGCCGCTTCGCGCTCGCCAGCTGCCAGGACGGCGTCGTCGGGCTCACGGGAGACAGCGCCGAGGTGTACCGCGACGTCATGCTCGCCGTCCCGATGGAACGCACCACCAGGCACCCGCAGCTCGGCGACGGCTTCGTGCTCGGCGTCTCCACCACGCGCGGCGACCTGCTCGCCGCGCCCGCCCTCGGCGGCAAGCCCGGCACGCTCGGCCGGGCCACGGCCTTCGACCTGAACGACGCCGGCACCAACGTCGTCCTCGTGGACGACACCGGGGACGTACGAATCGCCCGCGACCTGACACCGTGGTCGTCAACGCCCGCAACGGAGATCGTGGACCACGCGGCGCCGTCCGTGCAGGTCTTTCCCACGCCTCTCGAGCCCGCCACGCCGGAAACCGGCAGGTACGAGACCTACGTCCAGGCCCGCGACGTGGCGACTCCGCCGTTCGAGGAGTCGGGCGTCGCGGAGACCGAGACCGACCTGCGCGCCCGCATCAAACTTGCAGGCGAGACGGACTTCGGCAACCCGGTGCCCGTGCCCGAGGGCGAGCCGGTCGAGTACCCGGTGGGCGCGACGGTCTGCTGGGAGGGCCGGGCGGTGGACAACGCCGGCAACGACAGCGGCTGGCAGGGCGAGAAGTGCGAGGTCGTACCCGACGTCACCAACCAGCTGGTTGCTGAGCCACTGCCCCCGGCGACGGACGCGAATCAGGGCAGCATCTTCTTCTACTACAAGGGCACGGACGATCTGTACTTCGCCGAGTCCGACGTGCGATACCGCGTCTACCAGCGAGGTGAGACGCCACCTGACTGGACCCTCGTGGAGGGCAACGGTGGCGGCTGGAGCCGCCTCTACGGCGCCGATGTGCCGAACGGCAGCTTCGTCTGTTTCCAGGCGCGCGGATACGACCTGAACGGGACCGCCGGGGACTGGACGCCCGAGGAGTGCACGTTCTCCGACGCGTCCGAGCCCCGGATCAGGAGCCTGGCCTACCCCCGGTGGATCAAGCCCAGCCAGACCCGCGTGGTCGACGGCGTGCGCACCGCGGACCCGGTGTTCACCTGGGCCTTCTACGAGAACTTCGGTATCGAGGGCTACCTGGTGCAGCGCAGCCTGTCCCGCACCGAGGTCGGTGCCGAGCGGCCGTTCTGGACGACGAGCACCTCGTACACCCGCCCCCTGACCGAAGCCGGCCAGCACTGCTTCCGGGTCCGGGCCAAGGACCTGGCCGGGCACCTGAGTGCCTGGTCGGGCTGGCGGTGCTCCACCATGCCGGTCAGCTCGGCGAAGCTCGACGGTATGTCGTTCGGCCCGTACCACCACCGGGTCTGGCCCGGTACCGGCGACCTCGTCACCACCCGCGGCTACAGCGGCGTCGCGATCTACGCCAAGGTCAACACCGGACCCCGCTACGGAAGCATGAAGGTCTACATGGGATCGCGGTTCCTCGGCACGGTCAACGCTCACGCGACCGAGACCGGCAGCAAATGGGTCTGGCTCAGCCCCGGCGGCACCCTCGACGGCAAGGTCCGCTTCGTGGCGAACGCGGGCGACTTCGTCGACCTCCGAGAGTTCTACATCTCCCGCTAGAACCCACTCGCGCCCGGCACCGGCTCCCCCGGTGCCGGGCGCGAGCCGTCACCGCACCAGCTCCTCCGGCCCGACGCCGCGCAGCGACGCGTCCAGCACGAGCACCATGTGCGCCGTCGGCAGGTCCCGCCCGCGCCGCCGCAGCGCGTCCGTGATCTGCAGCAGGCACCCCGGGTTGGACGTGACCAGCAGCTCGGCGCCGGTAGCCGCCACGTTCGCGGCCTTCCGGTCTCCCAGCTCCCGCGCAGGCTCGGGGTTGGTGAGGTTGTAGATTCCGGCCGACCCGCAGCACATGTCGCCCTCGGCGATCTCCTTGACCACCAGCCCCGGGATCGTCGCGAGCACTGCCCGCGGCTGCGCCCGCACGCCCTGCGCGTGCCGCAGGTGGCACGCGTCGTGGTAGGCCACGGTCATCGGCAGCGGATGCCGGGGCGCGACGGGCTCCAGCTCCGCCAGCACCTCCGAGATGTCGCGGGTCCTCGTGGCGAACGACGCCGCCCGCTCCGCGTACTCGGGGTCGTCCGCCAGCAGGTCCGCGTAGTCCTTCATCGTCGACCCGCACCCGGCCGAATTGGCCACTATCCGTTCCACGCCCGCGCCCGAGAACGTGTCGATGAGCGCCCGTGCGTAGTCGAGCCCCTCGGCCTCCCGCCCCGCATGCACGGACAGCGCGCCGCAGCATCCCTGGTCAGGCGGCACGACGACGTCGCAGCCCTCCGCCGCCAGCACCCGCGCCGTCGCCGCGTTGACGCCCGGATAGAACTCGCGCTGCACGCAGCCCAGCAGCATCCCGACGGTCATCCGCTTCGTGCCCGCGGCGGGCACGAGCGCGGGCACCGGGATACGCGGCCCGACCGGCGGCGCGATCGCCTCCATCGTCGCCAGCGTCGGGGAGATCCGGGCGAGCACCGGCCGCACCAGCCTCGACAGGCCCGTGCGCTGGTACAGCGCGAGCAGCGGCCGGATCAGCCGCAGCCGCTCCGGCCGCGGGAACAGCGCGAAGATCGCCGACCGCAGCAGCCGCTGACCGCGCGTGCGGTGCTCCGCGCCGCGCCGTTCGACCTGCTGCCGTGTCGCCTCCACCAGCTTGTCGTACTGCACGCCCGACGGGCAGGCGGTCACACAGGCCATGCACCCGAGGCAGGCGTCGACGTGCTCCACCAGGGCGGGCGACATCGGCTCGCCCTCCAGCCCCTCCTTCATGAGGTAGATCCGGCCGCGCGGGGAGTCCATCTCCTCGCCCCAGAGCGAGTACGTGGGACAGGCGGGCAGGCAGAACCCGCAGTGCACGCAGTCGTCCACGAGCTCGCGTCGCGGCGGGTGGTGCGCGTCGAACGCCCCCGACCCGTCGAACGAGCCCAGCAGGTCCGGCTTGGCCTCGGTCATCAGATGCCTCCCACGAATCGGCCGGGTGCGAGGTTCCGCCCGGGGTCGAGCTGCCGTTTGACGGCACGCATCAGGTCGAGCCCGCCCACCGGGCCCCACACGTCCAGCGCGGCCCGCACCTCGTGCGACGCGCGCAGCACGGTCACGGTCCCTTCCCGCGGCGTGGCCGCAGCTGCCCGCAGGTGCCCGACGGCGGACGCGGTCGCCTCGGGTGTACCCGTGACCGCGCCGTACAGCACCCCCGCGGCAGTCCCGCGCAGCGCGGCGCCCACCCCGTACCGCTGCTCGGCGTCGCGCGCCGCCGCGAGCAGGCCGGCCACCCCGGTGAGCGTGGCGGTCGCCTTGACGAGCGTCCGGGGCACCGCTCCCGCCGGGACCGACGGGAGCGCGCCGCTGCCGCCCGGCAGCGCCGCCCACCACCCGGGCGGCTCCTCCTGGACCTGTCCGCCCGCCAGCTCCGCCGCGGCGGCGGCCCGCTGCCCGACGGCGGTCTCCGCCCCCTCCAGCAGCACCGCCACGGTCGCGACGTCGCTCCCGGCGGGCCGGTCGATCTCGACCGCAGCGGGTGCGAGCTGGGACGCGACGACCGCCCGGGCCCGTGCCGCGACGTCGGCCAGCGGTCCGGAGGCGACCACGTACGCCCGCTCCGGCCGCGCCGGATGCAGCCGGAACGCGGCCCGCACGACGACACCGAGCGTGCCGTACGCACCCGTCAGGAGCTTGGCGAGGTCGTACCCGGCCACGTTCTTGACCACCTTGCCGCCGGAGGAGGCGACGGTGCCGTCGGCGAGCACCACGGTTGCCCCCAGGACGAGGTCACGGATCCCGCCGCGCTGCAGGCGCCGCGGCCCCGACATCCCCGTCGACAGTGCACCGCCCACCGTCGACCCACCCGCGAGCCGGTCGGGCGGGAGGTCCACCACGAGCTCCTGCGCCGCACGACCGACGTGGTCCAGGAGCGCCGCCACCGGCAGCCCGGCCTCGGCCACGACCACCAGGTCACCCGCCTCGTGCTCGACGAGCCGGTCCAGGCCCGTGGTGTCGAGAATCAGGTCGGCACGCTCGGGCGGCGCTCCCCAGTCGAGCGCCGTCGCTCCCCCGCGCGCCACGGTGGCCAGCCCCTGCGCGGTCGCCTCGCGCAGCACGGCAGCCACCCCCTCCGCCGACGCCGGCCGTGCCACCGCCGACGCCGCCACCCCGTCGACGACGTCGCCCGGCCCCGCCTCCCGGACCTCGCCGCCGTGCGGGCGCACCACAGCCTCGAGCCGCTCCAGGTCGGCCATCAGAAGAGCTCCGCCGCGCCGGACTCCACGAGCGGATGCGTGCCACGACGCCGCCCGGGGTGCTCGCCGCACAGCCGCGGCGTGGGGAACACCTTGCCCGGGTTGGCGATGCCCTCCGGGTCGAACGCGCAGCGCACGGCCTGCATGGTGTCCAGGTCGGCGGGCGTGAACATGCGGGGCATGTGCTTGGCCTTGTCGGCGCCCACGCCGTGCTCGCCCGTGATGGACCCGCCGTGCTCCAGGCACAGGTCGAGGATGCCGCCGGCCACCGCCTCGGCGCGCTCCACGGCGCCCTCGACCGCGCCGTCGAACAGCACGAGCGGGTGCAGGTTGCCGTCACCGGCGTGGAAGACGTTGGCCACGCGTACCCCGGCGCCGTCGCCGAGCTCGGCGATCCGCCGCAGCACCTGGGGCAGGGCCGTGCGCGGGATCACGCCGTCCTGCACGATGTAGTCGGGGCTGATCCGCCCGACCGCCGCGAACGCGGACTTGCGGCCCTTCCAGATCAGGGCGCGCTCGGCGTCGTCGGCCGCGACCCGCACCTCGAACGCGCCGGCCGCCTCGCACAGCCGCACCGCGTCGTCGAACTCTCCGGCGACGTCCGGCGCGGGACCGTCCAGCTCCACGACCAGCACCGCGCCGGCGCCCTCGGGGTAACCGCAGTGCACGGCCTTCTCGGCGGCCTCGATGGAGAGGGCGTCCATCATCTCGATCGCAGCGGGGATCACACCGGCGGCGATGATCGCGGAGGTGGCGGCCCCGGCGTCGTCCATGGTGCGGAAGGCTGCCAGGAGCGTGCGCACCTCCTGCGGCAGCCGCGTCAGCCGCACCGTCACGGCGGTGACGACGCCGAGCGTGCCCTCGCTGCCGACCACGGCACCGAGCAGGTCGTACCCCGGCGGGTCGGGCGCCTTGCCGCCGATCTCGACCTGTTCGCCTGCGGGGGTCACCAGGTCCACGCCCGTGACGTGGTTGGTCGTGAAGCCGTACTTGAGGCAGTGCGCGCCGCCCGAGTTCTCGGCGACGTTCCCGCCGATGGAGCACACCGACTGACTGGACGGGTCGGGCGCGAAGTAGTACCCGTCAGGACTGGTCGCGGCGGTGAGCTGCAGGTTGATCACCCCGGGTTCGACCACGGCACGCTGGTTGGCGACGTCGGCCTCCCGCACCTCCCGCATCTGGGACAGCACCACCAGCACCCCCTCGGGGTGCGGCAGTGCACCGCCCGACAGACCTGTACCGGAACCACGCGCGACGAACGGCACGCCGTGCCGCGCACAGACCCGTACCGTCGCAGCCACGTCGTCCGCGCTGCGTGCGAGCACCACCACGCCCGGCACCACGCGGTAGGCCGCCAGCCCGTCGGACTCGTAGGTGCGACGGCGCTGCCGGTCGGTGACCACCCGTCCCTCGCCGAGCTCGGCCGACAGCTCGGCGATGACGGCCGCCAGCCCGCCCGAAGTGCTAGATCCCATCCGGCAACCTCCTCGTTGCGCGCGGTACTCCGTTGAGTGCGGGATCTTCGCCCTCGAAACCGCGTCTCGAGGGCGAAGATCCCGCGCTCAACGGGAAGGGTCAGGGCATGCGGTCGTATGCCGGCAGGGTCAGGAAGTCCGCGTAGTCGTCCGCCACCGCCACCTCCAGGAACGTCTGCTTCGCCTCCTCGTAGTCTGCCGCGTCACCCGGCAGCTTGGCGATCTCCTCCTCGACGATCTGGTCGATCAGCTCGCGCGTGACCCGGTGCCCGGTGTCGGCGAGGGTCACGTCGTTGTGCAGCCACTGCCACACCTGCGACCGGGAGATCTCCGCCGTGGCGGCGTCCTCCATGAGGTTGAAGATGGCGACGGCGCCGAGCCCGCCGAGCCAGGCCTTGAGGTACTGGATGCCCACGGAGATGTTGTTGCGCAGCCCGGCCTCGGTGACGTCGCCGGGCGTGGCGGCGACGTCGAGCAGCTGCGCCGCGGTGACCTGCACGTCTTCGCGGGTGCGGTCGATCTGGTTCGGCTTGTCGCCCAGCACCGAGGTGAAGACCTCCGTGCAGAGGTCCACCATGCCGGGGTGCGCCACCCACGAACCGTCGAACCCGTCGTTCGCCTCGCGCGTCTTGTCGTCGCGCACCTTGGCGAACGCGGCGGCGTTGACCTCCTCGTCGCGGCTCGGGATGAACGCGGCCATACCGCCGATCGCGTGCGCGCCCCGGGTGTGGCACGTCTTGACCAGCAGCTCGGTGTAGGCGCGCATGAACGGCACCGTCATGGTGACGGCGTTCCGGTCCGGGAGCATGAACTCCTTGCCGCGCGTCCGGAACGACTTGATCACCGAGAACATGAAGTCCCAGCGCCCGGCGTTCAGGCCCGAGCTGTGCTCCCGCAGCTCGTAGAGGATCTCCTCCATCTCGAACGCCGCCGGGTAGGTCTCGATGAGCACCGTGGCGCGGATGGTGCCCTGCGGGATGCCGAGATAGTCCTGGGCCAGCACGAACGCGTCGTTCCAGAGACGCGCCTCCAGGTGCGACTCCATCTTGGGCAGGTAGAAGTACGGCCCCTGCCCCTTCTCGATCTGCCGGAGCCCCGCCGTGGCGAGGTACAGCGCGAAGTCCACCAGGCTGCCCGAGGTCGGGCGGCCGTCGACCAGGACGTGCTTCTCCGGCAGGTGCCAGCCGCGGGGACGGACGATGATCGTCGCCAGCTCCGCGTCGGGTTTGAGCGCGTAGTGCTTGCCGTTGTCGCCCGTGAAGTCGATGGTCCGGTTGATCGCGTCGAGCAGGTTGAGCTGTCCGCCCACGACCGCGCTCCACTGCGGGGTGTTGGCGTCCTCGTGGTCCGCGAGCCACGCCTTCGCACCGGAGTTCAGCGCATTGATGGTCATCTTGCGGTCGGTGGGGCCGGTGATCTCGCAGCGCCGGTCCTCGATGCCCGGCGCGGGCGGCGCCACGCGCCATGTGGGGTCCTCGCGGATGTGCCGCGTCTCGGGCAGGAAGTCGAGCGTGCCACCGGCGGCGAGGCGCTCGACCCGCCGGCGTCGTGCCTCCAGCAGCTCGAGCCGCCGGTCGTCGAGCGCGCGGTGCAGTGCAGCGACCAGTCCGAGCGCCTGCGGGGTCAGCACCTCCTCGGCACGCGGTGCGATGTCAGCGGTGAGGGTCAGGCCGTCCGGAGTGTCCACTGTCAGTCCCTTGGTCGAGCGGCTGTGCGTCGGATCCCGCAACCTTCTTCCACAATGCGGAATCCAAATACTTCCTAGTGGAAACCCTAAGCGCCGCGGTCCCCGGGGTCAACGCGTCGCTCAGCTCCCGGACAGCTCGCGCGCCACATCCTGGGCGACGTCCCGCAGCAGCGGCACCGCCCGCTCGCCGAACTCGAACGACACCCGGGCCGACGGCCCCGACACGGACAGCGCCGTCGGTACGGGTACGCCGGGCACGACCACGGCAAAGCACCGCACGCCCACCTCCTGCTCCCCGTCGTCGACGGCGTAGCCGCGGTCCCGGATCTCGCCCATCGCGGCAAGCAACGCGTCGACGTCGGTGATCGTCCGGTCGGTCGCAGGCTCCAGACCGGCACGGATTGCGATGCCCCGGACCGCGTCGTCCGAGAGCTCACCCAGGAGCGCCTTGCCGACGCCGGTGCTGTGCAGGTGCACGCGCCGCCCCACCTCGGTGAACATCCGCATCGAGTGCGACGACGCCGCCTGCGCCACGTACACGGCCATCTCACCGTCGAGCATCGCGAGGTTCGCGGTCTCCCCCAGCTCCCGGGCGAGCCGCGCCAGATGACGCCGCGCCCCGGCGCCGAGCTGACGACCGGCCGCCTCCCCCAGGCCCATGGCCCGCGCACCGAGCGCGTACCGGCGGGACGGCAGACGGCGCGCGTAACCACGGGACACGAGGGTGCGCATCAGCCGATGGATCGTCGGCAGGGGCAGACCGGAACGCTCCGAGAGCTCGCTCAGGCCGGCGTCGTCGCCGAGCTCCGCCAGGATCTCCAGCAGGTCGAGCGCTCGCTCGACCGACTGCACGCCAGCCTCTGCCATGTCGTCCTCCCCGCCGAACCGGCGGCCGGCAGGCCGCCGGAACCAGCATTCCACACGACGGAAGACGAAGATGCGGCCTTGTTCAGGGCATAAAAATGCGTCAGGGGATGAACCGCTCCCGGCCACCCCCACCAGGGGGTGGTCCGGGGGTTCATCCCCTGACGCTGAATGGTTGTCCGGCGGCGTCCTACTCTCCCACCCCGTCTCCAGGGCAGTACCATCGGCGCTATGAGGCT